>JAFXGK010000001.1 GCA_017513245.1 Clostridia bacterium
TGCGCCACAGACATCACACTTGCCGTTGGTATCGCTGTCGGCGTGTGCGCCCTTTTCAAGCTGCTGTCCTGCGCATCTCGTGCATTCTTTCCAATGGTATTCTCCATCGGTTGACCAAGCTGTACTCGGATTGTGACCGAGTGCGTTAAGGATACCCCAAGTTTCAAGGTTAGTTATTTCGGTATTACCCTGTGCATCCTCATAGTTCTTTCCGCATCCGCAATGATAATATGCGCTCTTGCCTGCGGTGGTGCAATCCGGCTCATCTTCGGGAACGAGCGTGGGATTGCAAACGTGAGGAACGGTATCAACCTCAAATTCAACGGTAATCGTTGCGTTTGCGGTAACATTTGTAAAGGTGTAGGTTGCAACCGCACCTACGCTTGATCCGTTAACCTTAACGTCCTTGATGTGATAGCCGCTGTTTGCGGTGATGGTATAGGTCTGATTTGCACCCTGCGCAACGGTAGTATCACCCGAAGGAGAAATCGAGCCGTTTGCACCTGCGGTTGCGTTGATGGTATAATTGGTTACGGGAATGTTCTCCCAAATTGCATAGAACTCAACATTTGCAGTTACGTTATATGTTGCACCAATCACTTCGCCGTTAGCGGAGGTTGCCCAACCCTTGAACTGTTTGCCTGTCGGTGCGGTGAATGTGCATTCGGGGAGAACGTATCCGCCAAGCTGCTCGGTTTCGTCAAGCATAGTGCCTGAACCGCCGTTTGCATTAAAGGATACGGTATATCCGAGTACAGGAAGATCATAACCACAAACATCACACTTGTAGTCAGCTGTGTTATCCTTATGCGCTTCTGCTTCTATCTTGCTATGTGCCTTATCGGGACAAGCAGGATCGGTACATTCTTTCCAGTGATTAGTTTCATCCTTGCCGTTAGGAATTGCGCTATAAACGTGTACGTGTTCGTTGCTCGTCCAAGTGATGGTAAATTCCTCGGATGTGTCAATAAGACCGACTACCCAGTCTTCCTGTTCCTCGTCATACATATCCGCATATGCTTTCAATCTAAATGTGACGGACTTTGCGACATCGGACGTGAAGTCAAAGCTAAATGCATCCCACTCCTTGCCGGTTGCATCTACTTCCTGATAAAGCTTCCATACACCGCCGTCTTTGTACTCGATCTCATATTTCTTTACATAGAAATTCTTATCTGCCGTAACAGTAACGGTATCTCCTACAACAACCATATCACCTTGAGGCTGTGTAGTAAATTTTTTTGCTGCCCAAGTTACAGTAAATGCTTCGCTAATTGCTACATTCGTGCTGTTTTGTCTTACATAAAGGCGGAACGTAAAGGTGGCGGCATTTTGAGAGTTGAAAACAATATACTGTTGTCCATACTCTTCAACAAGTCCGTTTCCTGCATGTGCGCCGTTATACTCAGTAACCCATTCTCCGGTTTCGGGATTATAAATTTGCGCAACAACACTGTTGTATGCGATAGACGGATCAATGGTAAAGTTGTCTACGTAATATTTTATCTGTATACCTAAAACCTCGGATGCATCGGATGGCTGCTTTGTAAATCCGTGAGGAGCATCATAATCAATCGTATTTTTCCACTTGGCATCAAGATATGTGTTTTCCGTTACGACAATAACATCTCCGGGTTGCTTTAGCAAGCCTTTTATAAGCCAGCCTTCAAATACATATCCGGTATTAGGGGTGTATGTGGGTTCGGGAAGAATATACTCACCTTCTTCGATCTGTACAGGTTGCATTGTCCCGGATGCATAACCCCCAACGTTACTGAAAATTACATTCCATTTCGTTTTTTCGGACTTCGGGAAGGTGTAGCTTATTCTGATTTCGGTGTCGCTGACTACGCTAACATTTGCGTTGTTTGCATTGATCGTTGCCGTAACGTTGTTTGCAAAGGTATATCCGTCCTGTGCAACGAGCTTGATGCTTACGGTGTAGTCGTTATCATTATTAAATTTTGAACCGCTAACAGCAAGCTCACCAACAACATCACCCGTCCACTTGATACCGTTCTTCACGGTTTCGGCATTCTCGGATTTGAGAATATAGCAGTTTGAGTCGGTTGTTACCGTATATTGAGGTGAATAACCGTTCGTAGGCGCGGTAACGCCAAGGAGCACACTATCAATCACGGGATTGAGGCACGCCCAGGAGATCTCAAAGGGCTCGCTATATACTTTTCCTTGCGTATAATTTGCAACGAGTCTGAAGGTTTTCGTAGTATTTAAATAGGGGGATACTGTTACAAATCCGCCTGCTTTTTCGCCATTGGCTTCAAACGGCACGTTATCAATAAATACAGCCCACTCACCGCCGGACTCATATTGAAGAGTAACCGATTCAAGCCCTTCAAACTTTGAAACCGTGTACCAGTTCTTATACTGGGCATAGTTTTCAAGATTTCTACTTTGCGGTGTCTGATCAAAATAGTAATCGGTATTCATAAAGTTGATGGTCATTTCAATCTCGGTTGCAAGGGTGTTCCATTCTCTTGTATAAATATCAGCACCGCCCAAAAATCTTTCGCTTGCGCACATACCTTTCTCAGATGAGAATGTGATATTGGGATCAAAGGTATATCCGTTCGCAAGCTTGATCTTCGTAACAACCGAATAGTCCTGACCTACCTCAACCTCTTCTTCTGCACCGAGGGGGGCGCCGCTCTTGTTAAGTCCGTGATAGATCGTATAGGTCTTAGCACTGTCGGCAGTAATGGCATCTGCAGGCGCACCGTTTACCATTGCGGTAGCGCCCTGTACTGCCGCGTTATATTCCGAGGTTGTCATACCTGCTTCAAGAGCCACATTATTTACCTTAATGCTACTTATAACCGTATTATAGTCTTTTTCTTGGAACGTCCATCTGTCAACCACTACGGTATATCCGTCAAAAACGGTGTCTTGTGTTACCTTTGTGTCTGTGTCGGCAATAAACCATCCGTCAAACACGTAATCGTCGGTATCCGTTCGGTAAAGAGTCGGAAGCGGTACTGATAATTTGTTCTCGTTAGTCAATGTTATGGGATAAATATTATTTGAGCCCGTTTGTTCAAAACAAACGCCCCAATGCTCCTTGATGGCAAAATCCACCTTTTTAGCTCCACCTGCCGCAAATGCGGTCAAGGCACTCACGGGAACAAACGCAAGCACCATTACGAGTACGAGCAGAATGGACAAGAGCTTTGACTTAAATTTTGTTTTCATTGTCTTTTTCTCCTTTAACTGTTCCCCTTGCCTCGAAAGACAAGGGGATATTGTTTAACGCCTATTATTTTTTCTTGAATACTGCAATAAGGTCTGCGAAGCTCTTCTTCTTGATCACAAACCAGAAGAGAGCGAAACCACCTATGCCGACTACTGCTACAGAGCCGATCACGATGCCGACAATTGCACCTGCGCTGAGTCCGTCCTTATCGTCGCTCGGATCATCGGGAGTGTTATTCGGGTTGTCGGGCGTATTGTTAGGATTATCGGGAGTGTTGGGAGTGGTACTCATCTGATATTCGCAAGTATCGCACTTGCCGTCGTTATTGCTATCGGTATGAGCTGCCTTGTTTGCCTTATCTCCGCAAGCACACTCGTTCCAATGCTCGTTTGCATCGTTTTTCCATTCAGAGCCGTGGCTGTGAGCTGCGGTGTTTCCGTATGCGGCGTTACATACCGAGCAAACTGCCTTTTCGGTGCAAGTTGCCGTACCGCCGCTATGTTCCACCTTGTCAAATTCCTCGGTGCAAGAGCAAGTGTGCCAATGGTATCTTCCATTGCTCTCCCACTGTCCGTCGGTATCTGTATGGGTGTGCGCAGGAAGATCTTCCCAAATTGCATAGATAATCGTTTCTGCAGTAATGGTAATTTGATCACCCGCTTGCTTCAGTGGCGTTGCATTAACAGCACCAACAGCCCACCCCTTGAACTGCTTGCCTTCGGGAGCTTCGTAAGTGCAATTCTCAAGCGTGAACGTACCACCTGCTTCTACGACATCGCCGACCATAGTTCCGTTACCGCCGTTGTCACTGTATGTCACGTTATATTCGGTTACAGTAATATCTTCCCAAATTGCATAGAAAGTTACATCTTTGTATAAATAATAAGTTGCGTCAGTATCAAATTGCATCCCACTTGCACTGCCTAACGCCCAGCATTTGAATTGTTTGCCGCTGGGTGCCGTAAACGAACAAGCAGGCAAAGCGTATCCGCCTTTATAACTTCCACCCGTCATACTGCCCGATCCGCCATTTGCATCAAAGCTTACAATGTGATCGCTTGCAATTTTCCATTTTGCATAGAATTTCACATCGCTATACAAAAAGAAAGAAGATCCTTCTGCATAATTACTATCACCGGATTTATCAGACCAACATTGAAATTCCAATTCATATTCATATTCTGGAGGAACAAGTGTACAGCCCGGCAATATATAATATCCTTGAACATCCTTAACAGGAGCCATTGTTCCACTTCCACGATTTGCATCAAATGAAACAGAAAAATATAGTGAATCGGATACTAAATGATAAGTTTTATAATATTCGTCATAAATATCGCATTGTTGTGTTATGCTTGCATAATAACCGGGGATTGCTGTTGTTACTGCATTGCGCAAATATGTTGAATTTGTCAATGTTGTATCATAATTATCCGGTGCAACAAGTGTAATTTTTTTGCATTTTGTAAGAGTAACATCATTTGTGCTAAGAACTCTTGTAAGACCACCTGCATCTTCTGCATCAAGATAAAGTTCTCCATCAGTATCCAAAACCAAACTGTTGGCAGAAACAATGGCATAGACGTCATCGGAAACGTACGCAGTGTAGTATAGTGACGAATTACCTAAAAGCTTAAGCGTTCCAACTTCAATTATGTTGTTAACGTCATAATTATAGCCGGTGGCACCGAGCCATAGATAAACCCTTGTATTTCCACGAATAGTTAATTCTCCATTGAGCTTAAATTTGTTTTTCCAGCCAAAGCTGCCAACAGAATTAGTATTTCCAGAAGTGTTTTCTATGGTCAAATTTCCTTTTTCAAAAGCTAAGTTATAGAAAGTAAAACCATTGAAATAATCTTCAATAATCAATTGCTTATCTGATTCATTTAGTCCATAAAGAGAAAGTTTGCCTTTATACTCAGCCATATTGTCAGTGCAATAAAGCTTCAAGGTGCCCGTGCTTACATCATATTCCATGTCAGCACCAGCGCTTGAATCGTTTATCTCTAACGTTTCATAAGCACCGTTTATGTGCAAATATTTGCCACCTGCAAACGTTGTATTAACTGTACTATGATCATTTTTATGTAACACGATTTGTAATTCCGATGCCGCAATATTTGCTAAAGCATTATCCGGCTCTGTTGCATAAACCTTCAAGACAAGACTGTTTTGCAAGCCAATTCCAAGCCCAAGAGTAAGAAGCATTGCAAGAACGAGCAGAATTGACAAGAACTTTGACTTGAGTTTTGTTTTCACGGTTCTTCCTCCTTTGTTCCCCCTGTCCTGTGGGGCAGGGGGCTATGTTTAACGCCTATTATTTTTTCTTGAATACTGCGATGAGATCAGCAAAGCTCTTTTTCTTGATAACAAACCAGAAGAGAGCAAAGCCGCCTACGCCTGCTACTGCTACAGAGCCGATCACGATGCCGACAATTGCACCTGCGCTGAATCCGTCCTTATCGTCGCTCGGATCATCGGGAGTGTTATTCGGGTTGTCGGGCGTATTGTTAGGATTATCGGGAGTGTCGGGAGTTTCAGTATTGCCGCCACCGTTAGTCATCTGAAATTCGCAAGTATCGCACTTGCCGTCGTTATTGCTATCGGTATGAGTTGCCTTGTTTGCCTTATCGCCACACTCGCACTCGTTCCAATGCTCGTTTGCATCGCTCTTCCAAGCCGTGCCGTGGTCGTGAGGCAGGGTCTCGCCATATTTTTCACCGCAGGTAGCGCATACAGCTTGTTCTGTGCAAGTAGCCGTGCCGCCCGCGCAAGCTGCAAGCTCGCCGTATTCGTGGTGGCATATATCACAGACCGACTTTTGCTGACAGGTTGACACACCGCCCTCGTGATAGCTCCAGTCTATCCATAGATCGCAATTCTCACAGAAGTTGGCGCATTTCATTTCATCAACGTATTGATAATCGGGAACGGAAAAATCGTGGTCTGCATAATATTCTGCGCCGCACTGAGTACATGTGCCCTGTGTCTGGCATGTCGCGTTTCCGCCCCAGTGTTCAACATATCCTTCTTCTTCCTCGTTGGGATCGGGACAGTTCGGAACGATGCAGGGCTGCCAATGGCCGTATTCATCATGATCCCATACTGTATCGCTGTACTGATGCTTATGGATTGCAGTCACTTCGCCGGTGTAGGCGTAACCGCTCACGTGAGTAACCTCTTTGCCGTAAGCGTAAACAGTTCTGTCGGCTGCGTCCGCAAAGACAAAGCCATCCTTCACAGAAAACAGAATATAGAATTCATATACGGTTCCCTCTACATAGGTGTCGCTTCCTTGCATTTCTACCTGCGTTTCCTTAGGCCACCACATAATCTGTATCTTGCCTGCACCGTCGGCAGAAATTCCGCTTACAAGCCTTGTATCTCCGTTCTTCGGGTAGGACATCTTAACGTTTATCACGGTAACTACGTTGGTAATCACGTGCTGCTCACCAATTCCGTATTTGCCGTCAACGAGAGTGACCTTACAGTGTATATAACTGTCTCTGTCCGTTGTTTTTACGGTATAGGATTCTTTGGTTGCGCCATTTATAGGCTCGCCGTTCTTATACCACTGATAGAAAACCGTCTGATAGGTGGGATTTTCCGTTTGAATATCAACGGCGTGCTTGAAGGCTGTGCTTTCGTCGCACATTTTCTGGGTATCCACTGTTAACGTAACGCCGATACCGACCGCGCCGTTTGTCTTGTAATATACGGGAAAATCCGCCGCGGGAACTGTGAATTTGTAGAAGAATCGATATATGCCGTCAACCTTGTCCTCCATCAGAACGTCATTTACGTAGACTTTTGCGTTGTAGGGAATGTTAGCTTCCCCTGTCTGCACGAGAGTTCCGATAACAAGATAGGTCTTTCCGGGGACCAAAACCGTTTTTTGAATATCAAGCTCGGGCTGATCCTTGCCCTCACAGATAAACAGGCTTTCGGGATTAATGGATACACCGGGGGTCGCGGAAGAGATCTGAGGAGCTTTTCCGCCCGCAACGAAGTCGCTTGCGTTGAGATATATCTGATATAGATGATTATAACATCTGTGAGCGTCTCCAAACGCGGTCTTGCCGCCCGCCGTTACGATTACATAAAATCTGCTTCCATTATCTTCTGCCGTAAAATTGTAAACGGGATCGGTGGCTCCCTCGATAGCCTCGCCGTCCTTATACCATTGGTAAGTTGCGGTGCCTGCATCAAACGCCGTCTTGAATTCGGCGCTTTGAGAGGACATAAGAGCCGTGTCAAGCTCAAGCAGACCGCCTATACCGAGCTGGGCTGTCTGAGTATTATAGACTACCGGGAACGGATTTGCGGGGAGAGCGTCAAACTTATAACCGATAATCGCATAACCGGAATCCGATTTAACGGTGGCCTGTTTTCCGTTGACGGTCGCAGTCACGGTATCACCGAACTTATGCTCGTCGGGAGGATAAACAAGTATTTTCAATTCATAGGTTTTACCCGGCTTGAAAATATCGCTTTCTTCCATTTTGATCAGGTCTTCGTACCACTCGACTATTTCCAGCTTTACTCCGCCGTCCAAGGTGATCTCGGTATCATACGCCTTCTCACCTACGATCATATCACCTACGGTAACACCTACTGTTTTTACGCTTTCCTTACCGTAGTAAGCCGCAATATATACGGGCGCCGCCGGCATTGTGAAGGTGGTCGATGCGCTGTACCAATCGGTAAGCTCTACGCCGTTCGTGTCCCAACGAACGAACTCCATACCGCTTTCGGCAGGGTCTGCCGTAATAGTAACCGTCTGTCCGTAGCACACCTCGGTCACGGTGTTGCCGCCAATCGTGGCGATTCCGTTCTGAATATCTATGGGATATTTCTTTTCATAGGAAATAACGCTTACAACGTTTGCGAACAAAGGATTTTCGATCTTATAAAGAGCGCGTGAACGTCCGTTTTTATACCAATAATAGTCCTTGCCTGCTTCTATTGCCGAAAACTGGTTGCCTGCATCGGAAAAATAGATATCCTCTGCCTGCTTTATTCCGTTGATCACAAGCTCGTGGGTGGTGGTGGAAAAAGCGCCGACCTGCGACTCGTGTACCTGTATGCCGGTATTGAAATAAGCATTATTTATAATAAGCTCTCCCGAGCTCTCGGAATAGAGCGCGCCGTAGCCGTCAACATATACGGTAGAGGTGCTGTCACCCATCCTGGTGCCGATCCAAACGCCGCCGTCGAGAGTAAGAGCCGCCTGCCCTGTGAGATATAATGCAAATCCGCTTTGTGCGGTATAATCACCGCCGTCGATCTTAACCTTTGCTTCATCGTCGGCGTAAACCACCGTACCGGTGTAAGCATTATACATGTCTACGTCTGTTGCAGTAAGAGTAGAGGTGTCCGTGACGTAAACAACACCCTTGGCGGTGCGACGCTCCGTATACCAATTTTCAAAGGTTATCCTACCGTTTTTGATCTGAAGGGCAGAGTTGTTCGATACGGCGATCATAGAAAAATTGTCTGTATAGAACTCGTTTGTGTAGTTGCCTACCGTCAGCTTATTGCCGTTCAGGTCAAGTATGTATTCCTTGCCGCCGTCAAACACGAGGCGGTGCTTTGTGGGAAGCTCGTCATCGGGAACAATATTCTCAATGTCATTTGTCAGCTTTATGTGAGTTTTATCCGAGTTTACCGCGTTAAGAAGCTCACCAAACGTAGAAACTTCAGTGATTTCTGCTTCGGGCGTGTCGGCAAATGCGGTAATTGCCGCGAATGGAACTATTGCAAGAACCATAATTGCCGCAAGCAATACGCTTAAAATTCGCTTTTTTGTTTTCATGTTGGTTTCTCCTTATTACTTTTTAAATGTTGCAATAAGATCTGCAAAGCTCTTTTTCTTGATAACAAACCAGAAGAGAGCGAAGCCGCCAACACCGACTACTGCTACGGATCCAATAACGATACCGATGATCGCACCTGCGCCGAGCGCACCGTCGTTGCTTTCAGTAATTACATATCCGCAAACGTCGCAAGAGCCATTGGCATTGGAATCAATATGTGCGCCCTTATATTGCTTTGCGCCGCAAGCACATTCCTTGTAATGCTCATCGGCTGTCTGCTTCCAATCCTCACTATAGCTATGAGTATGGTTGGGATCGTTTTCTTCGGGGGTGGTATCGGGAGCAGTAGCGGAAATATCTTCCCAGATAGCATAAAGGATAATATCCTTATGAACGTCAAAGCTCGTTTCGGAAATTATCTCCCCATCCGCGGTATAAGCCCAGCCCTTGAACTGCTTGCCTTCGGGAGCGGTGAATCCGTTTTCAGGGATGGTGAACGTGCCGTAAAGGTTTTCTACCGCATCCATTGTATCTGTGCCGCCGTTAGTGTTGAAGGTCACGGTGTAGAAGGGGTGAATGTGCAGATATTTGTAGGTTGCAATGTTCTCCTTGTTATATTCCACGGGTTCGCTACCGTTGATATTGGCGCTTGCCACGATTTCATAATCCCTGCCGTAGATCGTGAGGTCGGGGGCAGCACAAATTGCCATATTGCCGCGCAGCTTCACATCCGCCTCGATAAATTCGGGCACAAGAACGGCGTTGCCCATGAGAATGCCTACGGTGGCAGGACCCTCGTGCTCCACGGGGCCCGTGACAAGCACCTCCAGCACGCCTCCGCTCACAAGGGCTCTGCCCTGCGCCGCAACAATACCTGCGGCAAAGCCCTTGCCGGTGGCAAGCGCGGTAGCCTCGATCCTTGTGATGCTGTTATTCAGCTTCACGTTATTGGCATAAATACCTGTGGCATTGGGACCCGATGCCGTCAGCTCCAGGGTGCTGTTCCAAACATCCACGTTGGTGTTAGGGGATTCGATACCGCCGATGCAAAGAGCGCTTTCCTTGTCCGCGGCGCGGACATCGATCTTCAGCTTGCTATCCTTGATGCCGATATCCTGCATGGCGCTGATGCCGCACGCGCCCTCTTTGGTGGCGCGACAGGAGATCTCAAGATCGCACTCCGTCATTGAAACCGTGCCGCCAAACATCATCGCATAGGCGGCAGCGCCGCTTATCTCGATCTTGCCGCTGACATTTTCAAAGACGCCCGCGCTTGTGGGAGCCAAAATACCGTACATATTGCCCCTCAGGTCAAGCACCGAATTTTTTACCGTGAGGGTGCCGCCACCCTCACCAACGGCGATCGGGATGGTTTCCTCATCCACGGCGGCGCCATGTATCGTCACATTGCAGTTGTCAATGGTAACATCTCCGGTTTCGGTATATATTCCGATATAGTTTCCGCCATCGGGAACGTTGGTGTTCTTCAGCGTGACGTCACCTGCCATGGTGTTGATTAGCCCCACCTTGCCGCTGATCGTCGCGTCCTCCACAGTCACGTCGCTCATTGCGCTGACACAGATCCAGTCAGATGATATCTCACAATTCTTTATCGCAATGTCCTGCATGCTTGTTACAACGTAAGTGTTTGACCAAAGCTTGCCCGTACCGGATATTTCTATATTTTTGGTAGAAGCGACAGCCACTTCACTGCCATCCGGCATACCGCCGTCATGAATGGGAACCGTGATCCGATTTTCGCCCACCAACTTGATGGTCAGATCCGCGATCTCGGCATAAATACCGGCAGTGAATATATCCGAAGTGTGGACTTCGGTGATGTTGGCGCCGTTCAGCGTCAGGGTATTGGTGGCGGCATCATAAGAAACGGTACCGTCCCCCAGCACGTCGGCGGCGTTATCCTCGTTTACCTGAATGCCGCCTACGTAGATACCGTAATTGTGAACTGCCGCAGATGCAGGAATTGCCGTGAACACCGCTGTGCCGAGCAGCAGGGCAAGCGTCAATAAAATTGAAAATATTCTTTTTTTCATAGTATTCTCCCTAAAAACAACATAGGTTGGGGGCAAGCCCCAACCCATGTGTCAGGGCTTATGCCCTTTATTTGATATGGTTATTTCTTTTTAAAAACTGTCTTGAGATCAGAGAAGCTCTTTTTCTTGATAGCGAACCAGAAGATTGCAAAGCCGCCGATTCCGACTACCAGCACAGAGCCGATTACTATTGCAATAATCGCTCCTGCACCGAGACCGTTCTTGGCTTGTCCGTCATCGGTAAAGCCGCCCTTTGCTTCGTATCCGCAAATGTCACAGATCTTGTCATCATTCTCATCAACGTGTGCGCCTGCATCTACCTTCTCACCGCAAGCACAGAGCTTGTGATGACCGTTCTCATCGGTGATCCACTCAACGCCGGCAGAATGTCCGTTTGCTGCCTTAAGCTCCGCACCGCAAACGGTACATTTCTGAGGTTCAGTGCAAGTTGCTTCTGCACCGGGAGTGTGTTCACCGTTGGCTTCTACCAAAACAGTGCCGCAAACCGTACAAGTCTGATCATGTCCGCAATTTGCTTCTGCTCCGGGTGTATGTCCCTTTGCTTCTTCAAGCACCTTTTGACATACGGTACACTTCTGCGCTTCAGTGCAGGTTGCCTCGGCTCCGGGCGTATGAGGCGCTGCTTCTCTTGCAAGTCCGCAGTTGGGGCAGACCTCAGAGCATTCATGCTCGTAGAAGTGGAGAGCCTCGCCACCAAGACCTTGGGTTCTTATGTAACCGCAAACCGTACAAGTATCGTCACAGTTGCTGTTGTTGCCGTAGTCATGCATGCTATAAATCATTGAGCCGTTGGGGTCATCGCAATTTTCTATATCTATACAGCTCTTATAATGGAACGTGTCGTCACTGTAATCGTATCCCTCGGAATAAACGTGTCTATGCACTCCTGCCTCAACGTAAATAGCTTCAAAGTCTACGCTCTCGGTCACGTCATATTCTCCTGTAAGAAGAGTCATTCCACCGTCGGTCGACCAGCCGGCGAACTTTTTTCCGTCAGGGAGCGTAAATTCACATTCCGGCAAAGTGATAAGTCCTCCCTTTACCGTCAAGGAGCTCATCGTTCCCATACCTTCTCCGGGACTAAAGCTAATAGTGTAATAAGGCAATTCTTCGGAAAGAAGGTTCAGAACGATCAAAACACCGTCCTCGTTTGCAAACAGAACGCCTGCATCCTGACCGTTTACCTTTGCTGCTGTGATACCGTTTTCAAATTTGAATCCCTCTTTGGGAGTAACTGCAAGAACGAATCGGTAAGACTTTCCACCGGCAAACACGCCTTCAGCGTTCAAGCCCATATCCGTATCGCAATCGACGAATATAAATTCCTCGATATTGTAGGTATCGTCACCCTTTTCAACCTGTTTTGCGGGATGCATCCCCTCAACGGGATTATCCACCGTGATCACAAGTTGCTCGATGGTGTGCTTTTCACACTCAAAGGGAATGGATGCAAGCACCCAGTTTGACTCGGGATTGTTATTGTATCTTTCAAGCTTTGTTGCAGTTATTCCGTTTGCCTTTACTGTGAGAGCATCGTGAGAAGCAAACTCAAACTTACCGTTGCTTGCGCCAAGGATCTGCTTTTCGGAGCGGAGAATGATGCGAAGCTCATATTCATGACCGTAAACAAAGGTATCGGTAGAGAGAAGCTTTTTGTTGGCGGTAAGGTCATACCAAACTATCGCATCGGCAGAAGTGCCGAGATCGTATCCCTGTCCATATGTAAACTCATAATCGGGAGCTTCGCCGTGTACAGGATTCTTGATGCCGCTGATATTGACCTCGCTAAGAACACCGCCGTCGCAGGGAGAAAAGGTGACGGTGACCATCGCGATAGTGGGATCGTCGGGCAAAACCATGACATCAACGTAGCCTATGTTGGCATTTCCATCTACCCAATCGGTGAAACGGTGCGTGTCAAATGTCTTGATGAAGAAGGTCATCGAATAAACGCCACCCATCTCAAATACCGAGGTGGCATCCAAAAGTCCGTTTACAGATGTCCACTGAATGCCGTTTACAAAATTAAACTGTGCGCCTCCGGTAAATTCTTCATCGTCAAACAATGTGTAACTGCCAGTCATCGCAGGAGGATTGTACTGAGGATGCTGTGTTGCCGAAGGGGCGATGATTCCGCTGAAGGAAACGCTGTCTACGTACTGCGCCTCACAGGAAGCAAATTCATAAGTTACGAATACGATCTCGTCGGCGTACTGTCCTGCGCCCAGTGCCTTGAGTGCCATAGTGCGCTTGTCACCGTTGATATAACCCCAAATCTGCTTACCGCCGTCGTTTCTGTAATCGTCGGCATTTTCAACATTAAAACGGAAGCCTTCATTCGTCTGGATCGCAAGCTCTACCTTGTAGCGCGCACCTGTAGCATAATGCTCATTTTGCTCCATCTTTCTCCAAGCATTGTTTTCGTAAACGTACCAAAGGTAATCTGTGGAGGGGAGCCAAGTCGCACGGGGATAGCCTACCTTTAAATCTTCCTTTTTGGGAGGAAGGTTGCCCGCAATCGGCGTGGGGATCGAAATGTTGGGATAGTTTATGATACCGTCAGCAATGTAACTGAAAGTATAGGCAACCGTTATGGTTTTTTGTTTATCCGAATTGAGAGGCGGATATTTTACAATGGCGGTTTTACCGTTAATGGTTGCGTGAATTCCGCTGTAATCAATTTCATACGCCTCATAAGATAAATTCCAACCGCTGTTACCGCTCTTTACCTCGAGATCGACCTCTACGGTATAGGACTGACCACCGATGAAGTATGTGTCTGCACCACTCTCAACGCCCATCTGTCTGTCGTCGCCCTGTTTGTACCAACGAAGCCCTACTACCTTATAGGTCATATGGTGCTTGGCTTCAACAGAAGAAATACTAAGGTTTACGGTTTCGCCCGCGCGCGGCTCGGGAAGTGTCAACTCAACCTCGCTCACCGCATCAGTCGGGGTGACTGCAAATGCTGCAATCGACATCATCGAAAGCACCATAATCAAACTGATCATCAATGCTATAAATCTTTTGGTTTTCATTGTTTTTCTCCTTTTTCTGTTTACACGGGAACTGCCGCATCGGCGTTGCCTGTGCTTACATTGAGTTTGATTTGTTCAAGGATTTCAACGAATGGGAGCTTGCCGCCCACGGTTTTGCGGTAAACCTCATCGGAGTTTACCAATACCTGTCCGGGCAGAGTCAGCACCTCCGCTTCGTCCTCGGTAGGAAATTCGATATTGAAGTACCATAGACCGTCCTTCCGATCACCGCCACGTGACGGGCAGAAGAAAACAATCTTTCTGTCGGGCAGCTTCAATTCAAGCGTGCTTCCTTCGGGATAGCTGCTCAGAATCTTGTCGCTGTAAAACGGCATTCCGCTGTCAAAGTACACCGTGTAGATCTCCTTCGGCGCATTGATGAACAGGTAGTCCGTCGTTGCATCCTTGTCGGTTATTCTCTGATGTCCTTTGGGGATGGGAACTTCAAATTCGCCAAACTTGACTCGCTTTCTCACCATTCACATCACCTCCTATGCAAATCTTTGTCGCCGTGTAAACGAGTCTTTACCTTTTGACAGTAATAGTTTAACATATTTTTTATCAAAAGTCATTCACCCATTAGGGTGATTTAGGGGTGATTTGGGGTGAAAAACGGGTGATTTAGGGTGAGTCGAGGGTGATTTTCGCTCTGAGGCACAAAAAAAGACGGTGGTTTTTGCAACCACCGCCCGAAAGACGATTATTTTTGGAACATAGCGTAAATCTCATCTCTGCCCGATACGCCGAGGGCTTTATAGAGCATACCCGTGTGCGTTTTTACCGTGTTCTCCGACAAGTGAAGTTCAACGGCAATTTCTTTTCTGCTCTTGTAGTCGAGTATTCTTTCGAGAATATCCATCTGCCTTGTGGAGAGAACGGTATCCTCGGGGAGCGAGGCAAGAATTGTTTTTATCTTTTCTGCTCTCGTCATATTATCGACGATAATGATCGGGGCTTTTTCCTCCACGATGACGGGACTCGGAACTTCGTTCTTGTGAACGTAATCTTGAAGCATCAGCCACTCAATGAGGAAACCGCCTGCGCTCATAAGGTATGTAACCGAAAGGAATTCTACTTCCCAAGGGATAACCTTGCCGAAGCACCACATGGCGATATTGCCGAGTACGATCAAGAGCATTCCGCAGGCGTGCTTTTGCGATGCGCTCTTATGTTGACCGAGCGATAAACCGATTACGGTTATCATTCCGATGAAATAAAGAATAACATATATGAGGTTTATCGGATGCAAAACTCCGTATTCCTTATGGAGAACGGTTGCTCCGTCAACCTTTTCTATCGTTGCGCTTGTATAGTACCAATCGAGATAGCCCGTGGTGCAGATGATGGCGAACATAATTACCGCCGCACCGATCAACACGCCAAGCATCCATTTCTTGTAGGTGTAACCGCAGAGCTTTGAGATCAGCATAAACATACACAGAGGGATCAGAACTTGTCCGAGGTATGTAATCTTATTGGCAAAGAGCGCGAATTCTACCGTGTCCCCAAATGCTATCAAGGTATACCCGAGGTTGACTACTGCTACGCAAGCGAACAAAAATAACATCCACGGCTCGTTCTGCTTTTTACGCACGAACAGAAAGTATAATGGTAACAGCGACAGCGAAAGCAAAAACAACGCTCCATATGTCCATTGCATATAGTCACACCTCCTTTGACGATAGTTTCGCATTGTAAATAATTGATTATATTATTATAGCATAAAA
>JAFXGK010000003.1 GCA_017513245.1 Clostridia bacterium
GCTCACCTAAAAAAGATAAATTTTTAGTGGAATAAAAGACGAAAACCCGTGGTAACGCTGACGCGTACCACGGGTTTTTAACATATTAGTCCGCAAAAATTTGCTTTTTTAGGCGGTTTATCCCTAACCGCAACTCCCTTTTGGCAGGTTTTTTATTGTTGATATCGGGCTGTATTTAGTGTATACTAAAGGCGATTAGTAAACCATAGTGGGACACAATCTATATTTTTGGAGGAAAATGATGATTAGAATTCTTGTTGATTCCGCTTCTGATTGCGCACCCGGCGCGTATGACTATTTTATGCCCATATCGGTTTCCCTCGACGGCAACGATTATAAGGACGGCGTTACCCTAACGGCCGATAAATTCTATGAGATTTTAACCTCGACCGAGGATTTTCCACGTACCGCACAGCCTTCTCCGCAGGAGTTTTTAGACCTTTTCGAGGAGGTAAAGCAAAATGGTGACGAGCTTATTTATTTTGCTCTTTCGTCATCACTCAGCGGCACCTATCAGGGCGCCAATATGGCGGCTGCAATGACCGAATATGACGGTATTTATATTATAGATACCCGAACGGCTACTCATATGATAGGTGTGTTGGCTGAATATGCCAAGCGCCGAGTAGACGAGGGCGCGAAGGCGACGGATATTGTTGCCGAGTGCGAAGAACTCAAATCCAAGGTAAAGGTTTTAGCGGGCCTTGACACCCTCGAATATCTTCGCCGCGGCGGCCGCCTCGGCAATGCATCGGCCGTTATCGGCAGCCTCGCTAAAATCAAGCCAATCATCACCGTAACCGAAGAGGGAAAGGTAGAGGCCATCGGCAAGGGCCTCGGCGTTGGCAGAGCGATGCAGATGATAATGGAGAAATTATCAGAATGCGAAATCGACGACCGTTTCCCGATTTACGCCCTTTACACCTACGGAACCGAAAACGTGGAAGAGCTTAAAGAGCGTCTTTCGGCGGCCGGCTATAACGTGTCGGATACCCGACAGGTCGGTTCAACCATCGGCGCACACATAGGCCCCGGCGTTTACGCCGTAATGTTCGTTATAAAATAAAAAATGCCCTACCGTGCGGTAGGGCATTTTTTATTCTATAGTGATATATTCGTCATCGGAGTCATCTTCTGTTGGATCAATGTTATTTAACTCCGAGAAGCAGAAATTTACAAAAATAATGTTAACTGCGGCAATAATTGCGCTGCGCAGCATAGTCTTGGCTTCGGAATTATGCGAGCCGATATCGTCGGCCGTATCCTTGAGGTCGCAAATATAAAACAGTATGTTTTCGAATTCATTGCAGAAATAATCATATGCCTTTTCGGATGAATATAAAGACTTTTGCATTTTAAAAAGCTGAGCCAAATTCTCAATGGATAAAACGCTTTTGCCAATGCCTATTACTATTAAATATGCAAGTTGTTCTGCCGAATATTGCTTCTTGATAGGCGGCGAAATAACTCCCTTTTTAACGTAGTTGCTGACCATGGACGAAGTCATTTCGGGGCATCCCAAGGAACCCAGAACACCGTTTATATATTTTGTAACCTGTTCGAGATATAGACCAACGTCGGGCAATTCTTTGTATCGAGGCAAACGGAAATCCTTGATTTTTGCGGCGAAGAGGTCGTTCATAATACTTTCCATATCATAATTTTAAATCAAAGCAGCATATCTGTCAAGAGTTTTTGAAAAACTGTTGACAAGGTGAAGGTAAACTGATATAATCTAACCATCGGTTTTTGAAAAACCGATTAAAAGTTATTAAGAAATCAGGTACGCCTATGAGTTACGTAATCATATCCGATTCTTCTTCGGACCTTATAACACACACTGCGGAAAACTACTCTTGCGTTCCGCTTAAGATAATTACCGATAACAAGGAATACGTTGACGATGCCGACCTTAATCTCGGCGAGATGATAGAGGACCTTAAAAAATATAAGGGCAAGTCACGCTCGTCCTGCCCGAATGCAGAGGATTGGCTTTCGGCCATGCAGGGGTACGATACCGTTTTCTGCGTTACCATTACGAGCGGCCTTTCGGGCAGTCACAACACCGCAAATATAGCGCTTAAGGAGTATCTTGATGAAAATCCCGACGCCAAGGGTTACGTTGTAGATTCGCTCTCGGCAGGTCCCGAGGTAGCCCTTCTTGTAGAAAAGCTTGCAACACTTCTGGGGGAGGGGCTTGATTTCGAAACGGCAAAAACCAAAATTGAAGAATACAAGGCTACCACTCACTTAACCTTCTGCCTCGAATCGCTTCGCAATCTGGCAAATAACGGCCGTGTAAGCGGCGCCGTTGCAAAGATTGCAGGTATTTTGGGTATTCGCATAGTCGGTGTTGCCAGCCTCGAGGGCACACTTGAGGTGTGTGAAAAGGCTCGCGGAGCAGAGAAAGCACTGTCTTCCTTAATCAAAAATATCGAGTCGAACGGCTATTGCGGCGGCAGGATGCGTATTCACCACTGCCGTGCGCTGGATAACGCAAACGCTGTTGCCGACCGTATAAGAGAGCGCTACCCTGATGCAGAAATTATAATGCACGAAACGGGCGCTCTGTGCAGTTTTTATGCCGAAGAGGGAGGACTTCTCATCGGCTACGAGGGCGCAAAAAAATATTAAACTAAAAAAGCACTTCTCATTTTTTTGAGAAGTGCTTTTAATTATTTTGTCATTTTTTCCTGCTTAACCTTTTTATCAATAACGTGACGCGAAGCCAGCTCGTTATGAATATCCTCAAGGCTTATTCCGTTTTGAATCATAAGCACGAGAACGTGGTAGCAAAGGTCGGAGATTTCATAAATTGTTTCGGCCTTATCCTCAGCCTTGGCGGCGATGATTACCTCGGTGCACTCCTCGCCAACCTTTTTAAGAATTTTATCAAGACCCTTTTCGAAAAGATAGGTGGTATATGAACCTTCCTTTTTATCGGTCTTGCGGCCCTCAATCAACTTCATAAGTGAGTCAAGTGAGAAATCCTTGCGCTCGTCGCTTTCGTATACCAGTGCGGTGAAGCAGCTTTCGGTGCCGGTGTGGCAGGCAGGACCGTCAGGCTTTACCGAAACGAGAAGAGCATCCTTGTCACAGTCGGCAGTGATGGAAACGATGTGCTGATAGTTGCCGCTGGTTTCACCCTTGAGCCACAGTTCGTTTCTCGAACGGCTGTAAAAGCAGGTAAGCTCACGCTCCATCGAGATTTTAAGACTTTCGCGATTCATATATGCCAGCGTTAAAACCTTGCCGCTTACCGAATCAGTAACGATAGCCGGAATAAGACCGCGCTCGTCAAATTTAAGTTCGTCAATATTTATCATACGTTAGTACCTCACAGTCTGGTAATTATGCCGTTTTTACTCATCTCGGCCTTGAGGTCTGCAATTTTTACCTCGCCAAAATGGAAAATAGAAGCGGCCAGCCCCGCATCAACCTGCGGCAGCGTTTGGAAAAGGGTTATAAAATCGTTTATGCAGCCTGCTCCGCCCGAAGCAATAACGGGCACCGAAACGGCCTCGCAAACGGCCGAAAGCATAGGAATATCGAAGCCTTTTTTAACTCCGTCGGTATCGATGGAGTTAACGACAACCTCACCTGCGCCGTTACCGACACAGCGCTTTATCCATTCAATGGCTTCCATACCCGTGTTTTCGCGTCCGCCCTTGGCAAACACGCGAAAAACACCGTCAACGCGCTTAATATCAACCGACAGCACAACGCACTGGTCGCCGTAAAGCTTGGCGGCCTCTTTTATAAGGTCGGGGTTTTTGATGGCGCCCGAATTAACGCTAACCTTGTCGGCGCCGCATTTAAGCACGCGGTCGAAATCGGCTACGGTGTTAATTCCGCCGCCAACCGTCAGGGGAATAAAAACGCTCTTTGCGGTTTCGCACAGAATATCGGTAAAAAGACGGCGTCCGTCCGACGAAGCGGTTATATCATAAAACACCAGCTCGTCAGCGCCGCAGCTGCTATAAAATTTAGCGAGCGAAACGGGGGAGGAAACGTCCGCCAGCCCCTCAAAGTTTACGCCCTTTACAACCCTGCCGTCGCGAACGTCAAGGCAGGGGATAATTCTTTTGGTTATCATTTTGCCACCTCAATAGCCTCTGCGAGGTTAATATCACCCGTGTAGTAGGCCTTGCCGATTATGGCGCCGTAGATATTTTGCGTTCTGAGTCGGGCAACGTCGTCGATAGAGCTCACTCCGCCCGAAGCGGTAATATTCAGGCTGAATTTTTCCGAAAGACGGCGGTAAAGTTCGTGGTTTGTGCCCTGCATGGCGCCGTCCTTTGAAATATCGGTGCAAATCAGGGTGCTAACACCTAGTTTTTCCATTCGCTCACAAAAAGCGAAAGCCTCGAACTCAGATTTCTCGGTCCAGCCCTTTATGGCAACGAAGCCATCCTTAATATCAATACCAACGGCGATTTTTTCACCGTATTTTTCTACCGCGGCCTCTAAAAATTCGGGGTCCTTTACGGCGGCCGTACCTAAAATAACGCGGTCGATTCCTGCCGCTACGTAGCGGTCGATAACCTCCATACTGCGGATGCCGCCGCCAATCTCACAAAAGAGACCGCACTCGTCTTTTATGCGGCAAACGGTTTGGAAGTTGGGGGTGTCGCCGTTTTTTGCGCCCTCAAGGTCAACTAAATGCACGTGTGTGGCGCCCTGCGCTTTAAAATCGCGCACAACGGCGGTAGGATCCTCGTTATAGACCGTCATCTGCTCGTAGTCGCCCTTATAAAGGCGAACAGCCTTGCCGTCTATAATATCGATTGCGGGAAAAATTATCATAAGTAAATATCCTTTAAAACTTAAATTTCCGAAAAAGCGCGAAGAATGGAAAGGCCAACGTCACCGCTTTTTTCGGGGTGAAACTGACAGCCGTAAACGTTGCCGTTTTGTACGGCGGCAGTAAGATATGCCCCGTAGTGCGAGTCGGCAATTACGGCCTCGTCGCAGTCGGCAGCATAGAAGGAATGTACAAAATAAACGTGGTCGCCCTCTTTTATGTATTTAAATAGGGGGCTGTTCTTTTTAAAACGCAGGGCATTCCATCCAATGTGGGGAATTTTAAGCCCTTCGCCTATTACGTCGGCAATGGGTTTAACCGAACCCTTAATAAGACCGAGGCCTTCGTGTCGTCCGTATTCAAGACCCTCGTCGAATAAAAGCTGCATACCGAGGCAAATTCCCATAATGGGCTTGCCCTTTTCGGCTTCCTCGCAGAGCACCTCGCCGAGGCCCGAGCTTTTAAGCTTTTCGGCAGCGTCGCCGAAAGCGCCGACGCCCGGAAGTATTATGCGGTCGGCCGCCCGAATTTCGTCGGCGTTCGAGGTCACTATAACCTCGGCGCCAATAGCGGCAAACGAGCTTTTAAGCGAAAAAAGGTTTCCTACGCCGTAATCAATAATGGCAATCATTATAAAACACCCTTTGTGGACGGAATATCATCCTTAAACTTTTCATCAATGGCAACGGCGTTTCTTATGCTGCGTGCTACCGATTTGTAGATACCCTCGATAATATGGTGCGAATTTTCGCCTACTACCTCCATTATGTGCAGGTTGCAGGCGCTTTCGCGTACGAAGCCGTACCAGAATTCTTTAACCAGCTCGGTATCAAAGTCACCGACCTTTTCGGTAAGCAATTCAACGTCATAGCCTAGGAAGGCGCGTCCCGAAAAATCGATAGCCGATATGATAAGCGCATCGTCCATCGGCAGAATTGTATGACCGTAGCGAACTATTCCTGCCTTGTTGCCGAGCGCTTCGCGGAAAGCGGTACCCAGCGCAATGCCGATATCCTCCGTGGTGTGGTGGTAGTCGACCTCACAGTCGCCCTTGCAGGTGAGGTCAAGGTCAAAACGGCCGTGCTTTGCAAAAAGGGTAAGCATATGGTCTAAAAAACCACAGCCGCTGTCAATTTTGCTGTCACCTCTGCCGTCAATATTCAGGGTAAGGGATATATCGGTTTCGGCCGTCTTGCGGTCAATGCTTGAACATCTCATACCGTTTCCTCCAAAATTCGTTTAATCTCGTCGAGCAGTGCATCCATCTGTTCGCGGCTGCCCACCGTTATGCGGTTATATTCGCAAAGTCGGGCCGACGAGAAATGTCTTATGAGAATTCCGCGTTCCTTAAGGGTCAGATATAACTGCTCGCCCGATATCTTATCGCTCTTAGCGAAGATAAAGTTCGAAACCGAATCGGTCATCGTAAAGCCGAGCTTTTTGAGCTTCGCCTTAGTATATTCGCGGTTTTCTATTATTTTTTGGCAGTTTTGCTTGGTGTAGTCCTCATCACAGAGCACGCCGATTCCTGCCGCCATGGTCATACGGTTTACGTTATAAGGATTGGTGGAATATTTTATGGTGTTAAGGTCGCGAATTAACTCCTTACAGCCTGCGCCGAATCCAAGCCTTGCACCCGCCATGGAACGCGACTTAGAAAAGGTCTGCGTTACCAAAAGGTTATCATATTTATGTATAAGCGACAGTGCGCTCTCGGCGCCGAAATCAACGTACGCCTCGTCTATTATAACAACACTTTCGGGGTTTGCAAGTATTATCTGCTCAATTTCTGCAAGCGAGAGCGCAATTCCCGTCGGTGCGTTGGGGTTTGCTATAAAAATTGCACCCTTGTGACCCTTGTAGTCATCAAGGTCAATGGTGAAATCGTCCCGAAGTCGGGCGGTTTTGTACGGAATACCGCCAAGCTCTGCAAAAACGGGATAAAAGCCGTAGGTAATATCGGGGAAGAGAGCAGGGTGGGTCGCGTCGCAAAATGCCATAAAGGCAAAGTTGAGAATCTCATCCGAGCCGTTTGTGAAGAGTATTTCATCGCGTTCTACGCCAAATACCTCTACTGCCTTGCTCACAAGGTCGCGGCATTCGGGGTCGGAATAAAGCTCGAGCGTCTTGGCAGCTTCGGCCGCGGCGGCTATTGCCTTATCCGACGGCGGAAAGGGCGATTCATTTGTATTAAGCTTTATATACTTCATGTCCTTCGGTTGCTCACCCGGTGTATAGGGAGTAAGAAGGGCATATTTTTCGGTTAAAAAGCGACTCACTTTTTATTCATCCTCCGTGCGAATAGTTGCGCTCTTGGCATGTGCCGTAAGGCCTTCCTTGGTGGCAAAGAAGCCAACGTCGGCGGCCACTTCCTTCAGCGCTTCGCGAGTGTAATATGTGTACTGAGTTTTCTTTATAAAATCGTCGACCGATAAGGGGCTCGAGAACTTTGCCGTGCCGCTGGTGGGCAGGGTGTGATTGGGTCCTGCAAAATAGTCGCCCAAAGCCTCGGGGCAGTTATAGCCCATAAATATCGAGCCTGCGTGACGAATCTTATCGAGGTAGTCAAACGGGTTTTCAACACAAAGTTCGAGGTGCTCAGGGGCGATTTCATTAGAAATTTCAATTGCCTCAAGCAGATTATCGGCCACTATTATCTTGCCGTTTTTATCAATCGATTCGCGCGCGATATCGGCGCGAAGCAGAAGAGGTATCTGGCGCTCGAGTTCTTCGCTTACTGCCTTGGCAAGGGCCTCAGAATCGGTAACCAGCACAGCGCTTGCCATACGGTCGTGCTCGGCCTGCGACAAAAGGTCTGCCGCCGCAAAACGGGGGTCGGTGGCACCGTCGGCCACTATCAGTATCTCGCTGGGTCCTGCAATCATATCAATGGATACCTTGCCGTATACCTGGCGCTTGGCCTCGGCCACGAAGGCGTTTCCGGGGCCGACTATCTTATCAACCGAGGGAATACTCTCGGTGCCGTATGCCAGTGCGGCAATAGCCTGAGCACCGCCAACCTTGAAAATTTTGTCAACGCCGGCAACCTTGGCGGCCGCTAAAATTACGGGGTTAACACTGCCGTCGGCCGACGGAGGAGTAACCATAACAACCTCAGGACAGCCTGCAATCTTGGCAGGAATGGAATCCATAAGCACGGTCGAGGGGTATGCCGCGGTACCGCCGGGCACGTAAAGTCCTGCGCGGTCAACGGGGGTTATCTTTTGACCCATTATTACACCGTTGTTCTTTTCAATGCGAAAACCTTCACGCACCTGATTTTGGTGGAAAGCGCGGATATTCTCGGCGGCCTTTTCGAGTATCTCCAAAAATTCGGGCTCAACCGATTTTACGGCGCGGTCAATCTCCTCTGCGGTTACAAGCAGGGAAGAAAGTTTGGCCTTATCGAATTTTTCGCAGTATTTATAAAGGGCGGCATCACCGTTTTTACGAACGTCGGCAATAATTTCTGCAACGATGTCGGTAACGTTTACAGTCGGCTCGGTGCGGGCAAAAATCTCACTTTTTGAAACCTTGCCGTATTTCATAATCTTTATCATCAGTTTTCCATACCTTTCATCAGTTCGCGACGGAGCGTTTCAATCTGCTCCGATTTAAATTTAAGGCTTGCTTTGTTCGATATCAGTCGAGCGCTGATGGGAACGATGCTCTCAACCACCTCAAGGTCGTTTTCCTTCAGCGTTGTGCCCGTTTCCACAATATCCACAATTACGTCCGACAGACCCAAAATAGGAGCAATTTCAATCGACCCGTTAAGGTGGATAATGTCGATATCACGTCCTTTTGAAAGGTAATATTCAGCGGCAATATTCGAAAACTTGGTGGCAACGCGCAAGGGGCGGCGAATGTCATCGCGAAAGCCTTTTTTTGCGGCTACCGCCATACGGCATTTGCCGATATCAAGGTCTAAAAGCTCATATACGTCGGGGGTGTATTCAAGCAGAATATCCTTGCCCGCAACGCCGATATCGGCAGCGCCGCGCTCGACGTAAATTGCAACGTCAGAGGGCTTAACCCAGAAGTATCTTACTCCTGCGGTTTCGTTTTCAAATATAAGTTTTCGGTTATTCTCTTTTATGGAAGGGCAGGGAAAGCCCGCCTTTTCAAACATGGCGTAAACCTTTTCGCCCAGTCTGCCCTTCGGCAGAGCAACGTTAAGCATTTTAATTTAACTCCTTTAGGATGTTTTCTTCGAGTAAAAATACGCGACGGAATTTGGCGTTTTCGGGCATGCTGTTTTGCACGCGAACGCTTTCGTACTTTGCCTTTAGGTCATTTACGGCTTCGCGAATGGCCGAAAGCGAGCAGTCTTTATAAAGTAAGAGTGCGTCGGCATCGAATTCGCTTTGTTCGTCGTAAAGGCGGTCGAGCGTGTCGTGATATACTGCAAATCCAACGGCATCAAAGTTTCTGCCGAGTCGCTTCATAAGGCGGTTGTACTGTCCGCCCGAAAGCACTGCGGTCGGCACGCCGTTTACAAAGCCCTTAAATACGATTCCGTTGTAGTATTTCATATTATCTACAACCGAGAAATCAATGTTAACCATTTTTCGAATGTTTTCGTTAAGGCCGTCGATTATCTCGCATAAAAGTTCAAGCGGCTTTAAATCGGCAATGCCGTAGAGAAGCTCTCTGATTTTGGGGATTACAGTGTCGGCTGAGCCGTATGTGGAAACGGCTTCGATTATTCTGTTTGCCTTGTCCTCGGCCACGCCGGCGCCCGATAAAAGTGCGCGCAGCTCGTGGGTATTCTTTTCCCCCGTAAGACGCAAAAATTCTTTTCTTTCCTGCTCGCCGAGGGCGAGGGAATCGAGAATTTCGGAAATCAGGTCAAGATTAGATAAATCAAGCACCGAGTCGGAAGATACAAGTCTTAAACTTTCGGCGGCAAGCGTAACAACCTCGCACAGGCTATAGCTGTCAATGTTTCCAAAGCATTCGAGGCCGGTCTGCATAATTTCCTTGAACGAGCGGTTTCCGCCCGCTACGCGGTAGACGTTTTCGTTATAATACAGCTTGGCGCAGTAATTATCCGAATCGCTCAGGTTTTTTATTATCGAAAGGGTGACGTCGGGCTTGAGCGCAAGCAGTCGGCCATCCATATCGGTAAAGGTTATAACACTGTCGGAAATGAGAAAGTCCTTGTTGCGAGCGTAAAGGTCGTATTCCTCAAACTTGCTCATGCGATAGTGGCTGTAGCCGTTTTGTTCGTAAAGCGCACGAAGCGAAAATATAAGTCGCTCGTCAAATCCGAGCGAAAGATTTGAAATTTCCATTATTTTTCCTCCGCCTTCAGTCGCATTATGGCTTCCTTATAGCCGCCGCTGCCGTAGTTTAGGCACTTGCTTACGCGGCCTATGGTAGCGGTGCTTACGTTAACGTTTTCGGTTATTTTTTGGTAGCTCATACCATCATAAAGCAAAAATGCAGTATCCAAACGCTGCGTCATATCGGACAGCTCCTTTATGGTGCAAACGTCCTCAAAAAAATCGTAGCATTCCTCTACGGACTTTAAATTAAGTATTGCGCGGAACAAGCGATCGGTGGACGGATTTTGCAGTTTTTTCATTAAAATTACCTCACAAATTTATTGCTTTAACATAATATCACTTTATCACAGTAAAGTCAAGCGAAAAAACAGATATTTTTTTGAAAAAATTATTATTTTTATTAACATTTTGTCGATTGACTTGAACGGACAAAAATACTGTGCTATACTAAACCTATTAAAACCGAAAGGGGACTCGACATTGGACAAGAAAACCAAGCAATATTTAATGCTTATAACCTATGCCATTGTTTTGTTCACGGCCATAATGAATATGGGCCACATATATGCGTTTGTAAAAAATCTCATAGGCTTGCTGTCACCCGTTGTGGTAGGCCTCGTGGTGGCGTTTATTTTAAACGTTCCCATGAGCGGCTTCGAAAAACTGATAGATAAGCTCGCCCACAAGATAAACAAAAACCGAATTCCGCCGCAATCGGCAATAACCTGCATCAGCTTTCTTCTCACCTTAGTAAGCGTTGCGCTTATTATCACGCTGGTAGTTACCATGCTGGTGCCCGAAATCGTATCCTCGGTTGAAAGCATCTATAAGCAGGTGCTTGAAAAATGGCCCGAGTGGTCGGAAGAGCTTAAAGGCTACGGTGTTGATACCGCGAAGGTTACAGCCTGGCTTGAATCCTTCGATATAGAAAACCTCGTTTCTACGGTATCCAGCAGTGCCGGCTCGCTCGTGTCTTCGATTGCCGCTTTTGCCGCAAAGGCATTTTCGGGTATCTCCAATTTCATCATCTCGCTGGTTATCGCCTGCTATGCACTGCTCAGTAAGCGCCAGCTTTCGAAGCAGACCAACAGCATAATGTCGGCCTATATGAAAAAGTCGACCGTAGAGCGTATTCATGGTGTAGGCAAACTCGTGAACGATACCTATTCGAAATTCTTGTCGGGTCAGTGCCTTGAGGCCTGCATTCTCGGCGTTATGGTTTTTGTAGTATTCACCATTTTGGGTATTCCGTATGCCTCGCTTACGGCAGTTTTGGCTGCGGTGTTTGCCTTCGTGCCGTATATCGGTTCCTTCTTTGCCTGCTTTATCGGCGCCTTCTTGGTGCTGCTGGCAGAGCCCGAAAAGGTTATTCTGTGCATCATCGTTTATGTTGTAGTTCAGTTTATTGAAAACCAGTTCATTTATCCTCACGTTGTTGGAACCTCAGTTGGTCTCGGCGCATTCTGGACGCTCTTGGCAGTAGTTCTCGGCGGTCAGATTATGGGCGTGCTCGGAATGGTATTCTTCATTCCGCTCACCTCGGTTATCGTAACTCTGCTTCGCGGTCACATGGCTAAACGCCGCGCACTGAAGCAGGCCGAAGGTATCGGCAGTGTCGAAACCGACCCGCCTAAAACCGAATAAAATCAAAAGCCCGAATGATAGTCATTCGGGCTTTTTGTTATTCTTTGGCAATACTTACTTCAATATCGCCTTTTTGCGTGCGAAGGTTTAGGTTGTGTTCGCCGCCGGGCTGCTTTTCGGGAAGGTTGCATGTGCCGCCTTCGGCATTGCAGTTATAGGAAAAATCTTCTGCCGAGCCTAAAATACTGCCACGGATATCACCTTTTTTGGTAATAAGGGTGATGCCGTATTTTGCGCTGAGTGCGCTCAGTCTTATATCGCCGCCGTTGACCTCGCCGAAGATGTCACCAAGCGATTTAACATCGGCCAGCGTCATATATCCGCTGCGAACTTCGGCATAAAGTTCCTTAGCGGTAACGAGCTGTGCGAGCACGTTGCCTTTGGTGGATGAAAGCTGGGCAGCGTTTTTAATATCGTTGTTGTAGAGCTCAATATTACCCTCTTCGGTAGTGGCAATTAAAATACCGTTAATCTTACTGCCGATAACTCTGACGTCGCCGTTTTTAGAAACGGCAGAAATGCCGTCGGCCGTAATCGAGTCAAACTCGATATCGCCGTTTTCACACTCAACCTTTACGGCGCCCTTAAAGTTTTTGGGTAGCATAACCGTAATGACGGGGGTGCTTCGCGAAAGACGAAGGGCCTCTGTCCAGTCGGCAGTGCTGTGCTGTTCAACGCTTAAAACGTCGTTATCCAGCATGGTAATATTGTAGGTGCGAATGCCGTTTTCGTAATATTTAATGTGCACCTTTTTGTCTTCCGATAGGGTGAATTTTATGTCGGCATCGCTATCCTTAATTACAATTCCCTCTAAATTTCCGCTTTCGGAATACTTAACGGGGGTGTAAACCGGCTCGGTGTCGAAGTTGGTGAAATCAAATCCGAGCATCGCAAAACCAACGAAGAAAACAATAACTCCCACCAAAAGGAAGGCAACCGCAGTGATGTATACCTTGCTCAGTTTCATACGGAAAGCGCCTCCTTTGCCAAAAGACCTCGAATTTTACCGGTTATATACTTGGTAAAAAAGGAGGAAAATCGGGTTATGGCACGCGCAGGACCGATAACGAAAAGCGATATTGCCGCAACGATAATGCCGCCTCCGATAACACAAATGCCAACCGGCGGCGCAACCGCAAAGCACATATATCCGCCAAGACCGGCAATACCCAGTCCCAAAAGCGCCAACAGTACAATTATCAAACAAACCGCAGCCAAAACCGCCCAAACCGCCGCTATAAGCGCAATACAAAAAATTACTGCCGCGGTCGATAAAATAAGGCGCAGTGCGGTAGGCAAAGATTTAATTTTTTTAGAAATACGGTGTGAGGGCGCAGAATAACCCGAGTTAATAAACTCAAGGGCCACCTTCTCAACCGATTCGAAGCAGGCAACAGCCTCTTCCTCGCTCATACCGCCTTCCATGCGGCCATCGATAATGCCGCTATAATATCCGGCGGCACGCTCACGTCTGTGGCGAGACAGATGAAGCAGCTGATTGTCAAGCTCCGCTAAGAATTCTTGCTTGAGCACTTGCAAAACTCCTCTCGTTTTGACACTATTAAAATTATTACATTCAAAAGCGTTTTTGTCAAGAATATTATGTGCTTGACGGGGTGAATAAAAAGGGTTAGAATTAAAAAAAGGGGGCGAAAACGATGCTTTATATTGCGTATTGCGAGTGCGAAAATACCGCAACCGACCGTCACAATAAGGCCTATGATTTGTTAAATCAAATGCTTTTGGCAGCGGGCATAAACGGGCCCGTTAAAAAAGCGCCGAGCGGCAAGCCGTATATTGAGGATGATAAAGCCTTTATTTCGCTGTCGCATTCGGGTAGTGCTGTTTGTTGCGCTTTGTCCTGCGATGAAAAAATTGACCTTTCGTTTTTGCCTGATATAATAATACGTGAGGATAAAAAATCCCACGTCGGGGTCGATATCGAAAAAATCGTACCCAACCGTGATATGAAAAAAATCGCCGACAGATTCTTTACTGCCGACGAGCAAGAAATTGCGAAAACCGATATAACTCACTTCTACCGCGTTTACACGCGAAAGGAAAGTATGGCTAAGGCTACGGGCAGAGGGATAGCCGAACTTCGCCGCCAGCCGAGCACCCTCGCTCGTGACGGTACCTATACATATAATATAAATCTGCCCACGGGCGATTACATCTTATCCGTATCGCTTTTATAAAAATAAGAAGACCCACAGAATTTTTCTGTGGGTCTTCTGTTTAGTCTGTCAGATAATATTTAACAAGCGACTGCAGCAGAGTATCACGGTCAATACGTCGGATAAGACTGCGAGCATTGTTATGGGTGGTAATATATGTCGGATCTTCAGACAGAATATAACCTACTATCTGATTGATTGGGTTATATCCCTTTTCCTTCAGGGCGTCATAAACCGTGAGCAGAATACGTCGTATCTCCTGCTCCTGCTCGTTGCCTATAGAAAAGGTCATAGTCTTGTCGTTCATAAAAAACACCTCACAAATAAATATTATAACAAAACTCACTATTATGCAAGTAAAATTAGGTTAAAAATTTTTAACCTCTTAAATTTGCGCCTATTTCAGCCAATTTTTTAACGATTTTGCTTACAACGCGGTCAATCTGCTCGTCATCGAGCGTTCCATCGGCCGAACGGAGCGAAACGTTATAAGCTATGCTCTTCATGCCTTCGGGAATCTGCGAACCGATATAAAGGTCGAAAAGTTCAACCTTTTCGCAAAGCTTGCCTGCGGCCGAGCGGATAGTCTCCTCGATTTCGCCTGCGGGCAGGTCGATATCGCAAAGCAGAGCAAAGTCACGGCTAACGGCAGGGAACTTGGGCAGAGCCTTGTAAAGCACCTTCGGTTTTTCGGCAGTGAGAAGCTTGTCGAGCTTAATCTCGGCAATATAGGTACGCTCGGCAAGCGAGAAGGCCTTAACGGCGTCGGGATGAACCTCGCCGAGAACCGCAACAGCCTCGCCGCCAACTGTGGCAACGGCCTGTCTGCCGGGGTGTAAATAAGGCTCGGCGGCGCGCTCGTAGCGTGCGGTAACGCCGAATTCGGCAAATACCTTTTCAACCATACCCTTAAGGGTGAAGAAGTCCTCGTCACTTCCGTAAAGGCCGATAGACATGGTGGGAAGCTCATATGGCTGCTCGGTAACGGGCAGGCTCTTCGGGATGAAACGCTTGGAAACCTCGTACATGCGTACGGCAGGAATCTTGCGGTTATAGTTGGTGGAAAGCACGGTCAGCATCGAGGTAGTCAGCTGTGTGCGCATTGTTGAGTATTCGTCGCCCAGGGGGTTGAGTATTTTAACCGCCTTCATACGCTCATCATCCTCGGCAAGACCCAGCATGCCGATAGCCTTACTACTGATAAACGAATAGGTCATAATCTCGCGTGCGCCGAGAGCGGTCATTGCGGCCTTAATGCGGTTTTCGGCCAAACGCTGGGGCAGCAGTCTGCCGCGCATTACAGCGCCGCGCATGGGGGTGCCTACGATATGGTCGTAGCCGTATATTCTCATAACCTCTTCAGCAAGGTCGGCCTTGCCCTCAATATCGCTGCGGATAGAGGGAACACGGCAGGTGATGGTGTCACCGTCCAGCGTAGTACCGAGGCCCAAAGAGGAAAGAATCTCTACCATACGGTCGGTCGGAATCTCGAGGCCTAAAAGGTCGCAGATTGCCTTGCCCGTGGTGGTGATAACGCGGTCCTCGGGCAGACCCTCGTTACGGTCGATAACGCCCTCAACAATATCGCCTGCGTCAAGGTCGCAAATAAGCGAAAGAGCGCGGTCCATAGCGTAGGAAACGTTCATAACGTCAACGCCCTTTTCAAATCTGCCGCTGGCCTCGGTGCGAATACCGAGTGTGCGTCCGGTGCGGCGGATGTTATCGCGCTTAAATTTGGCCGATTCAAGGAAGAGATTTTTGGTATCGTTTTCAATCTCGCTTTCGAGGCCGCCCATAATACCTGCAAGGCAGGAGGGCTTTTCGCCGTCAGCGATTACGAGCATCTCTTCGTTCAGGTCGTATTTCTTCTCGTCCAGAGTCTGGATACTCTCTCCGGCCCTTGCATTACGAACGATAATGTGTTTGCCCTCAAGCTGATCGTAGTTAAATGCGTGCATGGGCTGACCGGTTTCGAGCATAACAAAGTTGGTAATATCAACGATGTTGTTAATGGGGCGCATACCCGAAGCGGTAAGACAGTGCTTAAGCCAACGGGGCGACTCCTTTATGCGAAGATTCTTTACAAATCTGCCAACGTAACGGGGGCAGAGTTCGTAGTTTTCAACGTCAATCTTAACGTAGTTGTTGATATCGTCGCCAACCGTTGTGTACTCGGTTTTGGGAGCGCGGAAGGGAACGCCCAAAACAACGCTTATCTCCTTGGCAACACCGATGATGCACTGACAGTCGGGACGGTTAGCGGTAATTTTAAAGTCAATTACGTAATCGAAAAGACCCAAAACCTCGCGCATATCGGTACCTGCGGGATACTTATCGTCCATTATCATAATGCCGTTAACCTCGGCACCGGGATAATCGCAGTCCTTAAGGTTTAATTCCTCGCCCGAGCAGAGCATACCAACCGACTCAACTCCGCGAAGCTTGCCCTTTTTGATGTGCACACCGCCGGGGAGGTAGGAGTCGTGCAGTGCGGCGGGAACGTAAGCGCCTACGAAAACGTTCTGTGCGCCGGTTACAATCTGCTGAACCTCAGTTCCAACGTTTACCTGACAAATCTGAAGATGGTCAGAATCGGGGTGGGGAACAATACTTTCAATTTTGCCTACTACAACGTTTTTCATATCGGCCGAAAGGTCAACTATTTCCTCAACCTCGAAACCTGCCATAACCATTCGGTCGCAAAGTTCTTCGACCGATACGTTAATATCAACGTAGTATTTTAATGCTTCAAGCGAAATCTTCATTTATTTCCCCTCCTTAAAACTGCTCAAGAAAACGCTTGTCGTTTTCGAAAAGCAGACGAATATCGCTAATCTTGTAGCGGGTGGTGGTAAGACGGTCAAGACCGATACCGAAAGCAAAGCCCGAATATTCCTCGGGGTCTATACCGCAGGCGCGAAGAACGTTGGGATGAACCATACCTGCGCCTAAGATCTCAATCCAGCCCGAGCCCTTGCAAACGCGGCAACCCTTGCCGCCGCACTCCGAGCAGGTAACGTCAACCTCAACGCTCGGCTCGGTAAACGGGAAGAAGGAAGGACGGAACTTAACCTTGGTGTCGGGTCCGTAAATCTCGTGAGCAAACTGCTCGAGAACACCCTTAAGGTCACACATGGTTATACCCTTGTCAACAACGAGACCCTCCATCTGATGGAAAACGGGGGAGTGCGTAGCGTCAACCTCGTCGGCGCGGAAAACACGGCCGGGGCAAACGATGCGGATAGGGGGTTTGCGGTCCTTCATGGTTCTGATCTGTGCGGCAGAGGTCTGCGTGCGCAGAAGAATATTCTCGCCGAGGTAGAAGGTGTCCTGCATATCACGAGCAGGGTGGTCGGCGGGGATGTTAAGCGCCTCGAAGTTGTAGTAATCGGTTTCAACCTCGGGACCGTCAACAACGTCAAATCCCATCGACTGGAAGATGTCGATCATATCGGCCAAAACGGTGTTAAGCGGATGCAGACCGCCTACGGTGCCTGCCTTTGCGGGCATAGTGATGTCTATTTTTTCGCTCTCAAGGCGTGCGGCAAGCGCGGCCTTGCCGAGAGCAGCCTTTTTTTCTGTGATTGCAGCTTCAATATCGGCGCGAACCTCGTTTGCAAGCTGACCCATAAGCGGACGCTCCTCAGCCGAAAGCTGACCGAGCGACTTAAGAATTGCCGAAACCTCGCCCTTTTTGCCGAGGAAACGAACGCGAAGCTCCTCGATAGCGGCAGAATCAGCGGCGGCAGCAACAGCTGCGAGAGCGGTTTCGCGAATCTGCGATAACTGTTCTTTCATTTAATTACCTCCAAAAAATAAATCGGCTCCGCCCCCTAAAAAGGGACGAAGCCGAATAAAACTTGACTCCGCGGTACCACCCGCATTCTCGTATAAAACGAGCACTCAAAAGACAAATAACGCTGTCAAAACGGCAGGACCTACTGTTACTTCAGCCGAGCTGCTCGGAAGTGAACTTCATTAACCTTAAAGCGCAGGTCGGCTTACAGCCGGCGACCGACCCTCTCTTAGCGTGCGGGAAAACTACTTTTCTTCGTCATAGCATTTATAGGGGACAAACCCTTATTCAAATCTTAAGTATCATACCACGAATGGCATAATTTTGCAAGTCTTTTTATATATGGTTTACGGGACTTTTGTGACACTCGATAAACTCAACGCCCGGAACTTCCCTCTTTAGGAGCGCGGCGAGCGGAGCCACAGCGATATCCTCGGTCTCGAAGTGACCGCAAACCATAAGAGTAAAGCCTGCGTTTTTAGCGGCAACAAAGTCGCTGTGCTTAGCCTCACCCGTGATATAAGCATCGGCGCCCGAGGCCATAACCTCACGCAGCATACTGCCACCGCCGCCCGAGCAAACAACAACCTTGTTTATCGGCTTGCCGCCGTCGACATAGGCGATATGTGTGGCAAAAAGGCTATCGCGGCATTTAAGAGCAAGTTCCTTTGCGGAAAGGTTCTTTGCAAAGGTTCCGCCGGGGATAAGCAGTCCGTCGATCATAAGGCGCTTATTTATGCTGATGCCTAACTTCTGGCAGAGTATTTCATTAACACCGTTTGTGCCGGTATCGTAATTTGTGTGGGCCGAGATGATCGAAATTCCGTGCTTTATAGCCTTGTGAACAACGCTCTCTGCAGTTACCTTTTTAACGCCGTCAAAAATAACGGGATGATGTGTAACAACTGCGGTTGCGCCCTCACTTATTGCAAAGTCGAGCACCTCGTGAGTGCAGTCGAGAGCAACGACAGCCTTCTTAACGTCGGCCTCGGCGTCGCCGACAAGCAGACCCACGTTATCAAAATCGCAGGCGGTAAGCCAGGGATAGTACCAATCGATTTTTTCTACAATGTCTTTAATCTTCATAAATCGTCACCTCGTTACTTTGCTTTAAAGGAATCCTTAAGTGCAACCGTGCGGTTGATTATAAGATTATCGGGGGTGGAATCGGTATCCACGCAGAAGTAGCCCTGACGCATAAACTGGAATCGGTCACCCACTTTAGCATCGCGCATATTTTCTTCCAAAGCGCAGCCCTCAAGCACAGTGAGCGATTCGGGGTTCAGGTTATCTGCAAAGCTTTCAACACCCTCCTCGTCGGACGGGTTGGAAACGTTAAAGAGTCGGTCATAAAGACGAACGGTAGCCTTTGTGCAGTGCGAAGCCGAAACCCAGTGCAGCGTGCCCTTAACCTTGCGGCCGTCGGGAGTCTCGCCGCCGAAGCTTTCGGGGTCATAGGTGCAGTGAACGGCGGTTATATTGCCCTGCTCATCACAGTCGTGCGAAGCATACTTGAGGTAATAAGCGCCCTTAAGGCGAACCTCGCGCTCGGGGCAAAGACGGAAATACTTTCCGGGAGGATTAAGACAGAAGTCATCCTGCTCGATATAAACCTCGCGGCTGAAGGTAACCGTTCTCTTGCCGAGTTCGGGCTTGTTGGGGTTGATTTCAACCTCAATCTGTTCCTCCTTGTCCTCGGGATAGTTATCGATAATAACCTTAAGGGGACGGAGTACCGCCATAGCGCGGTCGGCCTCAACGTTAAGATAGTCGCGAACGCAGGACTCAAGCAGCGCATAGTCGATAACGCTGTTGGCCTTGGAAACGCCGATTTTATCAACAAATGCTCTTACAGCCTCTGCAGGGAAGCCGCGACGGCGCATACCGCAAAGGGTAGCCATTCTGGGGTCATCCCAGCCCGAAACCAAACCGTCGTTTACAAGCTTTAAGCACTTGCGCTTGCTGGTTAAGGTGTAGTTTAAGTTCATTCGGGCAAACTCAATCTGTCTCGGCGGGGTTGGAATGTCGAGAACCTCTAAAAACCAGTTATAAAGCGGTCTGTGGTTTTCAAATTCCAGCGAGCACAGCGAGTGTGTAACGCCCTCGCGAGCATCCGAAAGCGGATGAGCAAAGTCATACATCGGATAAACGCACCATTTGTCACCCGTGCGGTGGTGATGTGCCTTCATAACGCGGTAGATAACGGGGTCGCGCATGTTCATATTGGGCGACGCCATATCAATCTTGGCGCGAAGAACAAGGCTTCCGTTTTCAAATTCGCCCGCAGTCATTCTGCGGAAAAGCTCGCGCGTTTCCTCTATAGGACGGTTGCGATAGGGGCTTTCCTTGCCCGGCTCGGTAAGTGTTCCGCGGTATTCGCGAATCTCATCGGCCGATAATTCGTCAACGTAGGCAAGACCCTTATCGATAAGCTTTAATGCGCACTCGTAGATATAATCAAAATAATCCGAAGCGTAATAAACGTTATCCCATTCGAAACCGAGCCACTTAATATCCTCCATAATGGCGTCAACGTATTCGGTGTCTTCCTTGGTGGGGTTGGTATCGTCCAGACGGAGGTTACACTTTCCGCCGTACTTTTCGGCAGTGCCGAAGTCTATGCAAATAGCCTTGGCGTGACCGATATGAAGATAACCGTTGGGCTCGGGCGGAAAGCGGGTCTGAACCTTATTATATACGCCCTCGGCTAAGTCGGTATCAATAGCGTCTAAAATAAAATTAGACGCGGCTTCGTTTAACAGCATTTCTTCCATTTTGGAAAACTCCTTACTTTTCTAAATGCTCGGCAGCGGCGGTAAGCCTTTCTATACAGCGTTCCTTTCCGAGAACGTTCATAATACTGCAAAGGTCGGGTGTGTTGCGGCGGCCGGTAACGGCAATACGTATAACGGTCGAAGCATCGCCCGAATGACCGAGGTATGCCTCGGGATTAGCCTTGTATTCCTTAGTGTCGGCGGCAAGTCCCAGCGGCGGGCAGATTGCCTTAATACCGGAGAACCATTCGTTGCGGTCCTCCTGCGGCTCGTAGGATGCGATATATGCGCGAAGAATCTTGGCGCATAGTTCGTCACTTAAATTCTCAGGCATCTCGTACGAGGGGGTGAAGGTCTCGTCAAAGAAATAAGAGCAATACTCAGGAGCGTCACTCCACTTGGCGATATCCTTGCGCGGCTTGGGTACGTCACGGTCGATTGCGAATACGCGCTTTGCATAATCAACGTCGGCCGAAAGCAATTTATAAAATTCCTCGTTATACTCGCGCGACCAGCTAAGCAGCGCCTCTACAACCTGCTCACTCGACATGGTGCTTACAACACGCTTGCTGACGTCAAGCAGCTTGTTGCCGTCAAACAACGCGCCCGAAACGCTCATACGCTTTAGGTTAAACTTAAAGTCGCGGTAGGGAAGAGTGGGGTTGGCGCGGCGCCAATCCTCAAAGTCGGAGGCGGCGATGGTCATAAGATATTCCATAACGCTCTCGCCCTCAAAGCCCTGCTCAATGAAGTACTTAACGGCGGCTTCGGGGTCCTTGCGCTTGGAAATCTTGCGCTTGGCGCCGGTTTCGTCGTCGGTCTTCATAATGGGCGAAACGTGGGCGTATTTCGGTGCCTTAAAGCCCAAAATACGGAAAAGCTCAATATGTTTGGGTGTCGATGAGATCCACTCGTCGCCACGGATAACGTGGGTGGTGTGCATAAGGTGGTCGTCAATCGCGTGGGCGAAGTGATACGTGGGAACACCGTCAGATTTCAGCAGAACGAAATCCTCGTCGTTTTCGGGCATTTCGATTTTGCCCTTTATACCGTCGTCAAACGTAATTCTGCGGTCTTCGCTGCCGCCCGAACGCAGGCGAACAACGAAGGGCTTTCCCTCGGCAATCAGCTTTTCAGCCTCGTCGGGGGTTATATCGCGGTGACGAGCCCACTCACCGTGGTAGCCGGTGCGCACCTTCAGCGCTTCCTGCTTTTCACGGGTTTCGGCCAGTTCCTCTTCGGTGCAGAAGCAGGGGTAGGCGAGACCGCGGGAAATAAGATCCTTTACGTAGGTCTGGTAAATTTCAACACGCTGGCTCTGCTTATAGGGGCCGTAGTTACCCTTTTCCTCGGTGCCCGAAATGAAGCCCTCGTCAATGCCGATGCCGAAACGCTTAAGTCCCTCAATAATATCGGCAATTCCGCCCTCAACCTCACGCTTTTTATCGGTATCCTCAATTCGGGTAAAGAAGATGCCTCCCGTGGTGGTTGCGGTTATACGGTTTACCATACCGGTAAAGAGAGTGCCTATATGCAGATAACCCGTAGGACTCGGAGCAATTCTTACAACGCGAGCACCCTCAGGTAGTTCGCGTGCGGGATACAATGCTTCATAGTAGTCGGGGGTTTTGTCAATGTTGGGCAGTAAAAGCTCTGCCATGCGACGGTTTTCGCTCAAAATTTTCACCTCAAATAACAGTAGAACTATAATTATATATATTATTGCAGATTTTACCTGAAATTACAATACAAAAATCAAAAAAAGGACCGATTTTTCGGTCCTTTTTGGGTTTATTTTTCAAGAAGCTTATTAAGTTCGGACATAAAGGTGCCGATATCCTTAAACTGTCGGTAAACCGAAGCGAAACGAACGTATGCAACTTCGTCCACGCCCTTAAGCTTATCCATAACCAGTTCACCTATACGTTCGCTGGTAACCTCACGGTCGAGAGAGTTCTGCAGAGTGGCCTCGATTTCGTCTATGATACGCTCAAGCATATCAATGGAAACGGGGCGTTTTTCGCAGGCACGCATAAGACCGTTAAGTAACTTATCGCGGTTAAATACCTCGCGGGATTTATCCTTCTTGATTACAATAACGGGGAGACTTTCGATAATTTCATAGGTCGTAAAACGTTTCTGACACTTAAGGCATTCACGTCTGCGACGAATTCTTTCACCCTCATCTGTGGGGCGCGAGTCGATTACTCGGCTTTCCTCAAAGCCGCAAAAGGGGCATTTCATAAAAATCCCTCCGATAAATTTTTGATAATTATACCATATATTGTATATAATTTCAAGGATAAAAAATAAAATACGACAAGTACTTGTGTAAAGGGGCAAAATATGATACAATTTTCACCGTGAAAAACGAAAAAAGGAGAATTTTTATGAGCTATCAGACAGCATTACCTTCGGCAGGCGATACTACCTGCACCATGCATACCACCATGGGCGATATTAAGATTCGTCTTTTCCCCGAACACGCACCCAAGGCGGTTGAAAACTTTGTAACCCATGCTAAAAACGGCTATTATAACGGCCTTAAATTCCATCGTGTAATTAAAGATTTTATGATTCAGGGCGGCGACCCGATGGGCACCGGCATCGGCGGTGAGAGCATCTGGGGCAGACCTTTTGAGGATGAATTCACCCCCGAGCTTCATAATATTCGCGGTTCGCTTTCTATGGCCAATGCGGGCCCCGGCACCAACGGCAGCCAGTTCTTCATCGTTCAGGCAAATACCGTTCCCGAGCAGATGGTTCCGCAGATGGAGCAGCTTATAGGCCGCGGCTTCACTGAGGAGTCGGTTGAGGATTATAAAACCTTAGGCGGTACCCCGTGGCTTGATTTCCGCCATACCGTTTTCGGCTTTGTATACGAGGGCATGGACGTCGTTGATGCTATCGCCGACGTAGAGGTAGGCGCCGCCGACAAGCCTGTGAACGACGTGCTTATAAACGAAATAACCGTCGACTAAAAAATCGAAAGCAGAGAAAACTGCTCGTTTTCGAGCATATGGTGCAGCATTGCTCGCACCACCTCGCACTCGCTGTAAAAGAGGCTGTCATCACCGCTTTTGGCATAGCTTTCAAGACGTGAAACCGACAAAACCGCTTCGTCAACCGTTTCGCGGTTTACAAATGCCGAAAGCCTAAGATGGGTCTTTTCAAAATCGGTCTTTATATCCGCCGCAAGCACTGCGGCGGATTTTTTATTGCCCTCACGGTACAGCTTTTCGCAACTGTCAAGCCTGCTTTGATAATCATCGTGGTAGTACTCAGTTACGGCGTGTCCGCTCCATACTATTAAAACCACCAGCGAAAAAAGCACCGCCGCCGCTATCAGTCTTTTCATTTCTTGTTTTCCTTTCGAATCAGTAAAACGTTTTTTTCGTGGTCAAGCGTCAGGATAAAAATTTCATCCATTCGTACCTTTTGCTTTTTTAAAATCTTATTTAGCTCGTTTTCCTTTATAAACAGTGCGTCGAGCGATTCCTTTATTACCGTACCGTCGCATATTACGGGTAGGGGAAGCAGATTTTCCTTCGTCGAAACTTCCATATCTTTTTTGGTTACGCTGTCGTATTCGCTGCGACGAAGCACGCTTAGATTTCCGTTAACCTCCAGTACGGCATAGGCCACCTCGCTGATGTCGAAAACGCTGTTTTGCCGCAATAGTTCAATAAGGTCGAGCACCGTAATCCGCACTCGCTTCATGGCGGCTTCATCAATCTTGCCGTTGCGTATTATCACTGCGGCACGACCGCTCATCAGTTTTCTTACGGCTTGACTTTTCATAGCGGCAACCGAAATTATAATTTCAAGCACCACTAATATGAATATAGCCGCAACACCCGAAAGCAGAGGTCTTGTCGGGTCCTGCAACGGAATAGCCGCAATTTCGGATATCAAAATGGTTACAACCAGCTCGTTAGGCTGCAAATCACCTATCTGACGCTTGCCCATAAGACGTATTGCCAGCGTCACAAAAACGTACATTACTGCGCATCTTATAACTGTAGAAATCAAAAAAATCACCGCACATATTATGTGCGGTGATTGCTGTAATTACCCAAAATTAATTTAATTTGTAGCGAAGCGTCATAAGGCTGTCGCCAAAATGCATATTCTCAACCGAAACCTCGGGGTGCTTTACCGAAATATCGGCATGGCTGAAGTTCCAAAAGCCCTTAACGCCCAGAGAAATAAGCTGGTCAGAGATATGTAGTGCGGCTTCCTTCGGAATGCAGAGGATTGCCGTTGAGGGCAGGTTTTCTCGACAAAATTCATCCATAACCGAGGTGTTTCTTACCGGTATGTTGCGAATGATTTCGCCGTTTAAGGCCTCGTTTTTATCAAAAATTCCGATAAGCTGAAAACCGAGTTGTTCAAATTTAACGTGGTTTGCAATTGCGCGGCCGAGGTTGCCCACACCGACGAGGATAGCCTTTTCCTTTTTGTTAAGACCTAAAATGATACCTATTTCCTCATAAAGTTGGTCAACGTTATATCCGTATCCCTGCTGACCGAAGCCGCCGAAGCAGTTAAGGTCCTGACGGATCTGGCTGGCGGTAAGTCCCATGCGTTCGGCAAGCTCACGTGAAGAGATGCGCTTTACACCTTCATTTATAAGTTCACCCAGAAATCTGTAATAGCGGGGAAGACGTTTAATAACGAGATGCGAAATACGTCTTGTGTTTTCCATATTTTCAATCTACTTTCATATATATAGTATGCGATACATATACATATTATCTACCAAATCGACGCTTTTGTCAACGAAATAAAAAAATTTTAAAAAAAGTATTGACAAAACATAGGGTATTTGATATATTATAAATAGTAATCATTCCTATTTAAGTTTGAAGGAGGTGCCGCAGTTGGCAAGATACTCGAAGCAACGAGAAGTAATAGAAAATATTCTTCATTCCACTACGGCGCATCCGTCGGCTGCGGAGGTTTACGCAAAGGCCAAAGAGGTTATCCCGAATATAAGTCTTGGAACGGTGTACCGCAATCTTGATTCACTGAGTCACGATGGTGAGGCGCAGTCCTTTACGGTAGGGGATATCGCTCATTTCGACGGCAATATTGCACCGCATCCTCATTTCTTCTGTACCAAATGCGGCAGAGTGAAGGACCTTGAGTGCGATATGGATAAGCTGCTGTCGCTGATGACCGGGCTTGACGGCTGTGAGGTCGACAGCGAAACGGTACTGCTCGGCGGTCTGTGCAGCGAATGCGTATAAGTTGATTACAAATAAAAAATTAAAAAATTATAAACTATTGGAGGAAAACAAAATGAAAAAGTATGTATGTTTAGTATGTGGTTACGTTCACGAAGGCGACGCTGCTCCTGCAGAGTGCCCCATTTGCCACGCACCCGCAAGCAAATTTGAAGAGCAGAAGGCTGATAAGGGCTGGGCTGCAGAGCACGTTGTAGGCATCGCCCAGGGCGTAGACGAGAGAATCATTGAAGGTCTTCGCGAGAACTTCAACGGCGAGTGCAGCGAGGTAGGTATGTATCTTGCAATGTCCCGCGTGGCGCACCGTGAGGGTTATCCCGAAATCGGTCTTTACTGGGAGAAGGCCGCTCTTGAAGAGGCCGAGCACGCAGCAAAGTTTGCCGAGCTTTTAGGCGAAGTACTTACCGATTCTACCAAGAAGAACCTTGCTATGCGCGTAGATGCTGAGCGTGGCGCAACCAGTGGCAAGTTCGAGCTTGCTAAGCTCGCAAAGGAACTCGGCCTTGATGCTATCCACGACACCGTTCACGAGATGGCTCGCGACGAAGCCCGTCACGGCAAGGCATTTGAGGGACTTCTCGAGCGTTATTTCGGATAATCACCTATAAAACGCACATAATTATCTAAGATAAACGGAGGCGAGAAATATGAAGAAACTATCAGTTATACTTTGTTTGTTATTAGTGCTGGGCCTTTTTGCAGGCTGCGGCGAGAAAGCGCCCGTAGTGCCCGCTCCCGGCAGTGACGTAAATAATACCGTAAGCAATATCTCAAGCGACAGCGCTCCGATATCGAGCGAGCTGACTGTTTCCTCAGTCTCGCTCACCCGTGATGAAGCGATCAATATAGCCCTGCGCGAGGCAGGCGTTTCAAAGGATGCCGTGTACGACCTCGAGGCAGAACTCGAGCGTGACTTCGGAAAATCGGTTTGGGAAATCGATTTCGAAAGCGGAAACAAGGAATATTCCTTCGATATCGATGCCGTGAGCGGAGAGGTTATACTCCGCGATATTGAGCGCAGAGACTAAAAAAATTATAGCTCCCGTACGCCGGTCGTACGGGAGTTTTTTTCTGTCTTTAAAGTTGACATAGCATTTTTGATATAGTATTATATCGGTAGAAATGTCCCCCTTTGGAGGTATGCTATGTCTTATACAGTTGAAATCAAAAATAATTGGCTTGCAAAGCCGATTTGCGGAAGCGATAGTTTTTTAAAAGAATGCGAAAGCATCTCTCAAATTGAGGGTGCTTTTTGGATATGGCCGCTTTTTTCAAGCAGAGGCTTTTTGCGACGCGATTTTATAGTGGAGAGCGAAGTTTTAAGCGCAAAGGCCGAGTTTTTATGCGACAACGGCTTCGATATTTATTTTGGCGAAGCTCTTTTGGCCGAGAACGTAGATTCTTTTTCCGCCGACGTAACCGAGCATATTAAAAAGGGCAATAACAGTGTTGCTCTCCGTGTTTTCCAAACAAACGATGAAACTCACTTTACATCGGCCGTTTGCGGCAAGATAACCATCGAAACCGAGAGCGGCGAGCAGGTTATTGTAACCGACGGAAACTTTAAAAATTTTCATCCGCTTTTTTCGAATAACGATCCCGAAGGCTGGCTTACCGAAAATCTTAAGGAAGCCTACCTGAACTGTAACGAAATTCATCCCAGGCTTAAAAGACGTTCGCTTTATATGCGAAAGGAGGTAAGCCTTTGCGGCGAGGTTGAGGATGCCGAGCTGTGTGTTTTCTCGCGCGGTGAGGCCGAAATGTATATAAACGGTTGCCGTGTAGGCGATGAATTTTTCTCCCAAGGCATAAACGGGAAATACAACGAATACCACACTTTTTCTGTGACTCATATGCTTAAAAACGGCCGCAACGTGATTGGCGCAATTACCGGTAACACGTGGCTTAACAGTGAGTCGCACAACGTAATTTATACCCATAAAAACGTTCTGTTAGCCGAGCTTACCGTAAGGTATAAGGATGGCAGAACCGAGGTTATCGGCACCGATGGTTCGTGGAAGACTGCGCCCTCTCCCATTACCGATAATGACCTTCAGTTTGGCGAGCGTTATGATGCTCGACTTGAAAAAACCGGCTGGAGTACGGCGGATTTTTGCGATGACGACTGGCACTTTGCCGAAGAGTTACCGCTTGATATAAGCCGCCCCTACGCGCTGAGAAATTATCCGCCCGTACGCGTTACAAAGCTGCTTCCCGTTTTAAGCGAAACCGAAACCGAAGGTGGAATTTTATTCGATTTCGGCTTTAACAGCGCAGGTAAATATTCTCTTAAGCTTAAAAACACGAAGGCGGGTCAGCAGATTAAAATTTCGGTGTGCGAAATGCTTAAGGAAAACGGCGAGATGATGCTGTTGCCATATAGCCCCGTTTGCAATTCGGACGATTTCTATAAGCCCGAGGGTCGCGCAAAGGCCGCAATCAGAAACTACGATTTATATATTTGCCGCGGCGACGAGCGCGAGGAATATATGCCTAGGTTCGCCTTCAACGGTTTCAGATATATTAAAATCGAGGGCGCAGATCGTGATCAGATAGAGGATATCAAGCTTGCGGTAATGCATAACGATATTGATTTCGGTTGGAAAATTGAAAGCAGCGACCCCTTCTTTAAAGAATTTGCGGAAATTACCGAGCGCACCATGCGCGGCAATATGTTTAACGGATTTATGGATTGCCCCACGAGAGAAAAGAATTTCTGGACGGGCGATATAGCCGTATTCTCAACAACGGCCTGCTATCTGGCTGACGTTGAAACGCTGCTTGGCCGTTGGACCGATGGCGGCCGAAAGCTTGGTCGCACAGCCTATGGCTGGGGCGACGAAATCTATTCGGTTTTGCTTGATCTTTACAGATTTTACGGCGATAAAAACCTGCTCGCAACTCGATACGGCGAGGTTTTAGACTTTACCCACAGCCGACTTTCGAAGGCTGACGGCGGTCTTCCGAACGGAAACGAATCGCCGTATAACGACCATTTGAATCCGTTTGGAAAAAATCTTCCCGCAGATTTCTTCTCATCGGCTTTTTACTGCTATAACCTTGCATCCGTGGCCGAGATAGCCGAGATTTTAGGCGACGTGGCTACCGCCGAGCGACTGAATTCTTATTACACAAGCGCGGTTACACGATTTAACAGTAAATATTTCCTGCCGCAGGAGAACGATTACACTCCGCACCTGCAGAGCGGACTTGTGCTTCCGCTTTATTTCGGTCTTGTTCCGAAGGGAAAAGAGGCCGCAGTTGCCGAGACTCTTGCAAAATATATAAAGGAGCAGGGCTCGCTTACAACCGGCTACGTTGCAACACGATTTTTAATGCAGGTGTTGTGTGATTACGGTCAGTTTGAGGCTGCCCTCGATCTTCTTAAAAACGATAAGTTCCCCTCGTGGCGAAATCTTATAGCCGACGCTACAACCATTACCGAGCATTGGGATGGTATGGCAAAAAGCGGCTGCAGTAAGAACCACTTTGCGCTCGGCGCTCTTACCGGATGGATGTTTGAATATCTTGGCGGTATCAGGTATCGCGAATCGGCTCCCGGCTTCGAGACGGTGGTATTAAGGCCTGTATTTATAAAGGAAATAGGCGATTTTGCCTGCGAATATAATTCAAAACACGGCAAAATAAAAACCGCTTGGCGTGTAGAAAATAATACCGCCGTTTATGAATTTTCTGCTCAAACAGCGGTAACGCTTATATTGCCGAACGGCGACACAAAGCAATACGAAAACGGTGTCGGCCGTGTTGAGTTTGGCTTGAATTAGCGGTATAAAAATTTTAGAAGGTGATTTTATGCTAAGCAATGCAGAAAGAAAAAAGCAGCGTATGCAGAGCGCCGATTTTGATAAGCTCTCGCTTCGCAGCTATAATTTGATTATAGGACTTGTAATTTTATACGGCTTTGTGCTCAACGCCATTATGGTGGCAACGCTGTCCGACTTTTTTATGAGCCTTGACTACCGTATATTGCTGATAGGCTATTTCGTGCTCGTAATAGCGGGTACCTTGCTTACTCGCTCGAGAAAGCCTTCTGTAAGCTTTATAGGCTATAACCTTGTCGTGGTGCCGATAGGCGCGCTGCTGAGCACCGCTGTTCCGTGGTACAGAACGAGTGATATCATCGCCGCAATTGTTGCAACCGGTGCCGTTGTTACCGTAATGATTGCAATATCCACAATGTATCCCAGAGTATTTTCCAAGCTGGGAATAGCACTTTTCGTAATGCTGGTGGTTGGCCTCATAGCCGAGCTGATTGCAATGTTTTTTGGCTACGGCGGTGACCTTTTTAACTGGCTGTTCGTGCTGCTCTTCTCGCTTTACATCGGCTACGACTGGTTCAAGGCGCAGTCCTATCCTCGAACACTCGATAACGCCGTTGATTCGGCGCTCGATATTTATCTTGACGTTATAAATATCTTTATCCGTCTGCTTTCTATCTTCAGCCGCGACGATTAAGAAAAATAAAAACCACCCTGCGGGGTGGTTTTTTCTTTTAAAATACATATCTTTGTGGTAGAATAATAAAAAAGGAGTTGAACGCCGTGATACGAGCCGCAAAAAAATCCGATATGCAAGAAATTCTCCGTGTCTATTCCATAGCGCGCGGGTTTATGGCGCAGTCGGGCAACGCTTCTCAGTGGGGAAACACCTATCCTCCCGTGGAGACACTAAACGACGATATCGAAAAAAATCAGCTTTTCGTTATACTGAAAGACGGCCGCATTTGCGGAGCTTTTGTGTTTTTTGTTGGCGAGGAGCCAACCTATAAAAACGTATACGGCGGAGCCTTTAAAACCCAAAGCCCCTGCGGTATTATCCACCGTGTCGCAAGTGATAACACCTGCCGCGGTATGTTTGGACGGCTGCTCGACTTTTGTAAAAGCCGTGCGGAACAGTTCCGTATAGATACCCATAAGGACAACAAAGTAATGCAGCACGTTTTAGAAAAACACGGCTTTAGAGCCTGCGGCACCGTTTATATCGAAAACGGGGAAGAGCGAATAGCCTACGAACTTATAAAGTAATTAGCGGAGGAATAAAATGAAATTAAACTATAAACAAACTGTGCTTATCGGCCTTTCATTTATGTCGATACTCGCATTTTCGCAGTTTTACGATCAGGTAATTCCCTTTGTGCTCGAGGCACGCTTTAATTTGAGCACCTTTGCCGCCAACTCGATAATGGCGATAGATAACGTGCTTGCGGTGTTTATGCTGCCGCTTTTCGGCGCCATCTCCGACCGCACCAATACTCGCCTCGGCAAACGAACCCCATATATCCTTTACGGCACCATTGCGGCCGTTATTTTGCTTATAGTTTTAGGCATTTTCGAAACCTTGCGTAATTTCCTCGGCTTCTTCATAACCCTTATGCTTTTGCTTATTGCAATGGCAGTTTACCGTACTCCGTCGGTCGCCTATATGCCCGACGTTACGCCAAAGCCTTTACGCAGTAAGGCCAACGCAGTTATAAACCTCGTTGGCTACCTCGGCGGCATTTTCAGCACGATAGTAATGATGTTCCTGCTCAAAAGCGAAAAGGGGGCCGACGGCGCCTCGACCTACGCCGATGACCAGTCATTCCTGCCCGTATTTATTACGGTGGCGGTGTTTATGCTGGTGGTCGTGCTTATTATGGTACTCTCGGTTCGCGAAAACCGCCTGCCAAAAATCGTGGACGAACCCGAAGAAAACGCACCCACCGAAAAGAGAAAACTTCCTCGCCCCGTTTTTCGCAGTCTTATTTTAATTTTAAGCTCGGTATTTCTGTGGTTTATGGCCTATAATGCCGTTACAACCGCATTTTCTCGCTACTGTGTAAACGTTTGGGGTACCGACCTCGGAACCTCGTCGAGCTATCTTTTGGTGGCGACGGTAGCGGCCATAATTTCGTTTGTTCCGCTCGGTTTCGTATCAAGCGCGCTCGGCCGTAAGAAGACAATACTCCTCGGCATCACCCTAATGACCGCCTGCTACGCCATTGCTATCCTCATCCGCCAGCAGACTCCCGTTATGTACGCTATATTCGGCCTTGTGGGCATCGGCTGGGCCGCCATAAACGTAAACTCATTCCCTATGGTTGTGGAGATGAGCAGCGGCAGCGACGTAGGCAAATACACCGGCTTTTACTACACCTTCTCGATGGCGGCACAGATAGCAACACCGCCGCTTTCGGGCTGGCTTATTGATAAACTCGGATTCGGGTATGATGTGCTGTTCCCGTATGCCGTGCTCTTTTCGGCGCTTTCGTTTGTTACAATGTGCTTCGTTCGTCACGGCGACAGCAAACCCGAAAAACGCAAATCCCTAATAGAAAATTTTGATACGGAGGATTAATAATGCTGGCTCTTTATATCGTCCTCGGCGTCATCGCGGCAGTAGCGCTCTTAATATTATTCCTCGTGTTTCCGGCTGTGCGCCGCCACCCCGACAGACGGCTCCTTTCGGGGCAGTACATAGCCCATCGCGGACTGCACGGCGTTGGTTTTGGCTACCCCGAAAATTCACTGCCTGCCTATCGCTTTGCAGCCGATAACGGGCTTACGATTGAAATCGATATACACATCACCGCCGACGGCGAGGTTGTTGTTTTTCACGATGCAACCACTACCCGTATGTGTGGCGTTGACCGTAAAATCAGGGATATGACGCTTCTTGAAATCAAAGAACTTCGCCTTACAGACAGTGACGAGCAGATACCCACCCTTCGCGAGGTGCTCAGCGCCGTAAACGGCCGCGTTCCGTTGCTTATCGAGTTTAAAAGCACCTCGAACTCCACACCGCTTTGTATAGCCGCAAACGAGATACTAAAGGACTATAACGGTAAGTATTATATTCAGTCGTTTTATCCGCCCGTGCTTTCCTGGTACCGAAAAAACCGCCCCGATATCTGTCGCGGTCAGCTCACCACCGTCTTCGGCAATGAGGATCCGTGGTATTATAAATTTGCGTCCTGCCTTTTTACCAACGTAATAGCAAGACCTGATTTTCTTTCCTTCGATATTCTTCATAAAAAATTCTTCTTTTACCGTCTTTGTAAATTGCTCGGCGCATTCCCCGTGGCCTGGACCTTTAAGAGTCAAAAAGCGGTAGACGCGGCGAAAAACGATGCCGAAACCTATATTTTCGAGGGCTTCTTGCCCGAAAGCGGTGAGGAAAAATGATTGAGAGTAAAACTATGCGTGTGAACCGTAAAGGCGACCTTGTGTACCTTACCTTTCCGTTGTTTGAACGATATGGAGTGAAGCACGCCTTCACAACCCGCCACGGCGGTGTGAGCGAGGGCGATTGTGCCTCGTTTAATACCAGTTTTGATCGCGGTGAGCCGCGGGAAAACGTGCTTGAGAATTTAAGAATTCTATGCGATGCTATAGGAATAAACCGTGACAGCATAACCTACTCGAAGCAAACCCATACGAACAACGTCCGCGTAATAACGGCCGACGATATCGGCAAAGGCGTTATAAAACCCGTTGATTATACCGATGTTGACGGCCTTATTTCGAATATTGCGGGCTCAGCACTGCTGACCCAGTATGCCGATTGCGTACCGCTCGCTTTTTACGATACGAAAAACAAAATAATCGCAACCTCACATGCGGGTTGGCGTGGCACCGTAAAGGAAATCGGCCGCGTGACGGTAGAGCGTATGAAGAGTGAATTCGGCAGCAATGCGGCCGATATAATAGCAGGTATAGGTCCTGCCGTCGGCAGCTGTTGCTACGAGGTTGACGACCCCGTGTATACCGAATTCTCAAAGATGGAGTATCTTGATATGGACGAGATATTCGTGAAAAAATCAAACGGCAAATATATGCTCGACCTTAAAAAGGCAAACAAGCTTATTTTAATGAAAGCGGGTCTTCGGGAAGAGAATATCGATGTTGCCGACCTTTGCACCAACTGCCTTCACGAGCATCTGCACTCCCACCGATATACGGGCGGCAGGCGCGGCAACCTTGGAATGTTAATTGCTTTATAAAAACAAAAACCTCGATGTATCACATCGAGGTTTTAATTTTATTCGTGTTTAAAGGTGGGAACCATTTCTTTTAATACTTCGACTACGCTGTCGCCGTTATTCTGCGCGGCAACGTCGGAAATGCGAGCAATTTGCTGCTCAAACAACTTTTCATCAATCGAAATCTGGTTTCCTATAAATATGCTCTTGTTATCGGTTGATTTAAGTCCCTCTTCGCTCATCAGCAGTTCCTCAAATAACTTTTCGCCGGGACGAAGTCCGATAAATTTAATGGGCATTTCGTCATAGGGCTTGTAGCCGTAAAGTCGTATAAGGTTTTCTGCCAGAGTAGTTATTTTGAAAGGCTCGCCCATATCGAGAACAAATATCTCGCCGCCCTTTGCCATCGCACCGGCCTCAAGCACCAGCGATACGGCTTCGGGAATGGTCATAAAGTAGCGGATGATATCGGGGTGGGTAACCGTTACGGGGCCACCGTGTTCAATCTGCTTTACAAAAAGCGGAATAACCGAGCCGTTCGAGCCTAAAACGTTACCAAAGCGTACGGCAACGAATTCAGTACCCTTCGAACGCTGAGCCATGTACTGCATGGCCATCTCACAGCAACGTTTTGAAGCGCCCATAACGTTGGTGGGGTTAACCGCCTTGTCGGTTGAAATCAGCACCATCTTTTCAACACCGAATTCTTCACAGAGGCGAGCAACGTTATATGTGCCTAAGACGTTGTTCTTAACCGCCTCCTCGGGGTTGGTTTCCATAAGCGGCACGTGCTTATGCGCGGCGGCGTGGAAAACAAGATCGGGCTTGTATTTTTCAAATAAGTGGTGCATCTTCGGGAAATCACGTACCGATGCAATCTCGGTCGAGATGATATCGCCGTGGCCCTTACTTATAAGCTCTTGCTGAATTTCATAGGCGTTGTTTTCATATATATCTACCATCAGAAGCTGCTTGATATCAGCCTTAATTACCTGACGGCAAATTTCCGAACCGATGGATCCGACGCCCGTAACTAAAACGGTTTTACCCTTAAGGAAGGGCAGGAAATCCGATTCGTCCATATGTACTACGTTTCTGCCAAGCACGTCCTCAACGTTAATTGAGGTTATCTGCGGCAGGAATTTAACGTTAGAGGCCAAATCCCAAACCGAGGGAATAACCTTAACCTCACAGCCCGTTTGCGAGCATATGCGAAGGATGGTCTTCTTTCGGTCCTCCGGACAGGAGGGAATCGCAAAAAGGATAACCTTTATGCCGAATTTTCGGCAAAACTCGGGAATAAGGATGGTCGGTCCGAGAACCTTAACACCGTCGATATCCAGACCGGTGAGAGAATCGTTATCGTCAACGAAACCTACCGGTGTATAGTTAACGCTGTCGGACATTAAGATCTCACGTAAAACATTGGTTCCCGTGTAGCCCGCGCCGATAATCAGCGTAGGAGTAGTGGGCCTGCTTTTAAGCGAAACCACCTTCATTCTGTACTGTGCAATACTAAAAGCAATACGCGATAAAGCGATACAGCAAATAGCGAGCAGACAAAATACAACGTAGAATAATCTGTTATGGAAATCAGCAACGGTAACCTCGAGCACGATCATAGCACCGGTGCCCAGTAAAACACCGCCAACACAGCGTAAAAAGCCATAGGAGGACAGATGCTTTATCATGATTTTATAAACCCTGAAAATCAAAAGTCCCGCAAGGCAGAAGATTGCCGGCAGTATTGTACCGACGGGGCGAGATACGGTAGAAACGTGATAATCCACTACCGACGATACTATAACGTGTGAAAACAGCGAAGCCGTAAAAAGCAAAAGAGCATCCAGTAAAAAGATAAGACCGATATGAAGATGCTTGATATGCTTTAATAGCCGCATAATAAAGCGCATTTAGTCGTTCCCCTTAATTTTATTATATAGGTCCTGGCTGTTTGCAGTAATTTCCTCAAGTTTTTGTTTGCCGCACTTTTTCTCTACCCGACGCAGAGCCTCACCGATTCGGGGAGGAATTTCATCCGACGAGTGACAGTCGCTGGCAATAAAACTTACAAATCCATCCTTGATAAGCTTAACGGTGGCTCGGCGTGGCTTAAACTCAAGCAGAGAATAAGCGTTTACCTGACCGAGAGCAAAACCGTCGTCAATCAATTTCAGGATGTGTTCGAATCCGTCAAAACTGCGATAACGCTCAATATGAGCGAGAATCGGCATAAGTCCGTGGTTCAAATAAAGCTCGGCAATTTCATTTGCCATTGATGAGGTAATGGAACGATAGGGAAATTCTATAAGAATATAGTTGGATTTTCCTATGCACAGGCTGCGAATATCCGAAAAAAGCGAGATTCCCTTAAAGAAATGAACCTCACATCCGAGATATACCTCGGGCAGACCGTCGTCCTTCGCGGAGATCAAACGGTCATACGCTGCTGCGATGCGCTCCTTATATTCGGAAACGGAATTTTCACGTCTGGGGTAGAAGTGCGGCGAAACCGCAACAGCCCCAACGTTCTGATCCTTTAACATTTTAAGAAGCGCCAGCGATTCATCGATATTCTTGGCTCCGTCGTCAACTGCGGGTAGGATGTGCGCGTGAATATCAATATACATAATCAGAACTCCTACTTATAGTTATAGTAGCCGTAGGAATTATAGCGATAACGATAGCGGTATTTGTATCTGCGGCTTACCTTGTTGGTGTGGCCGTTAAGAATGGTGCCGAGGAAACGAACACCTGCAAATTCAATACTGCTTAATGCCTTTTGGAACTGCTCGTGGGTGGTAATAAAGTCACGAACAACGAAAACCATACCTGCGGTATTGGGAGCCACAACCAAAGCATCGGGAACGATGTTAACGGGCGGAGTATCCAGTACGATGTAGTCGTATTTTTCGTTAAGTTCCTTCAAAAGAGAAGACATTCTGTCCGAACCGAGCAACTCAGACGGGTTGGGCGGGGTAGGACCGGAGGTGATAACGTCGAAGGTGTCGTTGATATGATTTACCGAATCCTCAAACTCCGAGAAACCAACCAGCAGCGAAGAAATGCCGGTCTTGTTAGAAAGGCGTAACTTCTTGTGAACCGAGGGCTTACGCATATCGGCATCGATAAGTAAAACTCGGCTGCCGAGCTGAGAGAAAGCAACGGCAATGTTAATTGCGGTTGTGGATTTACCCTCGCCTGCGATAGAGCTTGAAACGGTAATAATCTTCTCGTTGGTCTGCGAAAGCAGGAAAAGAAGATTTGTACGAATCATTTTGTAGGCCTCAACGACGGCAAAGTGTGCAGTAACGTTGGGTGTATTCTGTGTGGTGTTTTCTACCTGATTACTCATCTTCTTGCCCCCTTTGTAGTCTTGGTGTCAAAATCGGGTACAACGCCTAAAACGGTGATGTTGTATCGCTTGGTTATTTCATCCTCGCCCTTAATGGTCTTATCGGTTGCGGCAAGTATGATGAAGAATACTATCGAAACGAAAGCACCAAAGAGGAATGCGAGAACGGTATTACGTGCTGTAAGAGGACCGGTAATGTAGGCCGATATGCACTTATCGGCGGGTTCGGCCGAAGCTCCGGGCAACTTGGTGTTAACGTAGTCGGGAGCCGACATAGCAACACAGTTTGCAATTATAACGGCGGTCTTGGGGTCGGTATTTGCAACCCTTACGTCGATAAAGAGCGATTCCTCGCTTCGACGTGAAACCTTGGTCATGCTAAGCAACTGTCTTGCCGAAAGGTTAAGACGCTGAATTTCAGGCTGCTCCTCGATATATTCGTAGAAGCTGTAGGTTTTGAAAATATCGACGTAGGTGTCAACAATGCTCAAAGAAGACGCCAAGTCACTGCTGCCGATTTTGCTGCTGGTGTCCTGCTGGTTGCCGGTGGCAATACCACCGTTGGTAGCAAGGATAGCAGATTTTGCGGCGTAGGTGGGCGTTACAAAGTTTGCGTTATAAACGTATGTGGCGCCTGCGAGTATCACCGATACAAGCAATATTGCCCATAACCTTTTAACGATTATGTTTAGCACCTGCCAAATAGAAATTTCGTTCATTTAGTTATCCATCCTCTCGCGGCAAAGCGGTTTGCCGAAACTAAAATATCAAATGTTCCGAAAAAGAACATAATAGACCACATAGTATTATACCATGTGGTCTTTGAAATAGCAAGATATTTATATTATATAATAATTACCGTAGATAAGTGTTAGAAAAGGTAATCCTCAAACAACTCAAAAAGCACCTGCCCGGAGGGAACGTCGTCTTTAATAAGCGAAGCAAAATTCGTTATTCGGTCGAGCGAGGTGGTAAGATCAGGGTAGGCAATGCCGTCGATTAAAAGACCGTAGGAGATGATGCTGACGCCATCCTCATCGGTCAAAATTTCGTGCGTGATTTTAATATCCGCCGTATTCATAAACACACCTCAAAACGGAAGTAAATAATACCTTCGCTAAGGATATTATAGTTCTTATACACAGCTTTGTCAATACAAAATTCCAAAAACTTTCAGATTTTAAAAAAGCGAGAAAACATAAGAAAACACGAGAAAAATATGGAAAATCCCCCAAAAACGGGAAACAGCACCAAAAAGTTTTTATTGCCCTTTTTGTTAAATATGATAAAATATTAGCAGAAAAATAAAAAAGGAGAAAATTATGCACACCAAAGCCGGCAGATACATATTGGCGGCAGGCAGCACTCTAAGCTCGGCGCTTTTTTTAGGGTGTCTTTTTCTGGCGCTCAGGGTAGGCGAAAGCCACGATCCGATAGCCCTTTTCGGCACGGTAGAGAGGCTCTGCCTTTTTTCGACACGGTTATTTTCAGGCGCACTGGTTTTTTCGGTGGCGGCGGATATACTAAAAAGCAAAAGACCTCGGTAGCGAAAACGCTTCGAGGTCTTTTTATTCTTCGGGGTTCACGAAAAGGGTGCTTTGATTGGTGTATATAACCATTCCTGCACGCGCGCCCGAAGGCTTTTTCACGTGTTTTATCAGGGTATAATCGACCGGCACGTTGGCAGAGTCGGCGGCTTGCGAATTGAAAGCGGCCACCTTCGCGGCATACAAAATCGTCGAGTCGGGCGGGGTGGTGCCCTCGCATACAATAACAGTGTGCGAGCCGTGAATATCCTTAGTGTGCAGCCAAATATCGGTCTTGGCGGCGGTCTTTTGGGTTAAAAGGTCGTTTTGAATATTGTTACGTCCTACAAGAATTTTATATCCGTCGGGCGAGGTATATTCCTTAAAGGGAAGAGCCTTGCGTTTGGGTGCGCGACCCTTTTGCGGACGAACGTAGCCTGCGGCTATCAGCTCGTCGCGGATTTCGGAAACCTCTGCTACCGTCTCTGCACGTGAGAGCGCGTCACTTACCGACGCGAGGTATTCGGCCTCGTGAATGCAGTCCTCAATTAACTTCTTGAGGGTGCTTTCGGCGTTGCATAGCTTGCGGTATTCCTTAAAGTATCTTGCCGAATTTTCGGCCGGGGACAGAGCCTCGTTAAGCGGAATTGAGATTTCGCGAAGTTCAGGGTCGTAATAGTTGGGCACACGGGCAACCGTCGCGCCGCGCTCAATAAGCGAAATATTTGCCTTTATCAGCTCACCGAAAATGCGAAGCTGCTCGCGATTTTCGCACTTTTTAAGCTCTTCACGGCGGAGATTAAGTTTGCGTGAGGTTCGCTCGATTAGCGTACGAACGGTCTTAAGAAGCGAGTCCGAACTGCTTTTAAGCCTGTCTGCCGCTGCCTTCTGCTCGTAAAAAGCGTCCAACTGCAGACTGTAACTATCGTATAAAACGGTGTCGCCGCGCAATGGCAGGAAGGAAAAAGCCTTAGGCTTGCCGTCTTCCATTAGAGTGTACGGGGCGGCGCCTTCACCACTGTCGATTTTAAAAAGGTACTCGTGCAAAGCACTTTTCTGCTCAGCCGACAGTTCCGGATAGGGGGTGTCGTCATCGCTTATCGAGAAAGCAATTTCCCTCGCCGCAAGGGGAGAGAGACCGGCGACGCACTTAAGAAGCGCAGCCGAAAGCGAATTATCTTCGGCCGACAGTCTTTCTGCAAGAGTGCCGTCTGTCGGGAAAAGTTTTTCCTGCGAAGGCGGCGGCTCGTATAGGGCGCCGGGTTGAATCAGTCTTTGTGTGGTTTCAATATCGCTTCGGCGTACCGAATCTATAATTCTGCCGTCCTCATTTATAAGTATAATATTGGCGGCGTTGCCGATAAGCTCGGCCGTGAGCGAAAGGTTTCTGCGGTCACCCATTTCATCGGTAGCCGAGAATATAAGGCTTATAACTCGGTCGTAGTTTTGCTGTCTTACCTCCAAAAGCTTGGCGCCCGAAAGATGCTTGCGCATTAGCATACAAAACATGGGCGGAGTAGCTGGGTTTTCAGGGGAGCGCTCGGTAAAATGTATTCTTGCCATACCGGGTCGCGCAGAAATAAGCAACCGCATATGGCGGCCTGCTGAGCGCAGCAAAATAACCAGCTCGTCGCGAGACGGCTGGAATATTTTATCAACGCGGCAGGAAACGGCGGTCTCCAGTTCGCGGCACAAATTTTTGCAAAAAATACCGTCAAGCGGCATAGTTTACACCCCTATGTACTTGGAAATATAGTCTGCGGCCCTTTTATAGTATAGGTACTGCTCTCGGTTTTCGGTTTTTTCGAGGTCATCGGCGCAGGAGGATAGCCTTAAATACTGCTTCTTTAAAAAAAGCAGGTCATCCTCTCGCGCGCAGTCGAGCCTGCCGACAAAGAAATAGCGTTCGTCGTGCGCGGCAGTATCCTGTTTTGCCAAAACGCTTATAACGGTATATACGCGGTCAGCGTCACGCACGGCGCATTCGTCGGCTATCGTATAACCGTTTTTACATAAAAATTCGCGCAGGTATTCGGGCGAGTTCATCGGCTGCAGAATAAACCGCTTGCCGCTGCCTTTAGCCCATTCGCACCTTGCGAGAATGTTTGCTATCAGCTCGCCTCCCATACCTGCAATGACAAATACGTCGGCCTCGTCGGGTGAAAGACCCGAAAGTCCGTCACAAAGACGAAAAGCAACGCCGTCGGTACCTGACAGCGTTACGTTTTTCTTTGCAACCGAAAGCGGACCCGACTTAATATCGCAGGCTAAAACGCTGGGTGAAATACCGCTTTGACGCAGGTATATGGGCAGATAAGCGTGGTCGGTGCCGATGTCGGCAACACGTTCGCCCTTGTTTATAAAAGAGGCAATTTTTAAAAGTCGGTCACTTAAACTGGGCATTACTTAGAAAAATACTCGTTAAGCTTTGCAACCAAAGCGTCACAGTCGGTTCCGTGAACAGCGCAAGCCTCTTCAATGCTTTCGCCGCGTGCCGAGGGGCAACCGAGGCAATGCATGCCGATTTCAAAAAAGTATTTTGCAGCGCCCTGATCCATATCGAGAACGTCACCAATGCACATATCTTTTGTGATTTTCATAATTTTTATCTCCTTTATATTAAAAAAGTTTTAGTGTTTCTTCGCCCGCTTTGCGGCTGTGGTTATAGAGCTTTCGGTTGTCAAGAGCCCACATTCTGCCCGAGAATTCACCCTTTTCAAGGTTTCCTACTGCATCGTTTACCTCGTAAACGGTGGCGTCGAGCATATCGAGCTGCGAAAGCAAAATAGCCTCTAGGAACATCGGTCGCATACAGGCGCCGAACTCGGGGTCACCGTGGTGGGAAAGCACCATATGCTCAAGTAACATTGCGGTCTCGCCGTCGAGACCCAGTTCCTTCGCGGTATCGCGAATCATCATAGCGCCCTCGGCAAGGTGGCCGATAAGGTTACCCTTTACCGAATATCCCGTTGCGGTGCCGGCGGCCGAAACCTCAAATTCAACCGTCTTGGCGATATCGTGCAGCATCGCGCCTGCCATAAGCAGTTCACGGTCCACGTTGGGATAAATTTTGCAAACGCCGTCGCAAAGACGAACTATAGATAGCGTATGAAGCAAAAGTCCGCCGCGTATCGCGTGGTGCAGTTTATATGCCGCAGGCCAGAAAAGCAGAGCTTCACGGTTGCGTGTGAGCAGCGTTACGGTTAACTGCTTTATAGTATTATCCTCGAAGCCTTCGGCAATATGCAAAAGCTCGTCAAACATAGCCGTGCCTGAATACTCAGCCGACTTTACAAAGTCCTCAAGCTGAACGTTATCGCTCGGCAACACGGGACGGATACGGTCAATACGGAGCTGGTCATTGCCCTGGTATTTAGAAAGGGTGCCGCGCACCTTAACAAGGTCGTCAGCGCCGTATTCACCGTGCTCGGCAGGGCTATAGCTCCAAAGTTTTGCGTTTATTTCACCGCTTTTATCCGAGAGCAGAATATCAAGATAGGTATCGCCCTTAGAGGAAACCTTTTTATCGCACGATTTAACAATGCAAAAGGCCTCAACGGTTCCGCGGTTGTCAATAGGTGTAAAATTCATGTCTTACCTCCACATTCGGCAATGCCGAACTATTCTATGTTAATTATACAATAAAACAATAATATATGCAACAACAAGTGTACTTGATTTTATGCCGCAATAGGCGTATAATCATCTGTGTAAACGCTCACGTTTGGGGGAATACGGATGTTTAAAAAAGCCATAGCATTTTTGCTTGCGGCAATGCTTATATTTGCGCTGTCTCTATCGGCGCATGCAGATTTACCCGTCATGACGCAGGAGGAAAAGGACTTCTACGTAATCGATGACGGTGCCGTCCTGACCGACGCGGCCAAGGACGTTATCCTTTCGGCCAATACCACCCTTCGCACCTCTACCGGCGGTGAGGTCGTAGTGGTTTTGCTTCAGCATGAAGAGGGCCGCGATAACGAAACCTTTGCCAAAAAGTTCGGTGCCGAACATGGGGTAGGCTCGGCTTTCTATCAAAACGGTATGGTGATTGTAATCGAAAGCGATACCGGCTCCGTAAATTACGCCATCGGCAAGGGTTACGAACCGATAGCCGAAAAGCTGGACGAAATATTAACCGCCGAAACGCTGACCGAAAGCATTAAGAAAAACCCTGCCACGGGTATTACTCTTTGTTTTTCGGCCGTAATTAAGGTTATAAACGAGTCGGCCATAGGCGGCGAGGAATACGTTAAGGATAACAACGATTATACCTTCAGCGGTTTTCGTCAAAATGCAGCAGGCGGTATGTCCGAGGTTGTTGCCGCCAGAGTCAGCACCGCGGCCCTCGTTACACTCATCGTTTTGCTTTTGGCCGCAATTACAATCTTTGTTTTAGCCGCCCAAAAGAGGGTGGAACGCGACGGCAGTATGCCGCTGTGGCCGCTGTTATTTAAAAGCGGACGCGATATGCTGCAGGATGGCTGGCAGGCCATAAAAAAGGTTCGTTTCGGAATAAAAAAGTAAAATAAAATAAAAAAAGACCGTAGAAAAACTACGGTCTTTTTTATTTTAGAATTCGGCAGAACCGGTGGTTCTCGGGAAGGGAAGAACGTCGCGTATGTTGCCGATGCCGGTAACGTACATAACAAGACGCTCAAAACCGAGGCCAAAGCCTGCGTGGCGGCAGGAACCGAAACGACGAAGGTCGAGGTACCAGCTGTACTGTTCCTCCTCAAGGCCCAGCTCGCGAATACGCTCGGTTAAAAGGTCAAGACGCTCTTCACGCTGGCTTCCGCCGATAATCTCGCCGATGCCGGGAACGAGAAGGTCCATAGCGGCAACGGTCTTGCCGTCATCATTGGCACGCATGTAGAAAGCCTTAATCTCCTTCGGATAATCGGTAACGAACAAGGGCTTACCGTATACCTGCTCGGTGAGGTAACGCTCGTGCTCGGTCTGCAGGTCGCAGCCCCAGTAAACGGGGTAGGAGAACTCGTCCTTTGCCTTTTCGAGAATTTCAATAGCCTCGGTATAGGTAACGTGGGCGAACTCCGACTCAACTATCGAACGCAGACGGTCGATAAGGCCGCTGTCAAAATGAGCCTGGAAGAACTCAAGCTCGGGAACGCAGTTTTCGAGCAAATAAGCGAAAACCGACTTTAACATATCCTCTGCGAGCTGCATATCGTCACCGAGGTCGGCAAAGGCAAACTCGGGCTCAATCATCCAGAATTCCGCAGCGTGGCGGGTGGTATAGGAGCGCTCTGCACGGAAGGTAGGACCGAAGGTATATACCTTGCCGAATGCAGTAGCCATACACTCAGCCTCAAGCTGACCCGAAACGGTAAGCGAGGTGGGCTTGCAGAAGAAATCCTGCGAATAGTCCACAGCGCCATCCTCGGTAAGAGGAAGATTTTCGGGGTCAAGGGTTGTTACGCGGAACATCTCACCTGCACCTTCGGCGTCACTGCCGGTGATAAGGGGAGTATGAGCGTACACGAAACCGCGCTCGTTGAAGAATTTGTGTATCGCAAAGGCGCAGGCCGAGCGCACACGGAAGGCAGCGAGGAAGGTATTCGTACGGGGACGAAGATGCTGAATGGTGCGCAAAAACTCGAGCGAGTGACGCTTTTTCTGAAGCGGATACTCGGGCGAGGACTCACCCTCAACAAAGGCTTCTTCTGCATGCATCTCGAAGGGCTGACGCATTTCGGGTGTTTCAACTATTACACCCTTAACGATAACGGCAGCGCCTACGTTCTGCGAGGTTATTTCCTTATAATTAGCAAGCTTACCTTCCTCTAAGATAACCTGAAGTCCCTTAAAGGAGCTTCCGTCGTTAAGCTCGAGAAAAGCGATGCTCTTTGAAACTCTTATGGTTCTTACCCATCCGCAGACGGTAATACTTTTGCCGGCAAACTGTTTAACGTCGCCGTGTAGTCTTACAATTTCGGTTTTTTCCATTAATCTACACCTCACATCACCTTATTATAAGTGAAAAATATATTTAATTCAAGTCTAATTTGTAATTGATATAAAATTCATAATATAGTATAATAGCTTCAGAACGTTTTAGGAGCCTTAATATGATAAATAACGCAGAGTTTTGCAAACTCAGAGACAATATAATAAAAAAAGATTTCAGCCGAATGAACGATATGCAGTTCCGCGCCGTCACCACGACCGAGGGACCGCTTCTTGTTCTTGCGGGCGCAGGCAGCGGCAAGACTACCGTGCTCGTAAACCGTATCGCCTGCATTATGAAGTACGGCAGAGCATACGGCTCTTCCTTCGTGCCGCACGGCATTACCGATGAGGTAATAAAAGCGGGAGAGGACTATCTTGCCGGCATCAGCGATACTCTGCCCGAATACTACTATTCGGTAGATGCGCCGCGCCCGTGGGAGATTTTGGCCATTACCTTTACCAATAAGGCCGCAGGCGAACTAAAAGACCGTATTATAAACCGCCTCGGCGAGCCCGGCAACGATATCTGGGCAGGCACCTTCCATTCGGTTTGCGGCAAAATGCTTCGCCGTGATGCCGAGCGCCTCGGCTACACCTCGCACTATACCATTTACGACACCGACGATTGTAAAAAGCTGATGAGGGAAACGCTTAAGGAAATCAACGTAGAGGAAAAAATGCTTCCCGTAAAATCGGTACTTTCGGCCATAAGCAGTGCTAAGGACGAGCTTTTAACCCCCGAAGAATTCCGCAAAACCACAGGTAGCGATTTCCGTATGCAGAAAATTGCTCAGGCCTATGAGGTATATCAGAAAAAGCTCTTCGATGCTAACGCAATGGACTTTGACGATATGATATTCAATACTGTCCGTCTTCTGGACGAAAACCCCGATATTAAGGAATATTATAACGCCAAATTCAAGTACATAATGGTCGACGAGTATCAGGACACCAACCACGCGCAGTACGTGCTGTGCCGCATGCTGGCTGACGGATATAAAAACATCTGCGTGGTGGGCGATGACGACCAGAGTATCTATCGCTTCCGCGGAGCCACGATTGAAAATATTTTAAGCTTTGAGGAGCGTTACGAAAACGCCGAGGTTATCCGCCTTGAGCAAAATTATCGCTCTACGGGCACCATTCTTGATGCCGCAAACGCCGTTATTGCCAACAACAAGGGCAGAAAGGGCAAAACCCTTTGGACCGCCGCAGGAAACGGCGAGAAAATTGAGGTTTTCACCGCCGCCGACGACCGAGGAGAAGCCCGCTACATTGCCGACTCGGTGCTCGATAATGTCGGTAGCGGCGGCCGTTTTTCGGACTGCGCCGTGCTCTACCGTATGAATGCGCAGTCGCGTTCGGTTGAAAACGCCTTCGTTCGAAGCGGCGTACCCTACCGCGTAATCGGCGGTACGCGTTTCTATGAGCGCAAGGAAATCAAGGACGTAACTTCATATCTTAACGTAATCAACAACACGGCCGACGATCTTCGTCTTATCCGTATTATAAACGAGCCTGCTCGAGGCATCGGCGCAACAACGCTTTCAAACGCTGTGCTCATAGCCGAAAACGAGGGTGTATCACTCTTTGAAGTGGTACAAAACGCCGAGCGTTATCCTGCGCTTTCGCGTGCGGCGGCCAAACTTCGTGAGTTTGCCGAGCTGATAAATACCCTGCGCGAAGAGGCCGAAAATATTCCGCTTCACGAGCTGCTCGATTCTTTGCTTGAAAAAACGGGCTATATGAACTCACTCAAGGCTCTGGGCGAAGAGGGACAGGATAGGGTAGAGAACGTAAAGGAACTGCATACCAGCATTATGCAGTATGAGCAGGAAAACGAGGTTGTAACCCTCTCGAATTACCTCGAGGATATCTCGCTCTTTAGTGATATCGATAACTACAACGCCGACGCTGATACCGTAGTGCTTATGACGCTTCATTCGGCCAAGGGACTTGAGTTCGACAGGGTATACCTTATCGGTCTCGAAGAGGGAATATTCCCCGGCAACCAGTCGATGTTCGGCAGTGAGGAAGATATCGAGGAAGAGCGCCGCTTGGCCTACGTTGGTATAACCCGAGCCAAGAAAAAGCTCTTCATAACCAACGCCTACTGTCGTATGCTCTACGGCAGCACAAACCGCAACCCCGAATCCCGCTTTTTAGAGGAAATCCCCAAAGAATACTGTAACGTAACCCGTGCAAGCTCGATTTCGCAGTATTCGGGCGGATTCTCTGGTTCTTTTTCGGGCTTTGGCGAGGGCGGCCGCTCGTTTGGCGGCTATATGCGAAACGAGGATTCATTCGGCGGATTTTCGTCGCGCAAAAGCACGCCTGCTCCCCGCGTAGAGCCTATAAAACCCAAAAAGGCGGAGATAAACTATGCAGTGGGCGAGCGCGTACTGCACAAAACCTTCGGCGAGGGTATGGTGCTGTCACTGACCCCAATGGGCGGCGATACGCTGGTTGAGGTAGCCTTTGATAAGGTCGGCACCAAGAAGCTTATGTCCAACTTCGCAAACCTCAAGAAGGTCTAATTAACAATATATTAATTGATTTTACAAACATATTTGATATAATACTAGTAAAGAAACGAAAAAGGAGTGACGGCCGATGCCTGGAAATGCGGCGGTAAAAAGCACCGCTCGTGTAATAATGAAAAAGCTTTGGCCTCAGCTTATTGCTTGCACCTTCTTGATAATGGCCTGTTTCTTTGTCGGAATTTACGCTTTATCGGCGTTTGGACTGTTGCTCGGTGATAATGCAGTTTTCGCTTCGCTGCCGTTTTTTGTGTTATACGTTTTGTTTGTGGCGGCGCCCTTTGTTTACGGCGCACTTCGGTTTGTTTGGCGAGCGGGCGACGATTCGGGAGATGACGTCGGACTCGTATTTTACTATTTTGCATCGGCAAAAAGGTATTTCAAAAGCGTGCGCTTTACGGTAGGATTTTTGATTCGCATTGCGCTTATGCTCTTTCTGGCATATCTGCCGCAAAACGTAGTGAAAGTTGCGCTTTACGCAGCGTCGGGCTTTTTAAACGAACAAATGCGACTGCAGTTCTCCTTTGTGGTATCACTGCTGGGACTTTTGGGTCTTGTTTTGTTTGTTATTCTGTCAGCACGCTATTATATTGCTCCCTTGCTGTTTGTCGGCTGTGACCACCTCGAAAATGCCGAGGTTATCCATATGTCCAAGCTAATCAGCCGAAAAACGGCGGGCGCTTATATCGTGCTGGTGCTTGGTATGATAGGATGGATGCTTTTATCGCTCCTTGTAATTACGCTTATTTATACGGTGCCGTATTTTCTGGCGGCTTATACCGTTCACTGCCGATATGCGGTATATCATTATAACCATCTTGCAAAAATCTCGGGGGAGACCGATTTCCCCGCATTCAGAAGCAGCTTTTAGCCTGCAAACGAAAGGAAGCATTGCATTATGAAATCTAAAAAAGTGCTGATAATCCTTACAGTTATCGCCATTGCCGTTACCGTTTTTAATACGGTAGGCATGGTATTCGACACCTTTTTCTACACGATGGAGGACCTGCCTAAGGGCACCCTCAGGGACGCTTGCACGTCTCCCGACGGCACTAAGGTCGTAAATACCTACGTTGTTGAAAATCCGCTGGGCAACGCAGTTCGTTGCGAGGTGGTAGAGGATGGAAAAACCCGCAATTTCTATTGGGAAATAGGCGTAGACAGCGTGAACGTAACCTGGACTAATAACGAACTGGTTTATATTAACGGTAAATATTACGACTATAGAAACACTTACGATTCGCGTGCAATAAACGAAGAACTCAATAAATATATGAAAGACCGTCTTGACGGTCAAATCGAGATTGCTCCGTAAGAAACCATAAGACCTTTGTGCAACCGCGCAAGGGTCTTTTTGAAAAGAGGAACCTATGCGAAAGAATGATGAAATAATCCTTGATATTGTTGACGTTACAAGCGAAGGCAGCGGTGTCGGCAGATACGAGGGTATGGCGGTTTTCGTACCGCACACTGCGGTGGGCGATACCGTGTGCGTTAAGATACTTAAGGTGCAAAAAAGCTATGCCTACGGCAAGGCGCAAAAACTGATTTCTGCCTCTAATACACGTTGTAATGCCGACTGCGCAGTTTACGAAAAGTGCGGCGGTTGCGTTTTTCGTCATATAAATTATGAGGAAGAAAAGCGCATAAAAACCGAGATAGTCAGAAACGCGCTTTTGCGAATAGGCGGCATCGACGTACCTATGGGCCCCATAATGTTTGACAACCCCGACGGCTACCGAAACAAGGCTCAGTACCCCATAAACGAAGAGGGAAGGGCAGGCTTTTTTGCCGCCCGAAGCCACCGTATAGTGCCTGTGGACTGTTGTCGGCTTCAGCCGCCCGTATTCTCCGACATTCAAAAGGCGTTTGAACTGTTTATTAAGCAGTACGGTATAAGCATTTATAATGAACAAACGGGCAAGGGCCTTATACGCCATCTTTATATTCGCTCGTCGGCAGGCGGCGACGTTCTTGTAACGGTGGTAATAAACGGCGAAAAACTGCCGCACGCGGAGCCCTTTATAGAAATACTGAAAACTATACTGGGTGATAAGCTCAGCGGTGTTTGCATCAATGTAAATCGCCAAAAAACCAACGTAATTTTGGGCGATACCTGCCGCACCCTTTACGGTAAGGGCTATATAGTTGATACCATCTGCGGAGTTAAACTTCGCGTATCACCCTTATCATTTGCGCAGGTCAATCACGATATGGCTGAAAAGCTTTACAGTGCCGCAATCGACGCCGCTTGTGTCGAGGGTAAAACGGTTATAGACCTTTACTGCGGTACCGGCGCCATCGGCCTTATTGCCGCCGCGCGCGCCAAAAGCGTAATCGGCGTTGAAATTGTGCCGCAGGCGGTTGAGGACGCGATAAAGAACGCGGCCGAAAACGGTATAGAAAACGCTCGTTTTATATGTGACGATGCCGCAGGCGCCGCCGCGCGACTGCGCGACGAGGGCGTTACGGCCGACGTGGTTATAGTCGACCCGCCCCGCAAAGGCTGTGACAGCGAACTTTTATCCATAATCGCAAATAACTTCAGTCCCGAGCGAATAGTATACGTTTCCTGCGACCCTGCAACCCTGGCCCGAGACCTTAAAATATTATCGACGCTCGGATACAGCGTCCGTACGGCAACGCCGGCCGACCTCTTCCCACGCACCGCCCACGTTGAAACGGTAGCTCTTCTCGAAAAAAATTAAAATTTTGTTTACATATTTGCCCTGCCGCGGTATTATAATAACCGTAGAGGGAGTAGTCTCACATTCATATGTGCGGCGTTGCCAACATTCGCGAATAGTTATCTATTCTGGCGCGCCTAAAAGTGCTTAACACTTGAAAGACAAGACTCGTTAAAGATTAAATGTCTTTAGCGTTTCTTGTCTTTTTTTATTTTCTAAAAAACGGCGGAAACCCTAAAGCAAAAACGGAGGAAACCTATGTTTTACAGAAAAAGTATCAGCGAAACCCTAAACGACCTCGGCACACGCGAAGAGGGACTATCTTCGGCCGAGGCGAAAAGAAACCTCGAAAAATACGGCAAAAACGAGCTGCGCGAAAAGAAAAAGGCCGGTCCTATAGTTACCTTTTTAAAGCAGTTTTCCGATTTGCTCGTAATAATTCTCATTATTGCGGCGGTAATTTCGGGCATCAGCGGTCAGCTTGAGAGCACGATTGTTATCGGCGCCGTAATAGTGGTGAATGCCATTCTCGGAACGGTACAAGCCCTAAAGGCCGAAAAATCGCTCGAGGGACTGCGCAAATTATCTATCCCCAAGGTAAAGGTACTGCGTGACGGCGCACTTTGCGAAATACCGTCCACCGAGCTGTGCCCCGGCGATATTGTTTCGGTCGAGGCAGGTGACGTAATCAGCGGCGACGGCCGGGTAATACTCTCCTCATCGCTTGCCGTAAACGAAAGCGCCCTGACGGGTGAGGTTGAAAGTATAGAGAAAAACACCCTGCCGATTGACGGCGAGTGCCCGATCGGTGACCGCAAGAATATGGTCTTTTCGGGCAGCCTTGTTACGGGCGGCACGGGAAAATATATCGTAACCGCAACCGGAATGAACACCGAAATCGGTAAAATAGCTACAATGCTTAACGAGGCCAAGGAGCGTAAAACTCCGCTCCAAAAGAGCCTTGACGACTTCAGCAAAAAGCTCTCTTTCGGCATTATTTTAATCTCTATAGTGGTGCTTTTGCTTAACTATTTCCTTGCGGACCACACGATACTCGATTCGCTTATGATAGCGGTGGCACTGGCCGTTGCGGCGATACCCGAGGCACTGAGTTCCATCGTTACCATCGTGCTTTCAATGAGTACCCAAAAGATGGTAAAGGAAAATGCGATTATAAAAAATCTGGGCGCGGTAGAAAGTCTTGGCTGCGTATCTATCATTTGCAGTGATAAAACCGGCACACTTACCCAGAATAAAATGACTCCGCAAACCGTATGGTTTTACGACGAGCTTATGGACGTTTCGGGTCTCGACAGCCGTATTCATTCGCACGTGACCCTGCTTAAGTCCTGCCTGCTTTGCAATAACGCGGTGGTAAACGACGAGCAGCGAATAGGCGACCCGACCGAGCTTGCGCTTATCGACCTCGTAAACAAATACGCAGAAAACGATAAGGAGTTTAAAAGCACCGCCGTTCGCCGACTCGAATTACCCTTCGATTCCGACCGCAAACTTATGAGCGTGTCGAGCGAAAACCACCTTTATACAAAGGGCGCACCCGACGTTATTCTTTCGCGCTGCACCCATATTTTAACCGACGGTCACGAGGTTCCGCTGACCGACGAGCACAAGGCGGCAATCGAACGCGAAAACGCACGCTGCGCCGAAAACGGACTTCGAGTGCTGGGCTTTGCTTATAAAGATTTCAGCGCCGACGAGGTAACGTTTAGCGATGAGTACGGTCTTACCTTTATCGCCCTCGTTTCGCTTCAGGACCCGCCGCGACCCGAGAGCCGCGACGCCGTAGAAAAGTGTAAAATAGCGGGCATTAAGCCCATTATGATAACGGGGGACCACGTAGTTACCGCTCGAAGCATTGCTCGCCAAATCGGCATTTTTTCGGACGGCGATTTGTCGGTGTCGGGTATGGAACTCGACAAAATGACCGACGATGAACTCTATGAAATACTACCGCGTATAAGCGTCTACGCACGCGTAGCCCCCGAGCATAAAATACGTATAGTTACCGCCTGGCAACGCAGGGGACAAATAGTAGCTATGACGGGCGACGGCGTAAACGATGCGCCGGCGCTCAAACAGAGTGATATCGGTGTTGCGATGGGTATCACGGGTACCGAGGTATCCAAGGACGCCGCAGGTATGATACTCACCGACGATAATTTCTCTACTATCGTCAAGGCGGTTGTCACGGGTCGAAACGTGTATAGAAACATCAAAAATTCCATAAAATATCTGCTTTCGGGCAACTTTGCGGCGGTGCTTTGCGTGCTTATAACCACCCTTCTCACACTGCCCACGCCCTTTTTCCCCGTGCATCTTCTGTTTATGAATCTCATAACCGACTCGCTTCCCGCCATTGCTATCGGCACCGAGCAAAGCCGCGACGACGTACTTCGCGAAAAACCGCGCAGTGCAAACGATTCAATTTTAAACAAGAATACAATATTCGGCATTGTACTTGAGGGCGTGCTTATCGCTGTGTGCACCCTCGCGGCATACGCGGTAGGCTATGGTGTAAACGCCGCTACCGCATCCACCATGGCATTTGCAACCATCTGCCTTGCCCGACTTTTCCACGGTATGGGAAGCAGAAGCGACCGTCCGCTTACGGCAATTGGCTTTTTTACGAATAAATTCAGCGTGGTAGCCCTGCTTATCGGCGTGGCGCTTTTACACGCAGTGTTGCTCATTCCCGCATTGCACAGCCTTTTCTCGGTTGTTACACTCTCGTCCTTAAATTTGCTTACCGTATACGGTTTCTCGTTGCTTCCTACGGTAATTCTGCAGATTAAAAAACGAATAACCGACCGAGCATAAAAGCATTGAAAATTTAATGTAAATATGGTAATATGTTTTTAAAGATAGATATATTATCTTATTAAAACTTCGAAACGGAGGAAACAATATGATCTGTAAAAATTGTGGCAGCGAAATGGCCGATGATATGCGCTTTTGTGATAAGTGCGGTACAGCGGTAGACGCAGCCGAAACCAAAGAACCCGTAACAGAAGAACCGGTTGAGGAGGTTACTCCCGCACCCGTAGAGGAACCGACCGAAAACGAAACCACCGCAGCACCCAAGAAGGGCGGCAAGGGGCTTAAAATAGTAGCCATAGTGCTTGCAGTTTTAATTCTCCTCGGCGGTGTCGGCTTCCTCTTTAGAGATAAGATTACCGGCTTATTCGTTGGTATGTCTTCTCCCACCGAGCAGCTTCAGTACACCTACAGCCGTGCGGCCGGTAATTTAACAAGCGGTCTTGTAAGCACCGTTGAGTCTACCTACGGCAGATACACCGGCGACTATACACTCGAGGGCAACCTGACTGTTTCCGCATCGGATGAGATGCTCGCTCTCGCAGGTATTGATGATTACATCGATGCTAACGAAGTAACCATCGCATACAAAACAGCCACCGACGGCGATATTATGTACGTAAACCTCAAGGCACTGGTTGGCAAGGCCGAACTTTTGACAGCCGACGTTTACGTTGATACCAAAAACAGCGCAGTTTTAGTATCGCTTCCCGGCATCATAGACGAAACCTTAAAGATTGACCTTTCGGTACTCGAAGGTTTAATGGAAACCGATGAGATTTTGGGCGTTAACTACAACGTACGTGACGTTGACCTCTTAGACGGCTATTCGATTGATTCTAACGATTTCTTAGGCTATCTTGAACTCCTTGGCCTCGATTCTGACGAGCTGGTTGATGCTTTGGTCGAGCTTCTCCCCGACGAGGAGACTATGGAGAACATAATCGTTGCCGTTGTTGAGGCAGCATTCAAGGAAATCACCGATGTTTCTGATGCCAAGGCAGAGTTTGATGCCTACGGCGTAAAGCAGACCGCAACCTGCTTAAAGGCAAAGGTTACCGAGAAGACCGTTTTAAATATGGCTAAGTCGGTTCTTAACGAGGTTCGTGATAATAAGGACATCAAGGCATACCTCAGCGAGGTTATGGATGAGGTCGGCGAGCTCTTCGAATTAGATGCGCTTATGCCCAAGGCTGATGATATCTACAAGGAATATCAGGCAGCAATCGACGGTCTTTTGGCCGAAATCCCCGCTGCCGAGACCGCAGACGCTGTTCTCTTCGAACTCAACACCTGGGTTAACGGCGACTACGAAATTCTCGCTGCCGAACTTGTTGTTCCCGGCACAGACGGCGGCACAATCTTCCTCGGCAACGCTGTAAACGGCGCAGATGCAGGTATTGAATTCTCGGCTATCGGCGCCGACGGAACCGAGCTCTTCGTATTCGGCGGCAAGTACACCGAAAAGGACGGCAAGGTAACCGGCGAGTTCAAACTCACCGCAGACGAAATGGATATAATCACAGCCAAGCTTATCGACTTCTCCGAAGAAAAGGGCGGCACCATTGTTCTGGCCTTCTCTGAAGATATCGGCAAGGAAATGGAATACGATATGGGCTTTGATATTTCCGATTACGCCCTTAAGCTGGCCGTAGCGGCAGAGTCTTCCAATAAGGCGGTCGCAACAGTTGCCCTCACCGACGCTAAGGATATCGAAAAAGAGCACGTAAGCGTTAACCTCAGCGAAAGCTACAAGGACGGCGCCGACGTAACCGTACCCAAGTACGATACCGAAGACGTTGAGGAATGGGCAAGCGGACTCGATGTTTTCGAGGTAATTAAGCGTTTGGGCGATATCGGCATAAGCCAGGAGGCTCTTGCATATCTTTTCTCATAAACTGATTTAACGGAGAAAAACAGTGAAAATCGAGATAACCGGTGTTTCCAAAAAGTTTGGAAAAAAGGAAGTACTTAAAAACCTTTCATTCACTGCCGGGAGCGGGCAGTTTATCGGTATCCTCGGTGAAAACGGAAGCGGAAAATCAACCTTTTTCAGCATCGTAACAGGGCTTTTAAAGGGTAACGGCACCTTTTTGTGTGACGGCACCGATTTGCTCCGCGACAGTAAAACCCGTGCAAAAAGGGTGGGCTTTGTTCCGCAAAGCCCACCCCTTATCGGGGAACTCACCGCAAAGGATAATTTAAAACTTTGGTATTCGAAAAAAGATATGCTGCACTCTTTGGAGTGCGGCTTTTTAAAACTGCTTGGAATCGATGAGTTTTTAAACACCCCCGTTTCCAAGATGTCGGGCGGAATGAAAAAGCGTCTTGCCATCGGCTGCGCAATTTCCCACAGCCCCGATATATTATTTTTAGACGAGCCTTGCTCGGCGCTTGATTTGCCCTGCAAGGAACGCATATACGCCTACCTGCGTGAGTTTACCGCAGGCGGCGGCATTGTGGTAATGGCAACCCACGATATTTACGAACTCGTCCTCTGTCACGACGTGTACGTACTGCGTGACGGAGCGCTAAAGCTTTATAGCGGCAGCCGCGATATCAAAAGCCTCGTGGAGCAGATGAACCATGCGTAGCTTTGGGCGATATCTTTTGGCGCAGTCGAAACGGACGGTAAAGCTTTTTCCCGCGATACTCTCGTTCACACTCGTTTTGGTGTTGGCCGTTTCGATACTGCTTTTCGGCCTTTTCGGAAATCATTCTTCCAAAGAGGCAAATATGCGCGTCCGTATCGGCATAGTCGGCAACCTTAAAAATTCCTATCTTGATATAGGTGTTGCCGCGCTTAAGAGTATGGATACCTCGCGGTATTACATCGAGTTTATCGAACTTGACGAGTCGGAAGCCCGCAAGCGTCTGTCGACGGGTGACATTAAGGGATACGTAAATATTCCCGAAGGCTTTGTCGATTCGGTGGCCGACGGCGGCGATATGAAAATGACCTACGTTATGGGCAATAGTCCTGCCGTACTCGGCACACTCGTTATGCAGGAGATTGTCGATATAATAGGCGATATTCTGGTAGATGCTCAGTGCGCTACCTACGGCTATACCGACCTTTTATATAAGGCCGATCTCACCAGAAACGTTCGCCACAAGCTGATGACCACGCTCACTATTGAGTACGTTGATACCGTTCTCTCGCGTGAGCAGTGGTACGATATTCACGAGCTCGGCTTCAGCAGCGGACTGTCGTTCGAGGGCTATTATACCTGCTCGTTTTTGGTGCTTATGTTCCTGCTTTGGGGTACGGTTTGCATAAATCTGTTAGTAAAACGCACGCTTTCATTACAGCGTGTGCTCTATTCGAGAAGAAGCGGAGCCGTTGCCCAAACTCTGGCCGAGTATATACCGTTTTTCGGCGTGCTGGCGGTCGAACTTACGTTGCTTTTGGTTGGCGCAGGAATTGCATTTCGCGGCCACCGTCTTCCCGATTTTCTGCCCGAAATCGGCGGAATATTCGGATTTTTGAAAATCGCAGTTTTATTACTGCCGGCCGTGCTGTTGATATCGGCACTGCAATATATGCTCTATTCGCTCACCAAAAACGTTATCAGCGCGGTACTGCTGCAAATTCTTTCTATGATTGCGCTTTCCTACATGGCGGGACTTTTCTATCCGCTATACAGCCTTCCGCAGGCACTGCAGACAATCGCACCCTACCTGCCTACCGGCGCCGCATTCAACTATATAAGCGGCGTTTTAACCGGCAGTGCGAGTATTTCTTCGGCCGGAGGAACGCTTTTGTACGCGGTGGTATTTTTAGCGCTTGCAGCGTTTATTCGCAGCGTAAGACTGAGAGGTAGCCGCGTATGAAAAATCTGAAACGACTGCTTTTCTGGTACTGGGCGCTTAATAAGCGACTGCTTAAAAAACCGAGTTTTCTTATAATTTTGTTGCTCATTCCGCTTTTCACTCTTTTTGTGTCGCAGGCGGCAGAAAAGGGAAGTGGCTTTGTGGAAATCGCGGTGGTGGCCCTCGATAAGGAGGATGCGCTTGCCGCCGATATCATATCCGAAATCAAGGAGGGCAACCGCATAGCCGTCGTACGCGAGTGCGACACCGAAGAAGAGGCAAAAGCCCTGCTCGAAAAGGGCGAAATCGATACCGCGTGGGTAATTCTCGACAACCTGAAAGAGCGTGCGGCAAGGCTCGCAGACGGCAAAAAGGAAAAATTCGCTCGCGTCTATTTCGCTGAGGACAATACCTTCGTTCGCGCCTCACGCGAAAAGCTTATGGGCGAGCTTTTCCCCATAATCTCCTATGAGATTTATCAAAATGCGGCACTAAAGCTTCCGCTTTCGCCCGAGGATTCCTCCGGCGAATCTTTGCTCGAAATATATAACAGTTATAGAGAAGGCGAGTCACTTATCGAATACGGTTATGCCGATTCATCGCAGGCGTTGCCCGACGGCTCCGATTATATAACCGCGCCGCTTAAGGGCTTGCTCTGTGCAGTAATTTTGCTTTGTGGCTTGGCTGCGGCGCTTTACTTTAATTCGGATGACCGAGAAGGCACGTTCTGCAATCTTACGGCAGGTCGCCGCGCGGCGGTTTATTACTTCAATAACCTTGCCGCAGTAAGTATGGCAGGACTCTTTGTAAGCGTAGCATTTATGCTATCGGGCATATACACCTCGTTTTGGCGCGAGAGCCTTATGATGCTGCTTTATATATTTGCATCGGCAGGCTTTTGTATGTTGCTCGGCTCCTGCCTTAAAACACCGAGCAGACTTTCGGTTGCAATGCCCATCGTGCTGATTTTATCGGTTGCGCTGAGCCCCGTATTCTTTAACCTTAAGGTAATTCCCGCGCTTCAGTCGCTGTTGCCGATCTACAGCTACCTCTACGGCGTAAATGATCTTCGCTTGGCTTGGGGACTGTTGCTTCTCGGCATCGCATACGCAGCAGCGGCATTTTATATCTACGTTTATAAAAATAAGGGTTATATCAGAAAATAAAAAACGCTCAGGCAGAAGCCTGAGTGTTTTTTTATTTAACGGTAGCGCTTTGGCGAAGTTCCCTTGTATTTTTTAAAGGTCTTTATAAAGTATGAAACGTCGTTAAACCCGCAGGCGAAGGCCGTTTCGGTGATGTTCCTGTCACCGTCGGTCAGCATCTCGCAGGCACGCTCTATGCGATAGTAATTAAGATAATCAATAGGCGTTTTATTAACCATCTCCCTAAAAAATCGGCAAAAATACTTGGGTGACATTTCTATTCTTTCGGCCAACTCGCCGAGGGATAGGGGGGAACTATAGTTATCGTGCATATAGCGAAGCACGTTTTTAAGTTTTACTATTCGTCTATATTCGTTAGGCTCAAAAACCTTTTGGTCGGTTAGATATCCGCCGCCTATGAGAGATGCGAGCAATTGGTAGGTGAGCCCCTTAACCTCGAGTTCATACCCCATTTGCTTACGCCTCATTGCCGAAAACATCTTTAGAATAATATCGGAAATATTATCCTGCCTTCCAAAACTTCGAGTCAGTCTTCCGGCCTCTAAAAGGCCGTATACCGCCTCGGACATTTCCGAATTGTCCAAAAGCCCCCGAAGATCAAAAACCAAACACTCGTAAACGGCGTTTTCGGGACTGCCGCCGTGCACCGTGCCGCCCTGCAACAGAGCGCACTCACCGCCCTCAAGCACCGTTTCCTCGCCGTCGAGCGATAACCGAAACCTACCTTCTGAGACCGTGATAAGCTCATATTCGGTGTGCCAATGGAAGGGCATTTCGTAACGTGGGTGACTTTGGTCTACAAAATGATATTCTATGGGAAAAGCAAAACTGCCGCGCAACTTTTGTTCGTGAAAGGCTGTATTAATCATAATAACACTCCAAAAGTGAATTTTGTTATATTTTTTACCATTATACAACGAGAAAAAACCAAAAATCAATGATAAAATAATACTAAAATCATTATTTGGAGTTGATGATATGCAAAAATCAAGGCTTATAGGCGGATATCCCGTAATAGGAATACGTCCAACCATTGACGGACGCAGAGGCGTTTTGCAGGTTCGCGAATCGCTCGAGGCGCAAACTATGGGAATGGCTATGGCCGCAAAAGAACTTTTTGAGCGCGAGCTTCGCTATTCAAACGGCGAGCCCGTAAAGGTCGTTATAGCAGATACCACCATCGGCCGCGTGGCAGAATCAGCCGCCTGCGCCGAAAAATTCAGAAAAGAGGGGGTTGATATAACCCTCACCGTAACCCCCTGCTGGTGCTACGGAGCTGAAACAATGGATATGGATCCGCATACCATTAAGGGCGTTTGGGGCTTTAACGGTACAGAGCGGCCGGGCGCCGTGTATCTCGCGTCGGTGCTGGCAACCCACGCGCAAAAAGGTCTGCCCGCGTTTGGAATATACGGTCATGACGTTCAGGATATAGACTGTGTCGAAAACATACCCGAGGACGTAAAGGAAAAACTGCTTCGTTTTGCCCGCGCGGCGGTGGCGGTGGCTACAATGCGTGGAAAATCATACCTCCAGATAGGCTCAATCTGTATGGGTATCGGCGGCTCGATAATTGATACCGATTTTATAGAAGATTATCTTGGAATGCGCGTGGAGTCGGTCGATGAGGTTGAGATTATACGCCGTATGACCGAAGGTATTTACGATAAGGCTGAGTTTGATAAGGCACTGAAATGGGTTAAAGAAAACTGCATCGAAGGTTTTGATAAAAACCCCGAGGAGCTTCAAAAAACGCGCGGTCGCAAGGATGAGGACTGGGAATTTGTCGTTAAGATGATGATTATTATTAAAGACCTCATGAACGGAAACGAAAATCTACCAAAGGGCTGTGAGGAGGAAAAGGTTGGCCATAATGCCATTGCCGCGGGCTTCCAGGGCCAGCGCCAGTGGACCGATTTTTACCCCAACTGCGATTTCCCCGAGGCAATGCTTAACACCTCGTTTGATTGGAACGGCGCGCGTGAACCGTATGTTCTCGCCACCGAAAACGACGTTCTTAACGGCCTTGGTATGCTGTTTATGAAACTGCTTACCAACCGTCCGCAGATGTTTGCCGACGTCCGTACCTATTGGAGCGGCGAGGCCATAAAGCGCGTGACCGACTATGATATCGACGGAATCGCCAAGGAAAACGGCGGTATTATACATCTTATCAATTCGGGCGCATGCTGTCTGGATGCCTGCGGCGAGGCGCGTGACGGCGACACCCCTGTTATGAAGGAATGGTACAACGTAACCGAGGCTGACCAAAAGGCGATAATGAACGCAACGACCTGGAACTATGCCGACCTCGGATATTTCCGCGGCGGCGGTTATTCCTCTCGCTTCGAAACTAAGGCGCAAATGCCCGTAACAATGATTAGATTAAACCTTATAAAGGGTCTGGGCCCTGCACTGCAGATTGCCGAGGGCTGGACGGTAGCCCTGCCCGAAAAGGTTGGCGATGCGCTTTGGAAGAGAACCGACTATACCTGGCCCTGCACTTGGTTTGTACCGCGTTGCGACGGTAATGAAGGAAGCCCGTTCTGCACCGCATACGACGTTATGAACAATTGGGGAGCAAACCACGGCGCCATAAGTTACGGTCACATCGGTGCCGACCTTATAACCCTTTGCTCGATGCTCCGCATCCCCGTAAGTTTACATAATGTTCCCGAGAAGGATATTTTCCGTCCTGCTGTGTGGAATGCCTTCGGAATGGATAAGGAAGGCGCCGACTACCGCGCCTGCCAAAACTTCGGCCCGTTATTTAAAAAATAAAACAAAAAAAGACAACCATCGAAAGATGGTTGTCTTTTTTGGCACCCCCAGTAGGAATCGAACCTGCATCTAAGTCTTAGGAGTAAAACCGAGACGTTTTCTCCTAATACGGTTTGGTCTATCACGACGCTGAAAACCCTTGATATTACTGGGTTTTCTAACGAACACGATATTTTTTCGTGGCTCGTATTCCTGCTAATATCTGCTGATGTTTCGAACTCCTATTAGCAAGAAATTAGCAAGAACGGCTCCCGCAAGGGTGCTCATATTTCAAAATTTGCCTATATATTATAACACAAATTAGGTTAAATTTCAATACTTCAACGCGAAAAAGCGGCGGCACGGATTTCATTGATTTCCGTGCCGCTGTTTTTATTGCAAGAAAGGAATGTTTGTTATGTCAGAATATCAATTAGAAATAAAACAAGTCGTGGACTATCCGCGTTGCCGTATTTACAGACAGTTTATTCAAATGCTTCTCAGTGAAAAGAATATCCGTGTCGGCGGCACATCCGGACTGTTCTACTATACTGTCCTCTGCTGCTACGCCAATTTCCGCACCTCATATAAAAGAATTGACGGTATCAGTTATACGATCCGTCCGGGCGAATGGCTTTGCCGCATCAGTGAGGTGTCGGAATGGTTCCGCACACGATTTCATCATCAAGCAGTCGATATATTAAAAGAACTGCAGGAACGCCACCTCATAACCTATACTATTCTCGGACGCGGTAAGCTCGTCAAATTTAAGATTAACGGCTGGGCTCGTAATAACCGTGTACTTGACTATAATGCTCCCTGCCAAAAGGAATCGGGCTTTTTCTTTCTCCCAATCTCAACCGCCAATGAATTAGTCGGCTGCGGTAAGTGTTCGGAAATGGATGCCCTTTTGGATATGTGGATCAATACCGTATATAACGATACGCAGGTGCAAGGATCTGAAACCGGACCTGTTGTATATATAAGAGATGGCAGCGGCAGTCCACTTGTTGGATATGCGGAACTCGCAGAGCGCTGGGGCATTTCCAAAGCAACAGTTGCCCGTTTCTTAAAGAAACTGCGTGAAATGGACTTTATTGAAACACTTTCATTCCCCGGAACGCACGGTACTGCCATTTACCTACGTCGCTATCTTTCGACAATGTTCGAGATTTCCGATGTAATGATTGATAAGGATGAAGTTGCTATGGCACTTAATATCAAACTTGATCTGCCTGAAGACGAACAGAACGAGTGCGAATTGCCACCCGAAGTCAGCGTTTCAAAATATCTCTCCGGCGTTTCAAAATCGCACATTACCGTGGTACTGCAAAAAGTGGCAAAAATCCTTGCGGCACAAGGGTTTCCGTGCTGTTCCTGCCCTCAGATTCAGTATAAGTTATTACCCTTATCCCCTGATTGCCAGGAAGCAATTTTAGTACCTACAGATATTACGAAGGAAGGTGAACTAAGGTTTTTGCTGGTTATGTCCTGTAACGATGCAAAAGAGATCTTCCGGTTTGAAATACGCTTGTTGAAAGGAGATTGCCAATGAAAAAGATAGTTCCCCTCAATCAAGAGGAAAATCCGCTTTATCACGATACTTTAACCTTGCTCAAAAAGTATAGAGATGTTGTGTGGAGCCTTGAATTGTCGGTGCAGAGGGTGCGCAGGAAGTTCCAGATCGAGTATGGGAGCAGCATTGAGGACTTTTTGGAGTCTATTTACCGTGCCGGTGTAGATTTTGAGGAAAGTGGAATCGCTGAACACGCTCAAAGCATAGAAAGAAGCCATAAAATGCTGAAATTAGTTGATAGCTCCTTGGAATTACTGCGGCAAAAGCACAAAAATGGCGAAACGTACTATTGGATTCTCTATTACAGCTTTTTCTCGCCGCAAAAGTACAGAAATGCCGAGGAGATCATCGACCAGTTAAGACCGCACATCTTGGATATCAGCTATCCTACGTTCTATCGACATAGAAAGGATGCTATTGATGCTCTCTCTTCAATCTTGTGGGGGTATTCTTCCCGTGATAGCGTGAATCTGTTACAGGAATTTTTCCCAGAAAAGCATTGATACGAAATTGAGACACTTTTGATACGGAATTAAGACGGTTTTGACATTGATGTGATAATAGCAATGTGGTAAAATGGTATTGCTCAAAACTGTATAGTGCCGCAGGGCAAGATTGACACCATTCGTTTTTCGATGGTGTTTTTTTGTTGGCACAAACAACTCGGAGCCGTCCATTTTAGGGCGGCTTACTATTTTCTATCAAGGAGGTACACAGTGAAAAAGCAACTTAAAATCACAACGCCGAAGCCAAAGCCTAAAAAAGAACGCCGCCATATTGATTGGGGGCGTTATCTGTTTATGGGTTTTTTGTGCGTAACAATGATGGCAGGCACCACGATGCAGGTATTCGCAGCACCGACCATCTGGGAAAAAGCCACGGAGATTATGAAGGATGTATATAACCAAATCCTTTTGATTTCGACCATTGCCGCCGTTGTTACCGCGTCGGTCGCCTTGCTTATGATGAACTTCTCCAAAACGGATAAAACCGTAACGGAATCCCGTGCTTGGCTGAAAAGAATCATCATTACGTGGGCGATTCTCAACGGTCTCGGCTTCATCATGGCCTATATCACTCCCTTCTTCTCTGACGGTAAGTGGACCGGCTGATAATGTTAAATGACAATTAAGTGCTTTACTATTACAATTAAGTTTTATAATTACAAATAAGTTGTTTAAAAAGTGTTGAAAAATTACAATTATGTTGTATAATTATAAAGGGTGATGTTGTAATGGCTAAACACTTGCGACAATGGAATCATGCTAAATATGAACAATATTTAAGTATGGGCAGAGGTTTCGGTGAAGGTAAAAACTATACTCCATGGATTTTAGTACAGGATTTTTCTTCACAAGGAACAGTATCAAGAGTCTCGGGGTACAAAACTGGTCGAGTTCATCATTTTTTATCGAAAAACGAATTGAATTATTTCTATATTTTAGAATGGTCAGATAAGGTTATTGATATTAGGGAGCAATTCCCTATGATTAATGTTGAATTAGCTATGGATATTGCCAAAAAAGCAGGTATCAAATATCCATGTGATAGAAAAAGCGGATTTCCGTATGTGCTTACTTGTGATTTTATGATAACTACCACAGACGGATTAAAAGCTCGTACAATAAAGAGTTCACAGGAATTAACCAATAAGCGAACATTAGAGAAATTGGAAATTGAAAGACGTTATTGGGAAACAATTGGTATAGATTGGGCTATAGTAACCGAAAATGAAATATCGGTGAAAAAAGCAAAATTTATAGAGTGGATATATGATGCTAATCAGCTACCTGCTCATTTAAAAGAAGAAAGAATTATAAATTCTGTGATTGAAAATTGTGATAATACTTCAATACATAAAGTTGCTTTGGAAACGGACAAGCGGTTTGGTTTGGTAGCCGGAAGCGGAATGCGTATAATTAAATACCTTTTGCTCAATAAATTAGTCAATTATGATTATGAAAATTATTGCATAGGAATCAATTAGGAGAAATCGAAATGTTTAATTGTAATGATGTATTTGAAGACTTGTATGAGCATAAAAAATTCCGCATTCTATGGCTAAAAAACAATGATATAATTTATGTAATTGAATTGGAAAATGATGATTTGCCTATCGCTATTCAGTATGATGAATTACAAAAAAAGATAGATAATGGTGATGTAAGAGCTATTGAAGATACATGGAGCATACAAGCGTTTCAAGAGGAATTGATTTCAAATAAAGATAAGCAATTTCGCGATAATATTTGGCAATATATCAGAGACCTTGTAGAAAATGAGCCTGATGTTTATGACAGAAGCCAACGCAGTCAGTTGATGGAAAAAGTCATTGCAAAATATAATATTACAAAAATGACTTTATATAAGCAGCTAAAAAAATATTGGAAAGGCGGCAAAACAAAAAATGCTTTTCTTCCCAATTATAAAAATTGCGGTGCAAAAGGTACTAAACGTTGTTCTGTTAACAGCAAAATAGGTCGTCCGTCAAAATATGGCTCCGGCAGTGCAAGAAATGTTGATGATGAAATTAAAATCATTTTTGAAAAAGCAATAAAAAAGTATTATCATAACAGAAACGAATATCCACTAAGTACAGTTTATGAGCTGATGCTAAAAGATAATTTCACTACACCCATTGAGCAAACGGACGGAAATATTAAATACGAGCTTTTTGATGAAAGTGAAATACCTACATTAAGACAGTTTAGATATTGGTATTCCAAAACATACAGCACGGAAGAAAAATTGTCTTCTCGCAAAGGTCAAAAGCAATATGACTTAAATCACAGAGCAATTCTTGGTAAGTCTGATACAGGAATTCAAGGACCGGGAGCACAATATCAAATTGATGCTACGGTGGGAGATATATATTTAGTATCACAGTTTAACCGTGCCAATATCATAGGAAGACCGGTAATATACTTTGTTATTGATACTTTCAGCAGAATGATTGCAGGTATGTATGTAGGCTTAGAGGGACCATCGTGGACGGGTGCAATGATGGCACTTGCAAACGCTGCTTCAGATAAAGTTGCATACTGTGCAGAATACGGTATTGAAATTTCAGAGGAAGAATGGCCTTGTAAACATATTCCAAATACAATATTAGCAGACCGTGGCGAAATGGAGAGCAAATCCGTTGAAACACTTATAAACACGCTGAATATCCGTGTAGATAATGCCCCCGCATACCGTGCGGATATGAAAGGAATTGTTGAACAGCTATTCCATACGGTTAATACAAAAACCACAATGCTTTTACCGGGACATGTAAAACCTGATATGTCAAAGCGCGGCGGAAAAGATTACCGCTTGGATGCCAAACTTGATATAAGACAGTTTACCAAAGTAATGATTCATTGCGTTTTAAACCATAATAAAGACCATTATCTTGAAGGATATGACAGAAAAGAGCGTATGATAGCAGATGATGTTAAACCCATTCCGCTTGAATTGTGGAATTGGGGTATCGCCAACTGTTCAGGACTTCTTCGGACTGTACCTGAAGATACGATTAAATTATGCCTTATGCCAACAGATAAAGCTCGTGTAACTGAAAAAGGAATCAAATACAAAAACTTGTATTATATTTCTGAAAGAACAATTACCGAGGGATGGTTCGAAAAGGCAAGGGCAAAAGGAAGCTATAAAGTAGATATTTCTTACGATCCGCGAGATATGAGTAATATATATGTCAGGAATATAGATGATTTATTTTTTGATAAGTGTTATTTGTCTGATTGGGAAGAAAAATGGAAAAACAAATCTTTTGATGAAGTTATATATCAGCAGGCAAATGAAAAATATCTTATAAGTCAGGCAAGACAGAAAGAATTGCAGTCTCGTGTTGATTTGAATGCGGAAATAGATAAAATTGTGAGTGAAGCAGAAAATCAGGCTAAACAAACAATTTTACCACAGTCAAAGCAAGCGAGAGTATCGAGCATTCGTGAAAATCGTGCAGTTGAAAGAGCAACACTTAGGGATAAGGAAAAATTTGTTTTAGGTAAGGAAGAAACAGAAAATAATCAACTAAAACCCGAAGCAGAAAGAAAAATACACCCTATGACTGCTTTAATCAAAAAAATGGCAGAGGAAGAAAACGATGAATAACGTTGTTTATGAGGCGGAATACACTCCGCAGGTGATTGAAGATTACCGTGACAATCCGTTTATTGAGGCTTTACCGCCAATCGTATCGTCAGCAACAGAAGCAGTAAAAATGCTTTCTGTTAAACCGCCGTATGATGAAAGTGAGCGTGAACTGGATACTTATTACAGGCTGCATTGCACAATGCGATTGTCAAGATATTTTCAGCCATTATATACTCATTTGGATATTGAACAACGTATTTCAAGAAGTATAAGACAGGGCTATGTTAATAGAAATCCTATGTCCCCTGCATATATCGAAAGAATACGAAAATGCAATGAAGCTGCAAAAAACAAGACTTTTGATAAAACAGATTTCCGCAGTGTTCGTTCAACAGCAATGGGATTTACAATGATAGGAATGTCAGGCGTGGGAAAAACAACCGCAGTTGAACGAGTATTATCTCACTATCCTCAATGTATTACGCATACCAACTATAAAGATAATCCATTTTATATTAAACAAGTTGTTTGGATGAAACTGGATTGTCCGTATGACGGTTCAATTAAAGGCTTATGCCTGAGTTTTTTCAATGAGCTTGACAGAATACTTGATACCAATTATTCAGATATCTTTATTGCATCAAGATACACAGTTGATACTATGCTGATTAAAATGTCGCATTTGGCAAGCACTCACGGATTAGGATTGTTGGTTATAGATGAGATACAGCATTTAAGCCAAGCTAAAAGCGGAGGCTCTGAAAAAATGCTGAACTTCTTTGTAACACTTGTAAACACTATTGGCGTTCCGGTTGTTTTAATAGGCACATCAAAAGCACTCCCGATTTTGCAAAGTGAATTCAGACAAGCACGGCGCGGAAGCGGACAGGGCGACTTGATATGGGAGCATCTTAAAAATGATGAATCTTGGGAAATAATGCTCAGTACAATGTGGAAATACCAGTGGACTAAAGAAAAAAGTCCGCTTACGGATGAAATTAAAAACGTTCTGTATGAAGAAACACAGGGTATTATTGATTTAGCAGTAAAATTGTATGCGATTTCACAGTTAAAGGCTATCTGTGACGGCACAGAAAAAATAACCGCCGATATTATAAAGGAAAGTGCTGCTGAAAGTCTTAGACTTGTAAAACCAATGATTGCTGCATTGCGTTCAGGCAATCCTAAAGAAATAATCAAGTATGAGGATATTCGTCCGATAAATATCGAAGAACACATGAGTAAGTATATCGGAAAAATATCAATGCCTCAGGTTTCTGTGAATCAGAACACCTTAGAGGAGCAAGCAATTCTTAAACTGGTCGATTTAGGCATAAATGCAAAAGAGGCACAGGTTTATATTAAAAGGGTTATTCAGAGTAAAAAAGAAGGAAGTGATGTAAACACCATTGTTCAGCGTGCTTTAAAAATGTTATATGGTGCTGAAACGGTAGAGACCGATTCTATACCGAATTATGCAGATAACGATCTGAGAAAAGCCGCTGAAAATGATTCTTATGAGTTTTTAAAAAGCACAGGAGCTATAGTCGGAGATAAAGATGAGTGGTAAAATACCGTTTTTTCCTACACCGTATCCCGATGAAACTTTTTATAGTGTGATTTGCAGATATGATTTAATTAAAGGGCGAAACTCTTTTCGTGGAACAAGCGAAGAACTGTTTGGTGTTCGCATTAACTTAAATGCAGATATACCGCATCGTATTGGCTTACTTGTAAAGCATCTTCCGAAGAAAACAGGATTAACGGCAGAAATATTAATACAAAAAACAACACTATTTCCGTATTATAAACCGTTTATTTCAGAAGAACGAGAGACTGTATTCAGAAAATATATGACAGCTGACACAGAAAACCGTGAAACTGAGTTTTTCTCGTTGGGAATTGGCAAACTTCGTCATACTAAAAATACGCACATAAAGTTTTGTAAGGAATGTTGGGAAGAAGATATAAAAAAATACGGGGAACCGTATTGGCATAGGATTCATCAAGTGCCGGGCGTAATTGTATGCCCGACTCACGGAAGCATATTAATGAATTCACCGTTTTATCTGGGTCAAACTGCTCATGATTTACTTGTGGCGGATATTGGTTTATTATCCGATAGTTTTAGATGCGCAAAAATATCTTTGGAATTAATTGAAAAATTCAAGTCGTTTTCAAAAAACTGTGAGTGGTTAATTAATAACTCTCATAGGTTTAAAAATAATGATTTTTTAAATCAAAGATATGATTTATGGCTTAGGTATAAAGGATTTCGCACTTATTCGGGAAGAACGTGGCATAAAGATTTATATACAGCAATAATTGATTTTTATGGAATGGATTTTTTAAAAGAAATACAAGCATACGATGAAATTTATCCTGTATGGTTACAACGCATTATGTTTTATCCTGATAAAATGCAACATCCTATGTATCATATACTGCTGATTTGTTTTCTTGCAGGAAGCACACAAAACTTTTTTGAAGGATATTGCCCTGAAACCTTGCCCTATGGCAAGGGCCCTTGGCCGTGTCGCAACAAGGTTTGTGAATATCATTTAAAGGATGTTATTGAAAATATTGATATAAAGTATGATAAAAGCTTCTGCAGAGCAGTTTTTAAGTGTCCGTATTGCGGACTTACATATAGAAGAAAGAAGCCTGTATTAAAAGAAAAGCAATATGATGATATAGTTTATATATCTGATTATGGATGGCTTTGGAAAGCAAAATTGAAAGAATATATTACAGAAAGAAAATTAACACCTCGTCAAACTTGCAGACTGCTGGGGTGTGATTTTTATACTGTAGATAAATATGCAGTTGAGTTGGGACTATGGGCTAAAGGTGATTTAACAACCTATAAAAAGAAAATCAAGAAAAAAACTCAAATTTTACAGGCACAAACAGAAGTCTTACAAAAAGACGATTACAGGAAAAAGTGGATTGAGTTAATAAAATCCCATCCGGAAGCAAGTAGAAGCACGCTATATAATCTTGATTATAGAACTTCTCTTTGGTTACAAAAAAACGATAGAATTTGGTATGAAGAAAACTCACCTACAGCAACATACGGCTCAATAAATTGGAAAGTGAAAGATAAAGAGTATTTAAAAAATGTTATGGACGCAATTAGCATTTTGAAGGAAGAAACAGGCAAACCTAAATTAATTTCTTTGAAAAAGGTAGCAAGCATAACCGGATTGAATATTCTCCAATCTAAAAAAGCGAAAGAAAAAATACCGCTTACAATGGCATATTTATCACAAAATATAGAAACCGAGAATGAATGGCGAAAAAGAAAAATCAAATGGGCAGTAAAAGAATTATTAAATGAGGGAGGTGCTATTAGTGTAGCAAAAATACTTATTAAATCATCAATTTCAAGAGAGCAATTCACTTCGTTAAAGGAGTATGCACAAGTTTGTATCGACGAGGCAACTATGAAAAAATTGAATATGTTGAATTAAGCAATCAACAGTTTGTTGGTTGCTTTTTTGATGGAAAGGATTGATGAAAACAAATAATGAAATTATACAACTTAATTGTAATTTCACACAACAAAAGTAAAGAACTTAATTGTAAAGGAACAGATAAAAGCCGCAGACGTAGAAAGGAGCTGATGCAGTGGGCATTCTTGACGGCATTGTAGAGTGGATTGCCGAACAGGTAATGAACGGATTGAACCTAATCAACACATCAGTTTTGGGCGCACTTGGCTGTAATATGAACACCTTTGAGAGATATTTCCCGGCAGCAAAAACAATGTATAGCATTTTTGTTGCTCTTGCTATCGGTCTTATTCTCTTGAACTGGATATGGCAGCTTTTCAAGAATTACGGGCTATCTGCCGGCATTGAAGCTGAAGATCCCGTAAAACTCTCAATTCGTTCGGTAATATTCATCCTACTGGCATACTTTGCAGATGAAATAGTCAACATGATTTTGAAAATCGGAGGAACTCCCTATAACTGGATTCTCAACTCAGAGTTACCGCCGCTTGACTTTGCCAATTTTAATTCGGTTATTTTAACGATACTTGGCGTGTGTGCAAGCGGAACGGTGTCGCTGATCGCCTTGATACTCATTCTTATCCTGGCTTGGAACTATATCAAACTGCTGTTTGAAGCTGCAGAACGGTATGTTTTGCTTGGTGTGCTTGTTTACACGGCTCCCGTTGCCTTTGCGATGGGCGCTTCTCAAACAACCTCCAACATATTTAAAAGCTGGTGCAGAATGTTTGGCGGTCAAGTGTTCTTACTTTTAATGAACGCTTGGTGCTTGAGATTGTTTACCAGTATGGTCGGACAATTCCTCTCAAATCCCTTGGCTTTATAAGGAGGAACGATGAAACGCAGATATAAAATTCTCATAATGCTGACCGTCCTTGTTGTGATGGTCTCTCTTACAACCGTTCCTGCCTTTGCACTGACCGAAAGCGAAGTGCAGGATCAAGTCAATGCTATCGGCAAGGAAGGAGTAACCGGCAATGTATTTGTTTGGTTTCTTTGTGCCATAGCATTTTTGAAGGTGTCGCAGAAGATTGACAGCTTTATGTCCTCTCTCGGCATCAACGTCGGTCATACAGGCGGTTCAATGCTTGCAGAAGCAATGATCGCTATGCGTGGTGCAAGTATCGCTAAGTCCTTTATGGGCAGAGGCGGTGGTGGCGGTGGCTCCGGTGGCGGTAGCGGCGGAGGAAACACCTTTATGAAAGGCGGTCTTTCCGGCGTTGTCAGCCGAAAAGTCACCAATAACGCCATTCAGAACGCAAACGGCTCTAAAAGCGGCGGTTTAGGTGGAATGGCCTTTAACTCTTCTCTGGGTAAAGGCGGCGGTTTTGCCAATTCCATTATTGGTAGAATTGCAACGGGCAATATTGCCTCCACAGGCTCAATTTCGGGCGACGGTGCCGCCGATTCGCTTATGTCCTATATGGGTTATACAGCACTTGGTCCCGATGCTGAGGATGTACCGTCCTTTTCCAACGTGGAGATAGGCGGCGGTCATATCTTTGCTACTGAAACCAACGGTGAGCACCCCGAAGGCATTGCAATGGGTATGTATCACGCAGACCAGTATATGGCGCCCGAGGGCGAATACACCACCGTAACAACCGCTGACGGTGCTACTTGGTATAAGCAATATGCAACGGATACCGTAGAGCGAACACCGTATAAAGCGGAGAACGGCTCGGTGGCATATAACGAAAATATCGTTAAAAAACTGCCCAGAGCACCTCAACGAAAGGATCGAGTTTAATGGCAGAAAACAATCGTCCTGTCGCTGAACCGTTGCAAAAAACAATGCAGGCAGCTCAGGCGGTTCGTGGTGCTGTCAAAACCGGCAAAGCCATCGCCGCTGCCGCCAAAGGTGCGGCGGCCGGCGGTGTGTGGGGTGCTATCGGTGCTTTTGCTTGGGAAAACAGAAAATTCCTTACAAAAGTGCTGATAGCTGCCACAGCCGTGCTGATGATCCCGATTATCATTCTTTGTATGCTTCCTTCCGTTATTTTCGGTGGATTTGGTGATTCTCACTCAGCCGCCGATCCTAACACACCGATACTCAATAGCAGCGTTGCTATTGACAGTAATCTGACGCAGATCTCAACAACGGTCAGTACGGTGTTATCGGAACGTATGACGGAAGTGCTTCAGGCAATCGAGGATGATTATGCCAACTGTACTGCAGACGGCATGGAGATCATCAATCCCCACGAAAGCGCACCGAACTTTAATGCCAACCTTTTTGTCGGTCAATACTGCGCTGCCAAAAATGAGGATTATACAACCGTATCCATTGCGGATATGGAAAGTATGCTCCGACAAGGTAAAGATAAACTTTACTCCTATACCAAAAAGGAAGAACAGCGTTCCGTTGAAACAATAACGGAAACCGTAACGGTAGATGCTTCTACAGGCGAAGAGACCGTTACCCAGACTGTTACGGTTACAACGGAAAACTGGATTGTCTATACCGTTGTTTATAACGGTGAATCCTACTTTGCAGACGAAGTATTCCACCTCACATCAGAGCAAAAAGACCTTGCTGACGATTACGCATATAACCTGAGCTTATTTCTTGGGGACAGTATGTTTCAAGGGCTTCCTGATGGGTACACCTCGATTACCTCTCTCGGCAATGTCCGTTTTACAGACGGGCAAACCGAGGTCGTGTATTTTAATCAGCTGGACGAACGCTATTCCAATATGCCATACGGCACCGATGATATCGGCGGTTATGGTTGCGGACCTACGGCAATGTCAATCGTTGTGTCTTCTCTCACAAGCGAAACCGTTGATCCTATTGCAATGGCAAGATGGTCTTATGAAAATGGTTATTGGTGTTCTAAAAGCGGTTCCTACCACGCTTTGATACCGGCTGCTGCAAAGGAATGGGGCTTGAATGTTGAGGGATGTTCTGCATCGGAAGGTCAAAAAATCGTTGATGCCTTATCAAACGGTAAATTGGTCGTAGCAATTATGCTGAAAGGTCATTTTACAAGCTCCGGGCATTTCATTGTCCTGCGTGGCGTAAAGGATGGCAAGATACTTGTCGCTGATCCGGCAAGCTATGACCGTAGCAGTATGGAATGGGATTTATCTATCATACTGAACGAAGCCAGTAAAAACGCCGGTGCTGGTGGTCCGTTTTGGATTATAGGTTAGAAGTTAAAGGAGGCTTTAATGAGCAAGCAAAACGAACATCATGACACCTATACCATACCACCAAACTTTATTGAGGGCGGTACGCTATTCGGTGGTATGTTTAAGATAAGAAATGTAATTGAGGCCGGCATTATCGCATTTGCGGTGGGTATGCCGGTCTTTTCCATAGACATTTCTCTGACCGCCCGTATTATTATTCTCTGTCTGACAGCACTGCCACTTGGCTTATTTGCCTTGATGGGTGTTAACGGCGAACCGCTTTCGTCTTATATCATTGCCTTTTTCAAATGGCTTGGCAATCGCCGTGTTATCGGCAAGGTTGAGCCGAAAAAGAAAAAAGCAAAAAAGAAGAAGAAACCGGATTCGCCTAAACCTGTTAAAGAAGCAGCCGAGAATGAATCCATGCTGTCGGAAATTGTCGGAGTTATCCGCAAACGGTCTGCCCACAAGGAAAAGAAAGAACAGACAAAGGTGGAAAAACCGAAAAAGGCACCTCGTAGAAAAACGATAGAATCACCGTTCCTCAATCCTGTTGCGGAATACCTGCCAATCGAAAAGATTGATAATGGTATTATCTACACCAAGGATCACCGCTATATCAAGATTATAGAGGTTATTCCTATCAACTTTCTGTTGCGAAGTGCCCGTGAGCAACGCAGCATCATTTATTCGTTCATCAGTTATCTTAAAATCTGTCCTGTAAAGATACAGTTTAAGGTATTGACGAAACGGGCTGATCTGAACAAGCATACCGATATTGTTCGCAGAGAAATGGAAGCCGAGCAAGATCCCAACTGTCGTATGTTGCAGGAAGACTATCTGCAACTGATAAACCGTATTGGTTCCCGTGAAGCAACCACACGTCGTTTCTTTATTGCTTTTGAGTATGAGCAGTATGGGAGGCGAGGAAATGAGGAAGCCGATGCGATTGCATCCTTGCAGATCGCCGCACGAACTGCCGCTAACTACTTAAAGCAATGCGGAAATGAAGTGATTGTGCCGGAAAACGAGGATGAATTTACGGTTGACGCGCTTTATAACATTCTCTGCCGACAGATAAGCTCTGATATTCCTCTTCCCCAAAGGGTACAAAATATCGTTTCTAAGTATATTGCTGAAGGCAAGGATACAAACGCTATTCCGTGTACGGAGTTTTTTGCACCCGACAAATTGGATTTCACGCACGGGCGGTATATTTGTGTAGATGGGCAGTATCAGTCCTATTTGCTGATACCGTCTTACGGATATAAGTCCCGTGTATCAGCAGGTTGGCTCAGTCTTCTTGTCAACGCCGGCGACGGAATTGACATTGACTTATTTCTAACCAGGCAGCCGAAAGAACGAATGGTGCAGAAACTCGGTCAACAGCTTCGTATCAACCGTTCCAAAATAAGAGAAGCCAGCGATACCAACAGTGACTTTGACGATTTGGACGGTGCTATCCGAAGCGGCTACCTCTTAAAAGAAGGTCTTGCCAACAACGAGGATTTTTATTATATGAATATCCTCATTACAATTACCGCCGACACCGAGGAAGACTTGGAATGGCGGGAGCGTGAAATGCGAAAACTTCTTGTTTCGCAGGATCTAAATATCGTCAACTGTGCTTTCCGTGAAGAGCAGGCTTTTTTATCAGCCCTGCCGCTGACGAATATTGAAAAGCATTTGTATGAACGTTCAAAACGGAATGTGCTGACAAGCGGTGCCGCAAGCTGCTATCCCTTTACCGCCTATGAACTCAGCGACGATAACGGCATTTTGCTCGGAGTTAATAAATATAATAACTCTCTTGTTATTGTCGATATCTTCAATTCGATGGTATATAAGAACGCCAATATTTCCATTATGGGAACCAGTGGCGCCGGTAAAACCTTTACCTTGCAGCTGATGGCTTTGCGTATGCGAAGAAAAGGCACACAGGTATTTATCATTGCTCCGCTAAAAGGACATGAGTTTCTACGTGCCTGCCGCAATACCGGCGGTGAGTTTATTCAAATATCCCCGGCATCAAAAAACTGTATCAACGTAATGGAGATTCGACCTACCGACAGATCGGTGGATGAACTTCTCGATGGTGCTCCCATTGAAAAATCGGAGCTTGCTGCTAAAATCCAACAGTTGCATATCTTCTTCAGTTTGCTTATCCCCGATATGAACCACGAAGAACGTCAGCTTTTGGATGAAGCGTTGATTAAGACCTATAACGGTAAGGGCATCACCCACGATAACGATTCTTTGGAAGACCCCGACAATCCCGGTCATTACAAAGAAATGCCGATTTTGGGCGACCTGTACGACATTCTGATAACGACACAGGAAACCAAGCGTCTTGCCAATATCCTTAACCGCCTTGTGCATGGCTCGGCAAGCACTTTTAACCAACGCACCAATGTCAATCTGGATAATAAATATACCGTGCTTGACATTTCCGAACTGTCGGGCGACCTGCTGACTGCGGGTATGTTTGTAGCCCTTGACTATGTTTGGGATAAGGCAAAGCAAAACCGCACTGTAGAAAAAACCATCTTTATTGACGAGTGTTGGGCTTTGATCGGCGGCTCTGCAAACCGCCTTGCCGCTAACTTTGTTTTGGAAATTGCCAAAATTATTCGTGGTTACGGCGGCAGTGCTGTATTTTCCACACAGGACCTAAACGACTTCTTTGCCCTGGATGATGGTAAATACGGTAAAGGCATCATCAATAACTGTAAGACTAAAATCGTTCTCAATCTTGAGGACGAAGAAGCCCAACGTGTGCAAAGCATTCTCCATCTGTCAGAGGCAGAGGTTATGGAGATAACCCACTTTGAACGCGGTAACGGTCTTATCAGCACAAACAATAACAATATCACGGTAGAGTTCCGGTGCAGCGATTTGGAAAAAAGCCTTATTACCACAGACCGCCGTGAGCTTCAAGAGTTGGTTGAGCAGAAAAAAGCCACAATACCAACTTAATACGCATTGATTACGCATTACACCAATTAACACACATTTAATACGCTTATAATGCGCATTGGAAAGGAGGATTTTGTGAAAACGAGAGCAGATATATACGGAAAGGATGTTGCCGAAACGGTGCGATTGATTACAACCTATCACCGCATCCATAAGGATCAGCTGCTTCGTCTCTTTCCCACAAAGGAAGGCAAAATCGAAAACCTCCTGTCTGTTTTGTCAAAGGAAGGCCGTATTCAATATGAGCCTGAAACGGAAATGTATCACGATGGTACAAAGGAATCACTCGGCTGTGCTATGCGTTCGGCAATATGGGTGTTAGCGGATTTCATAGAAAAGGTGGATTACCACTCTTCTGCTGATTTTCCGTCAACACTGATATTCTTTGCCGAAGGAGAGCTTTACGATGTGATTTATGTTGAACCCGATAAAGAGGCACTGATAGAACACGCCCTTGCTATGACAGAACGCGATGCCGAAAAACGAATTGTGATAGTAGAAACGTCTGAACAGATCGGGCGGCTCTCTATTCCTGATGTAACGGCTTTTTGCACCGTGGATATACAGACCGGCACGGTGCAGTATTTCAAACACAATAAGGAGGACTGAATTGGATAGACCGGTAATCTCTCAACGAATCAACCGCATTATGGGCGATATTACAAAACTCTCTAATACGCTTTGTGCGATTGATAAAACGGATATTGAGAAATATCCCGACAACTACACAATGCTGACTACCGATGCCGCATTACGCAGTGAATTGATTGCCTGCCGACTGCGGCATTTATTGTATGGCTCAACCACCACCAAAAAAGAAACCTATCTGGCTTCTGCCGGTGTGGTACAGGGCATCAGCATTAAGAACAAAGACGGCGTTTTGGAAATCACGTTGCCTTGTCTTCTCCCCAAACGAAAGCAAAGACAAAGCACAGAGTTTCTGATAGATCCGTTATATTTCACTTTGAGCCAGTATGCTGACAGCCACAAGCTGCCGAGATATAAGCAGTGTGTTGTATGCTTCTCCCACATTTACAGCGAGGAACTTCATAACCGCAGAGTACGCGATTATGACAACCTTGAGCTGAAACAACTACTCGACGTTCTTTCTACCTACATAATGGAAGATGATTCGGGTTTATTGGTGGATGCCTACAACACAACCGAGATCGGTGAGACGGATTGCACCCGCATTTCCGTAATGGATAAAAACCGATTTTCACGGTGGCTGGAAGAGCGTGAAAAGTGCCTTAAAAGCATATCCGATTTTTGAGGTTTTTTTGCCTTAAATTTCGGCACGTAGAAAAACGAGCCGAAAATCCAATGATTATCAACGGTTTTTGGCTTTTGCAACCCGTCGATTTTTACCGAGGTTACTTGCAACCTCGGTACATTTTCACCACTTTGGAGGTGGTGCGCCGTGCGCTCTTTAACACCCTTGCCGGATAAGCAAACGGTGGCTTATGAACTACTCGAACTCGTTGCCATATCCGGCGAACTACCCACTGACCAACTGACCCGACTGTATGGCGGCGAAAGTTATAAGCTCAATGTGGTAAAAGCCCTTAAATCGAAAAAACTGTTACGAACCTTTTATCGTGATGGGCTACGGGCGTACAGACTGACCGCTAAGGCAAAAGACAGCCTATTGGCTGACAACCCATATCGGTTTTCCTTTGCCTTAACCGGTACAGCCGAAACCAACCGCATTAAAAGCGAAATCACACGCCGTCTTCGTCTTCACCGTATTGCAGAAGCAACCCTGACAATGATAAACGCCGACGTGCTTATTAACCGTGATGAAAAGCCCGACCTATTCTCTCCCCAATGGGAAGAAAGCAATCGAATGGTAATTAAGGCGCCAGCCTTTTACAATTCACGGGAGATTAAAGAAATCGGCACCGTCTTTGTCAAGATTCGTGGTGCCCGTTCTGTTGGGGTTCTTTTAACTCCCACGGAAATCTTTGTCGTATATAACCTTGGCGGCTCCCTTATGCGTTGGGAGTACAAATCGGAAATGCGGACAAAAGCACTTATGAAAACGGTAATCTGCCGTGAGAGACTACCTAATCAGTACCCGCCCGATGCGGTGCAAGGACTGCTTTTCGGAAACAGTATGGAACTTGCCTACGACCTGCTTGCAGGCGAAGGCGGAAAACAATATTTCATTTTAGACGGAAATTATGAGCATTTCTATTATCTTACGAACGACCGCAAGGGCGAACGCTTACTTATGCTCCTTTGCAGCGAAGCGCAAAGAGAAAGGCTGGAAACAGTTTTAATGACCGATCTCTATGACGGAGATGAAGGCTCCACGTTAGAAAACGATGCTTTTGATAAAGACGGAAATCCCGTCCTGTTCGGTTATCTTTGTGACCTGCCGAGGATCAAACGGTTTGATACCGCCTTGCGACTGCAAAAGAAAAGCGGAACGCTTATCTGTTTCGACTTTCAAAAGGAAGTCCTTAGTAGATACTGCGGAACGCAAGTACAGTTTCAGACGATAGATTTTGAGAAATGGGAAAGGAGTTTCTTTGAGTAAGAGAAAAAGATTATTCAGCATCTTGCTTGTATTACCGCCGCTGTTATTCGGACTGCTCTACGGCGGCGGGTATATCGCACAGTTTATGCGAAATTACAACCAGTGGCAGTCCGCAGGTGGAACACCGGGAGACGGCACATCACCGCAAACACCGTCCTTTGCGATTGGCTCCTGCTTTGAGGCAATCTTCTCAATGCCGTATGGCATATTCGGTATTCTTATCTGCGTAGCCGCACTTGCCCTTCTTATCATAATGATTATGCGTATGGGCTGGGGTGAAACGGGCGAACGCGACAGAGACCGAAATTTCGTATATTCCCGAAAAGGCACTTACGGTACTGCCGGCTTTATGAGTGAAAAGGAAGCCGAAGAAATCTTCGATATTACCTCGAACTTAAAGAATAAAAGCGGCACGATTTTCGGGATGCTGGACGGTAAGTTTGTGTGTATGCCAAACGAAAGTATGTTGAACCGCAATGTTGCTGTTTACGGTGCCAGCGGCTCTATGAAGACAAGAGCATACTGTATGAATCGCATCTTGCAGGCAGCACACGGACCGGAAGGACAGCGGGAATCACTGATTATCTGCGATCCCAAATCTGAGTTGTATGAGAAAACAAGCGAATACCTACGCAATACGCACATTGTAAAGGTGTTCAATCTTGTATCCCCCGAAAACTCGGATTCGTGGAACTGTCTTGCAGAAATTGAGGGCGACGAGCTGATGGCTCAACGGTTTTGTGATGTAATCATCAAAAACACAGGTTCAGAACGAGGCGACCATTTCTGGGACAGCGCGGAAATGAACTTGTTAAAGGCACTCGTACTTTACGTTGAGCAAGGTTATCCACCCGAAAGGAAGAATATTGGGCAGGTGTATAAATTGCTTACCCATTGTGATGAAAAGGAACTCAACAGCCTATTCAATATGCTGCCATCATCACATCCCGCAAAAGCTCCCTTTGCTATCTTCCAACAGGCATCCGATACGGTGCGAAGCGGTGTAATTATCGGTCTTGGCTCCCGTCTGCAGGTATTCCAAAACAAAGCCATCTGCAATATGACAGCCTTCGATGAAATAGATATGGAACTGCCCGGGCAAAAGCCTTGTGCATATTTCTGTATCACCAGCGATCAGGACAGTACCTTCGACTTTCTATCGTCGTTGTTTCTGTCCTTTGTTTTTATCAAATTGGTACGTTATGCAGATAAAAACTGCGACGGAGGCAAACTCCCTGTTCCCGTTCATGTGCTTGGTGAAGAATTGACCGCTTGCGGTGTTATTCCAGACCTTAGCCGCAAGATCAGCGTTATCCGTTCCCGTAACATCAGTATGAGTTGCGTTTTCCAAAACCTTGCCGGACTGCAAAATCGCTATCCGCAAAACCAATGGCAAGAAATACTTGGTAACGCTGATATATCGCTATTTCTTGGATGTGTGGATGAACTGACCTCGAAATACATCAGCGACCGTTCGGGAGAGGTGTCCGTCCACGTGGAAAGCAAAGCCAAGATGCTCAACACCTGGCGTGTATCCAATTATACGCCCCAATACCGAGAAACAAGCGGTGTTGGTAAACGAAAGTTGCTTACCCCCGATGAAGTGCTTCGTCTGCCTATCGATAAAGCACTGATTATCGTTCGCGGCCGTAAGATCTTGCAGGTAGATAAATGCGACTATACCAAACACCCTGATTCCAAAAAACTCACTTCCTGTAAAGCATCTGCATACGTACCCGAATGGCAAAAGTTAAAACCGAAGGAGGTGGAAGAAACGCCCTTGCCCAAAAAGAAACCGGGCAGAAAGAAAAAGGCATCGACGCCTACTGTGGTGCCGACCGACAAGGACAGCATTATGTCTAAATCTTAAAAGGAGGAAAGTATATGTCTAAGAAAAAAGAAGACCTTGAGGCTGTTGTAGGTATGACCGCTGAGGAAACTGCCGACGCAGCCGTATCGGAGGTGGCTGAAACCGATGACTTATCCGATGAACCTGTCAGCCAAGACCCTGTTACCGAAGCACCCCCTAAACCCAAACGCACACGCAAGAAGAAAGCGGATGCTGTGGACGGTGAAGAACTACCCAAAGATGCAGCGGATTCCACCGAGGAAATTCCGTCGCCGGAAGAAACCTATCTTGCGGCAAGGACGGATAAACCAAAGGAGGCTCCTATTCTAACCATTGAAGCCCACCGCGACGTAATGACCGGTGATGACTTCGCCGATCTTGCCTGGCACGAAATCCGTAACTCCTACCGCACAAACCGTATTCTTACCGGATATCTCGGTGGCTTAGAGCAGAACGACGCAGGCAAGACAATCGCCATTGTGGAATATAAGGGCTATCGTGTTCTTATTCCGATGAAAGAAATGACAGTCGGTATGCCTACACAACTGTCAGGTCCTGCTTATGATGAAATGATTGCCCAATATCAAAAACTCTTTAATAAGATGATGGGATGCCAGATCGACTTTATCGTTCGCGGTATCGATTCCAAAACAAGAAGTGTAGTTGCCAGCCGTGCCCAAGCGATGCTCAAGAAACGTAATACTTTCTACGTGGAGCTTACTGATGAAGGTACACACCGTATCAACGAGGGGCGCATTGTGCAAGCCCGTGTTGTTGCGGTAGCTGAAAAGACCATCCGTATCGAAGCATTTGGTGTGGAATGCACCATCTATGCCCGTGATCTTTCGTGGGATTGGCTCGGCGATGCACACGAACGCTTCTCGGTGGGTGATGAAGTTCTCGTCCGTATCCTGCAGGTAAACAACCGTGAGGATATTGAGCATATAACCATCAAAGCCGACGTAAAAAGCGTAACGGACAATTCCAGCCGAGAGAATCTGCAAAAGTGCCGTATCCAAGGCAAATACGCAGGCAAGATCACCGACGTGCATAAAGGCGTGGTTTTTATCCGCCTGACCAACGGCGTAAACGCTATTGCGCATACCTGCCTCGACAGACGAATGCCCGGCAAAAAGGATGATGTGTCTTTTGCCGTTACGCACATTGATGAAGAACAAGGTGTGGCCGTTGGTATTATTACCCGCATCATAAGACAGCATATCTAAGCAATGTGGTTGAAGAAATACTAATCTGTGTAGTAAAAGATAATCGAGACGGAAAATTCCGTACAAAGGAGGAATAATAGATGCGCAAAACTCTTTTCGTCTTGATTATCGCTCTGTTTTTAGTGCTGGCGGGGTGTCAACAAACAGATAATACTGTGTCTGATACTGATACAACCGCACCGCCGATTGTTATTGTAACGGAGACACAAGAGGTAGTTACCGGCACTGAACAGACAAGCTCTACAGAGGAACCGAAGAAAACCGAGTCAAACACTTCATACGAAAAAACGGATATTGCTTCTGACTCTGCCGAGAGTAAGCCTGTTATTACCGAAACAAAACCGCCCTCAACTACCAAACCCAAACCCGAAACAACCACTGAAACAACAAACCCGCCGATTACCGAAAGCACAGAATCGACACCGGAGCCACCTGAAACCGTGCCTCCCCCTGTGGCGAGACCGAGTGGCAGTGAGGTTGCCGCAAAGGTGGCTGTGTATATCAATCAGTACCGTGGCAGTTCTGCTACCGTATTGCCAGGGCTTGGTGGCGTTGCCTTGTACCGTGCAAACGAGCTTGTTTCAAACTTTGCACATACAGATGGAATCGACGCTTGTAACGCTCTGCAGTATGGCGAGCTCGTGGATATGACCTTGTACGGTATGTCCGAAAGCGACAGTTACTATCAAGGATATAACCGCGAAGCTATTGCCAAAGGAAACTGGGGCGGAACTGCTGATGAAATTGCCCAGCGAATCGCAACCGGTTTTAAGAACAGCGCAAGCCATTGGAAATACCTTGGATCCAGTGAGTATTCGTATATGGCTGTTGGTTGCGTATATGATGAAGCGACTTGTATGTGGTACTGCTGCATCTGCGTAAGCACTAAGAATTACGGCGGATAACAACTGAATATTTAACTCTGAAAGGAACGCCCATATTTTCGGCGTTCCTTTTTAATTTCAATTTTGAAAGGATGAAACCATAATGAAGAAAGGCAAATTTTCTACTCGTCTTTTGACGATGCTTTTAGCAGTGGTAATGGTAATTTCCATTATGCCTATGTCGGCGTTCGCTGCTCCTGCTTCGGACCTCCCGGCTAATATGGTGGACCATTCCATTCTCCGCGCATTGGAGTACACCGGTTATAACGTCCAACAGCAAAAAAATGACGGAACCCTATATCAATCGGGCAGTTACGGATCGAGAACACCTGCATCCGTTCTGTCGAATATTTCCTACGGCACCAGCCCCTCTGGACAGGAAACCGTAGCAGACAGCAGCACCCCTACCGGCAAGGCGCCAAACATTGCCAGATTTGAGCAATATGGTTTATGCTGCGCTTCCTTTGTAAGCTATTACATTATGAACTACCTGCCTAACATTGAGGGATCTGACACCCAATTTATCAGTGACGCTATTCACGCAACGGGAATGAACTCTCAGGCGGTTGTTACTTGGCAAACTGCTTTGAATAAACTCGCCAACGAAGGCAAGATTGAAAAAATCGGCACCAGCTCTTCCAATGTAAACAGAAGCAAGCTAACTCCGGGCGACTTGATTATCTTCGGTACTTCCGAAAACTCCCACACTCACATCGCTGTGTACTCCGGTACCTACAAAGGCGTGGATTATATCATCCACGTTGGTAATGATAGAGGTCCTGAGATTTCCCGTGTGGACTGGATGGGACAGGCCGGTGATAAGTCCTCTTATCCTAACGCCTATTTCCATCTGCCGCAGGAAATCTTTGAGTCTGACGGCGATATCGAGGTATATAAGAAAGATACCGACGGCAAGAACCTTGCTGGCGCAGTCTTTGTAGCAACCAATTCTGAAACAGGAAAATCCTATAAAATCGGTCCTACTAACAGCAGTGGTTATGCCAAGACCGAGAATCCCGTTCCTTACGGCACCTATACCGTAAAAGAGACGGTATTTCCGACTAATTATCACGCATACGGAAAAACGGAATGGACGGTTACGGTGGATGCTAACAACGACGGACTTGTAACCATCAATGCCGTTAATGAAGCTGACTCCGGATCTGCAAAGATTGTTAAAACCTCTGAGGACGGCGTTGTGGAAGGTGTTACTTTTACGCTCTCCGGCAACGGCGTTAATAAGACAGTTACCACCGATGTGAACGGCACAGTCCAGATTGACGACTTAAAGCCCGGTACTTATCAGGTCAAGGAAACCATGGCGGATAAGTATGAGCCGCAGGAAACACGCAACGTTGTGGTAGTGAGTAATCAAGTGGCTACCGTTACCTTTAACAACGTGTTGAAGCGTGGCGATCTGCAGGTAGTTAAGGATTCCGAGGATGGCTTGGTAGAAGGTATGAAGTTCCACCTTTACGGTACTTCTCTTAGCGGTCTTAGAGTTGATGAATATGCCGTAACCGACAAAAACGGTGTAGCAACCTTTAATGACGTTCTTATCTCCGGTCATGAGTCCTATACTCTTGAGGAAGTGGATACAGCCGAGCGATACATCGTACCTGAAAGCCAGCGTACTGCTATCGAATGGAATACGGTAACCGAGAAATACTTTTACAATGCGCTCAAACGCGGCGATCTTACTGTAAAGAAAACTTCGGAAGATGGCTTTGTTGAAGGCTTGCGTTTCCGCCTTACAGGTACATCCCTTAGCGGAATTAAGGTTGATGAATATGCCCGAACCGACTCTAATGGAATTGCTCATTTTGAAGATATTCTTATCGGTACCGGCTATACCATCGAAGAGGTAAATACACCTATCCGTTATGTAATCCCGGATCGTCAGACCGCTGATATTGCTTGGGATGAACTCACGGAGGTCGAATTTGAGAATATCCTTAAAAAGTGGCGTGCAGATGTTTATAAACTGGATGCAGAGCTTGCCGGCGAGTCCGGCGGCGGTGCAGTACCCGTAGAAATGATGCCAATGGCTCTTTCACTCACTTCCGCAGAAACCGTGGAAGAACTTGGCTCTCCTTACGGTGATAGCCAGGGTGATGCCACTCTTGCCGGCGCCGTTTACGGTGTATTCAAGGGTGAGGTTTTGATCGACACCTACACCACAGATGAAAACGGATATTTCCTCACTAAATATTATCCTTGCGATTATGACTGGACCATCCGTGAGATCTCACCGTCCGAGGGTTATATGCTTGACCCGACTGTGTACTATATGGATGTTGCTCCGGATTACTATTCCATTGAGCTGAACACTGTCTATCCTGATGTGTACGAAGAAATCATCAAGGGTAATATTGCTATCATCAAACACACTGACGACGGCAGCACTCAAATCGAAACTCCCGAAGTTGGAGCAAAGTTTGAGATCTTCTTGAAAGCCGCAGGCAGTTATGAAAACGCAAAGGAAACTGAGCGCGATATTATCATCTGCGACGAACACGGCTTCGGTCAGACGCAAATGCTCCCTTACGGTGTTTATACCGTACATCAAGTAAGTGGCTGGGAAGGTCGTGAGTTGATGGACGACTTTGACGTAACCATCTCCGAACACGAAATGACCTACCGCTTCCTTATCAACAACCGTAATTTTGAAGCATTTATCCGTGTGGTTAAAACCGACAGCACTACAGGAAAGGTTATTCCTTACGCCGGTGCTGCCTTCCAGCTTTATGATCCGGACGGCAACCTTATTTCTATGAGTTACACCTATCCGGAACTCACTACCATCGACACCTTCTATACCACGGAGGACGGCACTTTGCTGACTCCTGAGAAGCTGCCTTACGGTAAGGGATATTCTTTAGTAGAGGTATTCGCACCGTATGGATACGTGCTTGATTCCACTCCAATCTTCTTTGACGTAACCGAAAAAAACTCCAACGATGAAGACGGTCTTACCGTTATCAAGGTGGATAAGAAAAACGAACCCCAGATGGGCACTATCACCATTGACAAGAAGGGTGAAGATTTCTCTACTGTTACTGAAAAGGACGGAATCTACACCCCTGTGTATGAGGTGAAAGGTCTTGAGGGTGCTGTCTTTGGCGTATATGCCGCAGAAGACATTTATACTCTTGACGGAACGCTCCGTTATGCTGCCGGTGAAAAAGTAGCAACTATCACAACCTCTGCCGAGGGTACTGCTACTACCGAACCGTTATTCCTGGGCAAGTTTGAACTTCGTGAGGAAAAGGCGCCTTATGGTATGGTGCTTTTGGAAGAACCTATCCAAGTGGGACTTGTTTACGCAGGACAGGAAGTAAAGATCACTACTACTGCGGCATCTGCTGTGAACGAACGCCAAAAGGTCGTGATCAGTCTGCTCAAAAAGTTAGAAACTGACGACCACTATGGTATCGGCCTTGGCAGTGAATACGAGAACATCAAATTTGGTCTTTATGCTGCCGAAACTATGAAGGCTTCTGACGGAACTGAAATTCCGAAAGATGGTCTTCTTGAAATCGTAGGCATTGATGCAAACGGCACTGCTGTATTTACTGCGGATCTTCCTGCAGGAGCGAAGCTCTATGTTAAGGAGTACGCAACAGACTCTCACTATCTGCTCTCGGATACAGCTTTCCCGGTAGAATTTATCTATGAGGATTCCACTGTGGCAACCGTTCAGATCGTTGTCAACAATGGTGAAATCATTGATAACGTAATTATCCGCGGCGATATCAAGGGTCTCAAAGTAGATGAAGAAAACAATCTTGTTGCCGGCGCTGTTTTCGGTTTGTTCCGTGCGGATGAAACCGAGTTTGTCGCTGATAATGCATTAGCAACCGCAACCTCCGGTGAGGATGGCGTATTCACCTTTGATAACATCCCATATGGAAACTGGATCATCAAGGAGCTGTCTTGCCCTGAGCATTTGGTGCTTTCCGATGATATTATCGAGGTATCCATTTCCGAGCAGGACCAACTCATTGAGATTGAAGTAGTCAATGAAATTATCTTTGGCAGCGTTGAAGGTGTAAAGACTGACGATAAGAAGAATCCAATCGAAGGTGTTATCTTCGGTCTGTTCGCTCCTGACACAACTGAATTTACCAAAGAAAATGCGTTGGCCCTCTCCGAATCCACCGCAGAAGGTTTGTTCAGTTTTGCAGATCTTCGCTACGGAAAATATCTGATTAAAGAACTGTCTTGTCCGGAAGCTTTCGTTATGTGCGAAGATGTTATCGAAGTCAGGATTACGGAAGACGGTCAGGTAGTAAGCCTTTCTGTTACTAACAAGCGTATCAGCGGTAAGGTACAAGTCCACAAGATCAACAGCAAAGACCATGACGAGAAACTGTCGGGTGCAATCTTTGAACTGTATCTGGATACCAACAAAAATGGTGTGTTTGATGTAGACGTTGATACTCTTTACGGCACCTTGGTTGAAACAGAAACCGGCATCTATGAACTGGACGGTCTGGGTTATAACGGATATTTCCTGTTTGAATCCAAGTCTCCGGACGGTTTTACAAAGGATGACCGCTATTTCTACTTCCAGATCTCGGTAGACGGTGATGTAATTACCGTGGAAAATGAAATCGACGTAGGTTTCACCAATGAGCCGATTCCAACACCGGAACCTGAATATCCCGACTCTCCGCAGACCGGCGATAATTCCAATATCGGATTGTGGCTTGGCTTGGCAATCGCTTCTCTCGGTCTTCTCATTCTTACATTGATTCTTGGGAAAAAGAAGCATAAAGTAAACTAATTTGTTGGCGGCAGGCATCATAACGGTGTCTGCCGCCTTTGCTGTTATAGGGGATCTTCAGAGAAAAATCGGATAATAGAAAGTGAGGAAGCAAATGTATCATCAACAACCGCTTTATCTGTTCCTCAGTCTGACCAGAGGCTCGTGGCGAAACGCCTTTTATATAGACTGTCCTACCTGTCCCTACGGTAGCGGCAATTGTAACGGCTATCTGCTGACAACCGACACCGAAGGCGCACCCGTGATTATGTCGGTCATGTACTTTGAAAAAGCTACCGGAGATAAGGTAGATAAAACCGAATGTGCCGGGATAATCACCAAAACCGCTTTCGAGAATCTGTTCAACCGATGGTTGGTATGGAACGTAAGCAATCCAAAATCCTGCTGTATATTACAGCTCATACCCAAAATGGACGAACGCAAGTCCTAATGCGTATTAAGTCCGTAAAAATCAAGTATTGGAGGTGGTTTTGTGAAAAAAACTACAGTTTATTGCCCGTACTGCCGGGCAAAAGCAACACTGCATCCCGCAAGTTACGTTTACGGCGATGCGGCTAAAACAGAAAATATGCTCTATGTCTGCGACAGGTATCCTGCCTGCGATTCCTACGTAGCTGCACATATACGAACCAAGCAACCGATGGGTACTCTTGCTAACGGAGATCTTCGCAACAAACGCATCCAGGCTCACAAAGCCTTTGACTGGATGTGGAAGTCGGGGCTTATGTCGAAAAAGCAAGCATACAAGTGGATGCAAGGTAAACTTGGACTCAGCGATGCTCAAGCCCATATTGCAAAATTCAGTGAATATATGTGCGATCGTTTAATTGCTGTTTGCAATCAGGCGTATAACAATATCCATTTACCTGCAGCTTGAAAGGAGGATGGTTATGAAGATGAAGGCTCCTTTGAATGAAGTTCAGCGACAGTTAGTAGCGGATAATATTGACGTCGTACATAAAGCAATTCGTTCGTCCATAAAGGTGAACAATACAATTTACGGTTTTGAGTATGACGATATATTTCAGGAGGGCTGTATCCATCTTTGCAGGGCAGCAGTAAAATATGTGCCAAGAGAAGACGTGCAGTTTTCAACTTTTGCACAGACTGTTGTGACAAACGGACTGCGGACCTATTGTAAACGGCATTGCGATAAGCAAAAGAATTTTGTCCCTGTTCCTATTTTTGCAGATGCCGACGAGGGACAGTTGACGATTGAAATATTTTCTGTTCCCGATCAAACGGAAGATCTCGTTTCACTCATTGACACGATGAACTTTCTGGACTCACTAAAAAACCAATATACAGGTGTAGTTCGGAGAGGAATTGAAGCGTTGGAGTGGAAGGTCAAGGGATACTCTGGTGCTGAAATTGCAGACATTTACGGAGTAAAACCCAACCTTGTCGGAGCATGGATTTCAAAAGCAGTGAGGAAATTAGAGAAAAATCGTATGTTTATTATATGGAGGGATAATTTGGTTGTTGAAAATAAGCTAACTTAAAGAGTAAAAGAATAATAAAAGAAAGAGGTGTTTTTATGTGTAACAAACTTTATACTGCTGTGGGTCACTCTGATATCCGCGGCACTCTCAACGGCCGACGTTATCCCTTGGTAATGCTGAATGGCAAGGAGCACATTTTAGATGTGCAGGAAATGGTGCTTTGGGGCGTTCTCAACTGGAGAATTCTTACAGTCGAGGAAGCGGAAAAGTTTTACGACAACAAAAAGAAAGAATACGGTATTGAGCCTTCAAGGAGTTTCGACCAGTGTATGTTCCGTTTGATCCAGCGCGGTCTTATTGCGGAAGGCACCGGCAATACTGCTGAAGAGGCTTTATACGATTTGGTTTCCGATCTGCAGGTAATTCCGATTTCGGACAACCTTATTTTGAGAATCTTTTCATTTATTCGTCTAACCGTATTCGGCGGCGTTCCTTTCAGCGTAACCAAGAAGATTTTCCACAAGGATAAGCGAACCGACGTGGAAAAGAAAACCTATCGTTTGGCAATGCAGACTCGGCTTACTACTGCCGAGATTATGAAGTGCATTGAGAGAAACGTATTGGAATTTAAGAATGAGGATCAAATGATGGAGACGCTGTATCACGATGATGTAACCACCATCGACAACATTGCGGAATACGCTCGGTCTATGTCTTCATTCCGTCCTGTACTTACCTCGGTCGCTAATCTGTACCTGCGCAGACAAATCATTTTCGGGAGGATGTGATTATGAGTAAACTTCGTGATGCGCCCACACCGTTAAGACGGAAACTATACTTAACGGTAATTATCGGAATTGTGTGTCTATTGATAGGACTTGCAATTTTTATATTCCTTAAAGACAAAATGATGTTGTTTTTAAGTCTTATCATTTGCGCGTTTTCTATCGGCAAGGCGGTTGATTATTACCGTGTTATTGCCGGTAAGGATTATGAGATTGTCGAGGGCACTTGTGTTTCAATTACACCGAAGCCTTTGCGGAAGTACCACAAGATTAAGATTATGGACGATAACGGCGTAGAGTCCTCTCTTCTGTTGAATAAACAGTCCAAGGTCAAGATCGGCTATCGGTATCGGTTTTACTTTAAGGAAACACAACATATTTCTCTCGGCAGTGAGTATCTGGATTCAGCTCTTTCCTCGGATTGCTTTTTAGGTTACGAGGAACTTGGCGAATATACAGAACAAGAAAACGAAACCGTAACCGCTGAATAACGTTCTTGCTGCACATACTTCGAAGTGTAGAAAGAATATTGGAAAACAGTTTGTCAAAGATTTTATTTTAATATTTTGCAAAATTTCTGCAAAAATAGAGGTTAAATATTGACATGAACGATTTTAATTGCTATAATATAAGCAAACAACGAGAATACTATGCATATCAAGGGAGGTATCCGTTTATGCTTATACAATTTACTATCGAAAATCACCGTTCTATTAAGAATAATGCGGTGATTAGTTTTGCCGCATCAAAGGATAAGTCGTTGGAAGCAAATCTTTTGCACCCTGATGAAAAGAAGACGCTTCTTCCGGCGATTGCTCTCTACGGTGCTAATGCCGCAGGTAAGAGTAATGTTCTTCATGCGCTTATGACGATGAAGGAAATGGTAATTGGCGAAGCGTCTAAGGTATCTAAGGGACAAAAGTTACCCTGGGAGCCATTTGGTGATACAACCACGCCCACTACCTTTGAAATCGTATTTATTTATCAGGGAGTCCGTTATGCCTACGGATATTCGTTTGACGATAAGAAGATTTACACCGAATATCTTTATTATTGGCCTAACGGTCGTGAGGCACTTATCTTCTCCCGTGAGAACGGTAAGTATGAGTTCCGCGAGAATGTGAATGAGCAGTTGACTTTGAGTAACCGCACTCCCGATAACAAGCTTTATTTGGTATCCTCTAACGATTGGAACCTACCGCAAACCGAGAACGCATATAAGTGGTTTTTGGAAAAGCTGACTTTCCTTATGGAAGAGGAACCTGCAACATCGGAAACCGTTGCGCAGATTATCAGCGGCGATGAAAAGAAGGCGCGTATCTTAAAGGAACTGCTTCTTGCCGACCTTGGTATTACCGATGTTACGGTAAAGAACATTTCCGGAAAGTCCCCCGTTATTACTACCACGCACCGCATTATCGGTGAAGATGGTTCGGTAGAACATTTTCAACTCCTTATGGATCAGGAATCCTCCGGTACACAACGCTTTTTTGCACGTATCGGCGGTTGGTTACAAGCATTGGAAAACGGTGCTCTGTTAGTCGTTGACGAAATCGAAGACAGCCTACATCCGCTTTTAACAAAGAGACTGATCGAAATGGTTCAAGATAACAGTGTAAACACCAATGGTGCACAGATCCTGTTCACTACTCACGATGCTATGCTGCTGGATCTTAACTTCCTGCGCAGAGATCAAATTTGGTTTGCCGATAAGAACGAAAAGACCTGCGCTACCGAACTTTACTCTCTTGCTTCTTTCTCGCCGAGAAAGGGTGAAAATGTTCGCAAGGGATATTTGCAGGGCCGCTTCGGTGCAATTCCGTTTATCGGAGGTGACGCACAATGGCAAAGTTAAAGAAGGAATATAATCCCAATCGCCCTGATAAGCGCCTACGCAGACCGATTATCTACATCATTTGTGAGGGCAAGGAAACCGAAACTTTATATTTCAGAAACTTCCGTGCCCGTAATTGCTTGGTGGATATTGTCCCGATGCGTACAAAACATACGGCAGCAGAACATCTTGTTAAACATGCAAAGGCTCTTCTCTCACAGGCAGAGTATTCACCGAAAGACGGTGATGAAATTTGGTGTGTGTTCGACAGAGATGCCAATACCAATGAAGAACTTGCCAGGGCGGTTCAGTATGCCGATCAAAAGGGATACAAAATTGCCTACTCAAATCCGTCCTTTGAATACTGGTACTTACTCCACTTTGCAAAACACAATGGGTATCTCAAGGATTCAAATGCGGTAATTGATATTCTTAAAACAAAAGGATATCTGAAGGATTACGATAAGAACGTAGATTACTTTGCTGAGCTTCTTGCCCATCAGCCCGAAGCTATTCAGCGTGCAAAGGAACGCTTAGAACAGCTCTACAAAGATAATATTATTATTTTGAGCTGCGACAGCAACCCTGTAACTACCGTTCACGAACTCGTAGAATACCTCAACAGCAAACGAAAATAAACACTTTAACCCGAAATATCTATATATAGAACATTACGGACTTGACAAACACAATATGTAGTGGTATAATACCATTGTAATTGATTTTTGTGCGTCGCCCGCAAGGGTTTGGTGGTTCGTCCACATTGCACACGTTGTTATTTTTGTAAGTTAGTGCCGATAGTACAGTTATGCCCTTTTGGGCCCATAAACTGTGTGTCGGCACTTTTTTATATAGATATTTCAGCCGACAGGCAGAAAGGAGAAGAATGGCACAGGTTTATGTTATCGGTCGGATAACAAACGAATTGGAACTGAAACACGGTCAAAATGAGAATTTATATGTACGGTTTAGCTTTGCAGAAAATATCGGAAGCAAGGATCGTGCGAGAACGCAATACTATCAGGTATGGGCGTGGGGTGAGGATGCTGAACGGCTGATAAAAGCAGGCGTTAAAAAAGGCAGCCTCATTTTTATTGCCGGAGCTATTGAGCTTGAAACCTATACCAAGCAAGATGGCTTTACCGTTGATAAGCGTTTGAAAGTATCACTTAATGACTGGGGTTTTATTCCGTTCGGAAATAGCAGGACTAACAACTCCCTGCACAACAAAAGGTCTACCGCAGATGTGACGCCAAAACCGGCGACCATTAACGGAGACAAAGACACTTTGCCGGAATAATCCCGGCGCCAAGAGGAACCGTTTGTGTTTACGAAAGAAGCACAGGCGGTTCCTCTTTTTTTATTTTCTGCAGAAAATTTGGAAAGGATGAATCGAATGAAACACAAAAAGAATCTATGGTCCGGCGTATCTTCATTGATCGTCGCAGTACTCGCCATTACCGCCTTCTTGCGCGGCTCTTGGCAATTTTGGATGCTGGTGGTATCGTTCTCTATCTTTGCGGTGTGGGCTTCTGTCCGTTTCCTTATCCCTTATATCAGGGATGTGGTGCACAGCAAAGAAGCTAAGAAACTTCAAAAGCATTATGAGGCACAGACAAGCCGACAAAGAACATTTATGGATATCGACATATCTGAACCGACGTCCATTGTTCTTCTCCGACATGTCAACCACCGTATTTCCGCTTATTTGCAGTCGGCATATCCCGAAGCAACTTGGGATTGGTGCGTTGATAACCCTGAAAGGCTCGTTACCAAGGGCGGTACGGGACGCATTAAATTAAGCGGTGTACCGGACTACAATTTTGCCGAAATCTCGCTTGATCAGAATGCGAAGATCGGGTGTCAGCTCCTTAAAATCGTTCCTTTCGGTGTTGAACAAAACGGCGCCGAGGAAAAAGCGACCGAGGAGAAACCCAAAACCGCACCAAGAGAGATTGACCCGCAGGTATGGTTTGAGAAGCAAGGAAGGTCTGTTTTACAGAACCTTATTGCCGATCTCAATTCCCGTGGGCACAACAGTCTGACTATCGAGGCAGACGGAAGTATCGTTATCACACAGGGCGACAAGGCGTTGAAGCGACCTGCCTTTACCAATCTTCCCTCAAAGGAATATTGGCCGAGACTCGTAAACGTCTTTGCAAGGAACGGTATGTCGGGAGAAATCACCGATAGCGGTCTTGTCCTGTCATGGTGATAAAAATTGAAGGAAAGGAGTGAAATAACATAATGAAAACCGGACTAACAATCAATGAGTTAGCCGCAGAAATTATGCGTCAGAAAGACCGTAAGGAAGATTACATCGTCAGCACGCCGAATCTGCGTATGGAAACCTGTGGCTCCGATATGTTGCTTCGCATATTGGACGAAGATGGCAATGACCGCATCGAACCCCTTGATGTCGGTCCGAACGCCCACCGTCAAATCGCCACGCATCTTTCCATCCCTACCAAGTATTACGCTAAGATGCAGGAGGAAAATCCCGAACTGTTGAGTGTCAATGTCAACAGTTGGTTTATGCGCTCCGAAACACAGCGTATGCTTCGTGTGCTGGATGGCAGAGCCCGTGCATTTTTGAGTAACCGTTACAAGCGTTTGGATCATTACCAAATCGCAGAAGCGGTACTTCCTGTTATCGGGCAAATGCCTGATGTACGCTTTGAAAGCTGCCAGATTACCGAAGATCGAATGTATATCAAGGCAGTCAATCCAAGACTGCAGGCTGAGGTAACACCCGGAGATATCGTTCAAGCCGGCCTTATTATCAGCAATAGTGAGGTTGGACTTGGCTCCGTTACCATTCAGCCCCTTGTCTACCGATTGGTCTGTAAAAACGGTATGGTAGTTAATGATGCGGCAACCAAGAAAAACCACGTTGGCAGAACAAACTCTGCTGACGAGAATTTTTTGCTCTATTCCGCTGAAACGCTCGAAGCCGACGATAAAGCCTTTTTATTAAAGGTGCGTGATACGGTTTCGGCGGCTGTGGATGAAGCGAAATTCAGTATGGTGGTTGATTTGATGCGTGAAGCAAAGGCTGCCCCGATGAATACAGCAGACGTACCGGGACTCGTACAGCTCGCAAGCAGAGATTTCGGCATTACGGAGCGTGAACAAGCCGGCGTGCTGCAACATTTGATCGAGGGCAACGACCTGACTCTCTACGGTCTTTCCAACGCTGTAACACGATTCAGCCAAGACGTAGAAAGTTATGACCGAGCAACTGCACTTGAAGGCATCGGATATAACATTCTTTCGATGCCGGCAAAACAATGGAACCGAATGAACTTGATGGCAGCGTAAGCCATCACAAAATCTTAATGAATTAACAGGAGGACTACTTATGTCTTATACTAATGAAACTGCTTTGATGGAACTTTCCACTTTCGTACTCCCTGCGGCTGTAAACAACGGCTTTACCAACGAAGACCTGGGCGATGATTTCGACGGATTGCAGCTTAGCTTCCAGAAAATCAAAATTCCCAGCGGCGGTCAGCTTCAGTTCGAGGATCCGAGCGAAAATCCCGACGATCCTAAATACGAGAAGTATATTACCGGCGTAATCATCTATAACCACGCTACCAATGCTTATTGGCCTGCCGGTGGTGAATACGATGATAACGTTCCGCCTATGTGTTCTTCTATGGATGGTAAGACCGGCTTTGGTTTGCCTGGCGGTGCTTGTGCTGTCTGTGAAATGAATCAGTACGGAACCGATCTCGGCGGCGGTAAGGGTAAAGCCTGCAAGAATATGCGTACCCTGTATATTCTCCGCAGCGGCGAGGCAATGCCTATCCAGCTCTCTTTGCCGCCTACAAGCATCAGACCTTTTAACGATTTCGTTAACTCTGCGTTCGTTACCCGCAAGCGTCCTACTTGGGCATCGGTTGTTAAAATCGGGCTCAAGAAGATGGATAACGGCAGTAACGTTTACAGCGTTGCGACTTTCCAGAAGGTCGGCGACTTCTCCGGCGAACAGCTCGCACAGATTAAGGAGTATGCAACTATTTTCCGCACCCAAATCAACGAAATGCGTCAGCAGAGAGCGTTGGAGGCGGAGAATCGCAGTGAAGCGGATGGCATTCCCGATGCTCAGCCCCGTTATCAGACCTCTGAAAACGGAGGCGGGTATGAGGTAGTGCCTACTCCGACCGTAATCAACGGCGACGATGACGATTTGCCGTTATAAGCCATTTGCCTTTCTATTAAGGCTGTAATATTCAAAGGGATACCGTAGAGCAATCTGCGGTATCCCTATTTTTCTATAAGGAGGAACGAAATAGAATGATGAAACCTATGACAGACGAACAGCGAAGACTCGCTGAAGCCAATCACGATTTGGTTGGTGCCTTTCTGCGTGAAAATAAACTGCCTGAAGAACAATTTTATGATGTGGTAATCTTTGGTTATCTCTGTGCTGTGCAACAGTATTGTGAAAACCCTACTCTCCAGAAGAGATACAGTTTTGCAACTGTCGCATGGAAGAAAATGACCCGCGAGCTAACCGACCACTATAAATATCTTTTGAAAGCAAAAAGAAGTGGTGTTACCGTAAGTCTGCACGAAAGCATCTGCGAAGGATCCGATCTATGTTGGGAGGATGTATTGCACGATGATGGCGATATCCTAAAAGACTTGCAGATGGAGTTGATTCTGCACGAATTGGCGGCACGTCTGCCTAAGCGTGAAATGCGTATTATCCGCCGTAAAATCAACGGTGATAAGATGCACGACATTGCAAAGGCTGAAAAGCTGACCTTCCGTGACATTAACACTTTGCTTGCAGGTACCTACGACACCGTTATAGAGGTTCTTTTGGGGTGATACAATGGCGAATCGAAGTATCACAGTAAAGGTCAAAGGTGCAAACGACGAGTGTTTCCGAGAGGTACAAAAACGGCTGCGTTTATATGACAGATTTATTCTCACAAATGATAACAAGGCGTTAATCTTGTTTTCAAAAGATGATAAGAAGTCTGTTTACAGTATCGATGCCGGTGGTGCAACTTCGGAACTTAATGCAGCACTTTTGGCAATTCGCTATTATTTAGGCGACTATCAAAAGCACGTAGAAATATCTGTGCATTAAAGGAGGCATAGAACAGAATGAAAAAGAACGTATCCTTAAACGGCAGAGTTTTATTACCTCTGCAGGAAGGTCAACGAGCAGTAATCCAGTCGGGCGGCTCTATTATCCACACCTCATTGGTAGTGGAGATTATCGAGCAGAATCCGGACTTTGCTCATTTTGAAACAATGAACAGTGTGTATCAGGTTGCGCTGGCACCGGTCCCTATTGAAGCCGCATTGCCGACACCCTTGGCAATGTGTGCATAATGAAGGGAGATAATGACGAAGCACAGTCGGTTAGTTCCGGCTGTGCTTTTTTCGTAGGAGGAAATTATGTATTATTACAACATTTTTCAGATCAGCCAAAAACCAATCCCTGACGGAATGAAAATTACCGAATGTGACTTCTATGAGTCCTCTTTTGTCGGCGACGTAGCCACAAAATTAGAGACGTTAGACCCATACGAGCAAATCAGACAAATCGGCTTACTCGGTCAGTGGTTGGAAGAAAACAATCTCGGCAAGATTGAGGACAATGTTCTCATTCTCCAACCGGAATTATTGAAGCAACCCTACTATGCTCAACGATATTTGGAATTTAAGGCGGCTATCGAGAAACTAAATGCCGTTGACAAGGCAAAATTCCTTGAGGATTTGGATGGCGTTAGAAATACCATTTTCGAGGTGGAAGGCAGTCTTATCAAACAGCAGGATCATTACGTGTGTTGGGATTCGGATAACGCTATCCCACTGGATGAATTTCTGCGAACTGCCACCCCGGGAAAACCCTATTATATCGGTGGTGTATGCGGCTTCAAGTATTTTTAGGAGGAAAGAGAATGGATTTATTTGCAAAACTATCCGCAGTCGAAGTTAAGAACGATAACCGTATCAGCCCCGCTGACCGACATTTTTGTGAAGTCAACCAACAAGCCTACCATGATGCAAAAGAAGCCTTAGAGGGCATCTGTGAGCTTTGGAAAGGCATTGTGGATCACCAAAAAGATTTGTTGGCGGGTATTGGAGAAGACCACTACTCCCTAACGAAGTACGTGGATATCTCTCATATATCGGCTAAGGATTTTATTGAGAAAATCGAGGAATTACCGTCCGCTTTTATTTCCAGCCTTGTGTCCTATTTTAACAGTACCTACAAGGTTTCGATTGAAAAATCGGAAATTGAAAAGGTGCTGCTCCCGCAAAAGCCGGACTATCGTGCTTGGGATCCCGACCATAAGGCAGAGGAAGAATATCACCACAAGCGGCAAACGATGAAACTGGCCTATCAGCAGGTGTTGGATCAAATCTTTATTCAACTTGGCGGACGCACATTTATAGAGCGTGCCGTTGATGAAATCAAAGAAGCGTGCCATAACGCTGTGTGGAATACCTATCAGGGTAAGCAGCAGTATGAAGTTAAGGGCGATACTATACGCCTATTAAATTATGCTTGCAGCTGTGATGAATGGCTCTCTCGCACTAAATGGAAAGCAACCGGTGAAGGCAAAGCCGTCCTTCGTGCTGTTTCGCACTTTGAAACCGGCGTTGTCGGTCATTATCCACATAACATTGCTTTTTTGCTTGGTTATGAGGATAACCATTTTTCCACCGTGGTGTTTGATGATTGTGAAAAGGTCAAACAGGTTCGTATGTTCAAGAACAACCGTATGGATATTAAATTCGCAAGCAAGGATCTCGCAGAGCAGTTTGTAACCGAGTATCTTGGCCGCGTGTGCTAAGGAGGTGCTGACTGTGAAATATACCTGCTATGATTCCATGGTTCCGCAGGAAAACCGAAAGGAGTTCAATGAGAAGATATTATACCTCATTGACAACGATCGGTTGGCGGAATTTCAAATCAGCGACGATGATATCTACAATGCCTATACGGGCATTGGCGGTCTTCACGGACTGAACAGGTCGGATTATGACAATTATGCAGAATACAGCGATGCTAAAAAGGAAATCGAGAACGGACAGTTTTTTACGCCGTACTTCCTTTGCAGGCTGGTCGCAGAATGTATCGCTCCCACAAAGGATGCGATTATAGCGGACCTGACCTGCGGTGCCGGTGGCTTCTTCAATTTTATGCCTACCGAGAGCAATCTTTACGGGTGTGAGATTGATACCGATGCCTTTAAGGTGGCTCACCATCTATATCCTGCTGCCAATCTGGAGAATAAGGATATTCGTACTTATGCACCTTCCACTCGCTTCGATTACGTGGTGGGAAATCCACCGTTTAACCTTAAATGGTGGATCGAGGGTGGCAAAGAAATATCCTCACAGCTCTTCTACTGTCAAAAGGCTGCGGAATTATTAAAGCCCAACGGTATTATGGCAATCATTGTTCCGCAATCCTTTCTTGCCGATGATTTTACAAATAAAACGGCAATTAAGGAAATGAACGAACGCTTTCATTTTCTCGGTCAAGTTGCTCTCCCTTATAGTGCATTTATGCGTATGGGAGTTCCGTATTATGAGACCAAACTACAGTTTTGGCAAAAGCGAATGGACGGCGATACCGGTAAGCCCTATCGGATAAAGATAGACTACCGCCTTTCCACCGATTACGACCATAAAACAGCGGTGGAATGGATAACAAGCAACCTATTAGCAGGAGCCAAACGGTCATTGGAATCTAATCGTTATAACACCTTAAAAGAACTTGCCAAGGACAGAGAGTTATCCGAGAACTTTATGTACCAGGTTGAAAAAATGCTGTATCAGATAAAATGCCATCCGCGGCTAAAAGAGCATTATTCAAAGTGTTGCGAGTATGTGCATCGGTTCTTTACCCAAAAGCAACCGGAGGATATGCCGTATGAGACTTGGTGCAAAACAAGGCTGACCGAACCAAAGGTTATCTCATACCTGCAAAGGACACTGGCAAAACAGAACGCAAAACCGCCCGAGGACCGTATTGCCCTTGTGAAACGGGATTATGACTTTGTTTATAAGGGCTACAGTGCAAAAGCACGTAAGCAAATGTCCGATGAAATGAAAAATCCCGTGCCGATCTACGAGATAGCATCAACGGATGGGTTAGGTGAGTTTCCGGGATATGAGCGATTTGTTCGCCGTAAGCAACAGGAGTATGCCACTCAGAATATGCCTTTTTCCTATATGGAGGAAGATCCCGATATTGCTAAGTGGCTCCTTGATTTTCATTTGTGGGATAAGGAAAACGAGGAAGAAATCCGCTTAAATGAAATTCAGCGGTATGACCTAAATCGTATTCTGCAAAAGAGGTATGGGCTCTTACAGTGGGAGCAAGGCAGCGGAAAAACACTTGCAGGTATTGCTACAGCTCTCTACTGTATGGAAAAGCGTAATATCCATCACGTATGGGTCATATCGCCGGCAATCTCAATCCGAAACAACTGGGACGTGGTGCTGCCGAATTACGGTATTTCTTATGTGTTCGCTGAAAAGTTGGAAGACCTGCAGAAGATTAAACGCGGAGACATCGTTATTGCAACGCTAAATTTTGTAAGCAAGTACAAAAAGCAAATTAAGCGGTGGATCCGCAAACACAATCAAAAGGTCAACCTTGTTTTCGATGAAAGTGATGAAATGTCGAATCCTTCAAGCGTTCGTACCAAAGCAGTGCTGGATATTTTCCGCCGATGCAAGATGAAGCTGCTGACAACGGGAACGAGTACCCGAAACAACATATCGGAGTTTGTTCCTCAGTTGGAGTTGCTTTATAACAATTCGGTCAATATGCTCTCTTGGTGCGATACCATTTACCATTACGAGCGCGGCGAAGATCATTTGAGCTACGACAGCAACCCTTATTACGGAAAGCCGATTCCTGCCTATAAGGAAGGCTACCGTCTTTTCACGGCTTCACACTTGCCTGAGAAGATTACCGTTTTCGGTGTCGGGCAACGAACACAGGATATTTATAATTCCGACGTGCTCAGTGAGATCTTGGACAAGACGGTTATTACCCGTACATTCCCGGAGGTTGTCGGTAAGGAAATCCGTCGCATTCATCAGGTAACGCTTGACTTTTCAGAAGCAGAGCGTGAGGTCTATCAACTGGCTATGGAGAAGTTCTACGAAATGCGGAGCAATTATTTTGCCTCCACGGGCAATTCCCGCAAGGATTCGATGATGCGTCTCATTCAGCAGATAACCTTGATGCTTCGAATTAGCGCCGCACCTGATACGGTTATGGAATATACAGGCGGAGCACCCGTAAAGATATCAAAAATAATTGATATGGTTGGCGAGTTCAGCAATGAAATCGTTGCAATCGGTGTACGCCATAAAGTCGTATTAGATGCGTATAAGCGGCATTTAGAGGAAGCGTTTCCCGACAGGAAGATATTTGTTGTAACCGGCTCTACCACAACCTTTGCCCAACGACGCAAGCTGAGGACCACACTTAAAGAAAGCGGTAACGGTATTTTGCTTTGCACCCAGCAGAGCTTGCCGTCAAGTGTAAACTTTGAGTTCGTGAACAAGGTTATCATACCGGAGCTTCACTACAATAATGCTCGAATGAGTCAGTTTTATATGCGCTTTGTCCGCTATAACTCAAAAGATTGGAAGGACATTTATTTTGTTACCTACGGTGGCAGTATTGAGTCTAATCTGATGCAGATGGTTCTCGCAAAAGAGAAAATCAATCTGTTTATGAAAGGACAGGATGCGGATCTTGACGCTATATACGATAAGTTTGGCGTTGACTACGATCTGCTCTCCTTGCTGATGTACCGAGAGGAAGACGAGGAAGGTCGTTTCCATATCCGCTGGGGTAAGCAGAAAATAGCGTAACGCTCTTGCGGTGGCGGAATAGGTAGACGCACGAAAAAGGGGCAACAGTAGGGACATAAATCACTGCCCCGTGAAACCGAGTATTCGGGAGGAAGCGGACGTGTAAGGCGTGGATGCGGTGTCAGTTATGTCATAAGAGGTGCAAATCCTCTTCCGCAAGATGATTTTATGAAAGGAATAACGAGATATGAAACATGAAAATAACCCTTGTTTGGGGTGCGACTGCAATGATCCAGATATGGGCTGCACAATGCCGAGTGTAGACAGAAGCTATGCTTGCCCGCTGGAATCAGATCCGGAAGAAACATATACCAAACCCGAAGAATACAAAGAATTGTATGAAAACATCATAAGTCTTCCTAACTGCAATACTTGTGGGATAAAGGGACTATGCAATTTTTGTGTTAAACCGGGCCAGGTATCAAGATTTAACTGTCCTCTTTGGGTAAAGCCCAAGGAAGAAAGGAGTTAAGAATTATGAGTCAAATGTGTATTTTGGACGAACTGAAGACTAAGTGTTCATTCAAAGAGGTTTTTGCCGACAGTGAAAAAGATGCCGAGGGCAATTATAAACGCAAAATCGGACATATCCGCGCCGATCACGACGGCTATCGCTGGTATAACACGGTGTGGCCGTGCCATAAGAACCTAACTACAGACGAACGAGCAAAGGAAATTGATTCCGTATATCAGCGTCTTACTGCAAGGGATGCTTTTTCCGATATATACGCTATGCGTACTTACTGCGAAAAACACCGTGAGAAAGCAGCGGTAAAGTCCTTTCAGCACGGCTGGAGTGAGTTTAATTTTTATTATGAGGGTGAACACTGTCTCTTTTGGATACGGTGTATTCCCTTTGAGAAGAATTATAATCTCTATCTCCACGCCTTTACCAAAGAAAGCTGATGTATATATGCACGGGTCGTCCGGTCGATGATATAAAACATATTGTCAGTTTTAGTGGCGGTAAGGACTCTACGGCAATGCTTATTCGCATGATCGAGGAAGGAATGCCTATTGATGATATTGTATTTATCAAAGTAATGGCAACAGCCACCCTCGGTGCAGAGCTTCCGGAGATGTACGATTATATCGAACGTGTTGAAGATTATATCCACCGCAAGATAACAGTTGTTCCGTCTATATTGAATTTTGACGAGGTGTTTCATCAAGTCTTTATGTCAGGAGAACGCTGCGGAGAGATATATGGCTATCCCTTTACGATTGGCGCTTGGTGCAATAATCGTCTAAAGATCCGCACAATAGAACATCATTTCAAAACCTACGGCAAGCACATCCGTTATGTTGGTATTGCTGCCGATGAACCCGAACGGCTGGAACGCTTGGAACCGTATTGCAGGGCTCCTCTTGCAGAATGGGGTATGACAGAGAAACACTGCATATCCTTTCTGCAGGACCGGAATCTGACAAATCCGTTATACCAAAAGTTCCGCCGTCTTGGGTGCTGGTTTTGCGTAAAGCAGGGGTTGGACTCTCTGCGCATTATTCGCCGTGAATATCCCGATTATTGGGCGATGATGCTCCGGTGGGATTTAGAGAGTCCGCATCCCTTCAAGCCGGAATGGACGGTTCACGATCTGGAAGAGCGTTTTGCCGCCGAGGATTGCCAACTCAGCATATTTGATTTTAACAATTTTGAATGTTTGCCGATAGCGGCATAGTAAGGAGACGTACTTATGTATGATTTAACAAAGAGATTTCATAAAGATAACTTAACGGTCGAGGGACTGATAGAACAGTTAAATAAATTGCCGCAACAGGCAAAAATCTGTATTTGCGGTGATGATTGCTGTTATATTCACGTCGAAAAGGACAGCTCAGTAATCAATCTTGATACCGAGGATCTTGCAGACAGTTACGAGGAAATGGTAACGCCTGATGAAGACGGTGTGTTTATCTACGGTAGGCATCACTTTATCCCGTATGGTTTCTTTTCCAAACAGGAAAACAATGATTTGCGGCTTTTAACAAGGAGGCTCCGCACCGATGCAGACCTTGGCTTTTTTGCCGATAGTAATATAGCAGGCAGAACGCAAAAATACCGCTATGACTATGACGAATTTTATGCGGCTGCCGGCGACCATACTTTTGATATTTTCAGATGCATTGATAATGGCAAATTATATGTTCCCGGCGCTCATGAACTGTTCGAGTATATGGGAGGTGTTTAAATGCGCACCTATACCGATCCAGTTGCCAACGGATATATTATGGAGGCCAAGGCTTGCGAGAAAATTGAAAAGGATTTGCGGCGATTGGTGGATAAATACGCCAAAGCTGTCAAGCGTGAGGAAGATGCCCGAAAACAGCAGTTCCAACAGGTAATGCAGTATCGGAGCATCCGTGAAATCCAAGACGATTACGGTTGGGAGTTCATTACCGAAAAGCAATATCAACTGTTTGTTAAAATCTTCGAGGAAGGCGAAGAAGTCTTAAAGAACCATCCGAAGACGGTCAATGAAATTGCGCACTCTATACTTTGTACGATGTGCGGTGCTGTTTCAAGAGACCGTATGCAATGGGAATTCGAGGCACTGTCTCCTGAAGAACAAGAAGCAGAACGGAAACGTGCCGAAGAAAGCAATAAAAAGTGGAAGGCATATATTGCCGAACTTAAAAAGGAACGTGGTGTGATAGAAAGCACCACATAGGTTATTTGTTAGTAAGCCGGTGGGGACTATCCCTACCGGCTTATTTTCTTTGCAAAAATGGTTGAAGAAATGCGTATTAAAGTCGTAAAAAGATAGTGTAAGCAAAAAATAAAGGAGATGTTCTTATGCTAATTGCAATCGACCATGGAAACAAACAAATCAAAACAGACAGCAGAATTTTTACCTCGGCTCTACACGTGAGCGACACGCCGCCTTTCGGCAGTAATGTCCTGCAATACGGAAACAAATACTATTCTCTCTCCAAGCAGAGAATCCCGTATATGCGTGATAAGACTGCCGATGACCGTTACTTTATTCTCTCGCTCTTTGCCATTGCTTTTGAAATGCAAAAGCAGGGATATAAGTCCGGCGTGGTAGAGGATGTTCAGCTGGCAATCGGTTTACCGCCTGCCCACTATAATACCCAATATCAGAAATTTGAGAACTACTTCCTGAACAGAGGTATTCTTGACTTTTATCTGGACGGCAAGCAGTATTCCATTTTTATCAGCAAAGCCCGTTGCTATCCGCAAGCATACGCAGCTACCATTCCTATCCAGGATAAGATACTTGGATACCCTAAATCCATTATCATTGACATTGGCGGCTTTACTGCCGATTACCTGCTCGTAGAATACGGTGCTGCTGATCTGACGGTATGCGATTCCCTTGAAAACGGCGTTATTACGCTTTACAACCGTATTAAGTCCAAAATCAGCGCGGATTTTGATTTGCTCTTGGATGAAACAGACATTGATGCCGTGCTACAGGACAAACCCAATGACTATGAGGAAGATATTATCCGTGTTATTAAAGAACAGGCACAGTTATTCATTGATGACCTATTCAGTAAGCTCCGTGAGCGTATGATCGACCTACGTTCCGGTAAGACCATCTTTGTCGGCGGCGGTTCCATTCTTCTGCGTAAACAAATTGAAGCATCCGGAAAGGTGGGTGTTCCTATCTTTGTGGATGATATTTCAGCAAATACCAACGGCTACAAACGTCTGTTTTTAGCTGAGGAGATGATGAACAATGGCACAGAAGAATAACCCTATGCGGTTTACGGTGCAGTTCAGTCCCGGCGATCCCTGCCATCAGCAAACGGTGGATATTCTCAATCAGCAAGGACGTCGTAAGGCACAGTTTATCGTTAATGCGGTAATGCACTACATAAACTGTTCTGAGACACCCGATGTAAAACCGGCCGCTATTGACACGGCTCTTATTGAGGGTATTGTACGTCGATTACTGAGTGAGCAGGTCAAACCCGAGGGGGCGGGATCTCCCGGACAACCGCAACGCAAGATACATAAATCGGAAAGCATCAGCATTAAAGAAGCGGAAGATTCCATCGGAGCAGAGGGGATGGCAGCCATTATGCAAACAATGGCTGGTTTTCGCAGATGAAGAATCGGCGGCAAGGATTTTACTCCCTGCCGCCTTTCCTATGTTACGGGCTAAATTTCCTTATGCATTGAAGGAACGTGATACAAAGTTCTTGATAAAGGTCTTCATCGAGAACGCCGTCAACGATAGACTCCTTCAGCAAAAGAGGTTGATACATTATCAGCAGATTTTCCACCGCTGATTGATCGCCGGCTCTTGCCTGTATCAATAATTCCTTAAAAGTCATTATTTCTCACCGCCTTCCATATGTTGACGCAATTTTTTAAGTACACGGTAGTATAGAGACGTTACCGCTTTGTAGGTCATACCGAGTTCTTTGGCGATTACATCAAAGTCCTTTTCCTCAACGATACGGGCAAGGACAATTCGACGTTCTTTTTCCTTTATGGATTTCATCGCTTGCTGCATTGCCTCATAGTCGGCAATCTCTTGAATGATGTCGATTTTGTCCGGCAAAGCAAACTCGCTATCGGTCAAAGACTGTTCATTACGAGCAACACGGGAACGGTCAGCGAGATATCGAATCCTTCTGAAATGCACTGCCTTTTTAAGATAAGCAGTGAATTGGTTTTGCAATCTGTTGTTCTCATTAGAGCCATTATTTCTGTTAAACATTTTGTACCTCCGAAATTTTGATTTGTTTTTGAGTGAACAAACCAAAATCGGAGGCGCTCTTATAGGCGGCAGTAAAAATGCCCAACACGCAAAAAGGCGCACACGCTTGACCTTAAATGGTTCAAGTATGTACGCCTTTTCTATATGATTGTATGTTGGATGAACTATACCACAAGGCAATAATAACCCATTGATATAAAACGATAAAAAGATTGCCTCAACGCATTTTACCGCATACTTTAGTGGGCTTTATCACAAACTCCTGCATAAAAATGTATGCAGGTTCAAATAAAACAACATAGGTTCATCTCCATTACAAAAATTAGGGCGATGGCGGGATTAACCCGTCACCGCCCTTAATTGATATACTGCTGTTATTTGCGGATAACTTCGTCCGGAAACACAGAGGCCTTTATTAAATCTTCGGGTGCAATATCCAACGCATCCGCGATATTGTAAAACACATCCAAAGAAAATCCGTAAGCCATATTGGGTGCCTCAATGTTACTCAGCAGCGAGCGGCTTATATTTGCCTTTTCGGCCAGCTTCTCCTGTGATAAACCACGGATCCTTCGGAGTGTAGAGATAGCGATACCGAGTTGGATGAATCGGTCTCTGTTTTTGTAATCTACTTCCTTTCCCATCATCAAAACCTCACTTATAGACAATAAATTGTTCTTATAAATATTATACTTTCTGTCAGATTTTCTTTCAGCATTTGTGCGTATGCACTTGACTGTATTAGTCAGCAAAGTTATAATTATCTTTGCATATTGTCTTTGTCTATATGCGTATGACTTTGTTTATAAGTGATTGTAGGTGAGAAATTGGAAATGACAGAACAAGAGAAAAGAGCCCATCGATGTTGCTTTACAGGACACCGTCCTGAAAAACTGTCGCTACCCGAAAGTGAAGTCAAGGCGGAACTTGAAAAAGAAATCCGTCTGGCAATCGCAGATGGAATCAATGTGTTTATTGTGGGAATGGCTCCCGGCGTTGATATCTGGGCGGCAGAGGTAATTTTGGAACTTCGAGAAAAGGAAGAGATTACACTTAAACTGATAGCCGCAAGCCCACATCCGGGCTTTGAGAACAGATGGTCTATTGAATGGCAAAAACGGTATGCCTCAATTATGTCAAAAGCAGATTTTATAAAAGAAGTCTGTACGCATTACAGCAGGGGTTGCTATCAGATCCGAAACGAGTGGATGGTAGATCACTCGGCAAGGGTAATTGCCGTGTGGAACGGTAGTCCCAGCGGAACTAAGAACACCGTTATGTATGCGAAGCGAAAAGGTGTTCCGGTAATCAACATATTAAATAGGTAAATCTCAAAATGCTCTGAAAAAATTGAATATGCCCAAACTCCGTTTTTTGTGTCAAAGGTTTAAGTTAATCGCTTTGACGCAAACTAATAGTAAAATATAGATAGGAAACGGAGGTTTTGGTATGAAAAAAAGAATTATTACCAATCAAACAATAAAATCGTTCGAGAAATATTTGTTGGAGAACGAAAAGGCACCGGCAACCATTGATAAGTATATGCGGGATATCCGATGCTTTGCCGAGTATGCCGCCGAACACGCACTGGATAAAACATTAGTCCTGGACTATAAAGGAATGTTAGAACAGAACTATGCTATTCGCAGTGCAAACTCTATGCTTGCAGCACTCAATGCTTTTTTGAGATTTGTCGGCTGGAACGATCTGTGTGTTAAACAGTTCAAGGTGCAAAAGGAAGCCTATTGCTCCGAAGAAAAGGAGCTTACCAAGGCGGAATACACGGCGCTCGTCCGAACTGCTGAGCAAAAGAAAAACGAACGTCTGTCCCTTGTGGTGCAGACGATCTGCGGGACAGGCATTCGCGTCAGTGAGCTGCAAAGTATTACGGTGGAGGCTGTCAGGCGGGGTGAGGCAGTTGTTTCCTGTAAGGGCAAGACAAGAAAAATATTTATTGTCAAGGCTTTGCAAAAGAAGCTGCTTCGGTATGCGGTGGAACAAGGTATTACTACCGGCATACTGTTTGTAACCAAAAACGGCAAACCGCTTGACCGCAGTAATATATGGCGGCAAATGAAGGAACTGTGTGAGCAGGCCGGTGTTTCGCCGGAAAAGGTGTTCCCGCATAACCTCAGACATCTGTTTGCACGGACCTTTTACGGTATTGAAAAGGATATTGCAAAGCTGGCGGATATCCTCGGGCACTCCAATATAAACACAACTCGTATTTATA
>JAFXGK010000004.1 GCA_017513245.1 Clostridia bacterium
GCCAGATAATCTTCGAGAATTGCATCGAAACGATTTTCATCATCCCACTGTGCATTTGCGGCAAGAATATACAACACTCGGTTCCTTACCAATGACTTTGGATGGTTCAGTAGTGAAGCAAACTCATCAAAGTATTCGTACCATTCGTCAGTATCTTGGCTTTCTGAAATAATTTTATCAGCAATGGCACAAGCGTATTTATCATCCTTTGCTGTCAACTTTGAAATTACGTCCTGCATTAAAACTCACCTCCAAATTTCTATTTATTTAACTGTTCGACATATTGAAATTTACCTATCGCTTTTTGTAAATAACCAATTCTGGATTTTTTCCATCTTCTTCATAAGTGCAAACGAGTAAAAAATCCATATTAGCGGCAATACCGAAACAACGGTCGCCGCCGAATTCACATTCAAGCTGACTTCCAAGATAGGTAGCATTATCATCAAGGAATTTTACGGTCTGACCGTTCGGGAGTCGATATTCCAGATTGATAAAACTCCCCGACAAGACATTAAGGTTTTCAACCTTGGGTAAACCCTCAATATGAAGCAGGGTATTAAATTCGTGGATGAGCTGCCGCTTGAACTCTTCAAACTTTTCTTTTCCGCCGAGTTCCCTATATTTCTCCAAAAAGTCAAGGGTATATTCTCCGTCTGCATAACACCACTTGCAGTAATCCTCGTTAAAAGCTCCATCTTTTTCGTGGCTGACATTACTATCATCAATGGGCATACCGCAACACTCACAAATAAGCTGTCTTGGTGAGCCAAGCAGAGTGTTAATCGAAACATCAAATAGTTTCGAGAGTTGCTTTAATGTCTCGGTATTTGGGACGGTTTCACCAGTCTCCCAGCGAGAAACTGCCTGACGGGTCACGAACACTTTTTCTGCAAGTTCTTCTTGCGACATTCCTTTTTTAGCTCTCAGTTCAAGAATTATATCTTTTGTTTCCATAGAATCACCACCTCGATATTATTATAGTGCGAGATGTTCAAGTTCACAAGCAACTTTCTGTTGCCATCAGTTCGATAAATTCTTATTTATCGAACTGTCCAACAGGTTGGGATTTACCAAACAGAGTTACATAAACTGAATTGTAACCCCGGCAGGATCTTTGGCAAAGAAGAAGCGAATCTGCGGCATGGGGGATATAATTTCCGACACTTCATATCCTTTTTTTATCAGTGTTTCTCTCATTTTTACCACATCGTCCGTTTTGTAGCCCATAGACAAAAATTGATTTCCGCTGTTTTCGGCATCAGGTCTATCGATAATTTCAATAGGCATCCCGCCCTCATTATCACCTAAAAATACGATATGTCGTCCCATTCCGTTCATTTCATGTTGGATGGAAAGACCGATGATCTCTTGATAAAATTTGATTTCCTCATTGAAATTTTGAGTTTGGATGGTTATGTGCATCATTTTCATTGTGGACAGCCTCCTTCAATTTCTTATTTATCGGTTAGTCGTATTATAGCACGACTTGACTAACAATGAAAGAGAACATTAAAAACACCCGTAGTGTTCTAAAAAACTACGGGTGTTTTCGTATCTTGTTATACTGTCCTTAACCGTACAACGCCTACGGATGGTTCTTTTTATTTTACATCAAAATCAATAAAGTGGCTGCCGTTTTTAATGAGTCGGCCGCGGGTTTTGGGCTCGAGCCGCTCAAAATCGGCAAGCGATACCTCAAATTCTTCAATTTTTTCGCCTACCGAAAAGGTCAAAACGTATATCACCGTATGGCTCGGAAAACGGTATGAGCCGGTGCGTCGCGTGTCGATTCGCTTATCTATAAGCTCGGCTTCAACGACGGTTGGCTCGTCGGGCTCGACGTCATCGGGCTCGTAGTGTTTTCTTCTTCGGTGCGCCGTTATGAGCTGACCTATAAGCAACGCCATCATTCCGCCGCCGCAAACAATCACGATAAGAATCGGGAAAATCATATCGGGGTCAAACATACGAAATTCTCCTTAAAGCAGGTTTTCCTTTATAAAGGCCGCCAGTACCTCGGCTGCGGCACGGTGGCCGGCGACCGACGGGTGTGCCTTGCCGCCGTCATAGTTTTCGGGCAGGTGGCAGAAGTGGATTTTTGCCTTTTTATCGCTTTCAAAACGGGCGATAGCCTCGCGGTACCAGCGATAAAGAGGCTCATGATTTTGCTCGTTGGTCATCATACCAACCGCAACCACCATTTTAGGACCGCGGTTAAACTCGTATATCGAGCAAAGCACGCGGTAGATTGTGTCTATAAAATCTTTTTCCGAAAGGCTCTCTTCACGCTCCCACGACTGGAATTTATAAACGTCGTTGGTGCCGAGGTTAATAACAACTATATCGGCCACTCTCTTTGGAACATAAGGCGAATCATCGCGATAAAACGAGGTAAGGCCGTATACTTTTGGTATTGCTCCCATAGGGTTTGTGAGGTAGTCCCAGCCTGCAACGATGCCCGTGCCCTGACGGGAAAGCATTGAAAAATCAAAGCCCAGTTTTTCGGCCGTAAGGTAAGCGTACCCTTCTGTGCCGTCTTCATATTGCGACTGGCTGCAAAGGTCAGGTTCCATATCGCAGGTAGCGAGATTTGCATAGCCGCAGGTTATTGAGTCACCTAAAAATTCGATTAGGGTATCACGGTCTTCAGGGCGGTTTAGATACCTTCCGCAAAAGGAAATATCCTCTATGGTGGCAGGGCCGCGCTCGGCCTCGCTCTGGCGAATGACTTTCAGGTTATATTCGCCCTTTTCAAGTCCGCTTGCCAGCGTAACGACGTGCTCGCCGCGCTCGTTTTTAGGGAAATCGGTTGCGCAAACGCGGCTTTTTTCGCCGTTTATATAAACCGAAAAATAAAGCTTTTGTCCGGAATTATAAAATATGCAGGCGGTAACATCACCCTCGGCTTCTGCGTTCAGTTCAAAGCCGGAGGCGGTCCAGTCAACGGCTATGCCTCGGTCGGCACCGTCACGTCCGTAAACCTTTATAAATTCCTTTGAAAGCATTTTTATTCCCCCTTGGGAATTAGTTTTTAAGGCTCTGCATAGGTGCGGGGATTTGTCCGCCACGAGAGATAAACTTCTTGGGTGACGAGGTATTAACCCTCATAACGGGGCCCTCGCCCAGAAGTCCGCCGAACGAGAGGCGGTCGCCCACCGTCTTGCCGATAGCGGGAATAACGCGAACTGCAGTGGTCTTGGAGTTAACCATACCGATTGCTGCCTCGTCGGCAATTATGGCCGAGATAACCTCGGTCGGGGTGTCTCCGGGAATGTTTATCATATCAAGGCCAACCGAGCAAACCGCGGTCATAGCCTCGAGCTTTTCGATAATAAGGTTGCCGCTTTCGGCAGCCGCAATCATACCTGCGTCCTCGGTTACGGGGATAAATGCGCCCGAAAGGCCGCCGATTTTGGAGGAGGCCATAACGCCACCCTTTTTAACCGAGTCGTTGAGCATAGCGAGCGTTGCGGTGGTGCCGCAGGCTCCGCACTGTTCGAGACCGATTTCTTCAAGTATATGTGCAACCGAATCGCCAACCGCAGGGGTGGGGGCGAGGGAAAGGTCAACAATGCCGAAAGGAACGCCGAGACGTTCGCCTGCGACGGTACCTACCAGCTGACCCATACGGGTAATCTTAAACGCGGTGCGCTTAATAAGGTCGGCCACCTCGGTTATGTTAAGACCCTGACTTTTTTGCAGTGCCGCCCTAACAACGCCGGGGCCCGAAACGCCCACGTTAATTACGCAGTCGGGCTCGCCAACACCGTGGAAGGCGCCTGCCATAAAGGGGTTATCGTCGGGCGCGTTACAAAGCACAACCAGCTTTGCAGGACCGATACAACCCTTGTCGGCCGTAAGCTCTGCGGCCTGCTTTACGATGCGACCCATAAGCTCGACAGCGTCTAAATTTATGCCTGCCTTGGTCGAGCCAACGTTTACCGATGCGCAAATATGCTCGGTTTCGGCCAGAGCCTTCGGAATGCTTTCAATCAGCTCGCGGTCGCCGGCCGAAAAGCCCTTTTGAACCAGCGCCGAATAACCGCCGATGAAGTTAACACCGGTGGCCTGAGCCGCACGCTCAAGCGCGTAGGCGAACTTATAGGTCTCCTTCGATTCACACGAAGCCGCAACAATAGCGATGGGCGTTACCGAAATGCGCTTGTTGATAATCGGAATACCGTATTCGCGCTCAATACCCTCGCAAACGGGAACAAGGTTCTTTGCGCAACGGGTAATCTTTTCATAGACCTTCTCGCAGGCAACGTCGATATCCTTATCGGCACAATCGAGCAGGGAAATGCCCATCGTAACGGTACGGATATCAAGGTTTTCCTCCGATATCATCTGTATAGTTTCTAAAATTTCTTTGGTATTAATCATTTCACGCCTCTATATTCTGTGCATTGAATTAAAAATATCCTCGTGCATTACGCGAATTTCCATGCCGATTTCGTCGCCGAACTTCTGCATAATGCCTGCAAAGTCGCCAAACTCAACCGAAACGTCATCAATATCGATGAGCATTATCATGGTGAACATATCGCGTAAAACCGTTTGAGAAACGTCGAGAATGTTTACGTTATATTCGGCGCATTTGCTGGAAACCGAGGCCAATATGCCTACCTTATCCTTACCTAAAACACTGATTACAGCTGTCATTTTAAATCCTCTACCTTTCTAAAGCCGCAATTTTATCAATTCTCGTCTGATGGCGGCCGCCCTCAAACGGAGTATCCAAAAATAAATCAACAAGCTCGAGAGCAAGTCCCGGTCCGATAACGCGTCCGCCCAGGCACAGTACGTTTGTGTTGTTGTGCAGACGGGTGTATTTGGTTGAAAAATGGTCGGTGCAAACGGCAGCGCGAATGCCCTTGATTTTGTTGGCGGCAATCGACATACCAATACCGGTGCCGCAAACTAAAATGCCCTTCTCGGCCGAGCCCTCGGCTACAAAATTACAAACGGGAACCGCGATATCGGGGTAATCAACCGACTTGTTTTCATAAATTCCGAAGTCCTTATATTCAACTCCGCGATTTTTAAGGTGCTCGAGTATTGCATTTTTAAGCTCGAGACCGCCGTGGTCACATCCTATAGCAATCATTGTTCAGTACTCCTTTTCTTAAGTTCACGCTCTGCCTGGGGCAGGCGAAGATAAAAAGCGTTTAGGTTTTCTGCGCTTACGGGTTCCGCTTTTTCTGCCGCAAGGGCGACGCCTAAGGCGCTTTGATATTTAAGATGCTCGGCCGCCGCAAAAACAAAGGGGCTGTCTATGGCCGATTTTACTATATCGGTGCCGTCACCGACCAGTACTATACGCTCGCCAAACCCGAGTAATTCGTTTTTCAGTTCGTCAATCGAGAGCGCGCGGTCATCACACAGTCGGGTAACCGTGCCGTTCTTTACCCTAAAGAGCGCGTTATAAACCTGGTTACAGCGAGCATCCATAACCGGACAGATCGTAGCATCCTCAAAGTTCATTCCGTAGGCCATAGCTTCCAGTGTGGATACGGGATAGCAGGGAAGGCGCCTTGCCGCCGCCAGTCCCTTCACGGCGCTGATACCTATTCTGATGCCCGTAAACGAGCCGGGGCCTGCCGCTACTGCAAAACCGTCAATATCCGCGATTTCCAGTCGTGTAGCCCGAAGCAGGTTTTCGGCCATCGGCATAAGGGTCTGCGAATGGGTAAGGGGAACGCAGCTCATAACGCTGCCGAGCACCTTACCGTCCTCCGTAATTGCGCAGGATGCCGTCTTGGCAGAACACTCAAATGACAGAATCTTCATCAAACATCCCTCCGCTTACCGTTATTTTTCGGCTGTTTTCATCCAGCTTTTCTATATTTATAAAAATTGTGTTTTCGGGCAGTGCCGAATGGATATTCTCGCTCCATTCAACCACCGTAAGGCCGTCACCCTGATCGGTGTAATCAAAGTACCCCGTGGTTTCAAGGTCGTCCCAGCCGCTTATGCGGTACATATCGAAGTGGTATACCGGCATTCGTCCGCCCTCGTATACGTTAACTATTGCGAAGGTGGGGGAGGAAACCTCACCCGTAAATTCAAGGCCCTCGCAAAGGCCGTGGGTAAAGTAGGTTTTGCCTGCACCGAGGTCACCCTCAAAGGCTATAACCGTACCTTTAGGTAATTTACCGGATAAAACCTTGGCAAAGGCTTTGGTCTCGGATGCGCTTTTTGTAATATATTCCATACGGTTTTCACCCCTTTACATACACATTCAGTATATCACAAAAGGCCGCAAGAATAAAGGGTTTGTTATATTAAAATTTAATTTATTTTATACTACTTGAAGAAATACCGCTTTTACATTATAATGGTTTTAAGAAAACAAAAAAGGGAGGTGAGCATTTTGGGAAGGCTCTGGTCTAGAATTGCCGATTATCTGCGTGAATGTGACAAGCTGTTGCTTATTCTTTGTTTCGTATCGGGTTTCTTCGGCTGCGTGGCCGTTTTGTCGGCAACGCGCTCGCTCGGTCACCATAGGGATTTCTTTATGCAGGCGTTCGCACTGCTGCTGGGCATTGCCGCAGCGGTAATAATTTCCAGTTTTGACTATCGCCGTATAGCGCGCTTTTGGCCTATTATAGCCGCAGTTACGCTTATTCCCGTTGTGCTCACGTTCTTTATCGGATACGCCCCCGGCAACACCGACGATAAAGCCTGGCTTATGATAGCGGGCATTTCCTTCCAGCCGTCCGAACTGCTTAAAATCGGCTTTACGCTCACCTTTGGCCTGCATTTAAGCCGTGTCAGCGGTGAGATAAATAAGCTTAAGAACGTACTGCTTTTGTGCGTTCACGGCCTTTTCCCCGTAGCGCTTATCTTCGTGCAGGGTGACGTTGGAACGGCCATTATCTTCGCATTTATGTTCATCGGAATGATGTTTGCGGCAGGGCTTAAAATTTGGTACTGGGTAGCCGCCTTCGGCTCGGCCGTGGTTGCGGCGCCGCTGGCGTATTTCTTCCTGCTTAACGATGACCACCGCGAGCGAATAGCCAACATCTTTAATATCGAGGCCGACCTGCTTGGCGCAGGCTGGCAACAGTGGCGCGGCCGTATAGCCCTCGCCAACGGCGGATTTTTCGGTCAGGGCCTTTTCCGCGGTCCCTTAACTCAGGTTAAAGACGGTATTCCCGAAGGCCATAATGACTTTATCTTCTGCTCCATCGGCGAAGAACTCGGAATGCTCGGTTGCCTGACCGTAGTGCTGTTGTTACTCGGTATTTGTCTGCGAATATTAAAAATAAGCCGCAATACGAACGACAGGTTCGGTCGTTTTATATGTGTCGGCGTTTTCTCGATGTTTGCAGGCCAGATAATAATTAACCTCGGTATGTGTCTGTCGATTTTACCCGTAATCGGCGTAACACTGCCGCTGTTTAGTGCCGGCGGAACCTCGCTTCTTTTCCTGTTTGCGGGTATAGGCCTCGTTATGAGCGTGCATATGCATCGCAGTTCGCTTAAACTTCACCTTCACGATATATAAAAAAGAAAAAGCACCGATTTTTATCGGTGCTTTTTAAATTGCGAGCTTACCTATAAGCCGAGTTCTGTCTTGGACGACTATCTATCTCGACAGTAAATCGCTTTACTGCTCCAGCCGCTTTTCAAGGCACATCAGGCGAATGTATAGCCTTACTTAGCGTTGCATCGGATAGGGTTTACAGGGCCGATTCGTCTCCGGTCGGCCGGTGAGCTCTTACCTCGCCTTTCCACCCTTACCTTCGTGGGCGGGTATTCCCATCAAGTGTTAAAAACACAAGCCGCGAAGGCGGTATATCTCTGTTGCACTTTCCCTTAAGGTCACCCTCGGCAGCCGTTAGCTGCTATCCTGCCTTATGATGCTCGGACTTTCCTCAGGCATTGCTGCCCGCAGCCGTCCGGTATGCTCGCAAGTGAGATTTTATCACAAAGGCCGAAAAAAATCAACACCAAACCGAACACACCCGAATAAGATGATAGGGAAGAGGTGGTTTTGTGTTTGATATAACAACGCTTTTTAAAGCATTTTTAGGAGCCAATACCGAGCGCGGATTTGTGTCCTTCTTTGGCGATAGCTACCGCGCCGACGAGGGCTGGCGCGCATACATAATAAAGGGAGGACCGGGCACGGGTAAGTCCTCAATGATGAAGCAACTGGCGGCTTTTTTTGCCGAAAAGGGCGAGAAAATTGAACTCTGTCCCTGCAGCAGTGACCCCGATTCACTCGATGCCGTAATCTTTCACGGCAAAAAGACCGTAATCCTCGACGGTACGGCGCCCCATACGGTCGACCCGGTGTTCCCCGGCGCAGTGGAAAAAATAGTAAACCTTTCCGACTGCTGGAATGACGGCGCGTTTAAGGGTAAGGAGCAGGAAATTATTGCCCTCACGCGTGAAAATAAGGCGCTTCACGCCGCGGCCTCGCGATATATTACGGCGGCAGGAAGCCTTCTGTCGCAAAACCGGAAAACAGCGGCCGCCTATATCGATAAGGATAAGATAAAACGCTATGTGAACGCGCTGGGCCGAAGAATGCTGAAAAAAGGCACCGCAGCGCGGGAGGAAAAGCGGTTTTTATCGGGTGTTACTCCTAAGGGACTGCTCTTTTTAAAGCAAAGCATTGCCCCACACTACAAAACCGTAATAGCCCTCGAGGACGAGTACGGCGCAGTGGCAAGGGTGTTTTTTTCGTGTCTTCGCGAGCGTTGCCTTGCTGAAAAGCAAAGTATAATTACCTGCTTTAATACCGTCACTCCCGACGTTATCGACCATATTCTTCTGCCCGAGCAGGGCATAGCATTTTGCAGTGAAAATCGCTATACCCACCCCGAAGGCATAACCCGTCGCATCCACGCGCGCCGATTTACCGATACGGTGTCGCTTTCGGCAAAACGTCAGAAAATGACCTTTAACCGCCGAGCGGCCGAAGAACTGTTGCGCGAGGCTGTTTCGGTAATAGCCGAAGCCAAGCGCACCCACGACAAGCTCGAAAAATACTATATAGATGCCATGGATTTTACGAAGGTTGGCGATCTTGCGGCCAAAATCGCAGGCGAAATGGCATAAAAAATACCCCTTGTTTCAAACAAGGGGTTTAAACTTTTATAAGAGGTATATTCCCGAATCGAGAAGTACAAGCTCGTGCGAGCGCACCTTAATATACTGGTGTACCGGTTCGTCAAACTCGCGATAAACGCTCATCGAGTAGGAACTCAGATTGATTTCGTGAATTTTTCCTGCCTCGCAGTCACAAACGCGCATAATGCCGTCGCTTATATAGATGCCCTTGGGCGCGCCGATAACGGTATTTTTACCGCCGCCGAGTCGAAGCTCGTCACGCATCGTACGGGTGTTATAGCGTACGAGAATACTGCTGTCCTTAAACGAGCACCAAAGCGAACTGCCGTCAACCGCAACTCCCGAAACGGGACAGCCCTTATGGGTCAATTCGCCGCTCCAAACAATGCTTAAATCGCGGTTTATAATCTTGGCGTTGCCGTCCTGATCGGCTATGAAGGTGTTGCCGTTAGGCAGGTATGCAACCTTGCAGGTTACGGGGTTTTCAACCTGAAAAAGCAGCGATTTATACTGCGCGCCAAACTTGGCAATTGAGAAGAAATCGGAGGTAACATTGATCATTTTGCCGTCATCAAACGAAATCGACTTAAAGGCAACGGTCATAAGGTCACCGTCGCGGTCCTGACAGTATGCGAAAATCATACCGTCCGACAGCGGAAAAATCGAAAGCGCCGAACTGTCAAAAATTTGTTGCACAATGCATCCTCCTTTCATACTTGCTAATATAATATTACATTAAAACAAACTCAAAATCAATAAGTAACGTTAAAAAATTATTTCGGCATTTTCGCCCCATTCGGAAAAGCCGAATTTTTTATAAAAGGGAATAGTTCCTTCACTGCAGATAACGAAGGTCGGACGGGCGAGTTTTTGCACCGTTGCCGATACGCACATACCTGCAAAACCGCTGCCTCGAGCCGTTTTTTCGGTCGCAACGCCGCAGATAAGCGCGCCGTAATCGGTCATAAACGGAACGACGCACACGGCCGATTTAAAGACGGCGGCCATAGCGGTGCCGTGACGCACGCGGTGGGAAAGGTCGGCCATAAAGGCATCGCGCTCGGGCAGGGCTATATCGCCGTCGGTGCCCTCTGAGAGAAGCCTGTAAACCTCATCGCTCGCGGGCGAAAAATCTGCAGGCGCGGCCATACCGCGAGACGAGCGCATAACGGTGTATTTTTTATAAGGGTATCCCAATTTTTCCGCGGCAGACACGCTGCAGGAAAGCGTCTTTGCGCCGACAGCCGAGATGAATTTTCTAATCTCCTCGGCGTCAAAATCGTCACCGTAAATCGTCATATTCCCGTCCACACGGCAGATAAGGGTTTCGTCCTGCCGCCAGGCGGTGCAAAAAGGTCTTCCCGTGCCGTAGGCGGCAATGGTAGAGGCTATTTTTATGTAGTTGGGGTCGACCTTCGGCCCCTCTGTAAAGGTTGTTATAAGCTTAATCATCGCTCATTCCCCCAATAACCGATATCATCTCTTTTGCGAGCGCGTATGCGCCTTCAATATCGGAATAGGACGACATACAAGACGCCGAATGCAGATATCGGCAGGGTGTGGAAATTGCCAGTGTGCGAACGCCGTCACGTGATTTATGGATGGCGGCAGAATTGTTTCCGCCGGCAACGGCGGTTTTAATCTGGTGGGGTATGGCGCTTGCGTTGGCCGCGTTAAAGAGTTCACGGTCATATAAGGTTCCGCGGTCCATAAAGGAAATTATGGGTCCGCAATTTAAAAAGCATACGTTTTTAGCGCCCTCGGCGCCCTCAATATCGCAGGCGGTGGTGGCCTCAAGGCAGAGGCAAAAATCGGGCGCTACCGCGAAAGCGGCGGTGGCGGCGCCACGGGTGCCAACCTCCTCTTGTACCGAAAAGGTAGCGTAAAAGTCATAAACGCTGTCTTCACGTAACAGTTTTATAAGCGCGGCGCAACCTGCGCGGTCATCGATTGCCCTGGCGGTGATAATATCGCCCTGCTCGGTGTAAGGCGAGCAGAAAACTGCCGTGTCACCGAGGCTAACGTAGCGTTCGGCTTCGGCTCTGTCACGCGCACCGATATCAATATAAAGGCTGTCCACTTCGGGCAGTTTCTTTTTGGCCTCGGCCGATAAAAGGTGGGTAGGCTTGCCGCCTATAACACCCACGGTGCCGTTCTCGAACACAACTCGCTGTGATAATATGCATTCGGTATTTATGCCGCCAACCGTAGCGAAATTTATAAGTCCGCTCTCGGTAATATAGGTGGCAATAAAGCCGACCTCATCCATATGCGCGTCAACCATAATACGCTTTTCAGGCGCCTTTTCACCCTTTTTAAAGGCGATAATGTTGCCGAGCGCATCAACGCGGTAGTCGCAGTGGTCGCGGATGAGTTCGATTATACGGTCGCGAACGGCCGTTTCTCGTCCCGAGGCGCCGTTCGTTTCGCAAAGTTCTCGCAGAATATTACGCATTTTCATTACCTCCTGCAAGAATATATTCGTATACAAGCGCCGCCGCGCTCTCGATATCGGCGGTGTCAACTACTTCGGCATCGGTGTGCATATTGCGAAGCGGAATGGATACAAGCGCGGTGGGAACACCCTCGCGGCTTATCGACACCATATCGGCGTCGGTCGCGGTTCTGCCGCCCATAACCTCGCACTGATAGGGTATTTCCTTTTTGCTCGCAACGGCGCGGAGCCTATCATACATACTTTTCGATAAAATCGGTGATACGCCTATCATCGGGCCGTGGCCCAATTTTCCGCATTCGGCAGGCGCAACACCCGGCTGGTCGCCAAAGCTTACGTCAACGCATATGGCTTCGTTCGGGTTTAAAGCAAAGGCCGAGGTAACTGCGCCGCGCGTGCCGATTTCTTCCTGGTTGCAGAAAAGCAGCACCACGTTTGCGGGAACGCTTGCGGCTTTTATTTTTTCGGCTACGAGCAGCAGCGTTAAAACACCTGCGCGGTTATCGAGCGATTTGCCCGTAACACGGCCGCCGAGAAGCTCCACGGCCTCCTTTTTATAGGTTACGAAATCGCCGACCGATACGAGGCCTTTGGCGCGTTCGCCGAGTCCCGTATCGATATAAAGCTTGTCAATATCGTCGAAAACGGCCTCATCTTTTGTAAGATGGGGCGGAATGCTCGTAAACACGCCCTCGATTTTTTCCTTGCCGTGCACGGTAACACGATGGGAGGGCAGTGCGCGCAGGTCAAAGCCGCCTGCCGTCGCAACGCGCAGAAAACCGCGCTCACAAACCTCGGTGACGGTAAATCCGATTTCGTCTATGTGGGCCTCGAGTAAAACGGTGCGGTCGCTCTCGCCCTTTATAAAGTAGGCGGTGTTTCCGCCCGTGAGATTTATGCGCTTGCCAAAATCGCCAAGCATCTGCTCGGCGACCTTTAGCGTATCGTTATGATGCCCGATGAAGACACTCTCGGACAGTTTTTTAAGGGAAGATACAGTATTCATTAAAGTTTGTTCACCAAATCCTTAAAGTAATTACCTCTTGCGGCAAAGTTGGGGAAAGCGTCAAAGCTGGCGCAGGCAGGCGAAAGGGTTACAACGTCGCCCTCGACGGCGCGGCTGTGGGCCATTTCTACCGCTTCGGCAAGGTTGGAAAGTTTAATAATTTCACAACTGCCGTTGTAGCCGCTGTCGGCCTTGACTGCGGCCTCAATAGCGTCGGCGGTCGGTCCCGTAAGGAGCAACAGCTTTACCTTTTCGTTTATATAGGGTGCCATCGGCTCAAAGGGAATATGCTTATCGTAGCCGCCGGCCAGCAGTATTACGTTGCCGTCGAACACCTTGAGTCCGGCGATGGTGCGTGTCGGGCTCGAGGCGATGGAATCGTTATAATATTTAACGCCGTTTATCTCGCGAACAAGCTCGATTCGGTGCTCAACACCCATAAAGGTGCGAGCCACGTTACGAATGCAGTCGGCGCTTACGTAGCCCCAAACTGCCGCGATAGCGGCGAGATAGTTTTCAACGTTGTGGTCGCCGAGTATTGCGATTTCCTTGCGGTCTAGAATCGGCACGTCGATTCCGCGGTAGGACATATGAAGCATACCGTCCGAATCGAGCCAGGAGCCGTTTTTAACGCGGCGCTCGCGGCTAAAGCCGAGCGACTGACCGCGCGCATCACTGCGGAAGCCGTTGGTTATTTCGTTATCATAGTTAAGCACCGTGCGCGAGAATGCGTTCTGATGCAGGATAACGTTTCGCTTAGCCTCAACGTATTCGTCCATATCCTTGTGAACGTCGAGATGGTTGGGAGCCACGTTGGTAACAACCGCAACGTCGGGGCTCTTTCTCATCGAAATCAGCTGGAATGACGAAAGCTCAACAACAACGAAATCTTCGGGCTTTATTTTATCAATAATTGGGAGTAGCGGGTTGCCGATATTGCCGCCGACGTGCACCGTCTTGCCCTCGCATTCAAGCATCTTGGCAATAAGGGTGGTAGTGGTGGTCTTACCGTCCGAGCCGGTAACGGCAAAGATGGTAGCAGGGCAGAGGTCGAAGAAAACCTCCATCTCGCTTGTAACGGCGATGCCCTTTTTACGGGCGGCCGATAATTCGGGCAGATGGAAACTCATACCCGGTGTGCGGAAGATTATGTCAACCTCTAAATTATCGAGGTAGCCTTCACCCAAGCGGAGCTCTGCGCCGGCCTTTTCAAGGCGGTCGGCCATCTCTCCTATCTGCTCGCGGCTGCGCTTATCGCAGGCGTAAACGCGTGCGCCCTTATTTAAAAAGTCGAGTATGAGCGGAGTGTTGCTCACACCGATACCGCACATAGCGATTTTCTTTCCGTTTAAATTATCCCAGAACTGTCTAAAATCCAAAACCCAGTCCCCCTAAAAAGTTATATATAATTATTATACTTATATATGTGGAAAATATCAACAGTAAAAAAGAAAAGGAGAGGGAACTCCTCTCCTTTCGTTATACATTGGGAAACGAAAAGCCGTATCTTTCTAATATCGCATAAAGCTTTTCTTGCTCACCTACAGAAATCGAAAAATACTTATCCTTTTCTTTATATAGAATTGTCGGGCAGGTATCCTGTGCTATGCAAAAGGTTTTCGAACCATCAAACACTATCGAAACGTTTTCCGAAAAACCGCAGGCAGGAGTATCGGTCGCCATAAGCCTACCGCTAAACATTTTGCTTATGACCTTCATATCCTCGTCGCTCATTTTTTTGTTGATATCAACGTTTCCGACCCTGTAAATGACATAGGCGCGTTCGACATCACCCATTCTAACAAAACCGCAATTTTTAAAGAACACCAGTATGAAAAAAGCTAAGCAAAGAATCAGTGTGGCAACAACTATTTTCCTTTTCATAGAATATCACCCAAAGCATAAAGATTCATATTTTAATTCTATCATTAACTAATTAAATGTCAAATAAAAAAATAAAAATATCCCCCCGACAAAAGTCCCGTTTTGGGGACAGCGAAAAAATTATAATAAAAAATGTAAAAAGGGGGTTGACAAATGAAAGACCCCGTATTATAATGAAAATACAGAAAAAGAACAAATGTTCTTTTCGGGAGGAAATGAAAAAATGGAAGCTAAATTCGTAATTCAAACTATAATCGAAATCGCCCTCTTAGGCGCAGTAATACTCACTTTTTGGAAGGAAAAGGCCTTAATCGCATTCGAGGATAAAATAGCCGATAAGTTCCGTTCGCGTAAAAGAAGGGGCGCCCGCAAAGCCTTCGTTGTACACGAGGGCGGCCGTGGTGCTCACTGCGCATAAACCCCGACTCCAAGATTAAAACATATCTTCAATCATCCAACAAAGGCAGGTATTCTCTTCACTTTCGAGTGGGGGGAATATCTGTCTTTTTTGCGTAATAAACTTGTTGCTTTTTATGCCTTATAATGGTAATATAAAGGTGTATAAAAACTGTCCCGCGGAGGTACGTTTATGGATATTAAAAAACTGCTTGCAAACGAAAGAGCACACCGTTCGCTTCCTTTCTGGAGCTGGAACGACAAGCTCGAGGAAAATGAAATTCGCCGTCAGGTCAACGTAATGAACGACACCAATAACGGCGGCTTCTTTATGCATGCTCGCGGCGGCCTGCAGACCGAGTACCTCGGTGAGGAATGGTATCAGATGATTGCCGCCTCGATCGACGAGGCCAAAAAGCTCGGAATGGACGCCTGGGCCTATGACGAAAACGGTTGGCCCAGTGGCTTCGCTGACGGCAAGGTTCCCTCGCGCGGACTCGACTGGCAGCAAAAGCAGATGACCTCCTGCATATTGGAGGGCGAAGAGGTCCCCGAGCACCTTATCGGTCTTTATAAATTAACCGAAAACGGCTACGAAAAAACCGACAAGCCCGAAAAGGGCGTGCTCGCCGTTTACTTCATCGTAAACAAGTATTACATAGATACCTTCAACCCCGACACCATCAAGTACTTTATCGAGGTTACCCACGAGGAGTATTACAAGCGCTTCGAAAACGAATTCGGCAAGACCTTAAAGGGCTTCTTCACCGATGAGCCGCAGTTTAACAATACGCTTCATTTCCCGTGGTCGCACGTGCTGGAAAATGATTTCGTTGCTCGCTACGGCTACAGCCTTATCGAAAATCTTCCTGCCCTTTTCGGCACCTATGAAAACACCTTCGCTGTTCGTTACGATTTCTGGAAAATGATTGGCGAACTGTTCCGCGAGCGTTTTCTTAAAACCATCTACGACTGGTGCGAGGAGCATAACTGTATGCTCACCGGTCACGTAATGTGTGACGTTGCTCTCAATACTCAGGTTCGCGCAGTAGCCGACAGTATGGCCTGCTACGAATATTTCCACATCCCGGGAATCGACTGGCTCGGCCGTCAGATTGGTTGCGCCATCGCCGCTAAGCAGTTATCCAGCGTTGCGGCCCAGCTCGGCCGCCAGACCATAACCGAGTCGTTCGCCCTCTGCGGATGGGACGTATCGCCCAACGACCTGCGTCTTATCGCAGGCTGGCAGTACGTAAACGGTATCACCATGATTTGTCAGCACCTCGAGGCTTATACCCTCCGTGGTCTGCGCAAGCGTGACTATCCGGCAGCCCTCTTTATGCAGCTCCCGTGGTACGATACCGCTTATTCCAAACTCAACACCTACTTTGCAAAGCTCGGCTCTATGCTCCGCACAGCCGACGAGCCTGCCCCCTTGCTCGTAATTCATCCCATCTTTACGGCATCGCTCCTGTTTGCCGATAACAACAGCCGTTCGATGGATTACTACAGTGAATATTACGATGCCTTTACCGACCGTCTTAATGACGCGCACCTGCTGCACCACTACGGCAGCGAGGTAATTATGAAGCGCTTTGGTAAGGTAGTCGGCAACAAGATAAAGATCGGCAACTGCGAATACGAAAGCGTGCTGCTGCCCAAGCTGTCGGTAATCGACGAGAGCACCTACGAGATGCTCATAGAGTTTGCCGAAAACGGCGGTAAGCTTTACGCTATTTCCATCCCCGATATGATAAACGGCCGCGCCGACGGCCGCGTAGAAAACCTGCGTCGCCTTGCAACCATGATTGACGAGGACAACCTCGCAGCAATGCATACCGATTCGATGCCTTCGCTCTCGGTCGGCAACGGCGAGCTTGCCCGCGTTCACATTGCCGAGCGCAGGGTAGAGGACGAGAAATTCTTCTATATGATCAACCTCGAAAACGAGGTTCGCGCAGGCCGCTTTACTACCTCAGGCGAATATTCGCTCTCGCTCTTTGACGTTGTTACAGAGAAAGAAGAGCCCATCGCCTGCGTATCTAAAAACGGCACCACCGTGGCCGATCTGACCTTCGCGCCGTGGGAGGCAAAGGTTATTCTCGCACGCAAGCAGGCGGCGGAAGTTACCAACGAAAAATGCGAGTATATCAAGCTCGATAAAATGTTCACCCGCGTAGGCGGCAGCCTCAACACCTTAACGCTTGACAGCTGCGAATACTCGGTTGACGGCGGCGAATGGCAGGATGAAAAGGCAGTTATTCTTCTGTTCCAGGAGCTTTTGGAACTCAAAAAGCCCTGCCGCGCAAAGCTTCGCTTTAAGTTCAACGTCGAGGCTATTCCGAACGAGCTTTATCTCTTAAGCGAAACACCCTCGCAGTTTAAACTCATTATCAACGGCGAGGAAACCGACTTTATTGATATCGGCTACGAGGTTGATAAGTCCTTCCGCAAGATGGATATCAGCCGCTTCGTAAAACTCGGCGAGAACGAGATTTTGCTTGACACCGATTTCTATCAGAGCCAAAAGGTATACGACGTTATCTTCGGCGAAAACGTTGACGAAACCGAGCGTAATAAGCTTACCTACGACACCGAGATTGAAAGCATCTATCTCTACGGCGATTTCGGCGTTCGTTCGCTCGATGAATACACCTACGGCGAGCGTCGCTCGATATTTACGGGCCGTAGCTTCGCCCTTTGTGAGCGCAAGAGCGAGGTTGATATAACCGCCCTCACAACCGAGGATAACCTCTTCTTCTGCGGCGTTATGGACCTTAAACAGACCGTAACCGTAGAAAAGCAGGCAGGCGTTCGTTATAAGCTTCGTCTTTCGGCGCTTAACGCCCCCTGCGCAGAGGTGTTCGTAGGCGGCAAGAACGCAGGTATGTTTATGTTCACACCCCACGTTCTTGACCTTACCGATTACCTCGCTGACGGCGAAAATGAGCTGGTTATCCGCCTCTATTCGGGCAACCGCAATATGTTAGGACCCCACCACAAGCCTGCAGGCGAGATTTATGACGTCGGCCCTGCAACCTTTACCGATAAGTACGGTTGGTCGGACGACAGAAGTCTGCCCGCCTGGACCGATAACTTCAGCTTTGTAAAATTCGGAATGGAATTTTAAGAGGTTTTTAAATGGATTTTAGAATTGAACATGACTCTATGGGTGAGGTGGAGGTCGACTCCGCTCGCCTCTGGGGTGCTCAAACTGAGCGCAGCCGCCGTAACTTTAAAATTGGCGAAGAAAAAATGCCGCGCGAGATAATCCGCGCCTTCGCCGTGCTTAAATCTGCGTGTGCCGAGGCCAACTGTGAGCTCGGCCGCTTGTCGGGTGTTGAGCGCGATGCCATCGCTCGCGTCTGCTATGAGATTTCGCTCGGCGCCCTCGATGCGGAATTTCCGCTTTCGGTTTGGCAAACCGGCAGCGGCACCCAGACCAATATGAACCTAAACGAGGTTATCGCCAACCGCGGCAACGCCCTTTTAGGTAAAAAAACGCTACACCCCAACGACACCGTAAATATGTCGCAAAGCTCGAACGACACCTTCCCGTCGGCCATGCGCATAGCGGCAGTCTGCGCTATAAACGAGCGCCTCGTGCCCGCCGCCGAGCGCTTGATTGAGGCCTTTTTGGAGCTCGAAAAGAAAAACGCCGATGTTATAAAGGTTGGTCGCACCCACCTGCAGGATGCCGTTCCGCTGACGCTCGCTCAGGAGATAAGCGGCTGGAGAAGCGCGCTCGAAACTTCGCTTTCGATGGTGAAAGAAAGCCGCAATTATTTATATTCGCTGGCCTTGGGCGGCACCGCCGTCGGTACCGGCCTTAACGCTCCCGAGGGCTTCGACAGCGCAGCAGTCGGCCACATCGCCAAGGCTACGGGATATCCCTTCACCCCTGCCGATAATAAATTCCGCGCCCTCACTTCGCTTTCTGATATGGCCTTTTCGCACGGCGCACTGCGCGCCCTTGCGTGTGACCTTATGAAGATAGCAAACGATATTCGCCTTTTATCGTCGGGCCCGCGCTGTGGAATAGGCGAGCTGCTTATCCCCGAAAACGAGCCGGGTAGTTCCATAATGCCGGGCAAGGTAAACCCAACCCAGTGTGAAATGGTAACCATGGTAGCCGCAAGGGTAATGGGCAACGACACGACAGTGTCGGTCGCCGCAAGCCAGGGCAATTTCCAACTGAACGTATACCTGCCCGTAACGGCGTATACCTTCCTGCAGTCGGTAACGCTCCTCGCGGACGCTATGGGTTCCTTTACCGATAACTGCGTGGTCGGAATTAAGCCTAACAAAAAGAAAATATCCGAAAACCTCGAGCGTTCGCTTATGCTTGTAACGGCGCTGTCGGGCAGCATCGGCTACGAAAATGCCGCCCGCGTCGCAAAGTGCGCGCACGCCGAGGATATAACCCTTGCCGAAGCGGCCGAAAAATTAGGCCTTTTATCGAAAATGGAGGCCGAAAAACTTTTAGACCCTCAAAAAATGGTATAGAAAAAAGCACCGAAGACGTTTCTTCGGTGCTTTTGATTTTTATAAAGTATTAGCGGTGCGGAAAAGCTCGCGAGCGCGCTCTTTAAGCACGGGATGAGCCGATAAATCCGGGTCACGCGCGATAAGCGCCGCCGCTTCCTCACGGGCTACCTGCATAGCCTTAATATCGGTCTGCAAACTTGCGATTTTGAGTTCGGGCAGACCGTGCTGTCTGCGGCCGAGGAAGTCACCGGGGCCGCGCGCCGCAAGGTCGGCCTCGGCGATTTTAAAGCCGTCGGTCGTCTCGCAAAGTACTCTAAAGCGCTCGGTAGCATTCTCGTTTTGCGCGTCGGAAATCAAAATGCAGGTTGATTTATGCTGCCCTCTGCCAACGCGGCCGCGCAGCTGATGCAGCTGCGAAAGACCGAACCGCTCGGCGTTTTCTATGATGAGCAGGGTAGCGTTCGGCACGTCAACGCCAACCTCAACTACTGTGGTGGCAACCAGCACGTCAATCTCGCCCAAAGCAAAGCTTTTCATAACTGCGTCCTTGTCGCGTGAATGTAGTTTTCCGTGCAAGAGTCCAAGACGCAATCCCGAAAGAGCGCCTTCGCTTAGCGTTTTATAGTACTCCTCAGCCGAGGTGAGGGCGGTTTCACCCTCCTCAACCAGGGGGCAAATGACGTAAACCTGCCGACCCTCAGCGACGTGTTTTTTTATGAAATTATATATGCGCGGGTGCAGGGCGCTTCCAACCTGATAGGTTTCGATAGGGGTGCGTCCTGCAGGGAGCTCGTCAATAATACTGATATCGAGGTCACCGTAAATGATAAGTCCCAACGTGCGGGGAATGGGCGTTGCCGACATAACGAGCGTGTGTACGCCGCCGCCCTTACCCGACAGTTTATCGCGTTGTGCAACGCCAAAACGGTGCTGCTCATCGGTAATAAACAGGGCAGGGGAATGAAACTGAACGTCCTCCTCAATCAGCGCGTGGGTACCGACTGCAATATCACAGTTGCCGCAAAGCAGAGCCTGCTTTATGCGGTTTTTCTCACTCTTTTTGGTCGAGCCCGTAAGCAACTCGACCTGCAGTGTGTCACCGAAAAGTTTTTTTAGCGTCTTATAATGCTGTTCGGCAAGAATCTCGGTCGGCGCCATAATGGCCGATTGGTGGCCGTTTTTGGCGCAAACGTACATAAGCGCCGCCGCAACCGCGGTTTTACCGCAGCCAACGTCGCCTTGAACCAAGCGGTTCATTCGCTTGCCGCTTTGCATATCCGATAGGCATTCATTAATTACTCTTTTTTGTGCCGCAGTCGGCGAAAAGGGCAGAAGCGATAAAAACTCTTCTAACGGAGCACCGTCTATTTTTGCGCCTGCCTTTTGCTCTCGCCTATGCTTTATGAGCATAAGCCCGGTCTGAAGCAGGAACAGTTCCTCAAACATAAGCCTTCTTCTTGCGGCCTGCAGAGCCTCGAGCGAGGTGGGGAAGTGTATGTTGCGGATGGCCGAGCTGAGGGACGTTAGCTTATATTTTCCGAGCAGTTCTTCGGGCAAAGCCTCGTCCTCGATATACTCCATCGCGGTTTTTACAACCTTTTCAATGGCGGCCGAGGAAAGCCCCTCGCAGGCGTGATATACGGGATGTATCCCTGCGTAGTTTTCTTCCTTTATCTCGGGGGAGGACATCTCGCGGTAATACTGGTGACCGCTGATTTTGCCGTAAAAGAGGTAGGTCGAGCCTTGATGAAGCTTGGCCGCCAGATATTTTTGATTAAAGAGCGTCACGGTCATTTGGCCCGTCTCGTCGGCCGCTACAAAGCGGTAAACCGTCATTCCGGGGCGAACCTTCTTCTCCTCAATAGGCGTAACTATTTCGGCCTTTACACAAACGGTATCGTCGGGACCGGCATCAAAGATATCAACCGTGTTCTTGTAATCAACGTATGCGCGGGGATAATAGCGCAAAAGGGCATCGACCGAATCGATACCCAGTTTTTTAAATAACTGCGCTCTTTTTTCGCCAACGCCCTTTAAATATTGAATGCTTTTTTTCATCCTATTCCACCGAAATGATGAAGTAATAAATCGGCTGCATACCCTTAATAAAGGTGAATTCAACCTTGCTGCCAAGCTTTGCTTTGAGCTCGGATTCAAGAGCCATAGCCTTGTGATCAGAAACATCCTCACCGTAGATAACGGTAACGAAGCTGCTGTCACGGTTCATAAGTTGCTTGGTAAGTTTATATACGCAACGGTTAAGGTCGGTATCGGTAAAGGCCAGTTTGCCGTTATCAAGGGCTAAAAGTTCGCCCTTCTTGATGTTGTGGCCCTCGAAATCAGAGTCACGTGCGGCAAATGTGATTTGACCGGTGCTAACCTTCTTGTAAGCGGCACGCATAGCGATGGTGTTCTGCTCATCGTCAGCCTCGGGGTCAAATGCCAGCATAGCCGAAATACCCTGCGGAATGGTGCGGGTATGAAGAACTATAACCTTGCGCGTACTTATCGGAATAGCCTGCTCTGCGGCCATAATGATGTTCTTGTTGTTGGGAAGAACGAATACGGTCTCTGCAGGGGTAAGCTCGATAGCCTTTAAGATATCGTCGGTGCTCGGGTTCATGGTCTGACCGCCCGAAACCAGCGAATCAACGCCTAAATCGCGGAACAACTCCTCAATACCTGCGCCTGCGCAAACCGAAACGAAGCCAACCGGCTTTTCCTTCGGTGCGGGTTCGTAGGTCTCGGTACGGGCGCGGTTCTGTGCGGGAGCCTTCTTACGTTCGTTCTTATCGTGCTTCTGACGCTCGTGCTGGTCGCGCATGTTTTCAATCTTGAGGTTAACCAGCTGACCAAAGGTAAGACCGTTTTCAATAGCGTTACCGGGGTGGTCGGTGTGAACGTGAACCTTAATGATGCTCTCATCGTCAACTACAACAACGCAGTCACCGATGGTTTCGAGGTATGCGCGGAGTTCAGAGGGCTCCTTGTCGCAGTCCTCTGCGCGGTTAACGATGAATTCGGTGCAGTAAGTAAAGGTAATTTCGGTTTCGAGTTCGGCAGCGGCGTTGCGCGAAGAGCCGCCTTCGGTCTCGTCAGAGGCGCCGTCGGCAGTAATCATAACGCCGTTTTTAAATACCGAGTACATACCCTCTAAGATAACGCAAAAGCCCTTACCGCCCGCGTCAACAACGCCTGCCTTCTTAAGAACGGGCAGCATCTCAGGTGTCTGTGAGAGAGCGTATTCAGCACCCTCCATAGCGGCCTCGAAAACGCCCATAGCATCGGCGCCCTTGGCGCAAGCCTTGGAAGCATACTCGGAAGCAACGCGTGCAACCGTAAGAATGGTGCCCTCGGTGGGCTTCATAACTGCCTTGTAAGCGGCCTCAACGCCGAACTTAAATGCAGCCGAAAGATTTTCAGGGGTGATTTCGTCGGCGCCCTTAAAGCCCTTCGAAAAACCGCGGAATAAAAGCGAAGTGATAACGCCCGAGTTACCTCTTGCTCCGCGAAGTAAAGCGGAAGCAGCAGTGTCGGCAACCTTCGAAACGCTTTCGCCCTCAAGGCGAGCAAGCTCGCGGGCGGCATTGCCGATACTCATAGACATATTGGTACCCGTGTCACCGTCGGGTACAGGGAAAACGTTGAGTTCGTCAACGCGTTCTTTGCAGTTTGAAATGTTATTTGCGCCCGAAATAATCGCATCGCGCAAAGCATTACCGTTAAACAAAATTAAAACACTCCTTCAAAAGTCAAACGAGGCTTATTCCTTAATGCCGTCAACCTTTACAACAACGCGGTTAACGTTAATGCCGGTGGCCTCTGTCACAGTATATTTAACCTTATGAACAATGCTCTTTGCAATTGCGTTTATGTTCATACCGTATGAAACGATTATGTGCAGTTCAATATCAACGCCGTCCATATTACCCTTAACGGTAATACCCTTGTCGATATGCTCCTTTTTGGAAACAATTCCGCGCAGCTTCTGCTTGCTGCCGTAGGGTACCATACCAACAACACCGAAGCAGGAAGTAACTGCCTGACCGATAATCTTGGTCATGTACTCGTTGGAAAGGATAACCGATCCGTGAATAGTCTCGTACGAAATCATTACAAAACCTCCTAATTATTAAAAGAATAATCGCTTACGTTAAAGAATATGTCGCCGGCCGAGCAAACGGCTTCGGTCTTAAGTTTGTGCGAGAGCATTATAACTCCGCTGCGGTAGCACAGGGGAATAATGGGCATCTCGGAAATAAAGGCAGTGGCAACGTCACCGAGGGTGTACTGACCGGAGTAAAATCCGCTCACCGCGGCCGATGCCGTAAGATTAATTCCACCCGAACCGGTTGGTTGCTCGTCCTCGTTTTCGGTAACGGTCGGCTGTGCTATTCCGAAGGCCATACTGCCTCCGGGTGTTACCAGTGAGGAGAGGTCCATATTGTTAAGCAGCCTAACCTCAGCCAAATAAAGCTCAAAACTTCCGCTTTTCAGGCGTGAGAGGTATACGTCGTAGGGTACGGCCTCAAGTTTAATCTCAATGCCGACGTCGGCGAGCTGTTTAACTATGGCGTTTCCTACGGCAACACGAGCCGAGTTATCCGAGTTAACAAGCAGCGACAGAGAGATTCGCTTACCCGAAGAGGTTAGGCGGTATCCCTCATTATCCATACTATTATAACCTATTTTTTCTAAATTCTCAATAGAAATTTCTCGATTGTTTACAATTTGAATGGTTTGGAAGCCCTCTGCTTCCTTCCAAAGGGGATTGAACGGACCGTTTGCGGCGGTTGCATTGTCGTAATATGCGTCCTTTACTATATCGCTGCGGTTTATGGCGCTCGATATTGCGTAGCGCAAATATTTATCGCGCAGGAAGGCGTTTCGCATATTAACGCCGACGTAAACAAGGTTATTAAGCGGCACGTTTTGCTTAATACCGCTCATTCGCGGAAGGGCGTTGTCGCCGTAGTCGTCGTAACAAACCGATACTGCTCCTGCCGAGATATAGTGCTCGGCCGATTCGGCGTCGGGCGCATTGATAAGACCAATGCGTTTGGTCTTCATCTCGCCGCCGTAGTATTCGCCGTTGGCGTTAAGCTCGGCCTTCTTTTCATCAAGTATATATCTGCCGCAGCCAACGGGTGGCAGAGCGATGTTATCAATGCTCTTGAGCGTGTCGCTTCCCGTTTTAATTATGGGAAAATCGAGCAGGTTTGCAAAATACGGGTCGGCCTTTTGCAGCGTAATCGACACCGTGTACTGGTTTACAACATCGACCGATGCTACGTTGCCCAGCTGAGCTTTATAGTTAGCGGAATTTCTTGCTAACTCCAGTGAATATACGATATCGGTAGCAGTAAGGGCGGTGTTGTCGGTAAATTTTATGTTTTTTATCCTGACGGTGCAATTTTTGCCCGAAACGGTTATCGTTTCGGCAATTTTGTAAACGGGCGAAAACTCGTTATCTATGGTTACCAACGGGTCATAAAGCAAAAGGCAGATTTCTTTGTTTTGCTTACTCTCAGCGAGGAAGGGGTTTAAGGAGTCGGTCTCGTCGTATATCAGCTGCATATTGTAGTTATATTTATCGTTTTCGGCACCGCCGTCGTGCGTGCTGCCGCTGTCCTCGCTCGAACAAGCGCAAAGTAAAAAGCAAAGCGCCAACAAAAGCGCCGTTATCTTTGCAAACTTCAAAAAACCGCCTCCTTTCAATTTTTTATAAAAATCTATACTCTTACGCGCTTGGCGCCAAAGCAAAGTCCCGATTTATCGTCCACCGTGAAAACACAGCCCTCGAGGGCGCATTCACCGTCGGCCTGGTCGAATCTTACGGGTAACTTATCAATAAATTTTGAAATAATTATCTCGGGCTTAACACCGAGTACCGAGTTCACGGGGCCGGTCATACCAAGGTCGGTTATGTAGCCCGTGCCGCGCGGCAAAATCTGCTCGTCGGCGGTCTGAACGTGGGTGTGGGTGCCAAACACGGCCGAAACCTTGCCGTCCAGCCAAAAGCCCATGGCGCGTTTTTCGCTCGTGGCCTCGGCGTGGAAGTCAACCATTATTATGTTTGCGCCCTCGTTACGCAGTTTTTCGGCCAGTTTTTCGGCCTCGCGGAAGGGGCAGTCAAGGCTCTCCATATATGCGGTGCCCAAAAGGTTTATAACACCTACCATCGTGCGGCCGCAGTCAAAAAGGCGGTAGCCCTTTCCGGGTGCAGAGGAGGGGAGGTTAGCGGGACGAAGCAGTCGGTCCTCACTCTCCAAAAGGTCGTATATTTCGCGTCTGCGGAAGGTGTGATTGCCGCCCGTAACAACGTCAACTCCGGCATCAAAAAGCATTCTCGCCGAGTGGGGGAGAATACCGTTTCCGTCGGCCGAATTCTCGCCGTTTACGATGATGAAATCAACCTTTTCGTTGCGTTTAACGGTGGGCAACACCGCCGCCAAATGCTCGCAGCCTGCGTGACCGCAAACGTCACCTATGCAAAGTATGTTCATAATAGCTCCAATCTAAAAAGCCCATAGTTTATAGTATTATACTATACATGCGTATATATTTCAATAAAAAAGAATGTTGACAAACCTTATGTGCGTATATTATAATCAAACGGCACAAACGGCGCCAAAACGCCC
>JAFXGK010000033.1 GCA_017513245.1 Clostridia bacterium
CGCTCTCGCCGCCGCCGCCAAACGCTACGTCCTTGAAGAAATCCTCGACGTTTCAGAAGCCGTCGCCGCCGAGCTTGCCAACTTCAACAGCATTGAATATATCGAAGGCACTCAAACTGCCGCAACGGGCGCATGGACGGGCGTAACCAAAGACACCGCACTTTACGCAGGCAAGGTTATCATTTACAAGTTGCCTTTCGCAGGAAGCGGCAATGCCACTTTGAATCTGACCTTTCCGAACGGCACCAAGAGCGGTGCAAAAGCTGTTTATCGTTATGCTTCGACGAGGCTCAAGACAGAATACGCCGCAAATTATTACGTGCCGCTCGTGTACAACGGCACATATTGGTACGCCTTCGCCGATTATGATGTTAATTACTACGACCGAATCAGAATCGCAAATGCCGTCGCGACCGCTTCAGGTGCTGTGCAAGCCGTGTGCTTCGTCGGCTCGACTGACGGCACCAACTACAAACAACTTTCAAGCGGCGCGACTTTCGATATTAATTATCCGGTCTTCTACAATGTCACTGCCGTTGCTGACGGCGAGGCGATGTCAACCGGTTTGTATTTCGCGGTCGGCTCCGTCAATCTCCGAACGCTCACCGGTGACACCGAACGAACTTTCGACGCGAAGAAGCCGCTTTACCTCAAAGGCACCTTGAGCGGAAATATTTTCACGGTTCACAGCGACGTTATCACGACTGCCAAGCCTTCGACCAATGACGGCTTCACTTATCTCCGCGTCGGTTGCACCTACTCCGATTATCAAGCTTACATCGCCGTTTTCTGCAACGAACTTTTTGCTTACAAGAGCGGCGCGTTTAAAAAGTTTGACCCGTTCGCAGAAAGTTATTCGCTCCCGACTGCCTCCGCTTCGACCAAAGGCGGTGTGAAAGTTGGCAGCGGCTTATCGATGAGCGGCGACACCTTGAGCGTTTCACTCGGCGGCGCGGTTTTATCTTCCACTCCTGCGACCGTCGACGGCGGCTTGTGGTATGAAACAACTTCAACCGCTCCGATTATCAAAATCCTTCAAGGCGGCTCGACCTATTACCTCTACACCAATCAGCTCGTCTCTCCGAACTTGACGCTTTCAAGTTCAACCGCGACCGTCACAACCGGCACCAATCAAACCGTCACGCTCACCTATTCGGGCAGCGGCTCTATCACTTTGAGCAATCCGAATGCAAGCGCGCTCACTGCAACTTACAACTCAAGCACGAAAACAATCACGCTCACAAGTAAGGTTGCTGCAGGCTCAAGCGCGACCGTTTCGCTCGGCATTGCTTTATCCGAATCAGGCAATTACGCTGCTGATTCTCAAACGCTCACCGTCACTTGTCAAGGCGGGCTTGCCAATCCCAACTTAACTATCACGCCTTCGAGCGCAACAATCACTTCGGGCAACGCGACGGCTACCGTATCTTATGCAGGCAACGGCTCTATTACTCTCTCCGATAACAGCGATTATGTTACACCAACTTACGACTCTTCCACAAAAATTATTACCGTTCCTTACAACCAAAACGAGGCGGTTTACGGCGGCTATGTTACCGTTACGGCTGCGCTTTCTGCTTCAACAGGTTACACTGCCGCGTCTGCTGATTTTATCGTCTTCATGGACGCTTTTGAAATCGGTGGCGGTGGCGGTGAAGTTGATCCCGGCGGCGACGTACCGAAATAAGGAGGTGATTTTTATGAAAGGCATTGATGTTTCATTTCACAACGGCGTTGTTGATTGGCAGGCAGTTAAGGCGGCAGGTATCGACTTCGCAATCTGCAGGACGGGCTTCGGCAAGAGCGGGCTCGATGAAACTTTTTCGCGCAACGTCGAAGGTGCTCATGCGGCAGGATTAATCTGCGGCGCATATCATTATTCTTACGCGCTCACTCCTGCCGACGCCATACGCGAAGCCATTTTCTGCAAACGTATCATTGAGGACGCAGGGTGCCTGCTTGAGTTGCCTGTCTTCTTCGATATGGAGGACGACGACGGCTACAAGTCACGCCACTATTTCAACTTCAATCAGCGCAACGTCACGAGGATTTGTAAAGCTTTCCTCGACGCCATTAAACCTTTGAACGCAGGTGTTTATGCAAGCTATTCTTGGCTTGAACGATATATCGATTGGCAAAGTTTGGATTGCGCAATCTGGAATGCTCAATGGGGCTCGCAAGATTTTTTGCAAGGCTACCTTTGGCAATACACCGCAAATCTTTACATCGGCGGAAAAAAATTCGACGGC
>JAFXGK010000005.1 GCA_017513245.1 Clostridia bacterium
AAAGGCTCTGCGTTCCAACAATCCTTGCAACGTAGTACGTGCAACTATGGACGGTCTGTCCAAGCTGCGCAGTGCTGAACAGGTTGCTGCGATTCGCAATAAGTCGGTTAAGGAAATTTTAGGTTAAGGAGGAAGCAGCACAATGGCTACAAAAGCAAAGAAGGCTGCTGGCGGCCTTAAGATCACATTGGTAAAGAGCTTAATCGGTTCCAAAGAGGGCCAGATTGCTACTGCCGCTTCCCTCGGTCTTCGCAAGATCGGCGACGTAACCGTTCAGCCCGATAATGCACAGACTCAGGGTAAGATCAAGAAGATCATCCACCTCATCGAGGTAACTGAAGCTTAATGGCTTCAAAGATTTAACCGCAACTATGCAAGGAGGTGCGAACAATGAAACTGCATGAACTGCATCCTGCACTCGGCTCCGTAAAGGAAGCTAAGCGCATTGGTAGAGGTCATGGCTCCGGCAACGGTAAAACAGCCGGAAAAGGTCACAAGGGTCAGAAGGCTCGTGCCGGTCACGGTATGAGACCCGGTTTCGAAGGCGGTCAGATGCCGCTGCAGAGACGCGTTCCCAAGCGTGGCTTCAACAACATTTTTGCTGAAGAGTATGCAATTATAAATGTTGCTGCTTTAGAAGTGTTCGACGATGGAGCTGTCGTTGACGTAAAGGCTCTTGCTGACAAGGGCATTATAAAGGACGTTGACAAGGCCGTTAAGGTTCTTGGCAACGGTAAGCTCACTAAGAAGCTCACCATCAAGGAAGTAAGTTTCTCCGAAACAGCCAAGCAGAAGATTGAGGCTGCAGGCGGAACTGTTGAGGTGAAGTAATATGCTGGAAACATTGAAAAACGCATGGCGTGTTGTAGACATTCGTAAAAAGATTCTTTTCACGTTGCTTATAATCGTTGTATTCCGCATTGGTTCTGTAATACCGGTACCGTTTATCGATACTGCAGCACTGGCAAAGGCTGTTGCTAGCAACACCGGAGTAAACCAGTTCTTCAGCTATCTGTCGGTACTCACCGGTGGTGGACTTGAGTACGGCGCAATCTTCGCAATGTCGGTTCAGCCGTACATTAATGCTTCAATTATTATTCAGCTTCTTTCGGTTGCTATCCCTTACCTTGAGAGACTCTCCAAGGAAGGCGAGGCCGGTAGAAGAAAGATCGCACAGATTACTCGTTATGCAACCATAATCATCGGTCTTATCCAGGGTTCTGCATACTACGTATATCTGCAGAGAAGCTCGCTGTTAAGCGTAAAGGGCGACGCACTTTGGTTCGCCGCACCCGTTATCATCCTGTGCTTCACCGCCGGTTCGGCCATCGTTATGTGGCTCGGCGAGCAGATTGACGTAAAGGGCATAGGCAACGGCATTTCGATACTTCTGTTTGCCGGTATTATCGCCCGTGCACCCCAGGCAGCAGCAATGCTCTGGGCATACGTAAAGATGGGTCGCTACGTTGCCGTTGCGGCCGTACTCATCATCTTCCTCGCAATCATCGGCTTCATCGTTTGGATGACCCACGCAGAGAGAAGAATACCCGTTCAGTATGCAAAGCGCGTTGTAGGCCGTAAGATGTATGGCGGCCAGAACACCCACATTCCGATTAAGGTTAATATGTCGGGTGTTATGCCGATAATCTTTGCCAGCTCGATTCTTATGTTACCCACCATGATTCTTTCCTTCATGCGTAACACCGAGTCGACAATGTACAAGTTCCTTTCTCTTTTCAGCGTTCAGGGCGTTTTCTACGCACTCATCTACGTTGTACTCATTATTGCTTTTGCGTATTTCTATACCACAATTCAGTACAACCCTGTTGAGATGGCAAACAACCTGCGAAAAAACAGCGGTGCTGTCCCGGGTATTCGTCCCGGCAAGCCCACCTCTGATTTTATTGCAAAAATCTTGTCAAGAATTACTCTGATGGGCGCAATATTCTTAGGACTTATTGCAATTCTCCCCATCCTCGTTGGTAATATCGGCGGAATCCAGATTTCGCTCGGCGGTACTTCGGTACTGATTCTTGTAGGTGTTGCCCTTGATACTGTTCAGAATCTCGAGTCTCAGATTCTTATGAGACACTATAAGGGATTCCTTGATTAAGGAGAATAATATGAAGCTTATACTTTTAGGTGCACCCGGTGCCGGTAAAGGCACCCAGGCAGAAAAAATAAGCGAAAAGCTGTCTATTCCCGTTATCTCGACCGGAAACATCATCCGTGAATCGATGAAGAACGGTACCGAAATGGGCAGCAAGGCAAAATCTTATGTAGACGCTGGTAAGCTTGTTCCCGATGAGGTCGTAATCGGCATCATCCGCGAGCGCTTAGCCAATAAAGACTGTGAAAACGGCTTTATACTTGATGGCTTCCCGCGCACAATACCGCAGGCAGAAGCACTCGATAATATGGGCATTGAGATTGATACCGTTCTTTCCATCGACGTAGAGGACGAAAAAATCGTTGCCAGAATGTCGGGTCGCAGAGTTTGCCTCGATTGCGGAGCAACCTACCATCTCGAATATAAGAAGTCCAAGGTTGAAGGCATTTGCGACTTCTGCGGCAAGGAGTTAGTTCTCCGCAAGGATGACGCTCCCGAGACCGTTCTTGATAGACTTCACGTTTATCACGAGCAGACCGAGCCGCTCAAGGAGTTCTATGCCGCCAAGGGCAAGCTTCGTACGGTAAAGGGTTGCGAAGAGGTAAAGGATACCACCGCAGCAACCTTCGCCGCACTGGAGATATAACTATGATAGTGCTCAAAACAAGCCGAGAACTCAGCCTTATGAAAGAGGCTTGTGTAATCTCGGCAGGGGCACTCAAAACTGTTGGCTTAGCTATTGAGCCCGGCATAACAACTGCCGAGCTCGACAGAATAGCCGAGGAGTATATAAGAAGTAAGGGCGCTGTTCCTAACTTCAAAGGCTACCAAGGCTATCCTGCTACAGCTTGCATATCAATCAACAACGAAGTGATTCACGGCATACCGTCTAAAAAGCGTGTACTGCGCGAGGGCGATATCGTAAGTATCGACCTTGGCGCCGAGTATATGGGATATCACGGCGATAATGCTGCCACATTTGCCGTAGGGGACGTTTCACCCGAGGCAAAGCGGCTGATGGACACAACCCGCGAGAGCTTGTACGCAGGCATAAAAGCGGCGTGCCCAGGCAACAGAATCGGCGACATCTCAAACGCTGTTCAGTCGTATGTTGAGGCAAGGGGATATTCCGTTGTTCGTCAGTTTGTCGGACACGGCGTAGGAACCCATCTTCATGAGGAACCCGAGGTTCCCAACTTCGGAAAAGCCGGTCACGGCATTCGCCTGATGCCCGGTATGACCTTGGCAATTGAGCCTATGGTCAACGCAGGCCATTACGACGTAAAGGTACTGCCCGACGGTTGGACCACGGTAACCAAGGATGGCTCCTTGTCTGCTCATTTTGAACACACAATAGCCATAACACCCGACGGACCGCAGATAATGACGGTCGCACCGTAAAGTGAGGTCGGATATGAATATTCGTGTGGTTTTCTCAAAGGCAGGACGCGATAAGGGAAAGCTGATGGCCGTCGTAAACGAAACCGAAGAGAGTATGCTGCTCTGCGACGGTAAGGAACGAAGGCTTGAGCATCCTAAAGCTAAAAATAAAAAGCACGTTGCGTTCACAAATTATGAGATCAAACGAGAAGACCTGAATTCAAACAGGTCGCTCAGAAAAGCGCTGCATGAATGCAGTAAAAATTCCGAGGAGGAACTCATATGTCAAAAGAAGATATGATAGAGCTTGAAGGCACAGTTGTTGAAGCAATGCCCAATGCAACATTCAAAGTAGAGATACAGGGCGGACACGTAATTTTAGCCCACATCTCCGGTAAGCTTCGTATGAATTTCATACGAATTCTGCCCGGCGATAAGGTTACAGTTGAGATGTCCCCGTATGACTTGACTCGCGGACGCATTACTTGGCGTTCGAAGTAGTCGAAAAATTTAAGGAGGTAAAATCCAAATGAAAGTCAGACCTTCTGTAAAAAAGATTTGCGAAAAATGCAAGATCATTAAGCGCAAGGGAAGAGTAATGGTTATCTGTGAAAATCCTAAGCACAAGCAGCGCCAGGGTTAACCTGCGCAATAATTAGTGGAGGTGCATTGATAAATGGCGCGTATTGCCGGTGTAGATCTTCCGAACGAGAAGAGAGTAGAAATCGGACTCACTTACATCTACGGAATCGGTCTTACAACATCAAAGAAGGTCCTCGCAGATACCGGTATCAATCCTGATACCCGCGTTAAAGATCTGACAGAGGATGATATATCTAAGCTTCGTGAGTACATCGATCACAACCTCGAGGTTGAGGGTGACCGTCGTCGCGCAGTAGCTTTTGATATCAAAAGACTTATAGAAATCGGTAGCTATCGTGGCACTCGCCACCGCAAGGGTCTCCCTGTAAGAGGTCAGCGTTCCAAGACTAACGCTCGTACTCGCAAGGGTCCCAAGAAGACGATAGCAAACAAGAAGAAGTAGGCGGGAGGAATTATAAATGGCTACAAAGGGTAAAACAACAGCAACCCGCAAGCGTCGCGAGAAGAAGAATATCGAACGCGGTGCTGCCCATATCCAGTCGACCTTCAACAATACAATCGTTACTATTACCGACACCAATGGTGCAGCTCTTTCTTGGGCTTCCGCCGGTGAACTCGGTTTCCGCGGTTCCAGAAAGTCTACTCCTTTCGCAGCACAGAGCGCAGCAGAGACTGCAGCAAAGGCTGCTATGGAGCACGGCCTTAAGACCGTAGAAGTATATGTTAAAGGTCCCGGTGCAGGACGCGAGGCTGCTATCAGAGCATTGCAGTCTGCCGGACTCGAAGTAAGCATGATCAAAGACGTTACTCCGATTCCGCACAATGGTTGCCGTCCTCCGAAGAGAAGACGCGTATAACGAAAATTGGAGGTGTCATAAATGGCAAGATATACCGGAGCAGTATGCAGACTTTGCCGTCGTGAAGGACAGAAGCTGTTCTTAAAGGGCGAGCGCTGCTATTCTGAGAAATGTTCATTCAACGCAAGAGCTTATGCTCCCGGTCAGCACGGTCAGGGACGTAAAAAGTCCTCTGAATACGGCACACAGCTCCGTGCAAAGCAGAGAGCAAGAAGATTCTACGGTGTTCAGGAAGCTCAGTTCCATCACTATTTTGAGATGGCCGAGCGTAAGCAGGGTATTACCGGTGACAACCTGCTCAAGATCCTCGAAAGCCGTCTTGACAACGTTGTATACAGAGTTGGATTTGCTTCTTCGCGAGCAGAAGCCAGACAGCTCGTTGGCCACGGTCACTACGAAGTTAACGGTCATCGCGTAGACATCGCTTCCTACCTTGTAAAGGCAGGCGACGTTGTATCCATCTGCGAGAAGTCTAAGGGTAGCGACAAGATTAAGGCCGTTGTAGAAGCAAACTCGGCAAGACCGGTTCCTGCTTGGATCGATGTAAATCGTGAAGCACTTGAGGCAAAGATTATTGCCCTTCCGAACCGCGATCAGATTGAGGCCCCCGTTGAGGAGCAGCTCATCGTCGAGTTCTATTCTAAGTAATAAACAACACATAAGTTTGCCGTTACCGCACAAACGGCAAATCATAATACTACATGTGCGGAGAAATGGAGCTTTTAAATGATAGAAATTGAAAAGCCCAGAATTGAATCGCTGGATTTAATGCCTGACGGCACTTACGGTAAGTTCGTGCTCGAACCGCTTGAGAACGGCTTTGGTACCACAATCGGCAACAGCCTTCGTCGTGTACTTTTATCGAGCCTTCCGGGCGTAGCTGCCACTTCTATTAAGATTGACGGCGTAGTGCATGAATTTTCCACCATCCCCGGTGTTAAGGAAGACGTTACTGACATCGTTCTTAACATCAAGGGTCTGACCGCAAAGCTTCATACCAATGAGGCCAAGACGGTATATATCGAGGCTGAGGGTCCGTGTGTAGTAACCGGAGCATCCATCAAGACTGATTCGGAGGTTGAAATTCTCAATCCCGAACTTCACATTGCAACTCTGAGTGAGGGCGGTAAGCTCAATATGGAGATTACCCTCGACACAGGCAGAGGCTATGTTCCGTCTGAGAAGAATGCAGCTTCGCAGAACGTTATCGGCGTTATCCCGATCGATTCTATCTATACTCCCGTTGTTAAAGTTAACTATACTGTTGATAAGACCCGCGTTGGTCAGCAGATAGACTTTGACCGCCTTACCCTCGAGGTATGGACAAACGGTGTAATTTCGGCCAGTGATGCTGTATCCTTGGCTGCCAAGATCTTAACCGAGCATCTCGATCTGTTCACAAACCTTTCGGGCGATGCATTCAGCGGTGCCAAGATCATGGTAGAAAAGGGCGACAACAGCAAGGAAAAGGTTCTCGATATGACTATCGAGGAACTCGACCTCTCGGTCAGAAGCTTCAACTGCTTGAAGCGTGCAGGAATCAACACGGTAGAGGATCTTATCGGCAAGACCGAAGAGGATATGATGAAGGTAAGAAACCTCGGCCGCAAATCGCTTGAAGAAGTAATTGCAAAGCTTGATAGCTTTGGCTTCTCCTTAAGCAGTGACGACGAATAAAAGGAGTGAGTATAAATGCCGGGAACTCGTAAACTCGGAAGAACCAGCGACCACAGAACCGCAATGCTTCGCGCAATGGTAACTTTTCTTTTAGAAAACGGTAAGATCGAAACTACCGTTACCCGCGCTAAAGAGGTTAGGTCGATGGCTGAGAAATATATTACACTCGCTAAAGACAACAGTCTGAACAGCAAGCGTCAGGCTATGGCATTCATTACTAAGGAAGCAGTTGTAGCAAAGCTCTACAACGAAATCGCTCCCAAGTATGCAGACCGTAACGGTGGCTACTGCCGCATTACCAAGACCGGTCCGCGCCGTGGCGATGCAGCTGAAATGGCAATTATTGAGTTAATCTAATTTCTCTGAATTTATATTTAGTTCTCGCATCATAAGATTTCATATGAAATCTTAATGACGATGCGGGAACTAAATTTTTTTTACACCGTTTTGCTTGACAAAAAGGTGTAAACATAATAAAATCGTTTGGAATGACAATATAAAAGGAGGCAGAAAAAGTGAATATCAAACTTTCGGACCACTTTACTTATAAAAAACTTATGCGCTTTACGCTGCCTTCTATCGCGATGATGATATTCACATCTATCTACGGCATTGTAGACGGCTATTTCGTCTCAAATTTTGTGGGCAAGACGCCTTTTGCTGCCGTTAACCTTGTATGGCCCCTTATCATGATGCTGGCCACCGTGGGCTTTATTTTCGGCACGGGCGGTACTGCAATCGTTGCAAAGACCATGGGTGAGGGAGATAGGGAAAAGGCGAATCATCATTTTTCGCTTTTTGTTTACGTAACCTTCGCTCTAAGCGTCGTATTATCGGTGTGCGGTTTTATCTTTATGCGCCCGATAGCCTCGCTCCTCGGCGCCGAGGGGGAGCTGCTCGAATGTGCCGTGGTGTATGCCCGAATAATTTTGGCAACGTTACCGTTTTATGCGCTGCAGTTATTATTCCAAAGCTTTTTTGTAACGGCCGAAAAGCCGCAACTCGGCCTCATTGTTACCATATCGTCGGGCGTTACCAATATGGTGTTCGACGCACTCTTTGTTTTACTTCTGCCAACCCACTTAAAACTCGTAGGTGCCGCCTGGGCAACCTCACTCAGTCAGGTCGTTGGCGGCGCGGTACCGATAGTCTATTTCGCGTGCAAAAATAAAAGTCTGTTGCGACTTGGTAAAACCCGTTTTGACGGCCACGCAGTGCTTAAGGCTACCACCAACGGTTCCTCGGAGTTTATGAGTAACGTATCTATGAGCCTCGTTGGTATGCTGTATAATATTCAGCTTATGAAATACGCAGGCGAGAACGGCGTGGCGGCCTACGGCGTTATGATGTACGTCAGTATGATTTTCTCCGGCACGTTTATAGGTTACTCTATCGGCACAGCCCCCGTAATAGGGTTCCACTTCGGTGCCCAAAACAAAAAAGAACTTAAAAGCCTATTGCGAAAAAGTCTAATACTTATGCTGGTGTTTGGTATAATTATGGCGGGTGCTTCGCAACTTCTTGCCTGGCCGCTGGCACAGATATTCGTCGGCTATGACGACGCGCTTTCAACCCTTACGACCGAGGGCTTCCGCATATTCGGTTTGTCCTTTGCCTTTATGGGCTTTGCAATCTTCTTCTCGGGCTTCTTTACGGCACTGAGCGACGGACTCACCTCGGCCGCAATATCCTTTCTCAGAACGCTGGTGTTCCAAATATCAGCAGTTATGCTACTGCCGCTTATATTCGGTATAAACGGCGTCTGGATATCCATAGTGGTGGCCGAAGCCATGGCAATGACCTTCGGACTAATATTCACAAAGCTAAAGCAAAAACGGTTTGGCTATTAAAAAAACTCCCAACGTACTCTGTTGGGAGTTTTTCTTTATTCTTTAACTTCTTTTTTCTTAAAAAACTTTCTAAACGTCCAAACCCAGTTGCAGGTTTCGCAGGCGGTCTTGTATGACATACCGGTTGCGATAAAGCAAAGCGGCTTGATGGTGGCCACGGTTTTCATAACAATCAGGCAAATAAACAGATTTAAAGCCGTTATAAAAACAGTGTCAAGGAAGGTGTTAACCGAAAATCCGTACGTGAACATTATGCTCAAAAGAATGTTGTGCATAAGGTATACCGAAAGCGACAGCGGAACTATGGGAATATGCTTTAGCACCCTGCTCGGCTTGTTGGCGTTTTGCTTGAAGAAAATGAAAATAATAGCAGCCAACAGCACCTCAAAGCCTGCACTTTGCGTTTGAAAGCTCTGGTTAAACGAGCCTGCAATTTTGGTAACGATATAGGTTCCGATCGTAATAACTCCCAGCACTACCGCCGCGGCAGAAACCAAAAGCCCGTTTGGAATTTTCTTCTTTATATTTCCGAGATACCATCCCAAAACAAAGGACGAGGCGTGACCGCTGAAGAAGGTCATTTTGTTTATGATATCCAGTTCAAGATAGCGGTCAAAGGATGCAGGGGTAACCGCCTTGAGCATATATTTAATTGAAACCAAGGATATCAGCACCAGCACAAGAATATGACCCTTTTTGGTCAGCGCGTGCAGTGCGGCGTGGATAATGGGCGAAAGTATGTAAAGCGCAATAAGGGTATACATATACCAAAAATGCACCTTCGCGGGAGATGACAGCGAAGAAACAAGCTTGTTGTATAAAAACTCAAAGCTATAGTTTTTTGTGTTAAACATATCCCAAAGCGCTGCCACAACGGTCCATCCGATCAGCGGTACTAAGAGGTGCGGAATTCGCTTTTTAAAAAGAAGCGAAACGTCGGTAGTCTTTTCGCTCGATAAAAGCAAATAGCCCGACATCATAAAAAAGAGCGGCACGGCAGTAAAGGAAAAACATACGAGCAGATTTTCCATATGCCAGTCAATATTGATTACCCGTCGCAGAGGACCGCTGGCAACGTGCATATAAATTACGCATATTGCGGCAATAACGCGCAGATAATCGAAATAATAGACGTGGTTTCTTTTACCGGAAATTGCACCTTGATTACTCATATAACTCACCTCTACAGCAGTCATCTTCGACCGATAGCAGCAAAGCGTTTGCGATGTGTCCGCAAAGGCCTTCCTTGGCCGCAACCTTCACTCTTGTGTAGTTAGGGGTGTAGCCAAAACAGTAGCCGCCCTCTTCGGTTTCAAATAAAACAGGGAATACACGTCCCACCTGCGCCGACAGAAACGCTTTTTCACGTTCCTCGCAGGACAATATCATAATTTGGCTTCTTTTAGCTTTTACGGCATTTTCTACCTGAGAGGGTAGTTTGTCCGCTACAGTGCCCTTGCGGCGTGAATAGCTGAAAATATGGGCTTTTGCAAAGCCTATTTCGCGTGCAAAGCTGAGCGAGGCCGCAAATTCCTCCTCGCTTTCACCTGCAAAGCCGACCATAATATCGGTGGTAATCGCCGCATCGGGGAAAATGGCGCGTATTCTCGATACCAAATCGCGGTAAAACGCACTGTCGTAGTGGCGGTTCATACGCTTAAGCGTTTGGTCACAGCCCGATTGGAGCGACAAATGAAACTGAGGGCAGAATTTAGACTCACCCTTAAAGCGCATCAGCATTTCGTCGCTTATGTGGTCGGGCTCGAGCGAGCCGAGGCGAACGCGCTCAATACCGTCTACCGCGGCCACCTCGCTTACAGCATCGCAAAGCGTAAGGGAAGTGCCTTTACCATAGGCCGAAAGATTTATACCTACGAGTACTATTTCCTTAAAGCCCTTTTCGGCCAAGGCCTTAATTTCGGTCCTTATGCTTTCAAGACTGCGCGAACGCACCCTGCCGCGGGCAAAGGGGATAATGCAGTACGAGCAAAAACGGTCACATCCGTCCTCGATTTTAACAAAGGCGCGAGTACGCTCCGAAAACGAGGTGATTTCGGGTGTCTTGTATTGTTCGCCCTTAAGGTGAGGTGTAACGGCGTTTATTTTGCCGCCGTTTCTGAAATATTCGTCTAACAGCGAGCAAAGCATACCTTCGCCCGAATTGGACATTATAATATCAGCCTCGGGCAACTGTTCGCCGATATCCTCGAATGCCGCAGGCACACAGCCGCACAAAACGATAACGGCGTTCGGCAGCATGCGACGAAACCGCCTAACGGCCTGCCGTGTTTTGCGGTCGCTTTCGGCGGTAACGGTGCAGGAGTTGATGATAAAAACATCAGCGTCCTTCCGGTCACAGTCGCAGTTGTAGCCGGCCTGCTCAAGCTGCTCACGCATAGATTCGGTTTCGTACTGATTAACCTTGCAACCCAAGGTATAAAAAGCAGCGTTCATAGGTACTCCTTAAATAAATATTGACTTTATCTTCCAAAAATAGTATCATTTAGTGGAGAGGAGAGTCAGATATGGTTGAAGAAAAAATAATGTTCACGAGTATTGACGATGTAAAAAGCTTTGCCGCTCTGGCCAACACAAAAAATTACGATGTTGACATTACCTCCGGCAAGTATTTAATAAACGCCAAGTCGATAATGGGTATATTCAGCCTCGACCTTACCAAGCCGCTTACCTTAGTTGCTTACTGCGATGATGATAAGGCCTTCTTAAAGGAAATCGAGAGCTATATATATGTTGATGAAACCTCAGCAAACGAGGAATAATCACGTTATTTACTTAAACGGTGAAGCATTTACTGCTTCACCGTTATTTTTTAGCATATTTTGCAGTCCTCAACCCTTAAAACAGTGTCACAAATATCAAGAGCTGCGGTGCGATGGGTAATGAGAATTACGGTCTTATCCTTTTGCGATTTAAGATTTTCGAGTAATGCAAGCTCGGTTGCGGCGTCAAGCGCCGAGGTGCATTCGTCCAGCAACAATACGGGAGCATCGCAAAGCAGCGCACGCGCAATAGCAATACGCTGGAGTTGGCCCTCCGAAAGGCCGAGTCCGCGCTCACCGATAACGGTATCAAAGCCGTCGGGAAGGGAAGCGATAAAATCGTAAATAACGGCCTGGCGAGCCGCATTTTCAACCTGCTCATCCGAAACGTCACCCGAGAGGAAGGTAATATTCTCGCGTATGGTGCCCGAAAGGATAAGGTCACCCTGCGGCACGTAGGAGAAGATTCTTCTAACGGTGGAATCAAGCGGTATGTCCTCGCCATCGGTCTCGAGCACGAGGGTGCCGTTGTCGGGAGTGTAAAGGCCGAGAAGAAGACGAAGCAGGGTGCTTTTGCCGGTGCCCGATTCACCCATAACGGCGCAAATGCTGCCCTTTTTGATGGTGAAATCAGAGTCCTTTATAACCTCACGACCCTCATATCCGAAGGAAATATTTTTACCGCTTATTGCGGTTATGCGGCTGTATAACTCGTTGGCGTCAATATCGAGGGGTTTGGCCTCTTCGGGGAGATCCTCGAGCTCTTCAAGGCGTTCTGCCGAGGCAATCATAGAATAATACTGCGGTAAAAGGCCCGATACGTTTTGCAGTGGGTGGCGAAGTTGAGCAACAAGCTCGATAAAAGCAAACAGCGTACCAACGCCAAGCTTGCTCGAGGCTACCTCAAAGGCGCCCCAAATGAGTATTCCGTAGTATCCGAGCGAAAAGCCTGCGTAAAGCGCGGTATGGGTGGTAACCGATATGGCATTTCGCTTTATTTTGATTTTAAAATTATCCTTTAGCAGTTGCGAAAGTTTTGCCTTTACGGGATTATTGGCAAGGAAGGTTTTGATAACAATAATGTTCTGCACACTCTCCTGCAAGAACGAGCGAATAACGCCGCCCGTACGCTGAGCTTCCTTATGCAGATACTTATATTTGTTGCTTAAAAGTCTGCCAAGTAGCGGAAAAACGAAACCGACGGCAACAATAACCAGGGCAACGTAGGGGTTTAGAAATAAAACCGCACCGATACCTGCCAAAAGCTTGGTAAAAATAGAAATGGTATTGGGAATTATCGAAGAAAAACCGCTTACAACAACGTCAACGTCGCTGGTGAATCGGTTAACAACTTCACCCGAGTGCATATGGGTAAGCGAGCTGTAATCCTTCTTTATAAGATGCTTGTAAAGTTGGGATTTAAGGCTCATATCCATCTTGCCCGAAACGTGTGCGCGGGTGATGCCCTTGATTACGTTGGCAATTATCTGCAGAAGCAGCAGCCCGCCCAAAAAGATAACGTTTTTGTAAAGCGAATCGGTGCTGTGCGCCTGCGCATCATTAAGGATGTTTCGTGAAACCATAATAAGGCCCACCGAGCAAACCGAAATGAGCGACGATAAAAGCGAGATTACGATAATAGCGGGAATATGGCGCTTAAAGCAACCGATAACCCACTTTATTGTAGATTTCTTTTTCATTTATTCCATCATTCCTGCTTCGCTTATTTTTTCAACAAAGCGAGCAACGTCCCTTTCAGCAGTCTCACGGTCAACCTCGTATTCGGCGGTCAAAGCGTCCACAAGGTCGCCTTCGGTGCAGTCCTTGCTCTGCAAAAGGGAAAACAGGAAAGAACCGGTGTCGTTAAGCGTTACCACTGCGTTAAAATCAAGCGTGGCGCTGCCTACGGGAACAACGATTATCTTGCCTGCAACAGATTTCATTAGGAAAGAGTCTTTGATTTTCATAAAAACACTCCTTATAACTATATACACATACATTATACTTTAATTTTTATATAGTTTCAAGTAAAAGCCTTTGATTTTTGCCCGATAGTGTGCTACAATATAAAAAACACTAAAAAAGGGAAGACCGAAATGGATATTTTTAAGGAACAAATAGTTAAAATCAAAAGAACGCCCGCATCCTTTATGCTCAGCGTTTTAATATGGTTTGCCGCAATGGCGCTTACCGCAGTCTTAATTGTGTTCTTGCACGAGCTTGCGGTGCTTATCGCTTTTGCGCTTTTCTACGGCTCAATCCACCTTACCCAGCGTTTTAACGTTGAATATGAGTACATCCTTACAAACGGCGAACTTGACGTTGACAAAATTCTTGCCCAGCGTACCCGCACCCGTCTTTTCACCTTAAAATGTTCGGATATTGAGGCAGTAGGCAAGTACACAAAGGGTATGAAATTAAACGAGAACGGCACCGTTTATATGTGCTGCAACCCTGACGATGAAGACGCTTATTTCTTCCGTGCCCGCGATAAAAAAGGCAAGCCTTTGTGTATTGTTATGGCTCCCAACGAAAAGCTGAGGGAAGCAATAAAACCCTATTTATCCAGAATAATTCAGCGTGATTTAGCATAGCCGTGTGGAATAAAAGCGACTCTGTTACACATAAATATAAATAAGCCACTTGAAGGCAAAAAGCCGATCGGAACACAAGTGTCCGATCGGTTAATTTTTTTATATTGGTGTGATAAAATGAAAAAAACGGTGCTATGTTTTTTCGCCCTTATACTGCTGTTGTGTGGTTGTAAAGAGCAGAAAACAGTAGACGTAAACCTTAAAAATTTATCCATGGACGCCGATGTAAAATACCGTTCGTACACTATTAACTGCACGATTGAACTTGACGGCGGCGGTATGTTTACCTCAACCATTAATGCCCCGGAAGCGATAGCGGGCACCATCGTCCGTTACGACGGCGATATGCTTACCGTAAGTTATATGGGACTTGAATACACGCCCGAAAAATCCCCGAAAAAAGAGCACGTAAACGGAATTATAAATATGATTCTCAGCTCTGCTTCTGCCGGTGCCCAAGCCGAACGCACCGAAAAAGGCTTTATGCTCAAAAGCAAGGTGGCAAACTATGAATATGAATTATACGTATCCGAAGTCGGACTGCCGCTTTCGCTGGAGTGTGAAAAGGCAGACCTTTATGCCGAATTTTCTAACGTAAAGTTGGGAAACTGAAAAAACAAAAACCCCGTTGGATTTCTCCAACGGGGTCTTTTTATTTTAAGGTATTAACCTTACTTATTGCTGAAGCATTCCATGGTGGAGTATGCAACTACTGCACCGCCGGGAATGGTATCAGTGAAGCTCTTCTGAACGTTCTTGAAGCCCTTGTCAGCAACGGCTACGTTAGCAGCAGTGGTAGGCGTAAGAGTACCTGCGTCGTGCATGTAACGATAGAGAGTTGTGTTGATGGATTCTTCGAAGTTTACGGTGAAGGTCTTCTCGTCGGTGGTCATGTTAACCATAAGTACCGACCAGCCGCCGTCCTTAAGCTTAACGGTTACTGCATAGATACCGCAAGAATCATCAAGAGCCTTGGTGGAGTATGTAGTACCGCCTTCATCGCCCGAGAACTTAGCCATAAGAGCTGTGGTGTAGAAGAGCGACCACGGAACCTCACTCTTGTAAAGCGAGGGAGCGCCACCGGAGCGCTGTGCACCGTACTCGTACTCACCACCACTGCCGTAGTAGTCAGGCCAGGTCTGGTCTAAGAACTGCCATACCGAGATAGCCGAAACACCGGCGCTGAAACCTGCTACCATCTGAGTAGCAATGTTAACAGCGTACCAGGGGTCGTCGAGGTTGGCAGCTTCACTGTAGGAGTCACCGTTCGAACCAAACTCGTCAAGCCAGAACTCCTTCTTGTAGCGAAGCTCGAAGAGGTCCATGGTTTCCATGTATCCGTTGAATACCTTGAAGGCATCATCATACGGGTCATCGGTAGCAGCCTGGGTCTTCTTGGTGAAGTGAGAAGAATAGATGTCAAATACCTGGGGAGCATTCTCCATGAAGTACTTGGCAAGACCTGCGGGATGGTTGGGGGAGGACTGGTTGGGTCCGATAAGGGTAATGTAGTTGTCACTGCCCTTGTTACGGAAGCCTGCATCGCGAAGAGCCTGCTCACAAGCGGAGAAGGTGTCTAACTGCCACTTAGCGAAAGCACCCGTCGGGGTGTTACCGTCTTCGTGCGGCTCGTTTCCGAAGAAGAAGCCCCAGTGGTTGGTAACGCCATGGTCCCTAATAGCCTTAGCTGTGGTTACAACCCAATCAGCGCAGCGCTGGTTCTGAAGCTCATGGTCGGTCTGTTCGTGATAGATACCGAAGTCGTAAGCGAGTTTAACGGTACCATCGGGGTTATATACCTTCGGGATGAGGTAATCAACCTCAACGAGGTATTCACTACCGCCGTAGAAGAGAGCGGCGTAGGACCACATCATCATGGGAACAACCTTAAGACCGTATTCGTCAACCTTCTTGCACCATTCGTAGAATTCGAGCATGGTCTGGCTTTCGGTATCCCACGGATCATCGGGGTTACCGGTCCACATCCAGTCAGACCAGAACATGGTACGAACAAACTTGAATCCGGAATCGCGGAGACGCGAAAGCTCAAGGTCGAGCATTTCATCGGTGTACTTACGCTCGTGAGGGTCACGGCTTAAGTACTCAGAGGGGTGGTAAACGGTGCTTGTAACACCGCGGAAGGTCTCACAAAGGGGATCGCTACCGTTCTGAGCAACGATGATGTAGCTTTCATCGTCGCTGCCCATGAGCTCGTGAGTCTCATACTCGATGCCATCGGTGTAACCGAGGTCGAGAGTGATATCGTCACTGGCATACGGGTCATCGTCTACAGGAGCCTGATCGTCACCGTCATCCTGATTTCCATCGTCTTCGTTGTTGTCCTTGTTGTTGCCAACAACGATTACCTTCTTAGGCGGTTCTTTGCCGCCACCCTGACACTGAGAAAGTGTAAGCAGAACAGCAACAACGATAATTACAACAGCAAGAACGGCTGCAACTATAGCAAGTATGCGCTTTTTAGTTTTGTTTTCCATTACATGCTCACTCCTTTCTTACGGGTTAAAACAAGTGCGGCGGTAGCAAGGATCATAACTGCAACGC
>JAFXGK010000006.1 GCA_017513245.1 Clostridia bacterium
AATTACAACAGCAAGAACGGCTGCAACTATAGCAAGTATGCGCTTTTTAGTTTTGTTTTCCATTACATGCTCACTCCTTTCTTACGGGTTAAAACAAGTGCGGCGGTAGCAAGGATCATAACTGCAACGCAGATGATCGGAGTAGCGATATTGCCGCCCTCGGTGGTTTCCAGGGCTGCTACCGAGACGGTAGCAGCGCCGGAATTAAACTGTTCAAGAGTTACGTCATAGGATTCGAGTGCAGCGGCCTCTTTGGTAGTACCTTCAACGAACCAGCTGCAGTCGAGGATGTAAGCGGTGTACTCACCGTTTGCATCGGTAGCGGTGAGGTATGCCCAAGTGGTATCATCGTCAACAATCTTAACGATACCGTTGCGAACACCCTGACCGGTTATGCTGGTAACAGCACCGTTAAGACGCTCACAAGCAAGGCCCGAAAGAACGGTGTCCTTGAATGTGATGTCGCCCCAAAGGGTCATGTTAGCAGCGTCGGAAGCAGCGATATACATATCATATGTACCGTTTGCAATTCCGTTAATTTCGTAAGAGCCGTCATCAGCAATCTCTGCGGAGTAGGTCTTGTCGCCCTTAAGAACGATCTTAGAACCACTCGGGAGACCGGTGATTTCGCCTGCAATGTAGTTGCCTACACCTGCGCCGGCGTCTACGTAGTTAGATTCATCATCCTTATCGAAGGTGATAACAGTTTCGTCGTACTGAACGGTCTTGTAGCCATAGTCAGCGTTGAATGCCTCAAGGTAATCAACGTCGAATGTGCCTGCAGTACATTCAATTACGAGATAGAGAGTGGTGTGGCGCTCGTCAGCGAATGTGAATGCGCTGCGCTTCCACTTGCCATCGGTGTTGGGGCTGATAACAACGGCCTCATCGGTCTCGAAGGAAGCCAAAGGAGTCTTGCCTTCGGGATCAATTGCTACGTAGATACCACCCTGTGCCGAAGCGTTGCCGCGAACAGAAGCGGCAAGAGTGTAAACCTCAGAGAAGGTCTGTCTGTAGTTAGTACGTGTGGTGAAGGGAACGATTACCTTGTCACCTGCGGTGAAGGTGCCGATCTTATCACCGTAAACAGCATCCTTTGCTGCCTTGGAGAACTGACCGAGTGCGCCGGTGTTCTTTTCGAAGCTGTAGTTCTCGAGATAGTTCTGAGAAATATCCTGAGTGTACATATTTTCTTCGTTGGTGTTAAGAACAGAGCTTGCGGTCTGAACGATGTTGATATCGTCGAAGTAGATATCGCTGTCGTTGTTGGGATTTACGCGGTTAACGACAAATCTGATTAAGCCGCCGCCGGTGTTAACGCTGTCAACCTCAAACTCGGAAGTTTTGTCGAAGTTGTAGCCAACAACAAACTTGTGGGTAACCTTCTTCCAATCGGTACCAACAGTGATTTCATCACTGCAGATATCATCGAGGAACCACTTACCGTCGGTTTCAACGATCATGCTCTGATACTTGGTGTCAGCCTTTTCAGCCTTTACCCAGTAGGAAAGCTCATAGGTCTTACCAAGCTGTAAGAAGTACTGAGCGAAGTTCTGAGTAAGGGGAGAGCCGAAGTTGTTGAAGTTCTTGTGCTCGTCGGTCATCTTAGAAGCGTCGGACTTATCCTTGCCGGGCGAGAATGTATCCCAAGCCTCGTCAGAGGTGAAGCCCTTCATAATGAGGGAGCCAACGCCGCTGTGAACCTTAGCATCACCTTCGTTGGTTGCAGCGTAAATCTCATAAACCTTGGGGTTAGTCGGGAAGTCGTTGCACCAGAGACCGCTGCCCTTAATGAAGGTAGCAGAGGGGTTCTGGATGATAGCAGAGGTGATATACTTGCCCTCGATAGGCTCGAAGGAAATATGATCGTAATCCTTAAGGGAGGTAGTCTTCTCGATCTTAACGTCGTCAACCTCTACTGCAGCGCCGCCACCAATGAAGTGGAGGGTGTAGTGGAGCATATCCGGAACGGTAACGTCGAAGGAGTATTCCTTCCAATCGGATGTGAGAGCAACCTCATCCCAAGCCTCGTTGGTTACTGCATCAACAGTACCATCAGCCTTGAAGAGGTCACGACCGCCGCGGGTTAAACCGTAGCTTAAGGTGCCTGCAGCAGCGCTGCGTGCCTTGAAGGTAACGGTGTAATCGGTGAAGCGCTTTAACTCAATGTTGTTGAAGATTCCAGCGCCGTTTTCGAGAACAGCAAACTTGTTCTCACCCTCGGTACCGGTGGTGAGAGCGCCCTGCCAACCGTCTATACCGCTGTTGGTCTGGAAATCGCCGTCAACGAAGGTATCGGTGTAGCCGCTGCTGGTCTTCTTAATCTGAATGTTATCAAAGTAAATGTCGTTAGAGAACTTGTTGCTCGGACGACCGTAGTTTACCTTGAAGTAAGCTTCGGTTCTGTTGGTTGTGGTGATTGTGAACTCAAGAGTTTTCCATTCACCTTCGGTTCCACGCTCGTTAACAGCGATGTAACCTAAGCACTCATGGCTTACGCGGTCGCCGTTAGAAGCGGTACGACGCGGATTGGGCTTAAGAATGCCTGCGGGGTTCTTATCCTCAAGACGCTCGAACTCACGTCTGCGAGCGTATACAGACAAGCTTTCTAAGTTTACACCGGTCGGAACGTTATAAGCCATCGAAACGGTGTAGGTTGTGTTGGGCTCGAGATGCTCGATAAGGAAGCTTGTGGACTGCGAGGGAGAAGAAAGTCTTAAGAAGTTCTCACCGGAGTAGGGGAGAATGCCGTTAGCCGAAGGAGTGATACCGTAGCTAACCCATGTAGCGGTGGTGTCGAAAATAGGAGGCGAAATGCAGTTATTCTCGAAGTCACCGTCAACGAAGTAGTTGAAGGGATCATAGTCGGTAGCGCCAACGGGCTTGAAGTAAGCTGCAATAGCAAATGCGCCGTTAGCCTGGAAGGTATAGGTAGTGTTGGTACCTAACTTATTGGTAGGATTGGTGTAATCGTACCAGCCTGCAAACTCATAGCCTGCATCAGCAACTGCATTAAGAACGATGGTCTCGCCCTTCTGTGCAGGACCGCTGCCGTTACCATCATTGAAGGTGGTGTTAATAGAACCGCCTTCGCCTTCGATGAGGGTGATGTAGTCGGACTCATAGAGAGCCATCTCATCCATGTACATGCTGCCGGAGCCTGCGGTGTAGGAAATGGTGAGGTTAACCTCGGTGTTCTGGCCGGAGAAGAAGGGAACCATAACCTTCTGGTAGCCAACCTTAGAGGTGTTACCGATACCAACGCCGCGGCCGCCGCCGAGCTCTTCCTGGGTCTGTGCACCAACGAGCTTGGTGATGCCGAGGTATGCGGTGGGTCCAATGTTCTGAATCTGCCAGTAGTATACGAATACGTAGTTAGTATTCTCCTTAAGACCGGTCAGAGTAGTACCAAAGGAATTGTTTCTGTGCTCTGCGCGGAGAACCTTTTCACCGTCGAGTGCAGCGATATCAAATCTGCCGTTGGTGAAAGCATTTGCACCGCTGAACGGACCTGCGTCGTAACGAACGTCAAAGCCCCAGAGGTTCTTATTGGTTTCATTTACCCACCAAAGGTCGAGGTCGCTAAGGCTCTGACCCTTGGGCGAGTTTTCGAAGCCCGAGTCGGTGATAAGGTTGTTGATTTCGAACTTAGCGGTAAGCTTTGCGAAATCGAGAGCCTGGAAGGTGTAGGTCTCGTTATCCGAAACCTTAACGCCATCCTTGTACCAGCCGAGGAACTTGTTAGCAGTGTAGGTCTTTACCGAAACGGTAGCGTTCTGACCGTAGTTTACGTGCTGAACAGCATCGGTGGTCATATAGCCGGGATAAATGTCATCCATTTCCATCTCGGCAGTAATGTCGAAGGGAGCGCTTGTAGTATCGAAGAATACAACGTCATCGATGTAGATCGAGGAAGAAGCACCCTTGTACTTAAGTACGAAATAGATGCTGGTGGCAGAGCCGGTGTTTACGTTAGCATAGAACTTCTGCCAGTCGCCGGTGGCGGCGGTGAAGGTTGCATAATCGCCGAGAAGAGCGTTATCGGCTGCATTGTAAACCTTAACGTACTCAAGGCCGTAATCAGTGCCGGTTCTGGAAAGCATCCAGTCGAATGCAATGTGGTAAACAGTGTTTGTCTTAACGGTTACAGCTGCGTGCTTAACTTCCTTGCCTGCTGCGCCGCCGATGTTGATGCCGTTTGCGCCGCTCTGAGCCTGGAGGTTAACAACGTTTCCGTATACTTCAGCGTCGGTAGCAGACCACTCAAGGCCGTTACCGAGAACGGGGGTAGAAACGTCGGTATTTTCGTAACCGGAATCGGGCATAAGGTTGCCGATCTTGAACTTTGCAGTGAGGGTAACGTTCTTAGAAACTGCATATTCGAGGGAAGCGCTCTCGGAAACGAGAGTATTACCGTCGTACCAGCCTAAGAAGGAGTTACCGTCGTATGCAACAGCGTTAAGAGTAATCTTGGAACCGGAAAGAACCTCGTTGAACTCGGTTTCGCCGGTTAAGAAGCCGCCGTATGCTCCGTTAGTGGCTTCAACTTTTGCGTTAACGTAATATCTGTTGGGATCGTAAACGAATTTTGCAACGTATTCGCTGTCATCGTTGTAAGCAACGCGAAGCTGCTTATCAGAAGACACCTTTGAGCCACCCTTGTACCAACCATCGAAGAGATAGCCGGGGTCGGAAACAGCATGGAAATCATAATACATGCTGGAGAATAAGGGCTTGGTCGAAAGGATGCTGTTTTCGAATACGGGCTTAGTGCCGCGTGCTTTGGTAGCCTGGAATGCAGGCATTGTAGCATCAAGGGTAGAAACAACCTTGCCATTCTCGCCTGCGGTAACGGTGGGCATCTTGGAGCCGTCGTTAACCTCGGTGAAGGACATGTTGTCGAAAAGAACGGGGCAGGTTATCGACTGAATGGTACCGAGCGAAAGGAATACCTTGCTAACGCCTTCGGGAACGGTGAAGATAACGTAGTTATCAACCCATTCGTTAGCGCCGGAGGCTAACTTGTTGCCGGTATAGTTCTTCGATGTGCAGTAGCCCCAAGCCCACTCATAATCCCAAATGTTATCAAAGATATCATTATCGTTATCCTTGGCGTAGGAATAGGTCTGAGAGTGGATGGAATAACCGCTGGTGATACCGCCGCCCCAAGTAGGCTTGCCGCTGGCATCCCAGTTGTCGATGGAGAAGTTAAGGTAATGAGCGTTTGCATCGTACATAGCCTGGAAGGTGTAAGCGAAACGCCACATATAGGTCTTGCCTGCCTCAACCTCAACGGGGTAGTTAAGAAGGTTCTTAAGCTTATCGTTAGAACCGGTCTGGTTGGGGAGTATCGACAGTACCTTGTCACCGAATGCCGCGGTGCTGCTCTTTATGGGGTTATCAATAACAGCATAGGTCGGAGCTGCTGCATTACCATAATGAGGAGTGTCCTGCCAATATGCGTTGGTGTCGGGGTTGCCGGTCTCAAAGTCACCGTCAAAGATCTGGTTGTCGCTTGTGAACTTAGCGTATGTAGCGGTGCTGCTGGTAGTATCTACGGTTGCATCGGTAGATACCGGAGTAGTAGCACTCTCGTTTTCAAACCAACCAAGGAACTTATTTCCGTAGAAAGCCTTAGCGGTGTAGGTGTTGTCACCGTTGTCGGTGAGGTAACCGCCGTCGCTTGCTCTAACAGAGCTACCGAACTTAGCAGTGTAAGCACCGTTCTTGGAGAAGGTGTAGGTAGCAGCTGTGGAAACAAGGTTATTGTCGGCATCGTACCAACCTAAGAAAGCAGAGCCGGTGTCGGCCTTTGCGGTATAGGTGTTGTTAAGTACGTTGGAGTAACGGGTGGTGCCTGCTACGGGAGCTGTTTGAGTAGCATTTTCACCCTTATTGCCGTTGTTGTCGATATAGTAAACGGAATCGAGAACGGCATCCTGTGCGGTAACGGTGCCGCCTGCAGCTGCAGTAGCGGTGATGCCGTTGTTGGCAGCAGTCTTAGCCTCGGTAACGCTAACGTTATCAACGTAGAAGGTGTTAACGGTAGAGTTGTTTACACCGAAGAGCATAAACATCTCTGCGGTATCCTGACCGTCTTCGAAGATAGTATCGGCTTCGCCGGTTTCGAAGGTGAGCCAGAAATTAACCCACATGTCCTTGCCTGCGTTAACAGAGTTGTGTGTCTGTAAGCGCCGAATGGCGAATGAACCGTTTACACCACCGCAGATTCTATAATTACCTGCGTTCTGGGTTCCTTCCGGATGCCAGTGATAGGTGTAGGAGGGAACGAAGGTAGATTCGGTCCAACCGTTTACGAAGGACTTCTCAGCGTGAAGACCGATATAACCGGTGCCGGCAAGGTCCTTCGAGTAGTAGGACAGCTGAATAACGTACTGGGTATTCTTCTTTACCTTGAAGGGAATGGTAAGAATATCACAGTTGGTGTTATTAGCGGTCTTGGTGTCAACCTTAAGAACGTATTTACCGTGCTTGCCCGTAGTAGTCGGGTTTTCGATTACAACGTTCTGTCCTGCGTTGGCCGAGTTCGTCTCAGCGTTGAAGAAGTTAACGCCTGCATCTGTTTCAGATTCAAGGTCGCCGTCTTCAACTAAGTTGTTGATTTCGAACTTAGCCTTGAGGGTTCTGTCGCCCTCAACTACGAAGGTGTAGCTAAGATTATCAGAAACCTTAGTTGTGCCCTCGTACCAGCCTAAGAAGCCATTACCGTAGTAAGGCTCGGCTGTGACGGTAGCGCTGTCGCCGAAGGCAACCGTCTGGGTAGCCTCGGTGAGAATAGTACCACCGTAGAGTCCGTCCTGTACCTCAACCGAGGTAGAAACGGTGTGATTTTCGCCTGCAGCAGCAGATGCTGTTATTCCTGTAAACAGAACCGAAATACAGGAGAACACCATAAGCAGTGCGAGTGCGATGCTCAAACTCTTTTTCAATTTGCAACACTCCTTTTCAGAGATTTTTAAGGCAGCTCCGCGGGAGCGGTGCTGAAAATAACACGGTGACGAATGAGCATACTTCGCCACCATTTTATTCTATTAATTATTATATATAAATAACTATGCAATGTCAAACATTTTATCGTCATTTTTGACATATTCGCGGTAAAAAATTAAAAACTTTAGCAACAATTTAAACGAAAAAGCAAATGTCGAGAAAAGCCGAAAACGCGTATACAAAAATGCGCCTAAAATCCGAAAAAACGTCCCGTGGCGGCTTTTGAACGCACACACCATTTCAAACCCTGCATCAGCGCCTAAAAGCCTGCCGATTGGAAATAATCCAAAAATAAAAAACAGAGGCTGTTTAAAGGCAACAACCTCTGTTTTTTTATAAATTACTGATTAGTGAAGCACTCCATGGTTGAGTATGCAACAACCGAACCACCTGCGAGGGTATCGGAGAAGGTCTTCTTAACGTTTTTAAAGCCCTTATCCGCAACCGTAACGCTTGCTGCCGAGGTGGGATTACTGTTGCCCGCCTCATAAAGGTAGCGGTAAAGCGTTGCGTTAATGGCCTCGTCGAAGTTCATGGTAAAGGTTTTTTCGTCGGTCGACATATTGACGATCAAAACGGTCCAGCCGCCGTCAGCCAGTTTTACGGTAACAGCGTAAAGTCCGCCGCCATCCTCGAGGGGAACTGTTTTATAGGTTGTTCCTCCCTCAACACCCGTGAACTTTGCAAAAATCGACTCGGTGTAGTAAATCGACCAAGGAACCTCGCTCTTATAAAGTGAGGGCGCCGAACCGGAACGCTGAGTGCCGTATTCGTACTCACCACCACTGCCGTAGTAGTCAGGCCAGGTCTGGTCTAAGAACTGCCAAATCGAAATGGCCGAAACGCCCGCATTAAATGCAGCAATATGCTGGGTTGCGCGGTTAACGGCAAACCAAGGGTCATCAAGGTCTAATTCCTCATTATATGCGTCGCCGTTTGAGCCAAATTCATCAAGCCAGTATTCCTGCTTGTGGCGCAGACCGAAAAGGTCCATCGACTCGACGTAACCGCTGAAAATTCTATAATTGTCATCATAGGGGTCATCGGTTACCGACTGCGTATCAAGGGTAGTATGCGATGTATATATGTCAAAGACATGCGGTGCATTTTCCATAAAGTATCTGGCAAGTCCGCCACGACCCGAGAGGGAGTTTTGGTTTGGTCCTATCAGGGTAACGTAATTATCCGAACCCTTGTTTCTGAAGCCTGCATCGCGAAGAGCCTGCTCACAAGCGACGAAGGTGTCTACCTGCCATTTGGCAAAAGCACCCGTTGCAAGGCCGCCGTCCTCTTTCGGCTCGGTGCTGAAGAAGAAACCAAAGAAATTTGTAACGCCGTGGTCGTATAAAGCCTTTGCCGTTGTTGCAACAAAATCGGCACAGCGCTCGTTCTGAAGCTCGTGGTCAACAAGGTCGTGATACTGTCCAAAATCGTAAGCGAGTATGGGGTTGCCGTTCTCGTCAAGCTTTTTAGGAATTAGGTAGTCAACCTCAACGAGGTAATTGTTACCTCCGTAGAAGAGGCCGGGGTAGTTCCACATCATTATGGGAGCAACCTTTAGTCCATACTCCTCAACCTTTTTACACCAAGCATAAAAGTCCAGCATGGTCTGGCTTTCGGTGTCCCAGGGGTTGTTCGGGTCACCGGTCCACATCCAGTCCGACCAGAATATGGTGCGAAGGATCTTAAAGCCCGAATCACGCAGACGCGAAAGCTCAAGGTCGAGCATTTCTTCGGTGTATTTACGGCCGTGAGGATCAAGGTTTATGTATTCGGATGAGTGATAAACCGTACCGGTTATACCGCGGAAGAATTTATTAAGCGGTTCACCGTCGTTATCAACCGTGAAAACAACGCTGTTGCTGGCGGTGTCCATTATTTCATATGCCTCAAAAATATCGTTTCCGGTATAACCGAGGTCAAGTGTGATATCGTCGTTGGCATACGGGTCATCATCCTGCTCGGAGTCATCGCCCTGCTCGTTATCGTCATTTTCCTTATCGTTGTTGGTAACTACAACAACCTTTTTCGGGGGTTTGCCTCCGCCCTGACATTGCGAAAGTATGAGCAGGATGGCAACAACGATAATTACAACAGCAAGAACGGCTGCAACTATAGCAAGTATGCGCTTTTTAGTTTTGTTTTCCATTACATGCTCACTCCTTTCTTACGGGTTAAAACAAGTGCGGCGGTAGCAAGGATCATAACTGCAACGC
>JAFXGK010000034.1 GCA_017513245.1 Clostridia bacterium
AAAAAATTTTCGGCACCGGTCACAGCGACTTGAATCGTTTGGCACCAATCGGCGTGGCAAGTTATTCGGTCGAGCCGTTCACGCTCAAGGCGATAAACATTTCAATCGAGGCGACCTATGAAGAATCGGAGGCGGCGGTTAAACTTTTAATCAAGAACGCGCTGAAGGAATATTTCAAGACGCTTGCCGATGACGAATTGAATTACGGCGTTTTAAAATACGTTCAAGTTTCTGCGGTCTTGAGCGGCGTCGGCGAACTTCACGACTTTAAACATTTGCGAATCAACGGCGGGCTCGACAACATAACTTTTTCACAAACGGAATTGCCTTCAGTCGGCACGATAACTTTCACATGAGGATAACGGCTCAACAAAAATTTTAATCGTGAACAGAAAAATTTTCGCGAGCCGTTTTTTTATTGCATAAATCGGAGAAAGGAGAGAACAATGCCGACGATTGAATTGCGCGATTACACGGAGCGGGCGTTGAAGAGAATCAGTCCGATTTACAGCGACAGCCGATTTATCAGAGAATTTTTTAACGGCGTCGGTATTTCTTACGACCTGCTCCGCGAATACTTCACGACGTTCAGCGACCAAAGTTTTATCGACGGAGTGAGCTGGGCAATCGCCTTGCAAGAATTGAAATATTCATTAGATATCCGCGAAGACTTGACGCTTGAACAGCGGCGCGCACGACTCGGAATCAAAGCGCGAACACACCGACCGCTTAATCCGGCGCGCATGGAAAAATATATCAAGGACACTTTCAAAATCGATACCTACCTTTACGAAAAGGAAGCCGGCTTCATCCGAATTTACACCGACCGCTGGACGCCGACCGGCTATCGAAAAACAATCAACTGGTTGACGGTCGAAAAGCCTGCGCATTTGAGTTTATCGAATTGGTTAAGCGTGACGGAATACATCGGCGGCGAAGGTTATGCGTCGAACACGATTTTTAATCCTGATGTGCCTGTCGAGCTTCCGAAGAGCGAAGACGATAAGAAAAATTTTCCGCGCTTATTCGCGGGCGTCGGGCAATTCGTCACGGGCGTAAAAAAAATCGGCGTCAAGGAACCTGTGAAAGATTCGGAAGAAGAAATTTTTGCGGGCGTTGCTCAAGGTTGGAGCGGCGAGGTAACGGTTGCACCGAAGCAACTCAAGCATTCCGAAATAATTTTGCATGCGGGCGTCTGCTTGAACGTAATCGGCAAAGTGTGGATTGATTCACGCGAGAAGCCGACGCTGCCTTATTATCCGTTCAGATTGGAGCCGCCGTATGAGCCGGATGATAACTACGATTTTTATTATGACATGATAGATAAGGCAGGCATTTATCTTCGCGAGGACGAGCGACCGAAATTGTTCATGCAATCGTTCAAGGCGGCTTCGAACACGGAAACGGTCTTCAACGATTTTGAATTCATACCGGATGATAAATTGCCGAAAGAATTTGAGTGGCGCAACATCGTAGAAAATCCATACGGCAATATCGGTTCGGCAGGCATGGCGATTGCGCGCGGCTTTTATTCGTTCGAGGAGATACCGATAGACGAGGACGAGGAATGGGACGTTGTGAAAATCTTTTTCGGGTTCGCGACTTCGAGGCACAGACGTTATCGCGGAGTGGCAATGCCGAATCCGAGAGCCGACTTGACGCGCGAAGAAATAAAAGAAACGGGGCAATACGCGGTAGACAATCGGCTGATAAAAAATGAACGCGGCGAAATTGCAAACAGAGTGCTCGGCGCGGCTTACAAGCGGCGTGAAGTGACAACGATTAACTTGGGAGGTTAAGTCATGAGACAATTAAGCGAAGGCGAAGAAAGAATCGCAAAGCAGGTTTTTGAGGTGCTGGTCGGATTGACAATCGAAGAGGCGAAAGAAATTTTGAAACACGTGCTGGTTGATTTGCACAAGCAGGCAGTGATAAGAGGTGTCGACGATGAGTGACATTGAAACTTTAACAAAAAATTTGGGCTTGACGGCGGCGCAAGTCACGACGTTGACCGCAAATCTCGCGACGCTCAAGACGGAAAAACTTTTGGAACTTGATTCTGACGTTGCGCGCGCGAAAGAAGGCATGCACATCACCAAAGCCGGCTTGAACGTCTTGGCAAAAGCGGTGGCAGGCAAGCAGCTGATGTATACGCGTGTTGCGTTCGGTGACGCCGTGAAGAATGGAGCAATCGTTGAGCCGACCGACGCGCAAATTTTAAATTACACGGCATTGATTAACGAACGCACGATGAATTTGCCGCTTGCAGATGTTCGCTTCGGAGGCAACGGCACGGCAGTCGTAACTTTCCAAGTGAACAACTCAAGCTTGACGACAGGATTTTGGGCACGCGAGCTTGGAATCTTCGTCGAGGAGCCTGATACAAAAGCAGAAATTCTTTACGCGTACAAAAATTCGGGCGCGTTGAGCACTTACATACCGGGCGGCGGCGGAGCGGTCGCGCTGAACTTGATGATGAATTGCGTTACGATTGTTGACCAAGCC
>JAFXGK010000002.1 GCA_017513245.1 Clostridia bacterium
CTAAAAATTTATCTTTTTTAGGTGAGCGCAGTTTTGTAATAAAAATTTTGGTTCACGACGAAGGCTTTTTTGCGCAGTAATACTTTGTGTCTTACAAGCAGAAAAGACAAGACGGTGGGGCAAAATTTTATTCCAAAACCGGTTTCGTCCCTAATCGCAACTCCCTAAATCAGGGTGCTTTTTGCATTTAAAAACACCGCCTACCAACTAAAAAGTAGACGGTGTTTTCTATTATTCAATATCCAGTTCAATCGGCATATCAATCTCGTCAGATACGTATTTGCCGTTCTTCTTTCGCTGCTTAACGCATTCGGTAAGCAGATACTCGATTTGCCCGTTAACAGAGCGAAAATCGTCCTCTGCCCAGGCGGCGATAGCGTTATAAAGTTTTGGAGAGAGCCTTAGAGGCACCTGCTTTTTAGCGTTATCATTCATATTAATACAAACTTCCTGAATTTACTATGGGCTGTGCGTCGTGATTGCCGCAGAGAACGACAAGCAGGTTGGAAACCATAGCGGCCTTGCGCTCGTCGTCGAGCGAAACCATTCCGCCCTCTTCGAGTCGGGAAAGAGCCATCTCGACCATGCCGACGGCGCCGTCAACAATCATCTTTCTTGCATCTATTATAGCAGAAGCCTGCTGACGCTGCAACATTACGGCTGCAATTTCGGTTGCGTATGCAAGGTAGGTGATACGGGCCTCGATAATTTCGATGCCTGCCTCGTCAACGCGGGCCTGAATTTCATCGCGAATACGCTTTGCAACGAGCTCACTCGAGCCGCGCAGACTGCCATCGTCGGCGATACCGTCACCCGTGGTGTCAACGTCGGGAGCAACGTCATAAGGATAAATACGAACGATATTTCGCAGCGCGCTGTCACACTGAAGCGAGAGGTATTCCTTATAGTTGTCGACGTTAAATACGGCCTTTGCTGTGTCAACGATTTTCCATGTAACGGCGATACCTATTTCAACAGGGTTTCCGAGGCAATCGTTTATCTTCTGGCGGTTGTTGTTAAGGGTCATAATTTTGAGCGATATCTTACGGTTTACCACGGGGGCGGTCTTGGCGGTGCCCGCAAGTGCGCTTGTAACCGACGCGGTGCTTACGTCACCGCTTTGGTTGAGTTTGGTTTCGGCTGCAGGGTTAACCGCAACGCAGAAGGGATTTACAAAATAAAAACCGTTGCCCTTAAGCGTGCCGATATATTTGCCGAAAAGGGTGAGCACCAAGGCCTCCTGCGGCTTTAAAACCTTAAGTCCCAAAAGCGGTATCCATCCAAGACCTACGATAACGGCGCCTGATGCTAATGCGTAACCAAAATACGGCGAGCCGGCGGTTTCGAGCACAGCACCGTATACAAACAGTGCGAGGCCGCAAGCGAGACCTAATATAATAAGTATAAGCGCAAGCATGCCTTTCCTTTTACCATGTAATATTTTTTCTGTCATAATTAAACCTCCTCAGGTTATTTGATATCAAAATGATATCATAATTATAGCAGGCTGTCAATATAAAAATAAAAAACCGCCGAGGTTTAGCGTGATACTCCAAGCGGAGTATCACGCAACTCTATTCGCCTGACGGCGAGTTATATTGCTTCGCAGTGATATTATGCTACGCATAGTGATATTGTCCTGCGGACAGTTTATGGCGAATAGAATATCACGAAACCGATAGGTTTCATATCACTTTCTTTTGGAAATATCTCGCCACAGGCGAGGTTTTTCAAAAGAAAATATCACGCTGACTTTAGTCAGCATATCACTTATCAGACAAAAAGAAAGAGAAGACTCGTTATGATGCGAATCTTCTCTTTTCTGTTGCTCTGTGGGTTTGGGCTACTGCCCAAGTGCATTTGTACTTACAAATGCGATGCTGGTTCTTAGCTGAATTTAAAAGAATTCTATTTTCTCCGATAAGAACAACACACTTTTCCCTCAGCGGTTTTGATTTAATCAACGTCTTTGCCGCAGCAGCGCTTATATTTTTTGCCGCTTCCGCAGGGACAAAGTGCGTTCTTGCCTACAACGCCCTTGCCCTTAACGGTGCGAGATGCGGCGGGAGAGGCATTCTCCTCGGCAACCTTTTCACGCTTAATTTCTTCGTCGCGTTTAATGCGAACGGTGAGAACAAGCTTGGCAGTCTGCTCGCGTATAGTCTCGCTCATGGCGTTGAACATATCGTAGCTTTCATTGCGGTATTCGACTACGGGGTTGTGCTGGCCGTATGCGCGAAGGCCAATGCCGTTTTTGAGTTCGTCCATGCTGTCGATATGGTCCATCCAGTTGCGGTCAACACTGCGCAGCAGCATAACCTTCTCCATCTCGAACATAAGCTTCTCACCATACTCCTCCATGCGCTTTTGCATAATGGCGTGGGCGCGTTCTTTAAGCATTTCGGCTATATCGCGAACCTTAACCTTGTTAAGCTCGGCGGCCGAGTAGATAAAGTCGTTGCCGTCGGTCAGCCAGCCGAGGAAATGCTCGCGCAGACCTGAAAGATTCCACTCGTCGGGCAAATCACTCGCAAGATAGGACGAAACGGCGCTGTCAATCGTGTCGTCGATCATCTTCATAACGGTGTCGTGAACGTTGTCATTGTCGAGAACGTTGTTTCGCTGCTCGTAGATAAGCTCGCGCTGCTTGTTCATAACGTCGTCGTACTCGAGCACGCTCTTACGAATGCCGGAGTTACGTTCTTCAACCGTGAGCTGAGCATTCTCGAGCGCGTTGGTTACCATCTTGCTGGCGATGGGGGTGCTTTCGTCGATACCCATTGCCGACATAATCTTCATCATACGCTCGCCGCTGAAAAGACGTAAAAGGTCGTCCTCAAGCGAGAGATAAAACTGCGTATTACCCGGATCACCCTGACGGCCTGCACGTCCGCGAAGCTGATTATCAATTCGACGTGAATCGTGGCGCTCGGTACCGATAATGCAAAGTCCGCCTGCGGCGCGTACCTTTTCGGCCTCCGGTGCGATTTCGGCGCGGAATTTTTTATAAAGTTCGCCATAAAGCTCGCGAGCCTTAATGATTTCGGGGTCATTAGTTTCGGCAAAACCGGTAGCCTCGGATATAAGTTCGTCTGTATATTCGAGCTTCTTAAGCTCAGCCTTTGCAAGGTATTCGGCGTTACCGCCCAGCATAATATCGGTACCGCGTCCTGCCATATTGGTAGCAATGGTAACGGCGCCAAGTTTACCTGCCTGCGCAATAATCTCGGCCTCACGCTCGTGGTGCTTTGCGTTGAGCACGTTGTGCTTTATGCCGCGAAGCTTAAGCTTATGGCTGAGCTCTTCGGATTTTTCGATTGTAATGGTGCCGACCAGCACGGGCTGACCTTTTCGGTTGCACTCAATAATACGCTCGATAATCGAGTTGATTTTACCGTTCTGTGTGCGGAAAATAAGGTCGGGTTCATCCTTACGGATAACCTCTTTATTTGAGGGGATAACCACAACGTCGAGGTTATATGTGGCGCCGAATTCGCCCGCCTCGGTTTCGGCAGTACCGGTCATACCCGAAAGTTTATTATAAAGGCGGAAATAGTTTTGGAAGGTAATAGAAGCCAGCGTTTTGGATTCGTTTTCGATATTTACGCCTTCCTTGGCCTCAATAGCCTGATGAAGGCCCTCGTTATAGCGACGGCCAAACATAAGTCGGCCGGTAAATTCGTCAACGATTATTACCTGGCCGTCCTTTACAACATAGTCAACGTCACGTTGCATAATTCCGTGCGCGCGTATGGCCTGGTTAATATGGTGAGCGAGGGTGATGTTTTCGGCGTCACTCAGGTTTTCAACGCCGAAATATTCCTCCGCCTTACGGGTGCCGCTGGCGGTAAGCGAGCAGGAGCGAGCCTTTTCATCAACGATGTAGTCGCCCTCGCGCTCATGATCTTCGTTGATTTCCTTATCGTTATTTTCAACTATTTTTATTGCGCGAAGTCCCTTAACGAAACGGTTAGCCTTCTGATAAAGTTCGGTCGATTTATCGCCCTTGCCCGAAATGATAAGCGGCGTACGTGCCTCGTCGATAAGAATCGAGTCAACCTCGTCGACGATGGCGTAGTTGTGTCCGCGCTGAACGCGCTGCTCGCGATAGAGCACCATATTGTCACGAAGATAGTCAAATCCTAACTCGTTATTGGTGCAGTAGGTTATATCGGCGGCATATGCCTCACGCTTTTCATCGCCCGACATACCGTGAACGATAAGGCCCACCGAAAGACCGAGGAAACGGTAAATTTTTCCCATCCATTCGGAGTCGCGTTTGGCGAGGTAGTCGTTTACCGTAACGATGTGAACACCCTTGCCCGAAATAGCGTTAAGGTAGGCAGGCAGCGTAGCCACGAGAGTCTTACCTTCGCCGGTGTGCATCTCACTTATGCGGCCCTGATGCAGCGCAATACCACCCAAAATCTGAACGGGGAAGTGGCGCATGTTCAGCACGCGGTCACCTGCTTCACGGCAGGTTGCAAAGGCCTCGGGCAGAAGACTGTCAAGGCTTTCGCCGTTATTATAACGCTCGCGGAATTCGGCCGTCTTGGCGCGAAGCTCGGCGTCGGATAATGCGCGGTATTCCTCCTCAAGTGCCAAAACAGCCTCTTGAAGCGGCTTCATACGCTTTATTTCTTTTTCGCTGTAGTCGCCGAAAAGTTTTTTGAAAAGACCCATAGTTTAATATACCTCTTCTCGAAGGGTTGAAGTGAGGGGTACACATATACCCCCATTTTTTACTATTATATCAAATAATACCATAAAAATAAAGAACATTTTATAAACAAAAACCGTCGTTTTGCGAGTCGGAAATATCTTTATCTTGTAAAACGACAAAAAGTTTGTTATAATGACAAAGGAATAAGGGGGGTGAAGGCTATCGAAAAGCTCAAGAAATTACTCAAATCCTTTGTCAGCCGCCATTTTTTGATGTATGTTTTAATCGGTACCTTCAATACCCTTAACGTAGCGATTATCACCCATTTGCTTGCAATGATACTGTACGACTATCCGTCGAGTTATCTTGCATATATAATTTCGCTTGTAATCGGCTATATCCTTAACGCCAAGATGAACTTCCACCAAAAACTGGGAATTTCGGCTTGTTTAAAGTTTATGTCGGCCTATATACCGCACTTTTTTATTTTTGCCGCAATATCCACGGTGGCCCTGAGCGTTTGGAATTTCCCGCCCTTTTGGGCAACGGTGGTAGCCTCCATCGCAGGCTCGCCCGTGACCTATTTAATAATGAGGTTTTTTGCCTTCGGCAACCGTAAAAATAATAAATAAAACCGTCTTATCGACCCTTCGACAAGACGGTTTTTAATTTTTATGAAAAAAGTAAGCAACCCTGCTTCTTAAATTCCGCAAGCTTTTGATCCAAAAGCTCGACCGACACCGAAAAATGCTCGGCAAGACACTCCTTGCACATAAATTCGGTGCAGGCGCGGTTAATAAGCTTTTTGTGAAGGCCTACCTCATCGTTCGTGAGGGGCTTTTTACATTTCATACAGTTTTTCATTATTTTTTTACAACCTTTGCGCGGAAAACCTTACAGCCGTGTGCAGGAATTTTTTCGGACAGATACTCGTCCGCAAGGCCAGAAATAACCTCGCCCGTATAGAGGTCGTGAAGCTCGAGAGTACGGCCGGTAGAGGCGTTAAGGCCAACGCTTACAAAGGGTAAGAAGCCCTTCTGAGGACCATCGGTCAGGTTGAACATAGCGATAGCTATATCGCCGTTTTCAAGGTTGCGCACCCAAACCTGAGCGTGCGAATCCGAGCAACCTACGCCGTCAATCATATAGGGCTGACAGCCGAGCGGGTCACAGCAAATATCAATAAGCTCACGGTTTTTAAGAATGCGAAGAGCGCTGTCGTCCATCTTGCGGATATCGCAGCCGATCATGAGGGGCGATGCGAACATACACCACATTGCAAAATGGCTCTGATATTCCTCCTCGTTACAGCCGCCCAGTGCGCAAAATCCTTCGCCGTTCATACCAATTACCAGCATATCCATATCGTTGTAGCAGGCAGGTGAACAGTAGGGAATCATCTCGGTTTGGAGAGCGAAAATATCCGAAATCGACTTCCAGTTATCGCGAATATCGTTGCCGCTGCGCCACATGTGCGCGCCGGTTTCCTTTATCCATTCCTTGCTGTTCTCGGCGCCCCAGTTGCAGGCGCTGAAAACGATGTCACGGCCGCAGTTGGCAAGAGCCAAAGCCATACGCTTATATAAAAGGTCGCCCTTTTCGGTCATGGGCTTGAAGCAGTAGTCGTATTTCAGGTAGTCAACGCCCCATTCGGCAAAGGTCTCGGCGTCGATAAATTCGTGCTCAAACGAGCCGGGATAATCGGCGCAGGTGCGGTTGCCTACGCAGGAGTAAATACCAAATTTAAGTCCCTTAGAGTGAACGTAATCGGCAACGGCCTTGATACCGTTCGGGAATTTTTCGCGGTTCGGAACAAGGCGACCATTTTCATCGCGCTGTTTTTCCGACCAGCAGTCGTCAATTACTATGTATTCGTAGCCTGCATCGCGCAGACCAAGCTCGATAAAGCGGTCGGTCGTGCTACGGATAAGCTCGTCGCTTATATCCTCGCCAAAGGTGTTCCAGGTGTTAAATCCAAGCGGTGGGGCAGATACTTTCATAAAAAATCCTCCTGCAATAAAATGTTTGGTTGCAATATATCACAAAATGCGGTAAAATGTGGAATATATAGTTAACATTTACACCGAAAATGCAATAAATCGTTGGAAAAGGAGAGAGCAATGCAGGCGCTTATCAGCTACCATTACCGAAAAAACTTTGCCGATTTTTCGATGGACCGTATGCACACCCACGAGCCCGATAATTTTGAAATAATGTACGTAAAAGAGGGCCACTGCACCGTAAAAACGCCCGACGGCGAGCACTCGCTTTCGGCCGGCAGCTTTATACTGCTCGGCAACGGCTGCCCACATTCGCTCGAGGCAAGAAACGCCGCAATTCTCAACGTTGAATTTTACATTAACAGAGAGGGCGTCGACGTAAGTGACGTTTTAGCGGCCTACCCCGAAATTTTAAAGCTTTTTTCCGAGCGCGCGGTAGACGCACACGATAAAAGCGAGGTTTTTTCGGCGCTCAGCGCCTTGATTACCGAACTTAAAAGTGAGGGGAACGGCCTTTGCGCAGAGCTTTTATTTAAGCGGCTGCTTATCGAGCTTGCCCGTTCCTGTTCTTTAAAGACAAACCGTTCCGTAAAGTACGTAAACACGGCTATTGAGTACATAGAACAACATTTTTGCGAGCCGATTACGGCAGAGGAAATTGCAAACGAAATCGGGCTTAACCGTTCCTATCTTCAAACCCTTTTTAAAAGTCATACGGGCAAAACGGTGCTCGAATATATAAATTCCTTGCGGATTGCCAAGGCCTGCTTTATAATGAAGAACACCGACCTTTCGGTGGTCGATATCGCGGTGGATTGCGGCTTTGCTTCACGCCAGCATTTTATGTACACCTTTAAAAAACATACGGGTATGACGGCAAAGCAATTCAGAGGAGGAACCAAAGACTATGAAACAGAATAGCCTTGCGAAGATAAACGTTATTTTATCGATGCTCATTTTTTCAACCATAGGCCTATTTACAAAGTCCATAGGAATGCCTTCGTCGCTATTGGCATCGGCGCGCGGTTTTATCGGAGTAATATTTTTAGGGCTTTTTATGCTCGCAACACGCAAAAAAATCGCTAAAAACGAAATAAAACAAAATGCCCTCTGGCTTCTGCTTTCGGGCGCCGCAATCGGATTTAACTGGATATTCTTATTTGAAAGCTACAAATATACCGGCATCCCTACCGCAACGCTTTGCTACTATTTGGCGCCTGCCATAGTGGTGTTTGTGTCGCCGCTTATTTTGCGTGAAAAAGCAAACGGAGTAAAGCTCCTTGCGGCAACGCTGGCGCTGCTCGGTATGGTTCCCATCTCGGGAATACTCTCGGGCGGAGTGGGCAATCTGCGCGGCATTGCGTTTGGTATTGCGGCCGCCGTACTATATGCCTCGGTTATGCTGATGAACAAAAAAATGAAGGATATTTCGGGCTACGGCCGAACGGTATCGCAGCTGTTGCTTGCCGCCGTCTGCGTGCTGCCTTACGCCCTCCTTACAGAGGACGTTTCGGCGCTCCGGTTTGATTCTAATGACCTGTATCTAACCCTTATTGTAGGCGTCGTGCACACCGGAATAGCCTACGCGCTTTATTTCTCGGCAATGAATTCGCTTCCGGCCCAGACCACGGCTGTTTTAAGCTACATCGACCCTGCCGCCGCGGTGCTTATTTCTGCCGCAGCAGCCGCCGTAGCGCCCTCGTTCTTCGGCGCTGAAAGCCTTACCCTTACCACCGCTTTCGGCGCGGTTTTAATCCTCGGAAGTTCGCTTTTTGCCGAGGTGTGGGACCACAGGAAAAAATAGCCGTTTTTATGACAAAATTGAAATAAAATTGTAACCCCTTTGAAATCGCTTTTTTACCGTCGCGGGTATATACTGTACTTGTAGATTAAAAAAGGGGGAAACAGCCGTGCTCAGATGGATTGTAGAGATAATTTTAGCCGTATATATGCTGGTTTTACCCTCTGCAGAAGCGGGCGTTCCCGTCGCGGCCTCTGCCGAGCCCATGGTGGCCGCAGAAACGAGTGTGGAAGCCGAGGTTTACTCCCATCAGAGCGAGGGTGTAATGTTAGCCCGCTTTGAAAATATTTTAAACCATAACTACTGCTTCGGAGATGACTTTTTATCCGAAGAGCGATTGGTGCTCGGCGCCCAGCTCGCGCTTTCGAGTGAATGTGTCGACGGTTATATTCCTTGCGCAGTAGTTGATAATTTTGTTTATGAGATGTACGGCCGCGACAGCAGCAAGGTTAATCTCGATTTTGCCGATAAGAAGGAAGGCTACTATCCCGTACTTCCTCGCAGTTTCAGCACCTATCGTCACACCGTTACCGAGTATGAGTACGTTGGCGACGGCAGCATAAAGGTATATACCGACGTTGTAATCGACCCCAATGGTGAAGCGGTAGCCGCCAAGTGCGAAAGTCTGCTGTTTGCAGACGGTGCCAGCATCTTTGGCTACACCTTGCTTTCCTGCAACCTCTATTAAAACAGAACGAAAAAGCCCTGCCTTTCGGCAGGGCTTTTCCTATTTGAGGGGTTTGAGGAGGGGTCTTTAAATAAGACCATAGCGGAAAGAAGAGTGCGGCTCTCTTTTTTCCTTTCCGCATTTATATAATACAATGTAAAAATGTAAAAAATGTGAACACATTTTAAAACAAAAATTAATTTTTAATGTCCCGAATATTGCCGTGCGAAAATGTCAAACATAATTGCGGGGTGTTAAAAATGAAATATTTAAAACATAAAACAAAAAAATTTTTAGAGGGCAGAGGCTTTTATATCGTGCTTGCGGCCTGCATAGCGGCAGTTTGCGTGGCCGCCTGGTCGGCCGCCGCAACCATTTCATCGGTCGAGGATGATGTAACCTCGTCATCGAGTTACAATCAGCAGACCGAGGTATCAAGCCAAAAACCGCCCGTATCCTCTCTGGAGCAGGTGGGCCAGAATGTCAGCGACGTTTCTGATACCCGTCCGCCCGTGTCGAGCGAGCAAAAGCCGTCAAGCAGTGACGTAAGTTCAAAAGCGAGCGTATCATTTACTATGCCCATAAACGGCAACGTAGGCAAAGGCTTTAGCGACAGTAATCTGCAGTACAGCAAAACCTACGGCGATATGCGACTGCATTTAGGCGTAGACCTGCAGGCTAAAGAGGGTACCGAGGTAAAGGCGGCCGCAGGCGGCACCGTAACCGATATTAAGGACGACAGCCTCTGGGGCAAGACGGTGGTAATCGACCACGGCTACGGCATAGTGGTACACTACTGCGGTCTCAAGAACATCACTACCCAGAAGGGCGAAAAACTGTCTGCAGGCACTAAAATCGGCGAGGTCGGCACGGTTCCCTGCGAATGTGAGGACAGTTCGCACATCCACGTTGCGGTAGTAAAGGACGGCAAATATATATCGCCGCTCGAACTGCTTGCAATGAAACCGTAAAAGAAAAAGCAGAGGAATAATCCTCTGCTTTTTTTGTTTTACTTATTCTTTAAAAGGTCGCGAATTTCGGTGAGAAGTTCGGTTTCGGTCGGTGCGGGCGGCTCTGCGGGAGCTTCCTCTTCCTGCTTCTTATGAAGCTTATCGGCTGCATCTCTTATCTTGCCGATAACGGTAATCATAACGAAGAGCGAGAGCGCGATAATGAAGAAGTCAACAACGGCCTGGATGAATGCGCCGTACTCAATGGTTGCATCCTTGAAGGTGAAAACAAGGGTAGAAAAATCTTTACCGCCGGTAAGGATTCCGATGGCCGGCATAATGATTTTATCAACCAGCGCAGTAACAATTTCCTTGAAAGCGGTACCGATAACAACGCCGATAGCCAAATCGAGGGCGTTGCCTTTAAATGCGAATTCTTTAAACTTTTTCCACATAAGACAAAAACTCCTTTTCGGTTGTTACATTTATAATACACTAAAAATCGACTTTGTTCAAGCGTAATTTAAAACTTCATGGTAAGCGAAATACGCTTTCTTGCAACGTCGACCGACAGTACCTTAACCTTAACGGTCTGTCCGACCTTAACGGCCTCGAGCGGATGCTTGATAAAACGGTTGCAAATCTGCGAAATATGCACAAGACCGTCCTCGTGAACGCCGATATCGACAAAGCAGCCGAAATCTATAACGTTGCGAACGGTACCGGTAAATTCCATACCCTCTTTAAGGTCCTTGAGCTCCATAATATTGCCGTCACGGAGCAGGGGAGCAGGCAGTTCATCGCGCGGGTCGCGGCCGGGCTTTTTAAGCTCGTTTATAATGTCGCAAAGGGTGGGTACGCCTACGCCTATTTCCTCTGCGAGGATAGACAGAGCCGTTCCTTCGGGGAAGGTAATGGCGGCCACCTTTTCGGGAGAATACTCCTTCGGGGTCATTCCGTATTTTTTAAGCAGAGCCTCGGCGGCTTTGTAGCTTTCGGGGTGAACTGCGGTATTGTCAAGCGGATTTTTACCGTCCAGCACGCGTAAAAAGCCTGCGCACTGCTCAAAAGCCTTTGCGCCAAGCTTAGGCACCTTGAGAAGCTGCTTGCGGTCGGTAAAGGCGCCGTTTTCCTCACGGTAGGCAACTATGTTTTTGGCGATTGCGCTGTTAACGCCTGCAACGTGCTCAAGCAGAGAGCAGGATGCGGTGTTAAGGTCGGCGCCAACCGAGTTAACGCAGTCCTCAACGACGCCCGAAAGAGCATCGCCCAGACGGGCCTGCGGCATATCGTGCTGATACTGACCTACGCCAATGGCCTGAGGCTCGATTTTTACAAGCTCCGAAAGCGGGTCCTGCAGTCGTCTGGCGATCGATACGGCGCTTCGAAGCGATACGTCGAATTCGGGGAACTCCGCGGCAGCCAACTTCGAAGCCGAATAAACGCTGGCGCCTGCCTCGCTTACAACCATATAGGAAACCTTTTCGGGAATCTCCTTTATAAGTTCGGCAACAAAGGCCTCCGATTCGCGGCTTGCGGTGCCGTTTCCGATAGAAATAGTGTTAACACCGTGCTTTTTTATGAGCAGAGAAAGCTTTTTCTTGGCCTCCTCGGTCTTGTTCTGCGGAGGAGTGGGATACACAACGGTGGTGTCGAGAACCTTGCCCGTCGGGTCGCATACCGCAATCTTACAGCCGGTTCTGTAGGCGGGGTCGAGTCCCAGCGTGGTGCTGTTTTTTATAGGCGGCTGCATAAGCAACTGGCGAAGATTGTTGCCGAATACCTTAATGGCGTTTTCACTGGCGTCCTCGGTGAGCGCCGAGCGGACTTCACGCTCAAGCGAGGGGAATATAAGCCTGCGGTAGCCGTCAATGCAGGCGTCGTATACAAGACGGGAACAGTCGTTATCGGCCGTTACGTAGCGACCGATGGCTGCCTTCTCGCCAAACATCTCGGGCAGTTCAAGCGAAACCTTTAAAAACTCTTCCTTTTCGCCGCGGTTAAGTGCCAAAACTCGGTGACCCGCAATCTTGGATACGGGCTCCTCGTATTCATAATAATTTTCGTAAACGCTCTGTTTTTCCTTATCGGCGGCACGCGAAACTATCTTGCCCGAACGGGAAATAATAAAACGGAGCTGCTTGCGGAGCACCGCGTCATCCGAAATTATTTCGGCTATGATATCGCTCGCGCCTGCCAGCGCCTCTTCTGCGGTGGCAACGCCCTTTTCGTCGTCTACGTACTTTTCGGCCTCGCTCATCGGAGCCGTGTCGTCCGACTGCTCGAGCACCAAAAGTGCCAACGGTTCCAGACCTTTTTCTTTAGCAACGCTCGCCCTTGTGCGGCGTTTTTGCTTGTAGGGACGGTAAAGGTCCTCAACCTCCACGAGGGCTGTGGCGGCGTTTATTGCGGCCTCCAATTCTTCGGTAAGCTTGCCTTGCTCGCTTATCGAGGAAATAACCTCTTCTTTACGCTTTTCAAGTCCGCGCAGATAGCAAAGGCGGTCGTATATTTCGCGCAGTATCTGGTCGTCGAGCGTTCCGGTCTGCTCCTTGCGGTAGCGGGCGATAAACGGAATGGTTTTATCGTCGTCTATGAGGGCAACCGTATTGTCGATTTGCCATTGCTGCAGTGAAAATTCTTTTGCCAGGGTTTCGTTAATGTTCATAGTGATTCTCCAAATAAGTTGATATAAAAATTATACTGCCGAGCCGAAATTTTTTCAAGAAAATATTGCGGTTATACCCACGGCATAGAAAATTGCCCTGTATTTTAAGTGAAATTGCACTAAAATAATACCGTTTAGGGCCAAAAACACCCCGTTCGACGGCATTTTACACAAAAATTATTAAAACTCACATATAGTTTTAGTTGAAATCTGCCCAAATAGGTGATATAATGGTTGCATAGTAATTTCGGCAGTTATATTTGCCGAAGAAAGGGTGTTCACATTGAAACAGTATTCAGCAACCAACATTAAAAATATCGCCCTGCTCGGTCACGGCAACAGTGGTAAAACCACGCTGGCAGACGCGATTTTATATTATGGCAAGGCAACCGACAGAATAGGCAAGAGTGCTGATTCTACTTTGGCGCTCGACTTTGACGCCGAAGAAAAGAAGAGAAAAGTATCGGTCAGCACCGCGCTCTATCCCGTCGAAATCGGCGGCGACAAGATTAATATTATTGATGCTCCCGGTCAGTTCGACTTTGCCGCAGGCGTAAGCGAGGCTCTGTCCGCGGCCGACTCGGCGCTTATTGTGCTTTCGGGTAAATCGGGTCTTACCGTAGGCGCACAGAAGGCCTATGACGCCGCCCGTAAAAACGGCAAGCCCGTTGCCTTCTTCATCAACAAGCTTGACTCGGTGCACGCTCATTTCTACCGCGTTGTATCCATCATCACGGGTCACTACGGCGGCGTTATCTGCCCCGTTGTCGTTCCGTTTGTTGAGGGCGAGCAGGTAACCTGCTACATAAATCTTATCACCGGTAAGGCCTATACCTATGACGGCCTTAATGCTAAGGAATACACTCCGGTTCCCGACAATTCCGATATTTCCTCTATGCGTGCTATTATGCTCGAGGCCGTTGCCTCCACCGACGAAGCTTTAATGGATAAGTACTTCGGCGGCGAGCCCTTCACCGAGGACGAAATCATTTCAGCCCTTAAAAACGGCATGAAGACGGGCGACCTGTGTCCCGTATTCTGCGGCGTAGGTCAGGATGGCGCAGCTATTCCGATGCTGGTTGATATCCTGGCAAAAATCGCTCCCTCGGCCGCTGAAAGCACCGTAAACTGCACAGACGGCGAAAACGAGAGCACCGCAGCGGTTGACGAAAACGGTCCTGCCGCACTCGTAGTATTCAAAACCATAGCCGACCCGTTCGTTGGTAAACTGTCCTACTTTAAGGTGGTTTCGGGCACCGTCAAGGCCGATACTCGCCTCGTGTCCCGCCGCACCGGCAACGAAGAAAAGCTTTCCAAGGTTATGTGGATAAAGGCCGGCAAGCAGGAGGATGCTCCTGCCATAGTCGCAGGTGATATAGGCGCCGTTGCCAAGCTCGGCAACGTACTCACCGGAGATACCCTCTGCGAAGCTGCTTTCGGCAAATCGGTTAAGATGCCCGCATTCCCGTTGCCGCAGCTCACCATGGCCGTATACCCCAAGGTTAAGGGCGACGAGGATAAGATTGCTCAGGGTCTTACCCGCTTGATGGAAGAGGACCCCACCATAAACTTCACCGTCAACACCGAAACCAAGGAACAACTCCTTTCGGGTCTCGGCGAGCAGCATATTGACGTTATAATCTCTAAACTTGCGGCTAAATTCGGCGTAAACGTTGAGCTTAAAACCCCGCGTGTTGCTTACCGCGAGACCATCCGCAAGACCGTTAAGGTTCAGGGCAAGCATAAGAAGCAGTCGGGCGGTCACGGTCAGTACGGCGACGTTTGGATTGAGTTCTCTCCCTGCGAGAGCGACGAAATGATATTTGAGGAGAAGGTATTCGGCGGCAGCGTTCCGAAGAATTTCTTCCCCGCAGTAGAAAAAGGCCTTCGCGATTCGGTACAGAAGGGTGTTTTAGCGGGTTACCCCGTAGTAGGACTCAAGGCAACGTTGCTTGACGGTTCCTACCATCCGGTTGACTCCTCCGAAATGGCCTTTAAGACCGCTGCAGGTATCGCATATAAGGATGGTCTGCCGCAGGCAGGTCCCGTTCTTCTCGAGCCTATCGGCACCTTAAACGTTACCATTCCCGAGGATAATATGGGTGACGTTATCGGCGATATCAATAAGCGCCGCGGCCGCGTAATCGGTATGAATCCCGTCGGCGGCAAGCTGCAGGAGATCGTAGCCGAGGTTCCCATGGCCGAAATGTCCGACTTCTCTACCGCAATGCGCTCCATAACTCAGGGCAGAGCAGAGTTCACCCTCGCGTTCGAGCGTTATGAAGAGGTTCCGTCCCACATTGCAGGCAAGGTAATAGAGGCCGCAAAAGCCGAATAACCACAAGATATTGAGGGGTGCCGTGAGCACCCCTCTTTTTATTATTAAAAGGCAAGATTTTTATTGACATAAGGGTCTTGTTTTGGTATACTGTTAACTTGATAGGTTATGTTTTAGATTGGGGAACTACCCCCTTAAAGCAATGCCAAAATAAAAAAGGAGGTCTTGAAACATGAAAAGAACATATCAGCCGAAGAAGCTTCATCGCAAGAAGGAACATGGTTTCCTTAAGAGAATGGCAACCGCTAACGGTCGCAAGGTGCTCGCTCGTCGCAGAGCAAAGGGCAGAAAGCAGCTCACCTACTAATTAAAGGTAAGCAGCAAACCGATGGAAAAGCTGAAAAAACTAAAGCTTAATAAGGAATTTAAAAGGGCATACGGCAGGGGCCGCTGCTTTGTACATTCGGGGGTTGTAACCTATATAGTGAAAAATCGCGAAGGCGGTATCCGTATAGGTATAACCTCGGGCAAAAAGATTGGAACGGCGGTAAAGCGCAATCGCGCCCGTCGTGTAATCTTGGCAGCATTCAGAGCCTGTCGGCCGTATATTGATTGCGGCGGGTACGATATTGTTTTCGTTGCCCGCGCACGCACGCCCCAAATGAACAGCAATAAGCTGAAAGATGTGTTAATGCGTCAGTTTTCGGACGCAGGAATGTTAAAAAATGAAACGGATATTGATTAAGCTGGTGCGATTATATCAAAAGTATATATCGCCGCAGAAGGGCTATTCAAGTTGCCGCTTTACTCCAACATGCTCAGCCTATGCAATAGAGGCTATAGAAACACACGGTGCCCTAAAAGGCGCCGCTTTGGCAATTTATAGGGTAATTCGGTGCAATCCTTTGTGCAAGGGCGGATACGATCCCGTGCCACCGCGAAAATCAAAAGGAGAAAATTAGATGAGTTTTATAAGTATACCTATGGGTCACGTCCTTAGCTGGATTTCGTCCCTTGTGGGTAATAACTTTGCAGCAGCAGTATGTATCTTCACTATACTGGTAAACATTTTAATGCTGCCTCTCACAATGAAATCACAAAAATCCACCGTACAGCAGACCCGCATTAAGCCCAAGCTTGATGCGCTCAAGGCAAAGTGCGGTAACGATAAGCAGAAGTACTCAAGAGAAATGCAGGAACTCTATCAGAGAGAGGGCGTTTCTATGTCGGGCGGTTGTATGCCGCTTATACTCCGTATGGTGCTCATGATGGGTATCTACTGGGCAATCACCAACCCCCTTCGTTACCTCTGCGGAATTGATGCAGGCGCAATCAAGGATGCAATGTCTTCGCTTGAAATTAAAAACGCTATGGAACTTGTTCCGCTTGCACAGGCAGGCGAGCTTTCCTCTTTCGGCATTTCTGCTGCAAAAGCACAGATGATTGATTTCAATCTTTTCGGCATCAACCTGCTCGATGATCCGGTTTTCACCAAGCCCGATTGGATTTGGGTAATGCCCATTATGTCCTTCGTGGCACAGATGGCATCCAGCTTTGTTACCATGAAGATCAACAAGCGTAACAACCCCGATGCCCCCAGCATGGCAGGTATGATGTTTACCATGCCCTTTATTTCACTGTGGATTGGTTTCAGTTTCCCCGGAGCGCTCGGCTTCTACTGGGCAGTTTCGGCAATCGCAGGCGGCGCCGCACAGGCATTCGTGTCGCTTAAATACGGGCCCGACGTAATCATTGCGAAGGAACAGTCTAAGGAAACCTACGCTCGTTTCAAGTACGAGAAAAACCGTAAAAAAACAGCTCAATAAACAGATTAGGAGGAGCCTTACGTGATAAAAGAAGCAATAGGCGTTGGCGCCACGCTTGAAGAGGCCACCGAAAAGGCCAAAGCGGAACTTAATGCTTCGTTTGACGAAGAAGTACAGTTCGAAGTACTCGCAAACCCCAAGAAAAAAACGCTCGGACTGTTCGGCGGCTCGCTCGCAAAGGTTAGAGTATTTGTAGAAATGCCCGACCCTGCGCCCAAAAAGCAGCGTTCGCCTAAAAAGGAAAACAAGAAAAATGAAAATAAGGAGCGTCGCGAAAAGCACGCCCCCAAGGCAGAAGCCCCGATAGAAAAGGTTGAGACCCCCGCAATCCCCGAGGAGCAGATTGAAAAAGATTCTCCCACAGGTCGCGCAATCGCATACCTTCGTACCATCCTCGCCAATTTAGGCGCCGTAGAGGTTAAAATCTCGGCATGCGAGATTGAAAAGGGCTCTCGCATAATTTTAGAGGGCGAAAACCTCGGCATCGTAATCGGTCGCCGCGGCGAAACCCTTGATGCACTTCAGTATTTAGCATCGCTCGCAGCCAACTCGGGCGGCGATTTCTTCCGCATCACACTTGATACCGGCAACTATCGCGAAAAGCGTGAGGGCACCTTAAAGAGCCTTGCTCGCCGCGTATCCAACCAGGTACTCAGAACGGGCCGCAGCCGTGCTCTCGAGCCGATGAACCCCTACGAGCGCCGCATAATTCACACCGAGGTTCAGACCATTGAGGGTGTTGAATCCAACTCTATCGGCGAGGGTAAAAACCGCCGCGTAGTAATAAGCCCCGTGGGCGGCGGCAAGAGAGATCATTACCGCCGTGATGACCGCCGTGGCGGTCGCCGCGACAGAGGAGCCGCAAAACCCGTGGTTGATCCCGACCGCGCACCCAAAAAGGACGCAGTTGACCTGCCCCTTTACGGAAAAATCGACTAATAATAAAAAAGCACTGAGTTTTAACTCAGTGCTTTTAATTTTACTCGAATAATGCGGTTGATAGGTAGCGCTCTCCCGTATCGGGCAGCAGTGCTACTATTTTTTTGCCCGCGTTTTCATCGCGTTTTGCAAGCGTGGCCGCGGCCGCCAAAGCAGCGCCCGAAGAAATACCAACCAAAACGCCTTCAGTCTTCGGAAGAATACGCGCCGCCGCTATAGCGTCGTCGGTGGCCACGGTAAGAATTTCGTCGATTACCGAGCGGTCAAGCGCATCGGGAACGAAGTTGGCTCCGATGCCCTGAATTCCGTGCGAGGCCGCCTCCTTGCCCGATAAAACGGGTGATTCGGCCGGCTCTACTGCCACAACCTGTATATCGCTTTTTTGTTCCTTTAAATATCGTCCGACACCCGAAAGTGTACCGCCCGTACCAACGCCTGCAACGAAAATATCGGCAAGTCCGTCGGTGTCGGCCCAAATTTCGGGACCGGTGGTCTTATAGTGGGCGAGGGGGTTGGCCGGATTTTCAAACTGGCCTGCAATAATGCTGTCGGGTATCTCTTTTTGAAGCTCATTGGCCTTTTCGACAGCGCCTGCCATACCGCGTGCGCCCTCGGTGAGAATTATCTCGGCGCCGTAGGCCGAGAGCAGTTTTCTACGCTCGATGCTCATGGTTTCGGGCATGGTGAGAATAACCCTATAGCCGCGTACAGCCGCTACCGCAGCAATGCCTATGCCGGTGTTGCCGCTGGTGGGTTCAATGATGGTGGCGCCCGGTTTTAAAACTCCGCGTGCCTCCGCGTCGGCAATCATTTCGGCTGCCGCACGGTCCTTTACGCTGCCTGCAGGATTAAAATATTCGAGCTTTGCGTATATCTCGGCCTTCGCGCCGACAAGCTTTTCAAAACGCTCAAGGCGCAAAAGCGGCGTCGAGCCGATGAGCTCTAAGAAATTACGTTTAACCTTCATAAAAACCTACTCCTTTTAAAGTAGTATTTCCAAAAAAATCCCCTCGCGGGGATTTTTTTAAATTTCTGCAAGGAAATATGCCTGAGTATAGGCCTTTTTTCCATCCTTGTCAATTATTTCAGCGCGAACATAAATATCATCCTCGTGGAGGGTGAATTTTGCTTCGAAAAGCTCATCTTCGGCCTTTTGACAGGCTGAGTGTCGTGTTCCGGTGTGGAAACATACTGCTTTTGCGGGTGTTGAGGTCTTTACGCCGAAAACTCCGTCCTCAACGTAGATATCCTCAATGATGGGACCGCAGGAGGCATAAAATTCACCATTTTCAAACGCGGAAATGATTTTATCGTAATCAAGACTGTCGGCGGCAAGCATAATAAAACCGCCAAACATATCGTTTGGAGTATGATTATCGTCTGCGGCAACGCAGAAAACACGCTTGCCTGAGCGGAGCATATCGTCAAAAACAACGCCGTTATCATCATCAAATCCGCCAAGAATGGTTCCCGTGTTAAAGATTTCGAGGTTGTTCATGCCCTCGTATTGCATATAAACCGAATAATCCTCCATCGACCAGCGAGGATGATTATAGGTAACGATAAAGCCCTCATCTCTAAGGCGCTTGATAGCAAGGTTTATGGCTTCCGGAGTGTGCGCTTTGTTTAAAATCTCGCCCTTCGATTTTGCCATATCCCAACGCTCATCGTGCATCCATTTAAATTTAGGATGCTTCCAATCGGGGTCGATACCGATTTGATAAATATCGCTTTTATCCTTTTTATAAATGCAAAGATGGCAAACAATCCAATTATCAAAATTTTCGCCTCTTTGCTCGTTGAACTCGTATTCGAGCGAGGGAACGGTTAAAAATTCGGGGTCGTCAAGCTCGCTGTGGTAAAAAAGTCCCTCGTGGTCGGTAATCGCCAAAACCGAATAGCCCTGCTCCTTATAGAGCTTTTTCAGTTCTTCGGGGGTGTAGGTTCCGTCCGACCAGTCACTGTGACAGTGCATATTGGCCTTGTAGAAATTTTTATTTATCGGAATCAGATGCTTTTTCATTTTTTAGTGCCCCCTCGGCGTTAGATATCGTTTCGTCCCTCAAGTGCGCGGGTAAGGGTAACGGTGTCGGCATATTCAAGGTCGCCGCCAACGGGGATACCGTAGGCCAGACGCGTTATGCGGATACCCATCGGCTTGATAAGACGTGATATATAGCTTGCGGTTGCCTCGCCCTCAACGGTAGGGTTGGTAGCCATAATAACCTCGGTTACGGTACCGTCGGCAAGACGCGCCATAAGCTCTTTAATTTTAAGTTGGTCGGGACCGATGCCGTCAAGCGGCGATATCGTTCCGTGCAGAACGTGGTAAAGACCGCGGTACTCCTGGGTCTTTTCAAAAACCATAACAGCCTTCGGGTCCTCCACAACGCAGATGGTGCTCTTATCACGCAGTTCATCCGAGCATATGGGGCAGGTGTCAAACTCGGTAAGACACTGGCACTTGCTGCAAAGATGAACCTTCTCGCGCGCATCGGTAAGGGCGGCGGCAAAACGCTCGGCACGCTCCTTCGGCTGCGAGAGGATATAAAAAGCCAGCCTCTGTGCGGTTTTGCGGCCGATAGAGGGCAGTCTTTCGAATTGTGTGATAAGCTCGTTAAGCGGTCCTACGTTGTAAGCCATTAGAATAACCCCGGAATATTAAGTCCGCTGGTGATTGCGGCCATTTCCTCGTCGGCGGTGCGCTTAGCGGTGTTAATGGCCTCGTTAACAGCAACCGTTACGAGGTCTTCGAGCATCTCTGCATCGTCAGGGTCAACTGCATCGGGCGAGATTTTAAGCGAACGAATGTTGTATTCGCCGTCAACGGTAACCGAAATCAGTCCGCCACCCGAGGTTGCGGTGTACTCACGCTGCTTAAGTTCTTCCTGAAGCGCGGCCATATCGTCCTGCATCTTCTGTGCCTGCTTGAGCATAGCGTTCATATTCTGTCCACCCTGATTGGGAATTCTGCATTTCATAAAAAAGTCTCCTATTTGTTTAGTAAGTCAAGCTTTTGGGCCAGCCCTAAAAGCGGATCTGTTTTGTTCTGGGCCTTGTTTTCGCGGTGATAGGGCCCGATTTTATACTGAACACCTAAAATTTCGAGCACCGCACGACGAAGGGTATCGCGGTTGTGGGTCGAGGCGTTCATTATCTCGCGGAACTGCGGATTATCACAGTCGATGAGCAGGTATTCGCCGCGCACGAAGGCGCGTGAGCCGCGAAGTACGCTGGCCATAAGCGGATTAATCTTGAAAAGGTAGGATAAAATATCGTTCCATTCCTTTATGGGACGCTCTTCTCCATCATCTTTTTTCTCCTCGGCAGGTGCCGGGGCAGGCTCATTTTCGGCCGGGGGAGGAGCCTCATCTTCGATGGGCGGAATTTCTTCATCCTCGGGCTCGTCGGATGCCGCGGCCGCAGGACTCTTGTCGGAAACTGTGGGGATAACGGCGCCGTTTTCAAGCGCGGCAACGCGCTCCTCAAGCGCCGAAAGCGAGGATGCAAGACGCGGTGAGCAGAGCTTGATTATTGCCAACTCCATCTCACAGCGGCGCGAGGAATTTTTCATTCTCGGCTGCGTATCCTGCAAAAGATCAAGTATAAATATTATCTCGCGAAGCTCATAAAGGCGAGCCTGACGGGCAAGCTCCTTCTTTTCGGCGGCCGAGCAAACTATAGGCTTCGGCTCAAGCGAGACCGTCTTCATAATCATCAGGTTGCGATAGTGGGAAATAAGCTCGTCCAAAAGGCGTGTCATATCGACCGAAGCCGAGTAGAGCTTATCAATAAGTATAAGCGCGTTTTCGGTGTCGCGCTCGCGAATAAGGTCACAAAGCTTGTAAAGATAGTCGCGTCCCGCCATACCGCAAACCTCGGACACGGTGGCCTCGGTAATATTGCTGTCGGCGGCGGCGCACAAATCGAGAATCGAGAGTGCGTCACGCATACCACCGTCGGCTAAGGATGCAATAAGCAGTGCCGCATCATCGCTTAGGGTCAGGTTTTCCTTGGCGGCAACTGCACCCAGTCGCTCACAGATGTAGCTTTGCTCAATTCTGCGGAAATCAAAGCGCTGGCAACGCGAAAGAATGGTAGCAGGCAGCTCGTTAACCTCGGTGGTGGCGAGGATAAAAATTACGTGTGCAGGCGGCTCCTCAAGCGTCTTTAAAAGCGCGTTGAAGGCGGCCTTCGAGAGCATATGAACCTCGTCGATGATGTAAACGCGGTAGCGTGCGTTGGCAGGAGCAAAGTTAACCTGCTCGCGAAGCTCGCGTACGTCGTCAACACCGTTGTTGGAGGCGGCGTCGAGTTCGACGATATCCATAACCTCGCCGCGGGCGATAGCCTTGCAGGAATCGCACTCGCCGCAGGGGTCACCGTTTACGGGATGCTGGCAGTTGACCGCCTTGGCAAGAATCTTTGCGCAGGAGGTTTTGCCCGTACCTCTGGTGCCGGTGAATAAATACGCGTGTGAGATTTTGCCGGTGGCCAGCTCGTTTTTGAGGGTTTCGGTTATATGCTCCTGACCGACAACGTCCGAAAACGTATCGGGGCGATACTTACGATAAAGAGCCTGATACATACCGACTCACTCCTTTTCCGTCATAATTTAAAATGCGTACTAAAGTGTACGAACAGACCGATTTACTGCAGCGCATAGGACATCCGCTTAATGCTGCTCGGTTCCCCGCCTGACATGGTTCACGGGGCCCTATCGCACAGGACCCGCCTGTTCGCACGCTTCGGTACGCATTTTACTTTTACTATTATAATATAAAGTTTGCAAGTTTACAATAGTTTTTAAAAAATATTGTATTTTCGTAACAATACTATTATAATATATATATAATTTAAAATGCGGGGAGTATTGCCCGCAAAAGGAGAAAAAAATGAAATATCTGAAGACAGCATCGCTTTATGACCTGTCGCACACCATGGCTGCTCCCTTGCTTGCCGGCACCGAGTATCCGTGGGAGGCGCTTTCGGGCATAAAGGATTTCATTGTTGCGCTTATTGCCACGCTCGACCGTAACGAATATACCGAATACGGCGAAAACGTGTTTGTGCACAAGAGTGCCACGGTTGCAAAAAGCGCGTTTATCGGCGGTCCCGCCATCATAGGTGAGGGCACCGAGGTGCGTCACTGCGCCTTTATCCGCGGCAGCGCGCTTGTAGGTAAAAACTGCGTGGTCGGCAACTCGACCGAGCTTAAAAACGTTATTTTGTTCGATAACGTTCAGGTTCCGCACTATAACTACGTCGGCGATTCCATTTTGGGATACCGCTCGCATATGGGCGCCGGCTCCATAACCAGCAACGTAAAATCCGATAAAACCTTGGTTACCGTAAACGCAGAGGAAAAAATCGAAACCGGACTTAAAAAGTTCGGCGCAATGCTTGGCGACGGCGTCGAAATCGGCTGCGGCTCGGTGCTAAACCCCGGTACGGTAATCGGCAAAAACACAAACGTATATCCGCTGTCGTCGGTGCGCGGCTTCGTGCCCGAAAACAGCATATATAAGCGACTTGGCGAAATCGCAGAGAAGCGTTAGGGGTACACAATGGAAAAATGGGATGTACTTAACGCAAAGGGCGAGCCTACGGGACGCCGTGTAAACCGCGGCAGAAGAGCAATTCTTCGCGCCGGCGAATATCATTCGGTTGTCCACATCTGGATAACCGACAGCAAGGGCAGACTGCTTATTCAGCGCCGCTCCGAAAAGAAAAATTTAATGCCCGGCGAGTGGGCCGCAACCGGCGGCGCTACCATAGCGGGCGAGACACCGTTTGCCTCTGCAAGACGCGAGCTTTACGAGGAACTTTCCATTCGTTCGAATGAAAAAAACCTCAAAAAAGTGGCAACCATCCGCCGCCGAAACTCGATACTTACAGTATGGCATATAAAGGTTGACCTTGACGAAACCAAACTGCGCCTCCAGCGAAACGAGGTAGCGCAGGTGCGCTGGGTCACCCGCGAGGAATTTGAAAAGATGATAGCCGAAGGCAGATACCACAACTACGGCCGCGAGTATTTTCAGGTCGTGTTGTCGGCTATTTATGGCGAAGGAGAGAAAAAAGATGAGTCTGTCGGTAGAAGGACAGAAATGTCCGGTATGTAATTCATACCTTTTCGATGATGATGATATAGTATTTTGCCCAACCTGCGGAGCGCCGCATCACCGCGAATGTTATGCGTCGCTCGGTCACTGCGCGCTTGAAGCCGACCATGGCACCGAGCGTCAGTACGACGCAAACCGTGCGGCCGAACAAGCCGCCGAGGATGCGAAAGCAACCGAGGAAACTCCCGAGGGCGGGGAAGAGCCGAAGACCGAAAAAACTTTCTGCTTCCGCTGTGGAACCGAACTTTCGGAAAACGATATGTTCTGCCCGAAATGCCGTGCGCCGCGTATACGCACCTCCTACGGGCCGACACCGAATATGAACTTCGGCTTCAAGGAGCCTAAGTGGAAGGGCGAAACCGTAATTGAGGACGATATAACCTTAAACGACGTTGTTCCGATTGTGGCGGTAAACGCAGGTCGCTACAGCGAAAAATTCATAATGCTTAATAAAAAGCATCGTGCCTCGTGGAACTGGGCCGCATTTTTATTCCCCACCGAGTGGTCCTTCTTCCGCAAAAATTATTTGCAAGGATTTCTTTTCGGTATTCTGCAGGTAACCTCGGCACTGCTTATGCTTCCGCTCGAGCGACTTATCGGCAACGGCATACTGCCCGATAACCCCGCTCCCATGCAGGTGTTTTCGCTGCTCGAAGAAAATCCTACCGCATACGTTTTAGCGTTGATAGGTTTCCTTGTTTCCATTGGCGTAGCGGTATTTTCGGGAATTTTTGCCGATTATATTTATCGTGGCAACTGCATAGAAAAGGCCAAAAGAATTAAAGCGGCTCCCGAATCGGAAAGGGAGATGCTTCGTTTTAAACTTGGCGGCATAAATCCGCTTTGGTTTATGCTCGCGATGATGGCCGAAAGCTATATTCCTTTACTTATATCTATGTTCTTATAAGGAGAAATTAATGAACAAATCGCGCTATTGTGAAGAATGCGGCACCCTTAACGAGGGCGAATATAAATACTGCAAAAAGTGCGGCGCTTTGCTCGTTGCCGCCCCCGAGGATGAAGAGGTTATGTTCTTCGATTCCGACTACGAGGGTGACGGTGAAACCCAGGTAACGCCTGAGGAACTCACCTGCTTTGTGGGACGCAAGGGCGAAAAAATTGTCCGCAAATGGAACTCAATGCGCTTTGCCCACAGCAGAATTTCGTGGTGCTGGCCTGCATTTTTGCTTTCGTACTTTTTTGGTATAGCGGGCGCAGGCTTTTGGTTTTTGTACCGCCGAATGTATAAGCTTGGCGCAGCAACGCTGGCCGTTGCGGTATTCTTGGGCTTTATCGGTCTGGCCGTAAACTCCGAGCATATAACCGGCATAATTATCGACACCGTCGAGTGCTTTGAGCAGTCGATAACCGACGACGGCTACGTTGACGAGCAACGTCTGTCAGAGGGCCTTGACGCTATTATGGAGGGCGAGGATGCTAAAATGCTCGACCGCCATACCGGCATAAGCGATACCTTTTCGATTATTGTAGCGGTGCTTTCGGGTATGTTTTCGCTCTGGCTATATAGGCGCTTTGCCGTAAGCAAAATTCAAAGCTACGGCCGCAAGCTCACCCCTGCCGAACTTACTCTTGCCGGCGGCACCAGCGGCGGCGGTCTCGTGGTGGGAATGCTCTTTTACTTTATCGCCGAATCAACCATGGTGGTAATGGTGATGCTGGGGGCATTCGTACGATGAAATACACAACCCTTTTATTTGACAACGACAATACTTTGATGGATTTCTACGCCGCCGAGCGTCAGGGAATAAAGCGTGCCTTCGTGGCAAATAATATTCCCTATACCGAGGAAATCCTTCGTCACTACAGCGCCGTAAACCAAAGCTTTTGGGAAAAATACGAGCGCGGTGAAATCGAAAAAAGCGAAATTTACGTAGGCCGTTTTGTGCAGTTTAAAAAGGAAACAGGCTTCAAATTCGATCCGCCGAAGGTGGCTGCTGATTATATTGATGCGCTTCGTTTCGGCTACGATTGTATTGACGGCGCGGTTGACCTGCTTAAAAGCCTTTGTGACACCTACGATATCTACATAGTTACAAATGGCGAGCAGCGCACCCAAGACCAGCGCATAGCCCATTCGGGACTTTTGCCCTACTGCAAGGGTGTATTCGTGTCCGAGGTTACGGGTTATCAAAAGCCGCATATTGGATATTTTAACTACGTTTTCGACCATATAAACGAAAAGGATAAATCAAAAATTCTTATGATAGGCGATTCTCCCTCGGCCGATATCGCGGGCGGAAAGGCGGCAGGACTCGATACCTGCTTTGTAAATCTTTTCGGCCGCAGCTGTGACACCGAGCCGACCTACGAGATAACGGCGCTTAAAGATTTTTATAAATGTTTACAATAAAAAAAGACCGTGAACCTTTTGTTCACGGTCTTTTGTGTTTTATTTACCTGCGTGCTTGAAGACTATTTTGTTCATCTCGTCCATCTTCTTTTCCATATCGGCAACCAGCTTAAACTGGGTGCGGCAACGGTCAAGGTTGTGGCCCTCACGATGAATCTTGAAGTACTTGTCGCCGTCAATATGGTCGGCAAGGAAGCGCATACCGCACTCGAGTGTTAAAATCTTTGCCGAGAAGGCAAGCATCTTAATCTCATTATCGGTAAGACTGCGGCACTCGGAAAGGAAGCCCTTGGTAAACTCCTCGAAGAGACCGAGGTCACATTCGATCTTGGAAAGATCCTTTTCGTCCTCAGCACCGGTGCTGGCGCCGAAACGAATGCTGTCGCCGAAGTCATAAAGCGAAAGTCCGGGCATTACGGTATCAAGGTCGATAACCGCAACCGGCTCCTTGGTAACGGGGTCGAGCAGTACGTTATTAAGTTTTGTGTCGTTATGGGTAACACGAAGCGGAAGTTCACCGCGAGCAAGCATATCTACGAGAACGGCGCAATCTTCCTTTCTGGCGCGGGCAAAAGCAATTTCTTCTGCTACCTCGTCAGCTCTGCCGGACTGGTTGGCGGCGATAGACTTTTCAAGGTTTTCGTAGCGCTGCTTGGTGTTGTGGAAGCCTTCGATTACTTCGCAGAGGCTGTCGGCAGGGAAGTCGGATAACATCTGCTGGAAACGGCCGAATGCGCAACCGGCATTATAGAAGTCACGCGGTTCCTCAGCGTTCTGAAGGGTAAGTGCGTTATCAATAAAGATAAACATTCTCCAGAAACCGTTACCGTCCTGCATATACCATTCGCCATTCTGAAGTTTGATGGGGGAAAGACATTCACGGTTGGGGTTTCTGCCCTCAGCCTTGGTCTTCTTGCGAAGGAAGGTGGTAACCGAAACAATGTTATTCATAAGTCCTTCAACGTTGGGGAAAACCTTATTATTGATTCGCTGAAGAATATATTTGTAACCGTTGTCACAAATTACGAGATATGTATCGTTGATGTGGCCGCAACCATAGGGCTCGCAAGAAACGGGAGTGCCTACTATTTGGAAATGGGGTACAACATCGATTGCATTTAACATAAATTATTATCCTCCGTACGTAAAGTAAACCATGAAGGTTCGACCGGTGAGTCCAACGCTCATTCCGGTGATTTTATGCTTACTGTTTGAGTTTACATCATTTTTGCATGTTTGTAAAGCATATTTTTCTGCAAGGGCCATAGCATCCACGCCATCCGACACGTCGTAATCGAGATAAAATTCGCAATACGGCGCCTTTTCGTCGGCCGCCCGCTTCATAACATCACGTACCGTAGCCTTGGCGACGGTTGAATTTTTATCAAGGGTACAACCCGCAACGTTGGGATAGTGGTAGACTTTAGCGGTACACTTTGGAAGTGAGAAATTATAGCTCGGCACGGTGCCGCCACCGAAATCAGAACTGTCAAGCGTGCTGAAATCGGCATCGGCTCGGTGGGTGTTGGCTATCATACTGTCGGTGATGTTAAAGAATCTATGGTTTACCGAGTTATTATGGTCATCATCGTCCCAGGTAACGTCGAGCTGGTACCAATCGCCGCCGATTTTAATTATGTTCCACATATGGTTTTCCTGACGCTCGAGCGAAACGCCGCAAACCAGCGTGCAGGGAATGGATAACTCGTTGCAAAGCAACTGCATCGCACGGGCGTAGCCCTCGCAAAGGGCCTGACCCTTTACGATAGCGCCGTAGGCAGTGTAACACATTTGGTCGCTGCCCGTATCGACGTAGCGAACGTTTTCACAAATCCAGTCGTGTATGGCGAGTTCGGCTTCATAGTCGGTCATTCCCGATTTTATAAGCTTCTTTATCTGCGAAACCTTGGACTTAAGCGCCGATTCCATTTGATTGCGCTGTTGCTTGGTGCAAAGGTAGGAAACGCTGCTCGAATCACCCTCGTAATCAACCGCGATATAAAACTTGTTGCCCTCGATTTTGTTTATGTAGGAGTAGGGCATCCAAAAATATTCGGGATGGTCGGTGCGAACTGCATTAAAGGCGAGCGAGATATCGCGTGCGCTCGTCTCCCCAAGGGCAACCATACCGCTCGTCATATCGTAAACCATATCGTTAATGATTCCGTATAATCGTTTCTGCTCGGCATTCAGGTTTTCGTAGTAATAATAGGTAACACCTGCGTCGGGATTAAAGGGGGTGTCGACCACCGAAGAGGTGCCGGAAGACGCCCTATCGGAACTCGAAGGCTTTTTCGAACTTGAACTGCCTTCATTTCCTGACTGCGGCTTTTTGGAGCTGCTGCTGCCGGTGGGGGTCTTATTGCTTGAAGTCGGGGTGTCAACCTCCGACGATGGAGCTTCGATGGTGGGCAGCGAACTGTCACTCGGTGTTTGTTCGGTGCCGCAGCCGCACAAAATCAGCGCAAGCACCGCAAAAATGCAAAATATTTTTTTCAATTCATTCATCCTATCGTAACGGTAATGTTTTCACGCATCTCTTTAAGCATCGGGAAAATACGGCAAAAATCGACGTACGAAATATTGGTGCTGCAGGATGCAAAAATATAGTTGTAGTCATCGGAGCCGAGGTTTGTTCCCAAAAGGGAATATAGGATTTCATAAGCGATTTCCACCCTTTTGTTTTGGTCCTCGGCCAAGTAAAGCACACGACTTCCGAAAAGCCTTTGCGGTATATTTTCTTCGGTCGGCGTATTATTAATATCATTATAACCTATTTTTTTGTTAATTACAATACCCCCAAGGCGTCCAATGAGGTCAATTTCGGTCTTTTTTGTATATTCTACCCGCCTTGAATACTCTTTTTCGTAGCCCTCGGCATCCATTCGGTCGCAAAACAGCACGGCGGTAATTCTTTTTTCCTTCGGGTATACGGTAACGCCGCAGTACTGCCGGAGCTCGTCGCTTGCGAGCAGCAGCGAAAATTCCTCGGTCGTGTCAAAGGTGGGCACGTCGCTCACCGTGCTGCCTACCGTAGCGGGGCTACCGCCCAATAAAAAATACGCTAACAATAAATATACCGTAAAACAAATGAAAAAGGACAGCGCTCCCCATAAAAAACCGCGCATTTTTTTAGAAACAGTCATACTAAAACCTCCCGATTTAGTATTGACGGCAAAGTATAATATAAATCATATAAATATTTTCTTGTATATGCGGTTTTAATGTGTTAAAATGTATGTGTATAATTATGCTTAGGAGACATATCCATGGAAAACACCCAGAAAAAAACAGTACTAAGTTGTATCCAGCCTTCGGGTTTACTCACACTCGGTAATTACCTCGGAGCGCTTAAAAATTGGGTTGCGATGCAGGATGAATTTGATTGCACCTTCGCCGTAGCCGACCTTCACGCTATAACCGTACGTCAGGAACCTGCTAAATTCCGCGCACAGATAAACTCTACCTGTGCTCTGCTTTTGGCGCTGGGAATCGACCCCGAAAAGAGCACCCTCTTTGTTCAGTCGCAGGTGCCGTCGCACACCCAGCTTGCATGGGTTCTTTCGTGCTATACCCAGTTTGGCGAGCTTTCGCGTATGACCCAGTTTAAGGATAAATCCGCAAAACATGCCGACAACGTAAACCTCGGCCTTTTTGCATATCCCACCCTTATGGCGGCCGATATTCTGCTGTATAAGCCCGATTTCGTACCGGTCGGCGCCGATCAGAAGCAGCATCTCGAAATCGCCCGCGATATAGCAATTCGCTTTAATAACCTCTATGGTGACGTATTTAAGATTCCCGAGCCCTATATCCCCAAGGTAGGCGCCCGAGTAATGTCGCTTCAGGATCCCTTAAAGAAGATGTCCAAATCGGATGAAAACGCCAATTCTTGGGTAGCAATTCTCGACAAGCCCGAGGATATTATGCGCAAGTTCAAGCGTGCCGTAACCGACTCTGACGCCAGAGTTTGCATCGGCGAGGGCAAGGACGGAATCAACAACCTTATCGGCATCTACAGCGCCGTAACCGGCAAAACCGCCGAAGAGATTACGGCCGAGTTTGAAGGAAAGGGCTACGGCGACTTTAAGACCGCCGTAGGCGAAGCCGTAGTTGAGGAACTTCGTCCCATCCGCGAGCGCTACGAGCAGATTATAGGCGACAAGGCCTACCTCGAAGAGGTTTATAAAAACGGCGCCGAGCGCGCAAGCCGAGTTGCCTTCTCCACCACGCGAAAAGCAATGAAAAAGGTAGGATTTGTAATTTAATGCTTCCGGTAGGAAATAAAAATATCGCCTCGCGAGTGGCCGCGTTTCAGCGTGGCAAGCTGCCCCACGCAATAATGCTCGAGGGCGAGCGAGGACTTGGAAAACATACCCTGGCACAGCATATAGCAAGTATTGCGGTATGCCAAGGCGCATCGGCCCCCTGCGGCGAATGCCGCGGCTGCCATCTGTGCGGTGTGGGCTCACATCCTGACGTCGTTACGGTCTCGCCCGACGGTAAGCAGCTTACGGTCGACAAGATACGCACCCTTCGTCAGAACGCCTACTTAAAGCCGACGCTGTGTGACCGCAAGGTCTATATCGTCGAATGCGCCGACACTATGAATAATTCCGCGCAAAACGCGCTGTTGAAGGTACTGGAGGAGCCGCCGACGGGAGTAGTATTCATATTGCTCGTCGACTCGGCCGACAGCATGTTGCCAACCGTTCGTTCGCGCTGTATAACGCTGTCACTTACGCCCCCGTCGCGTGACGAGGCGGCCGAGTATATTGCCTCGGTAACCGATAAATCGGCAGCCGAAATCGATACGGCGCTTGCCGATGCCAAAAATAATATCGGAGTCGCGCTGTTGGCACTCTCGGGCAAAAACGTAGGTGGCCTTGCCCATCTGGCAAGTGAACTTTTGCTCGATATCAACAATTCCACTTCCTACGAAATGTTAGTGAAACTTAAGCCTTACGAAAAGGACCGCGCCGCAATCGATTCGCTTCTTAGTGAACTTTTGCTCCGTATATCCCATCTTTTGCGCGAGGGCTGCTACACCCACATAAAGGAAGGCCTCACCCGAGCCCAACTCATAAAGGCCTACGATGCGGTGGTAGAACTTAAGAAAAGCGCAAACAGTAACGCAAACACAATGCTGCTTTTTACCAATCTTTGCAGCACCTTAAAATCACTCTAACAGGAGGATAATATGACCGAAGTAATCGGAGTAAAGTTTAAGGCCGAGGGTCGCGTGTATTTCTTCGACCCCGACGGTAAAAAGCTTTCGGTTGGCGACTACGTAATAGTCGAAACCGCCCGCGGAATCGAATGCGGAACGGTAGCCGAAAGCAATAAACAGGTCGCCGACGACCGCATAGTAAAACCGCTTAAAAAGCTTGTCCGCGTAGCCACCGAGGCCGATAAGGCAAAGCTTAAAGAAAATAAAGAGAAGGAAAAGCAGGCCTTTTCCACTTGTGAAAAGATGGTGCTGTCGCACGGTCTTGATATGAAACTGGTTGACGTTGAATATTCCTTCGACGGAAGCAAGATTTTATTCTACTTCACGGCCGACGGCAGGGTAGACTTTCGCGATCTCGTAAAGGACCTCGCCTCCACCTTCCACACCCGAATCGAACTGCGTCAGATAGGCGTGCGTGACGAAGCTAAAATGCTCGGCGGACTCGGAATCTGCGGTCAGCCCTTCTGCTGCGCCCGTTTTTTAGATGATTTCCAGCCCGTTTCCATCAAGATGGCAAAGGAGCAGGGCCTGTCCCTAAACCCCACTAAAATTTCGGGCAGCTGCGGCCGTCTTATGTGCTGCTTAAAGTACGAGCAGGACGCGTACGAGTACCTCTGGAGCTTTACTCCCCGTGTAGGATGGTCGGTTAAGACCTCGTCGGGTGACGGTGTAGTTATCGATTCGAACCCCATTACGGGTGCGCTTCTCGTTCGCCTTCACGACAGCGATGCGGCTCCGCTTAAAGTAATGCGTGAGGACGTTAAGGTACTTCGTAAATCAAAGCAACCCAAGGTTGAAGAAAATCCCGTAGAAATTGAAGAATAAAATACTTGCTTTTTTATGCGGGAGTTGCTACAATAAAAACATAAACTATGGGAGGTGTTTTCAAATGGCATACAAAATTTCCGATGAATGCATCAGCTGTGGCGCATGCGCTGCTGCCTGCCCGACCGAGGCTATCTCCGAGGGTGACGGCAAGTATGAGATCGATGCTGACAAGTGCGTTGACTGCGGTTCCTGCGCAGCCGGCTGCCCTGTAGAGGCTATCTCTGCTGAGTAATTAACTTACATAAAAAGGGTGGGGATTTTGCCCACCCTTTTTTCTTGAAACTATTTTTTAAGGAGACATATACAATGGAAAAGACCGTATTAGTAGAAATTTCTGCACGTCATCTTCACGTAACCCGTGAGCACCTTGCCATCCTTTTCGGTGAGGGACATGCCCTTACTCCGAAAAAAGACCTTTCCCAGCCCGGCCAGTTCGCCTGCGCCGAAAAGGTTCAGATAGTTGGCCCCAAGGGAACCCTTAACGCTTCCATCTTAGGACCCGAGCGTCCCGAAACTCAGGTTGAGATTTCGCTTACTGATGCCCGTTCTATCGGCGTAGTTGCCCCCATCAGAGAGTCGGGCGACGTAAAGGAAAGCGGCGCCTGCAAGCTTGTAGGCCCCTGCGGCGAGGTTGAACTTGAGTGCGGTGTTATTGCTGCCAAGCGTCATATACATATGACCCCCGAGGATGCCGAGAAGTATTCGCTTACCGACAACCAGAACGTTAAGGTTGCCGTTAATACCAACGGCAGAAGCCTCATTTTTGACGACGTTGTTGTTCGCGTAAGCCCCAAGTATGCCCTTGCAATGCACATCGATACCGACGAGGCTAATGCCGCTGCCGTTCCCGGTAGCTGCACCGGTATAATCCTTGACTAATTTAGGACTCTACGTCCATACGCCGTTTTGCGCAAAAAAGTGCAACTATTGCGATTTTTATTCCTTCCGAGCGGACGGCGAAACCTACGACCTTTACGTTAAAAAGGTTCAAGAAGAACTAATGCGATGGGGCGCGCGTACTGTGCGCCCCATTGATTCGCTATACCTCGGCGGAGGTACGCCCTCTCTTTTGGGCGGTGAGCGAATAGCATCCGTTGTTTCGGCCGCCAAGGCGGCTTTCCCGGGGTGCGACGATATCGAAATCACCCTCGAATGCAATCCCGCCGACGACCTTGAGTCAACCTTTACTACCGCGGCAGCGGCAGGGGTAAACCGCGTGTCGGTAGGCGTGCAGTCGGCGAACGAAGAAATACTTAAAATTCTCGGCCGCCGCCACACGGCAAACGACGTAGGGAAAACCGTACGCGATGCAAGGCTTGCGGGGATAAATAATATCTCGCTTGACCTTATGATCGGCCTGCCGAAAAGCGGCATATCCGACGTAAAAAATTCGCTCAATTTTTTACTCGAGCAAAATCCCGAGCATATCTCGGTCTATATATTAAAGGTAGAAGAGGGAACACCGTTTTATAAAAACACTCCCGCTTTGCCCGATGAAAACGAAGTAAGCGAGCAGTATCTTTTTGTGTCGGAGTATTTAAAGCAGCACGGCTTTGGCCACTATGAAATTTCCAACTTTGCAAAGCCCGGTCGCGAAAGCCGCCACAATCTTAAATACTGGAACTGCGAGGAATACTTGGGTATAGGCCCTGCAGCCCACTCGTTTTTAGGCGGCAAACGCTTTTATTACGACCGTGATATAAATAAATTCCTTTCGGGTACCGCACCAATCCCCGACGGTACGGGCGGCGACCGCGAGGAATATCTTATGCTTCGGCTTCGTCTGGCCGACGGCATTATATATAATGAATTTGAAAACCGCTTCGGCGTATTCCCGTGTGAGTGGAAGAAAACCGCAGAAAAACTTTCCGAAATGGGATACGTCGAATTAACTGATAAAGGCTTTGCCCTTACCGCTAAGGGCTTCTTAGTATCAAACGCAGTGATAGGAGAATTTATATGAGAAGCTATAAAATCCATCTGATACGCCACGGTGCGACCGATGCCAATAGGGAAGGCCGCTACGTAGGCGGCAAGACCGACCTGCCCCTATCGGCAGAGGGCCGTCGCGAGATGAAGACCATGAAGGAAAAATACCGTTATCCGTGGGTGGATATAGTTTATTCGAGTCCTATGCAGCGCTGCACCGAAACTGCAAAAATCCTTTTCCCCGAGCGTGAGATAATCACGGTTGAGGGTATGCGTGAATACGACTTCGGCGAGTTCGAAAACAAAACCGCAGTCGAGCTCGACGGCCGCCCCGATTATACCGCCTGGACCTCGGGACAGATGCCTTCGCCTCCGGGTGGCGAATCTTCAAAGGACTTTACCGCCCGCGTGGTACTCGCCCTAAACGAAATCATCCGCGATATGATGGCTCGCGAATGCTACGAATCGGCCCTTATTATGCACGGCGGCGCAATTATGATGCTGCTTGCCGCCTGCGCTCTTCCGCAGCACAGTCCCGTCGAATGGACCAGCGAAAACGGCACCGGATACACCGTTTTAATAACCCCTTCGCTTTATCAGAAGTCGGGCATTATCGAGGCGGTGGATTTAGTTCCGCAGGAGGACTAAAATGAAATATAAGGGTATTATATTTGATTTTAACGGCACCCTGATACTCGACGACGAAAAGCATCTCGCAGGTTGGCAGAGGCTGACGAAAGAACTCGGCTTTTCAATGACCGAGGACTTCTATTTTGAAAATATGCACGGTTCCACAAACGAGCTGATATACGAGCTGCTTTACGGCGTTCCTTGCCCTAAAGAGCAGATTGGCGTTTTCGGACTTGAGAAAGAAGTATACTACCGTCAGTTTTGCGAAGCCGACCCGCCAAAGTTTGCAAACGGCGCTGTCGAGTTTATAAATTTTCTAAACGAAAAGGGCATACCCCACGCCATTGCAACCTCGTCCGAGATATCCAACGTCGAGTTTTTCAAGAGCATATATCCGCTAAAGGAACTTTTTGGCGATAACATTATATATAACGACGGTACCGTTCGCGGCAAGCCCTATCCCGACCTTTATTTAAAGGCCGCCGAAAAGTTAGGCGTTGATATTCGCGAATGCATAACGGTCGAGGATTCTCATTCAGGCGCACGCGCCTGCAAGGCCTCGGGCTCGCCTATGGTAATCGGCATCTGCCCTCGCGGAGCCGAAAACTTTAAGGGCAAAGAATTCACCGACCTCACGATAACCGATTTTAAGGAACTTGATTATAAAAATATGTTCGCGTGTTAAACTAAACTTTACAAACCGCACGCCGTGTGGTAAAATGGTAATACTTAATTAAGCATTGGAGGGACTATGATGGCAGAAAATGAATTCTTAACATATAAAAATAAGCCGCTCGTCCGCAAGGGTAAAGAAATATACTACGGCGATATGTCCGAGAAGTATGTTATCCGATTCGAGATTCTTTCCGAAAAGGAAGAAAACGGCAAAAAGCTGCCCGAGCGCGTTTTAGTTCAGCTCCTTTTATCCGATACCGAGATTCCCGCAAAGGACAGAGTTAAGAAAAAGAGCGAAAAGGTTGGCTTCTATGAGGCTATGGACCTTGGCGCAGTTTGGCTCGATCGCGCACTCAAAGAGTAATTTTTAGGCGGAAGTTACGTGACTTCCGCTTTAAAAATGCGAAAAAATTAAAAATCGCGAGTGAGTAAACGAGAGAAAACAAGAGAAAACGAGAGAAAAAACGAGCACCGCGTTTTTAAATTAAAATTTCCAAAAAATAGTGTTGACAAAGCAATTTCGTTATGGTATCATAACAAGGCTCGAAAAATATATGGAGGTAAAAGTTATGTCCACTTTTATGGCTAATGCAAACACCGTACAGCGCAAGTGGTATGTTATCGATGCTGCAGGCAAGCCGCTCGGAAGAGTAGCAGTTAAGGCAGCCGATTTACTTCGCGGTAAGGTAAAGCCTGAGTTCACTCCTCACGTTGACTGCGGCGATTTCGTTGTAGTTTTAAACGCAGAGAAGGCAGTTCTCACAGGCAAGAAACTTGAAAAGAAAATGTATCAGCGTCACACCGGCTACATCGGTGGTTTAAAGGAAGTTAAGTATTCTACTTTAATGGCTACCCGTCCTGAGCTCGCGATGGAGCTCGCAATCAAGGGTATGGTTCCGGATACCACCATCGGCCGTAAGGCACTCACCCGTCTTCACGTTTACCGTGGCAGCGAGCACAAGCACGCAGCCCAGAAGCCGGAAGCACTTGAATTTTAACGAGAGGAGACAGAATAGAAATGTTTGAAGGTAAGCCGTATTTTTATGGAACCGGCAGAAGAAAGAGTTCTGTCGCTCGCGTTCGCGTTTACAGCGGAACCGGTAAGATCACCATCAACAACCGCGACATCGATGATTACTTTGGCCTCGAGACCTTAAAGCTCATCGTTCGTCAGCCGTTAAACCTCACCGAAACCACCGAAAAGTTTGACATCGTTTGCAGCGTTGCAGGCGGCGGTGTAACCGGTCAGGCAGGCGCAATCCGTCATGGTATTTCGCGTGCTCTTCTTCAGTATGATGCAGAGCTTCGCTCCACTCTCAAGAAGGCTGGTCTCTTAACACGTGACCCCAGAATGAAGGAGCGCAAGAAGTACGGACTCAAGGGCGCTCGTCGTGCACCTCAGTTCTCGAAGAGATAATCTGTATTATTTCGAAGATTACAAAAGCCCCGAAACCATCACGGTTTTCGGGGTTTTCTTTTTGCCTTGATTTTCGCTTTGGTACAAACTTGGTGCAAGTTATTTTAAAAGGACTATGACGCACGAAAGGTCATAGTCCTTTTGATTTTTGTTTGCTTGCGGATGAACTGGAATTTAATTAACTGATTGTAAGTTTATTGTTCTTATTAAATTATCAAGTTTGTTTATAAGTCGTTTAATATCTCTTGTTGTCTTTTCTTACTAAAACCTTTAAGAATAAGATTGTATGATTTATCAACTAATTCCCTTAATAAATCATCAGGAACTTCGCCATCTGGTTTGATAGAGTTCCAATGAACCTTATTCATATAAAAGCCTGGAACAATATCATCATACTGTTTTCTTAAAAACTCGCCTTCAAGCGGTTCAAGTTTTAGTGTTATGTAATAGGGTTTGTCATTATCATCAAGGCAAACTGCCACAAACATTTTTCCGCCTATCATATAACGAACCCAATTCCAATTTTCAGTGTTTTTTGTTACACCTGATTTTTTCATTAAATACTCATCAAGCCAAGGATATTTCATATATGTTTCTTCCTTATCTATATTGCAGTTTATATAAAGAGAATTGTATTTCCATCAGGGTCTGTTAAAATCAACTCTGTGCCACCCCAAAAAGTCTTAAAAGGTTCAGGACATTCAATCCCAGCCGCCTTTATATTTTCATATATTTCATATACTTTTCCATTTGTAGTAAAATACAAATTATTACAACAAGGTTGTTCTTTCCCTTCGGGGATAGACCATATCCACATAACAGGTTCTTTTTCGTCGGTCAGTGCCAATGCAGCACCAAAATAGTCATCTGACTCTTTTTCTTGAACCACTCTAAAACCTAA
>JAFXGK010000007.1 GCA_017513245.1 Clostridia bacterium
TGGCTAGAGCATTCGGTTCATACCCGAAGTGTCGTAGGTTCAAGTCCTATAGCCGCTACCAGGCCCGGTGGTCAAGAGGCCTAAGACACCGCCCTTTCACGGCGGTAACACGGGTTCGAATCCCGTCCGGGTCACCATAAAAAGAAACCTCATCCGCAAGGATGGGGTTTTCTTTTTATCTTGATAAAAGCAGGGATTCGAACAGGAGGGAGCGATAGCGGAAGAAAACGATTGATAATCGTTTTCGCCGACGTGGGCGTGTAGGCGCGACAGCGCCGTAGCGTATCCCGTCCGGGTCACCATGAAAAAAGTCACTTTTGTCTACTGACAAAGGTGACTTTTTTCAATGATATCCGTTCCTTGCGGAACGGGTGATATATCTTCGATATGATATCTCTCTACGAGCGATGATATATGCCTTCGGCATATGAAGGAACGGATATTATATCATATTTGCAAAAGCAAATATATCATGCGGCGCAAGCCGTATATCATATCGCGCAAGCGATATATCATTGAAAAATACAACCTTTTATGATATATTACCAGTGAAAGGAGGTCGTTAAAATGCAGAACGATGGCTGGGTTAAGCCTTTTTTAACTCTCGATTTATGCGGAGGGACACTTATTTCAATTTTGAATGATGATGAAGATATGCTTGAAATTCGCTGGTCTAATGGTATGTGGATCGATGTTGGATTTATAGAAGAAGAAAAAACATACTACATTACTACTGTTGCAAACGATACCTTGGAGAGTTGGAACAATCCTTTGTCTGTATTAAAGACCTCGAACAGAATGGATTTAGTTAATATGATTCAACAAGAAATATTCCGTTGCAGAAAGTAGGCTACTTTTTGCTTTTCCTACCCCACTTTATGCACCGTATTGCCCGTCTTTCGCATAAAGAAAAAGGCATCCAAACGGATGCCTTTTTTCTTTATCTTGATAAAAACAGGGTTGAGAACCTGTAGGGGCGCGGTTAAAGCTCAAAATGCAGCTCGGCGAGATATACTCCGCCCTGGCCCCAGCCGCAATGGGTTATATAATACTTACCGTCAATTTTTAAAACCTCGGATGCGTGCGACGGAATTCTTCCCACCAAGGCATCCTCACTGAAGCTATACGGGTCTTTCGAGGCGTATACCGCGGTATCGCAGTAGGCCTTGCCGTATCCGCCAAGGGGCCCGATAAACAAAAAGTAGGTGTCCCCCACCTTTTCAACAAACGGCGATTCGCAAGGACCGGCAAAGGTGCCGCAAAGGGATGAGGTAAAAACGGTTTTCTTGTTTTTCCAGTGTGCCAAATCGTCCGACTCAACGCAGGCCACGCAGTGGTTGCCGCCGTCGGGCGTGCTGTTGCAGGTATAATACATAACCCACTTGTCGCCAACGCGCAACACCATCGGGTCACGCGCATCAAAGCCGTCGGTTAAAAGCGGGTTTTCGGCGTGCTTTTCCCAGTTATAAAGGTCGGTCGAAGTTGCGAGGTGAATTCGGTAATTATTGTGGCCCGAAAGGCTGCCCGCGCAATAAAACATATAAAAAAGACCGTCGTGCCCAATTACGTGAGGCGCCCAGACAACAAGCTCGCCAAGCTCCCTTTGCGCGCAAAAAACGGGTTCCTTTTTTTGAAAAGGCGAGGACAAAATATCGTTGCTCACGGCATGTGCGCAAAGCGTTTCCTCCAAGGGCTTTGCAGGCTCCTCGTGCGTTATTCCGAAAAGGTGCCAACCGTCATCGCCGCGAATAATCGTATGGTCGTTAATATACCACTTCTCTTTTTCGCTTGGGTCGTATACCTTGAAAAAATTATCGGCATAAACTTTCATTTTAATCACCCCAAAAGCTGCAGTTTTTATGATTGTATCATAAGCCGCAACCAGTTTCAACATTAAAATATTTACCCCTTCGCCCTCTTTTCAAGTCGCAAATTTTGTGGTATATTAGTAGTAAATAAAATTACTATTTTCCGAGGTGGGCTATGTTTAATAAATTTTGTAAAAAACAACTTTGGGAATGTTCGCGCGAGTTATCGGCGGTGGCTTTGGGCAAAACCCCTGCCGAAACGGTAATTAAAAATGCGCGCCTTATTAACGTTTGTACGGCAGAAATAATGGAAAACACCGACGTTGCCGTTCATTCGGGCCGAATTGCCCTTGTGGGCGACGCTTCGCACTGCATCGGTGACGGCACCACCGTTATTGACGCCCGTGGCGCATACATCGCGCCCGGTATGCTCGACGGACACATCCACATCGAGTCTTCGATGCTCTCGGCAGGCGAATATGCCCGCGCCGTTATTCCCCACGGAACGGTCGGTATCTACTACGACCCGCATGAAATATGCAACGTGCTGGGTGTTGACGGTGTTAAAATGATGATGGCCGACGCCGCGCGCACACCGCTTAAGGCTATGTTAACTCTGCCCTCCTGCGTGCCTGCCGTTCCCGGCTTTGAGGATAACGGAGCCACCGTTACCTCGGCCGATATCCGCCGCGAAATCACGGCAGACGAGGTGGTAGGCCTTGGTGAAATGATGAATTTCCCCGGTATTCATATGTCGAACGAGGAAACCCACGCCATCACGGGCGAAACCTTAAAGGCCGGCAAAATCGTTACGGGCCACTACTCGATTCCCGACACGGGAATGGGTCTGAGTGCCTACATAGCGGCCGGTATTCGCTGCTGCCACGAATCGACAAGAGCCGAGGATGCGCTCGCAAAAATGCGCCTCGGAATGTACGCCATGCTTCGCGAGGGCTCGGCCTGGCACGACCTTAAAGAGGTTGGCCGCGCCATTACAGAGCACGAGGTTGATTTGCGCTTTGCTTGCCTCATTTCCGACGATACCCACCCCCACACTCTGCTCGAGCAGGGTCACCTCGACCACATTGTAAGAAGGGCGATAGAGGAGGGCATAGACCCCGTTACCGCAATTCAGATGGTTACCATCAACTGCGCGCAGTGCTTCCAGATGGACCACGAGCTCGGCTCGATTACCCCCGGCAAGTGCGCCGATATTATATTTATTGATAACCTCGAAAGCTTTAAGATTGAAAAGGTTATGATTGACGGCGAGCTGGTTGCCGAGAACGGCAAAATGAAGTCGGCCTTCCCTGCATTCGAGTATCCGGCTTCGGCTATGCAGACCATGCACGTAGGCGAAAAGATAACCGCCGACACCTTTAAAATCAAGACCGACGCCGAGGACAGCGCAACCGTTCGCGTTATTGAAATTATTCCTGCCCGCGTAGGTGACTACGAGCGCAAAATGACGCTAAAAGTAACGGACGGCTGCCTTTGCTCCGACACCGAGCAGGACGTGCTTAAAACCTTTGTTTTCGAGCGCCATAAGGCGACGGGTTCGCACGGCGTCGGCTTCGTTAAGGGCTTTAACATTAAGTGTGGCGCAATGGCCTCGACCGTTGCACACGACGCCCACAACCTGCTTGTTGTAGGCACCAACGACGAGGATATGGCGCTGGCCGCCAATACCCTTATTGCCTGCGGCGGCGGTATGTGCGCCGTAAGGGACGGCAAGGTGCTCGGCTGCGTTGAGTTGCCGCTGGCAGGTCTTATGAATATAAAAACCGCCGAGGAAATGAGCGCTACGGTTGAAAAACTTGAAGAGGCCTGGAAGGATATCGGCTGCGATATTGTTTCGCCCTTTATGACCATGGCGCTTATCCCCCTCGCCTGCCTGCCCGAGCTGCGACTTACCAACCGCGGCCTCGTTGACTGCACGACCTTCTCGTTCTCCGAGTTGGAGGTAAAGGACTAATGCTAAAGCGCTTTCTAAGCTACTATAAGCCGCACATGAAAATCTTTGTGCTCGATATGCTGGCAAGTCTGCTTGTTGCGCTTTCGGGCATCGTTTACCCCGTCGTTACCAGACGGATGCTAAACGATTTTATCCCCAATGAAAAGTATAATTTTATCATCATTTGGGGTGTGGCTCTGCTTATAATTTATATTATTCGCATGCTGCTGAATTATTTTATTCAGTACAAGGGTCACGTTATGGGCGTTCGTATGCAGGCGCAGATGAGGCAGGAGATGTTCTGCCATCTGCAAAAGCTGCCCTTCTCGTTTTACGATAACCACGAAACGGGCAAGCTTATGTCCCGCATGACCAACGACCTGCAAAACATTTCAGAGCTGGCGCACCACGGCCCCGAAAACGTTATTATTTCTTCGATTTCGATTATCGTTTCGTTTTGCTATCTGTGCACCATAAACGTTTGGCTTACGCTTATCATCTTTGCCTGCGTGCCACTGCTCATAATCATTTCGGTTACGCTAAGAAAGAAAATGCGTGCCGCATTTATGCGCAGCCGCGAGGCCATAGCCAAGATAAACGCATCGCTCGAAAACAGTATTTCGGGCATCCGCGTTACCAAGGCTTTTACAAACTCTAAAAGTGAAAAAGAAAAATTCGACCGCGGAAACGAGGAGTTTGTCGCTTCGCGACGCGACGCTTATGACGCGATGGGAAAATTCCATTCCTCAACCGGCTTCGTGACCGACGTTTTTAACGTAGTTATTTTAATAGCGGGCGGACTTTTCCTCTACGGCGGCAAGATAAACTTTGCCGACTATTCGGCCTTTTTCGTTTCAATCAATATGTTCCTCTCGCCCATCCGCCAGCTGATTATGTTTGTTGAGCAGTATCAAGAGGGTGTTACGGGCTTCGAACGATTTACTGAGATTGTCGATACCGAGCCCGAAAAGGATATAGAAAACGCAATAACCGACTTTGCCCCCGAGGGCAAGATAGAACTTCGAAACGTGACCTACGGCTACGGCAATGATTCGGACGTGCTCCACGACGTAAATATTTCGATAAACCGAGGAGAGACCTATGCTCTCGTTGGCCCGTCGGGCGGCGGCAAGACGACAATTTGCCACCTGCTGCCCCGTTTTTATCCGCTCGATAAGGGCGAAATCCTCATAGACGGCGTCGATATTAAAACCATCGCGGCCGAAACACTGCGCCGCAATATAGGTATCGTTCAGCAGGACATCTACCTCTTTAACGCCTCGATGCGCGACAATATTCTCTACGGACGCCCCGACGCGACCGAAGAAGAGGTTATCGCCGCTGCCAAGCGCGCTAATATTCACGATTATATTATGACGTTGCCGCAGGGCTACGACACCGAAATCGGCGAGCGCGGAGTTCGTCTTTCGGGCGGCCAGAAACAGAGGCTGAGCATCGCGCGAGTATTCCTTAAGGACCCCCCGATCCTTATTCTCGACGAGGCTACGAGCGCCCTCGACAACACCACCGAAATTCTTATCCAAGCCTCGCTTGACGAGCTTTGCAAGGGCCGAACCACCATCGTTGTCGCCCACCGTCTTTCAACCGTTAAAAATGCCGACCGAATTGCGGTAATTGCCGACGGCCGCGTGATTGAAAACGGCACCCACGACGAGCTTTTAGCCCTCGGCGGCACCTATAAGCATCTTTATTCGCTTCAGTTCCGCGACTAAAAAAGGCCTCAGGGCTAAGAGTTGTACACATAAAGACAGTAAAAAAAGAAGCACGAATTTTTCGTGCTTCTTTTTTCGTATGCCATAACAAGCAAAGTGCGCAAGTTTTCTACTTGTTAAGAAAATCTTAAAGTCCTTTTATAAACACTTTCAGTTCTCCAAGCTTTAATTTAACCAATAATGCACTATTTAATCAGCTTGGTCAATAATATATCTCCAATAATATCCTTTGGATTTTCTGCCGCTTTTAACCGCCTGAAATATAGCGTTTGGCGCAACCTGCATTTCTCTTGCTGCCTGGTGCAGTCCTTGATAAGTCTTGATTAATCCGCCGTTTTCGTCAAACTGTCCTACTAATTTGGAATTTTTTTGTCCTACTTTAATACGTGCACAAACAGGACAACCAGAACCTTTTACCCTGTTACCAGGATATGCTGCATAGGAATTGCCACAAGCAGAGCAAACCCAAAAGTATTTTTTGTTTGAATGTGGCCTTATTTGTGATGGGCTAACATTGCCGTTTTTCTCATAATCCCATTCCTTGGCTATATCAGGATATAACGTTTCAAAGTCGTCCACGCCTAGCAACGCAACTCTTCCCGCGCAATGTGGGCAATCCGAGATTTTATTCGCTCTTACTCTTGCGTTTGGCGAAGAGGACCACTTGTAACCACATTTATCGCATTTCCAGGCCACTTTAAAACTATAGTTCAGAGGAATTTCATAAGGAGATAGGCTTCCGTTCGCTTCAAAGTCCCATTGCTTTAATAGAAGCTCACTTTTGCTTGCCAAACTGCCATGTTTAGCAGTTTTAACCTTTGTAACAGTGTTTCCGTTTTCTCTCATAGAACACGCCCTACAAGAAATTGCTTTTCTTGAAACAATGCTAGCGATAGGAGATTTCCAAGTGCCTCCGCATTTAGGACATTTCCAAGAAGCCAAATAATTAGAGCCTGATGTAAACATAAACGGGGTCAATTTACCGTTCCCTTGCTCATCCCACATTGCTGCCATTTCAGGACATTGGCTTCCAAAAGATTTTTCAACATCGACCAAATATTCCAATATTTCAGGCCTATCTCTTGAAACATTAAAATCCGTGGGAAAACCATAACGACGATTTAAAAATGCGTCTTTAGTATCGTTAGTTTCAAAAGTATACGTTTTAAAGAAAAATGCACTTCCAAAAAACCCTCTTATAAATTCTGAAAATTCTATATCGTTCATCCGTTTACTTACATAGAATATTTCATCTGCTGTATCTGTCCACGTGTTTTGAGTTTCTTTAATTCTTATCAGTTTTATACCTAGCTTTTTACACACTAAATATTTTTTCAACTCGCGCCGATGTTGTTCTTTGTCATTATGGAAAGCGGCACCATCATATTCTATCCCTATTTTAAAGCTAGGAATGTAAATGTCTAACTCCATTCCTTTTTCGAAAAGTTCCTTATACCTATTTATCGCATCAGGAAAACATTTTTTCACATAATAATAAATAGCTTGTTCCGGAAATGATGTTGAATGTGCTTTTATGCACTTCGGGCAGTCTACCGGTTTATGAAACCTTGTTCTTTGAACAACTTTTTTCTTATACGAATGCCCTTTAGGACAAATCCACCAATACGAATTATACGTATATGGAGATACATCTTTAGGCAAAACACCATTATTTTTTTCCTTATCCCATTCTTTTGCTATATCTGGAAAAAGTGTTTCCAAATCATTTTCACCGCAAACAACTTTTCTGCCTGAACAATACGGACATTTTGTTTTTCTATTAACGCGATGCTCTACGCTTTGCAAAAAACTATGGTGCTTTTCACTGCAAGTCCACCAATATAAGTTGGTATCTTTAGGAGAAATTTTTTCTGGAGTTGTTCCATTTTTTATAATATCAAATTCTTTTGCTATTTCAGGATATAACGTTTGAAGGTCATTTTCTCCTGACCATACTAATCTTCCTGTACAATAAAAACATTTATTTTTTCTTTTATACATTACATTTATCTTTTCTTTAAAGGTATGGCCGTTTTTGCACTTCCAATTTATTGCTTTTGATGAATTAATACATACCTTTGAAATATCAATATCTTCCAGCAGGTTTCTTTCATTATCTACTAATGACATTAATTCATCTATTTCTGAAATTTTGATTTCTTTTATCATAATATTTAAACTCACGATTTCATGTTTAGTTGTTGATAATTTTCATTTTCCGCAGTTCGATAAACTACGAGGATTATTGTTTGTTGTTTTTTTACTCGAAATTGCATCCCTACTCCTGAGGTCTTTTTTCTTTAACAAATTTTGTGGGCGAGAGGCCGGTGGCATTTTTAAAATAGCGGCTGAAGGAATATATCGAATCGAAACTAAATGCCGAGGTCGTTTCGGTTACCGAGTTGCCACAAAGCAAAAAGTCCTTTATCGCCTCGATGCGAAGGCTGTTATAATACCGCGAGACCGACACTCCCACGTCCTCGCGAAAGCGTTTTTCGATATAGAATTTATTATAGTGAAAGTGCATAGAAAGCAGCTCGAGCGTTATGCGCTCCGAAAGATTGTTTTCGATAAACTCCTTTACCATCTGCGAAAGCGGCTCGGCTTTTCGAACCGACGCGCTCTCACCAAATGAGGATAAAAGCTCGCCGATTATGCTCATAAGCTCGGCCTTGATTTCGAGCTGCGACAGAATATCGTGCTTTTTATAAAGCCCGATTATGCGGTAAAGTCGGTCGGCGGTGGCCTTTCCCACTGCCGAAATCACGGGCGGATGAGGCCCTTTTATTATATCCTTGTGGATAAGCTGACGTTCCTCTGCGCTGAGGTCGGGCAGATCGCGAAAGCAGACAAAGCGCTTTTCGCTCTGCGCCGAGGAATAGCACATATCAAAGTGAATATGCGGCTGGGACACCGGCTTGGACAGCACCTCGATACTGTGGGGCACGCCCGGACGCAAAAACACAAAATCACCTGCGCGACAGATGTATTCTACCCCGTCGTACCACAGTCTCCACTCGCCGCTTTCGAGATAAATTATTTCATAATCGAGTATTATTCGGCAACGAATTTTAAACTCGGCGGGAAGCAGCGAGCGCATAGCAGTGCGTATATAGGGCGAAATCAGGTTAATATTCATAGCATCACACCAAAAAATGTTAAATTATTCGCAAATTTGTGATATTTATTTTATCACATATTTCCCGTATAGTAAAGACAAATATAACCGGGAGGTAAAATTATGTTCCAAGATCTTTCTAAGTTAAAAAATGCAAAATCGCGCTCTGTAAGCCCCGAGAACTTTACGGGCGAAAAGGGCAAGGGCGGTATGGCGACCGAGGGCGCAAACGCTCCCTACGCTCGCGAACTCGGCATAGGCTGGAAAATCTCTCCCTGCGTACATATTAAGCCGGGCGAAACCTTCACCCTTGCCGACATTCACGGTCAGGGCCGCATTCGCCACATTTGGGCTACCGATAACTCAAGCCGCAACCGAAAATTAATCCTTCGCGCATACTGGGACGGCGCTGACAAGCCCTCTATTGAGGCTCCGATGTGCGACTTCTTTGCATCGGCCGACTACCAGAGCTATTCCGAGCTTTCGAGTGCTGCCGTTTGCATAGGACCCAAGCGCGGCTTTAACTGCTATTGGGATATGCCCTTCTACAGCGAGGCTAAATTCACGGTTGAAAACATCTACAACGAGACCATCGTGCTTTACTACCAGATCGACTACACCCTCGAGGATCTCGAGCCCGGTCTCGGCTATTTCCACGCGCAGTTCCGTCGCGTAAATCCCCTGCCGTATAAAGAGGTCTACACCATTCTTGATAACGTTAAGGGCAAGGGTCAGTACGTTGGTACCTATATGTTCTGGGGTGTTAACAACACCGGCTGGTGGGGCGAAGGCGAAATCAAGTTCTATATGGACGGCGACAAAGACTTCCCCACCATCTGCGGCACCGGCACAGAGGACTATTTCTGTGGCTCGTGGAACTTCGATATCGGAGGCAAGTATCAGGAATTCTCCAATATGTACTGCGGTGTTCCCAAGATTATCCGTCCCAACGGACTTTATACCTCGCAGCAGCGTTTCTCAATGTACCGCTGGCACATCTGCGATCCCATTTATTTCGATTCCGACCTAAAGGTTACCATCCAGGCACTCGGCTGGCGCGACCAGGGCAGATATCTGCCGCTGCAGGATGATATTTCCTCGGTTGCTTTCTGGTATCAGGATTCCGTAAGCCAGACCTTCCCCGAGTTCCCCGATGCCGACCATCTTGAAATAATCTAAGAGGTGTGTTATGAAAAAACCTAAGATACTGGTTGTTGGCAGTCTTGTAATGGACCTTATCGTTTCTACTCCCCGTTTTCCCGAACGCGGAGAAACGGTTATCGGCAGCGACTTTTCCACCGCCCCCGGCGGAAAGGGTGCAAACCAGGCCGTTCAGGCGGCTCGCCTCGGCGCCGAGGTTTCTATGCTCGGCCGCGTAGGCAACGATGATTTCGGCCGCGCACTTATAAAAAGCGCCGCCGACAGCGGGGTTGACACCTCGCATATCCTCCCCACCGACGGGGTTTCCTCGGCGGTCGGCAACGTGCAGATCGAGCACACCGAAAAGGGCACCGAAAACCGCATTATCGTGGTGCCGGGCGCCAACTTCCGCCTCACCGAAAGCGACACCGACTATTTAAAGGACACCATTTCAAATTACGATATGGTAATTTTACAGCACGAGATTCCCACCGAGGTTAACATTGCCGTGGCTCGCCTCGCCAAGGATGCAGGCGTTCCCGTTATGCTTAACCCCGCCCCCTCGGCCGAGGTGCCCAAAGCACTTCTCGCCTGCCTTACCTACATTGCTCCCAACGAGCACGAAGCATTTGATATTTGCGGCATTTTACCCGAGGGCGACGAGGGTATTCGCGCCGCCGCCAAGGCATTTGCGGCACTTGGTGTTGAAAACGTGCTTATAACGCTTGGAAAGCACGGCTGCGCCTACACCGACGGTGGCGCAGTGGTTCGAAGCGGATCGGTTGACTGCGGCAAGGTCGTTGACCCCACCGCTGCCGGCGACAGCTTTATCGGCGCTTTCTGTACCGCTTGCGCCGCAGGCGCACCTATTGAAACAGCGCTCGTTTTTGCCAACTGCGTTGCAGGAATCACCGTTACGGGTATGGGCGCGCAGAGCAGTCTGCCCTACCTCGCCGATGCCCTCGCAGTTATGGAAAAGCAGGGCCTCGATACTTCGATTTTTGAATGTCTGAAAGGATAAATTTTTATGAACGTACTTGATAGTTTTTGCGAGATAAGCCGCGAGGAGTTTAACACCTTTGTCGACAACATCGATAAAGAAAGCCTCTCTGCTGCCGCCGAGCTTATTCTCGAATCAAAGAAAAAGGGCGGCCGCCTGCATATAACCGGCATCGGCAAGCCCTCGCACGTTGCAAACTACATTGCATCGCTTATTTCCTCGACCGGCACACCCACCTACTACCTCCACGGCACCGAGGCCGTGCACGGTTCGTGCGGTCAGCTCGCTGAGGGTGACGTGGTTATTTGCATATCCAACAGCGGCGAAACCGGGGAGCTTAAGGCTACCGCCGCTGCCATTCGCAATAACGGCTGCCGTCTTATCGCTGTTACGGGAAAATGCGATTCGTGGCTCGGCAGATTCTGCGACGTTTGCCTCTTTGCAGGGGTAGAGCGTGAAGGCGGCGTTCTCAACCGTGCGCCGCGCGCATCCATCCTGGCCGAGACCTTCGTGCTTCAGTGCCTTTCGGTGCTGCTGCAGGAGCAGTCTGACCTGACTCCGCAGGAATACGTTAAACGTCATCCCGGCGGCGCTCTCGGCGCTTTGCGCGAAAACGAAAAGTAAAAGAAAAAGCCTTCTCGTTCGAGAAGGCTTTTTTAATTAGAAAAATACGCCGGTTATGAAGATTTCGAGGCCGATTCCGATTAGAATCACGCCGCCCAAAATACTCGCCTTGCCTGCAAGACGGGTGCCGAACCGCTTGCCTATAAGCACGCCGGCGGTACAAATTGCAAAGGTTACAACCGCAATAACCAAAGCGCAAACCAAAGCCTCGACCGCCTTATAATCGGATATCGTAAATCCGACCGAAAGCGCGTCGATCGAGGTTGCAACGCCCTGCAGCAGCAGTGCGCCGAAGCCTATGGGCTTTAAGGGGCAGGATGCGTTTTCCTTTGGGGCGCGTATTCCCTCGAGCAGCATATTGCCGCCGATAAACAAAAGCAGCGCCAGCGCAATCCACGGTATGAACTTTTGAAATGCGGCAAAGGCGCGCGCCAAATTATGCACGCAAACCCAGCCGACCATCGGCATTAAAAACTGGAAAAACGCGAAAACACCAACTATAAGCACAAGCCGGCGCTTTTTCATTTTTGGCTCGCAAAGGCCGCTTACAAGCGACACCGAAAAGGCGTCCATCGCAAGACCCACACCCAAAAGGGCCGCCGTAAAAAAGAAATTAAACGTCCACATATTTATCCTCAAAATGTTATAACAAAAAATTCGGCCGACCGCAGGGTCGACCAAATCATTTTAGCACCAATATTCTTTTATGTCAATTCATTCGCCCTTATACTTCTTTCGCGTGGCGATTCCGCCGCGAATATGCCGCTCGCTTTTGTTCTGCTCAAGCACCTTTTTAACCTCAAAATAAAGTCCCGGGCATTCGCTCGATAACTTGGTTGTAACATCCTTGTGCACGGTTGACTTGCTTATGTTAAACCGCGCCGCCGCGGCACGAACGGTTGCTCCGGTTTCTACTATGTAGTTTCCCAGCAGCTGTGCCCGCATACCTGTGTGGACGTTCATATACTCAACTCCTATAAAGCCTTTAATTAACCTTATGAGAGTTTTCCGCACAATATTACAAAAACCCCGACGGTAAAATAGATGTTGTTCTTATCGGAAAATTTGTAATCATACCTGTTTCTGTTAAGAACCGGCATCGCATTTGTATGCACAAATTCAGTTGGGCAGTAGCCCAAACCCACAGAGGCAGAAAAGAGAAGATTCGTATATTAACGAGTCTTCTCTTTCTTTTTGTCTGTTAAGTGATATGCTGACTATCGTCAGCGTGATATTTTCTTTTGAAAAAAACTCGCCTGTGGCGAGATATTTCCAAAAGAAAGTGATATCGAAGCCTTGCGGCTTCAGTGGTATTCTATTCGCCCATAAACTTGCGAAGCAAATATCACTCGGCGTAAGCCGAATAACACTGCGTAGCAATAAAACTCGCCGCAGGCGAATAGAACTGGCGTGATACTCCGCTTGGAGTATCACGCCAATCCGTCGAGGTTTTTCTTTTTTAGCTTATTGTCTTTTCGGCAACTTCCTTTAGGATGAAGGATAAGAAATCGTCAAGGCTCTGGGCGCCGAGGTCAACGCCGCCGCGCTTACGAACCGAAAGGGTTCCGTTTTCGGCCTCCTTATCGCCCGCTACGAGCATATATGGAATCTTCGCAAGCTGTGCTTCGCGAATCTTAAAGCCGATTTTTTCGTTGCGGTCGTCGAGTTCTACGCGCAGTCCCGCACGCTCAAGACGCTCCTTAACCGCATTCATATACTCGTGGTGACGGTCGGCGATGGGTAAAAGCTTTACCTGAACGGGAGCCAGCCAGGTCGGGAAGGCGCCTGCGTACTTTTCTATAAGCAGAGCGAGGGTGCGCTCGTAGCAGCCGATAGAGGTACGGTGGATGATGTAGGGGTTCTTTTTGCTGCCGTCGGGTGCGGTGTATTCCATGCCGAACTTCTCGGCCAGAAGCTGGTCAACCTGAATGGTGATAAGCGTATCTTCCTTGCCGTGAACGTTCTTAATCTGAATGTCGAGTTTAGGTCCGTAGAAGGCGGCCTCGCCGATGCCTACCTTGTAGGGAATCTCGAGGTGGTCAAGAATCTTGCCCATAATGCCCTGAGCCTCGGCCCACTGCTCGTCGGTGCCGATATACTTATCGCGGTCGGCCGGATCCCACTGCGAGAAGCGGTAGCTTACGTCCTCGTAAAGACCTAACGTCTTGAGCATATAAATTGCAAGCTCAAGACAGCCGCGGAACTCATCCTCAAGTTGCTCGGGGGTGCACATTAAGTGACCCTCGGAGATGGTGAACTGGCGAACACGGATAAGTCCGTGCATCTCGCCGCTGGCCTCGTTACGGAACAGAGTAGAGGTTTCGTTATAGCGAAGCGGCAGGTCACGGTAGGAACGGGGACGGTTTAAATATGCCTGATACTGGAACGGGCAGGTCATGGGACGGAGGGCAAAGCACTCCTTCTCCTCATCCTGCGGGTCGCCGAGCACAAACATACCGTCTAAATAATGGTCCCAGTGGCCCGAAACCTTGTAAAGGTCACTCTTGGCCATAAAGGGAGTCTTGGTGAGAAGCCAGCCTCTGCGCTGCTCCTCATCCTCAACGAAACGCTGTAAAAGCTGAATTATGCGGGCGCCCTTGGGCAGCATAATCGGCAATCCCTGACCGATAAGGTCGCTGGTGGTGAAGAGTTCGAGTTCACGGCCGAGCTTATTGTGGTCGCGCTTTTTGGCCTCTTCAATTGCCTCGAGGTGAGCCTCAAGCTCGCTCTGCTTGGGGAAACTGGTGCCGTAGATGCGCTGAAGCATCTTCTTATTGGAATCGCCGCGCCAGTATGCGCCGGTGCAGGAGGTAAGCTTCACGGCCTTTACTCGGCCGGTAGAAAGCAGGTGGGGACCTGCGCACAGGTCAACGAAATCGCCCTGCTTATAAAGGCTGATTTCGGCGTCGGCAGGAAGGTCGTTTATAAGCTCAACCTTATAGGGCTCGTCACGCTCGGCGAAGAGCTCCAGTGCCTCCTCGCGAGAAACAACCACCTTTTCAAGGTAGATATCCTCTTTGATTATATTGCGCATTTCATCCTCGATATCCGAAAGCATCTCGGGGGTGAACATAGTATCAGAATCAAAATCGTAATAATAGCCGCCCTCTACCGACGGACCGATTGCAAGCTTTACCTCGGGGTAAAGACGCTTAACGGCCTGAGCCAAAATATGGCTTGTGGTGTGACGGTATGCGCCGCGGCCGAACTCATCCTCGAAGGTGAGAATTTCGAGCTCGCAGTCCTCATTAATTGCGGTGCGAAGGTCGCAGGGAACGCCGTTTACGCGGATAGCGCAAGCGGCCTTTGCCAGACCGGCTCCGATGCTTGCGGCGATTTCCCAGCCGAAAACTCCGCTTTCATACTCGCGGACTACGCCGCCCTTTAAAGTTACCTTTACCATAAAAATTCCTCCGAATAAAAAAATAAACTCCATCCCAAAAATCTGGGATGAAGCAAACACTCCACGGTTCCACCCGAATTGCAGAAAATTTTTTCTGCCGCTCTTTGCCCCTTAACGCGGGGGGTACGGCTCTGTTCGCAGAGCACTCAGGGGTGGTATTCACATTACCGTTCGCTGCGACGGCTTACAGCCGATGACCGTCACTCTCTAGAGCGAAACTGTGGCAAATGCTACTGTTCCCTTCAGCGTTTTAACAGTTATATAATAACCGCCGCACCCCTTTTTGTCAAGTTTTCTGTTGAATATTTATTTTTAATGTGATAATATTTAAAGCACGAGGTGTTTGTATGTTTCTTAGAAAAAAGGAGAAAAGCTTCGGCTCGACCTACGACTATATGATAGTCGGTCTCGGCAACCCCGGACGCGAGTATGAAAATACCCGTCACAACGTGGGTTTTTTAGCGCTTGACCGCCTTTGTGAAACCTTTTCGGCCGAAACCAAAAAGGTTAAATTCAAGTCGCTCGTCGGCGAGTGCCGCATCGGCGACAGCCGCGTGCTGCTGCTTCGCCCCCAGACCTATATGAACAATTCGGGTCAGGCGGTGCAGGAGGCTATGGCTTTTTATAAGCTCTCCCCCTCGCAAACACTTATAATGTTTGACGATATTTCGTTGCCGCCCGGCAAAATCCGTGTAAGACGAAGCGGCTCCGACGGCGGCCATAACGGAATGAAAAACATTATTTATCTTTCGGGAAGCGACGCTTTTCCGCGTGTTAAAATCGGCGTAGGCGGCAAGCCGCATCCCGATTACGACCTGAAGGATTGGGTGCTCGGCTCCTTCTCCCGCGAGGACGCGCCCCTTATGAAAACCGCGGTAGAAAACGCCGCCGATGCCGCCGTTTGCTTTGTGCGCGAGGGCATCGACAGCGCTATGAATAAATTCAGCAACAAATAAGGAGTAGCAATGCATTTTCTATGTTCGGCTTTGTCCGAAAACGAGGACTGCAAGAAACTTCTCCACTCGTTGGATATGGGCTTTTTGCCTGCCGTTTGTACGGGTCTTCCACCTGTTTGCCGAGCCGCGGTAATCGCCACAGCGGCACAAAACGGCCACCGCGTTTCGGTTATCTGTCCCGACGAGGCAGAGGCCACCCGCCTTTGCGAGGACATTATCTCGCTGGGCACCGAGGCCCGCCTTCTCCCGGCGAGAGACCTATTACCCGAACGCGGGGTTATTAACTCTAAGGAGTGGGAACATAAGCGTTTATACACCCTGTCTGCACTCGCAGACGGGGTCTTACCCGTTTGTGTCGGCTCGGCCGAAAGCTTTTCTCTTATAACCCTGCCGCCCGAGCGACTGACTCGTTCTACCTTTAAAATTAAAAGCGGCGACCTTATAAGTCCCATAGAACTTTGCGAGCGACTGCTGTCGGCAGGATATACCCGTTGCGAGCAGGTAGAAGGCCCCGGCCAGTTTGCCTCACGCGGCGGCATACTCGACGTTTTTCCGACCGGCCTTTCATCCCCCGTGCGAATTGAATTTTGGGGTGACGAAATCGACACGGTTTGCTTTTTCGACCCCGAAAGTCAACGCCGAGGCGATACTGCCGACGAGGTGTTTATCGCCCCTGCGCGCGAGGCTTTGGCCGACAAGAGGGAGCTTCTCGAAATTCTTGCCCGACTCGGCAAGAAAAAACTCACGGACGAACAGAAGAAGACCCTCGAATACGACCGCGTTGCAATAGAGAGCGACACCTTTTCGGAATACGACCGCTACCTGCCCTACCTCTACGACGGCAGATATACCGCCTTTGATTACATCGGCGACGGGGTACTCTTTATTTGTGACAGCGCTGCGGAAAACGAAAAGTTATCCAACCTTTTGACGCTTCACGGTGAGGATATTAAGCGCAGGCTCGAATCGGGCACCGCTTTTTCGAACGATATTTGCTATCTCTCACGCGGCGAGTTTTGGCAAAAGGCTGAAAAAAAGAGCGCGGTTATTCTCGAAAACTTCACCCGAAGCGGCTATGAGATACCCCTTCGCGAGCTTATCCCCTTTGAGATGAAACAACTGCCCCCGTGGCGTGGCGGACTTGAACTTTTGCTTGAGGATATCAGCGAAAATACCGTAATTCTTGCAGGAAATGAAAAATCGGGTCGCCTGCTTTGCGAGGAACTTTCGGAAAACGGCAAGAGCGCAACCTTTATGGAAAATCCTTCAGGAGGGGTGCGCGGAATTATCGTAACGGTGGGCGGACTTTCGGCCGGAATTTCGGTTCCGCGCGATAAATTTACCCTTATTACCCACAGCGATATTCTAAAACAGCGCCGCCGCACCGTAAAAAAACGCGGCAACAGCATAAACTCGCTCGACGAGCTGCACGGCGGCGAATACGTTGTTCACGCGGTACACGGTATCGGCCAGTTTATGGGCGTTCACAAGATAGAAAACAACGGCATCATAAAGGATTATCTTAAAATTATTTATGCTAAGGGCGACGTGCTTTACGTGCCCGTTACTCAGCTTGATTTGGTTTCGAAATACATCGGCGGCGACGAGGGTATTCGCCTTAATAAGCTCGGCGGCACCGAGTGGCAAAAGACGCGCACACGCGTTCGCACCGCCGTTCGCGATATGGCCAAGCAGCTTACCGCCCTTTATGCCAAGCGCCTTGAAATTAAGGGTCACGCCTTCTCGGCCGACACCGATATTCAGTCGGATTTTGAGCGCCGCTTTGAATTTGAGGAGACCGAAGACCAGCTTCGCTGTATAAACGAAATCAAGGACGATATGGAAAAGGCCGTGCCGATGGACCGCCTGCTCTGCGGCGACGTTGGTTTCGGCAAGACCGAGGTGGCTTTACGCGCCGCATTCAAGTGCGTAAGCGAGGGCAAGCAATGCGCTTTTATGGCGCCTACCACTATTCTCGCCTGGCAACACTATAACACCGTGTTGCGCCGATTTGGTGATTTCCCGCTTGAAACCCGCCTGCTTTCGCGTTTTGTATCTAAAAGCAACCAGCAAAAAACAGTGACAGAACTTGCGCGCGGCAGCGTCGATATGGTTATAGGCACACACCGCCTGATTTCATCGGATATTAAGTTCCACGATTTGGGACTTATAATAATCGACGAGGAGCAGCGTTTCGGCGTTGCCCAAAAGGAAAAGCTTAAAGAACTTTATCCCAACGTCGACGTGCTGACCCTCTCTGCCACACCCATTCCCCGAACGCTCAATATGGCAATGACGGGACTTAGGGATATGTCGTCGATTGACGAGGCCCCCGAGGACCGTCAGCCGGTGCAGACCTACGTTCTCGAACAGCAGAACGGTCTCTTGCTCGATGCAATTCACCGTGAGCTGCGTCGCGGCGGTCAGGTTTATTACCTGCACAACCGCGTAGAAAGCATAACCGCCTGCGCCGCGCGGCTGAAGGCTCAGTTGCCCGACGCCAACATAGGCATCGCCCACGGCAAAATGGACGAGGAGACCCTTTCCCGCGTTTGGAAGCAGCTGCTTGAGCACGAGATTGATATTCTCGTTTGCACCACCATAATAGAAACGGGCGTCGACGTGCCCAACGCCAACACCCTGATAATAGAGGACGCCGACCGAATGGGTCTGTCGCAGCTGCATCAGTTGCGCGGTCGCGTTGGTCGCTCGCCGCGACGCGCCTATGCGTATTTTTGCTTCCGCCCGGGCAAAGCGTTGTCGGAAATTGCCGAAAAACGCCTTGACGCCATTCGTGAATACACCGAGTTCGGTTCGGGCTTTAAGATTGCGATGCGCGACCTTGAAATTCGCGGCGCGGGCAGCATTTTGGGAGGCGAACAGCACGGCCACCTCGAGGCCGTCGGCTACGATATGTACGTGCAGCTGCTTTCCGACGCCATAAAGGAAGAAAAAGGCGAGGCGGTAGAAAAAGAAAACAACTGCGTTATCGACCTGCAGATTTCGGCCCACATACCCGAAAGCTATATCGCGGTGCTGCCGCAGCGACTTTATATGTACCGTCGCATAGCCGAAATCAAGACGGAGGAGGATAAACTTGACGTTATCGACGAGCTTTGCGACCGCTTTGGCGAGCCACCGCGAACGGTGCTCGGACTTTTGGACATTGCGCTGCTTCGTAGCCGCGCATTCGCGCACGGAATAACCGAGGTATCGCAAAGCGGCAGTGTTATTCGTCTTTATAGCGACACTATCTCGCAAGAGGTGTCTGCTCGCCTTTCGGAGCATTTTTCGCTTCGGTTTATGATAGGCGGCGGAAAACGCCCCCACTACGCCATAGAAATGGCGCCGGGACAAAACTCGACGGCCGCACTGCGCGAAATTATGGACACTATTGCGGCTGACAAGAATTAGTGCTGGACATTTAATTAGTATTATTGTATAATATCTTGTAGATTATTTTCAGGAGGACATTATTATGAATATCCTTAAAAAGGTTGCAGCCCTACTCCTCGTTGGCATTATGGTATTTTCCTTTGCCGCCTGCCACGAAAAGGACGAAACTGCTGTTACTGTTAAATACGGCGACAAGACCGAAACCTTCACCTCGGCTATGTATCTTTGCGCTCTTATGAACGCCGATAGCGAAGCCTCGAGCAAGGTTCAGGAAATTCTTGCCGATAAGGACGTTAAGAACGAAGACATCACCGACAAGCTCTTCTACTCCCAGAAGATTGATAACAAGGATTATTACACCTGGGTTAAGGACCGCGCTAAAGAGTTAATTACCGAGTACGCCGCTTACAAGTTCCTTTGCGCCGATGCAAAGGTTGAGCCTGATAAGGACGACGTTGCTTCTATCGAGTCCTACGTTGACTACTACTGGAACTACGGCTACAGTTCGCTCTTCGAGCCCAACGGCGTCAGCTACGACACCTACAAGCATATGAGCATGAACGCAGCCTACAACCAGGCTTACTTTAATTCGCTTTATGCAGAGGGCGGCACCAAGGCCGTTGCCGAGAGCGAAATTTTAAAGACCATGGACGAAAAGTTCGTTATTGCAAACGTTATCGAGGTTAGCACAGCCGACCTTAAGGACGATAAAAAAGCCGAAGCCAAGAAAAAGCTCGAAGGCTATGCCGCCCGTCTTAAGAAGGGCACAAAGTTCGAGGTTATCTATAAGGAGCACAACAACATAAAGGACGACGCAACCTCCTCTAAGGTTTCTTCGACCGCTTCCGCCTCTTCGGTTGTTTCCGATACATCCTCAGGCGCTACCTCGTCCGAGGCTGAAAAGGAATTAACTCCCAAGGATGCATATGCAAGCCTTCTCGGCGCTGAGGGTACCGATTACGAAACCTCCTACTTCAAGACCGTTAAGGATATGAAGGTTGGCGCCGTTCAGGTTATTGAAGACAAGGAAAACAAGCTTTACGTGCTGGTTGTTCGCGGCGATATGATGGGCGACGAGTACTGGACCGAAAATATGACCCCTGCCGTTCTTCAGATGCTCAAGGGCGACGAGTTCGACAAGGCTGTAGCCGAGTTTGTAAAGAAACTCGAGGTTAAGATCGACAAGGACGCAGTTAAGCCCTTCGACGTTAAGGATCTTTACAAGTATACCAAATAATTAAAACCAAGAAAAAACCTCAGGATTTTCATCCTGAGGTTTTATTTTTTATCTGTCGATATAACTGCAGGCTGCAAGCGCTGCAACCGCGCCGTCGGCAACCGCGGTGGTTACCTGACGAACGCCTTTTTTGCGGCAGTCGCCCGCTACGAAAACGCCTTCTGTTTCGGTCTTGCAGAACTCATCAACGTCGGCATAGCCGTAATTGTCAAGCGCAAGCACGTTTTTAAAGGCTTCGTTCTGCGGAACAAGGCCGATTGCCACAAAGGCTCCGTCGGCCGTGATTACCTGCTCGTTTCCGTCCGAGTCGGTAATCTTTACGCCGGTAAGCTCATCGTCGCCCAAAAATTCCTTTACGGTAACACCGAGTATTACCTCGGCCTTCGGGTTAGCGTAAAGCTTATCCTGAAGTCGCTTTTCACCCGTAAGGTAGGGCAGGTTTTGAACTACCGTTACTTTTGAGGCGTTTTCGCAAAGCAGGAGTGCCTCCTGCAGCGCGGAATTACCGCCGCCGACTACTACGACCTCGCGGCCGTTATAGAAAGCGCCGTCGCACACCGCGCAGAAGGAAATGCCGTTGCCGATAAGCTCCTGCTCGCCGGGAACACCGAGCAGTCGGTGCTTGGCTCCGGTGGCTACGATTACTGCCTTAGCCTCAAATGTGCCGCCCTCGCAAACGACGGTTTTTACCTCGCCGTCGCGAATTTCAAGCACGGTATCCATCTCGATTTCGGCGCCTTGGGAAAGCACCTGCTCGACCAACTTTTCGGCAATTTCGTTGCCGCTGGCCGATAAAAAGCCGGGATAGTTTTCTACCATCGGCGAATAGGTAATCTGTCCGCCGAAGGTAGCCTTTTCTATAACCAAAACGGTTTTGTTTGCTCTAAGGGCGTAGAGCGCCGCAGTAAGACCTGCGGGGCCGCCGCCTATTACTATAATATCTGTCATAATTACTGACCCAGATACTTCTTGATATCCGAAACGCCGGTGAGCTTTAATACGCCGTCGCCGTCGGGAACGATAAGGGTCGGAGCCTGCTTGATGCCGTAGGCCTCAACCAGCTCTACGTTCTCGTTTGCGAGAAGCTTATCGTACTTAACGCCTGCCTTATCAAGCAGTGCGCAAGCAATCTTGCAGTTGGGGCAGGTTGCGGTTGTGAAGAGCATTGAGGTGGTTACTGCGGTAGCGGTTTTATCCTCGCAGCAGGCGCATGCCTCACCCTTTGCGTGGCTCTTGGTGAGCTTGGAGTTTGCAATGTTGTAAACCTTGCGATCCTTGTACTCCTGGCTCTTACCGTCGTTCCAGTTCTGAACGGGACGATAGTAACCGGTGATACGGCTGTAAACCTCGGTGGTGTTGCCGCAGTCGGGGCACTTGTATTCCTCACCTGCGATGTAGCCGTGGTTCTTACATACCGAGTAGGTCGGGCTGATGGAGTAGTAGGGAAGCTTGTAGTTCTCTGCAATCTTGCGAACGAGGTTTGCAGTTACCTTCCAGTCGGGCAGACGCTCGCCGAGGAAGGCGTGGAATACGGTACCCGAGGTATAAAGGGTGTGAAGCTCATCCTGCATCTCGAGAGCGGTAAATACGTCCTCGGTGTAGCCAACCGGCAGATGAGAAGAGTTGGTGTAGTAGGGGGTTGCGCCCTCGCCGCCTGCGGTCTTGATGTCGGGGTAGTGCTTACGGTCGTGCTTTGCAAGACGGTAAGAGGTCGACTCAGCCGGAGTTGCTTCGAGGTTATAGAGGTCGCCGTACATTTCCTGATAGTCGGAAAGGCGCTCGCGCATATGATTAAGAACGTCCTTGGAGAACTCCCGGGTCTCTGCGTGGGTCATATCCTTGCCGAGCCATGCTGCGTTAAGACCAACCTCGTTCATACCAACAAGACCGATGGTCGAGAAGTGGTTGTTGAAGGTGCCGAGGTAACGCTTGGTGTAGGGATAGAGGCCCTCGTCAAGCAACTTGGTGATAACGGTACGCTTTACCTTAAGCGAACGGGCAGCGATGTCCATAAGCTTGTCAAGACGGCTATAAAACTCCTCGGGAGTCTTGGAAAGGTATGCGATTCTGGGCATATTGATGGTTACAACGCCAACCGAACCGGTGCTCTCGCCGCTGCCGAAGAAACCGCCCGACTTCTTACGAAGCTCGCGAAGGTCAAGACGAAGTCTGCAGCACATCGAACGAACGTCGCTCGGCTCCATATCAGAGTTGATGTAGTTGGAGAAGTAGGGAGTGCCGTACTTTGCGGTCATCTCGAAGAGAAGCTTGTTGTTCTCGGTTTCGGACCAGTCAAAGTCACGGGTGATGGAGTAGGTCGGAATGGGATACTGGAAGCCGCGGCCGTTAGCATCGCCCTCGATCATAATTTCGATGAAGGCCTTGTTGATCATATCCATCTCGGCCTTACAATCCTTGTACTTGAAGTCCATTTCCTTGCCGCCAACGATAGCGTTAAGCTCTGCAAGGTCGTTCGGAACGGTCCAGTCAAGGGTTATGTTGGAGAAGGGAGCCTGAGTACCCCAACGCGACGGAGTGTTAACGCCGTAAACGAAGGACTCAATGCACTTCTTAACCTGATCGTAAGAAAGGTTGTCAACCTTTACGAAGGGAGCAAGATAGGTGTCGAACGAGGAGAAGGCCTGTGCGCCTGCCCATTCGTTCTGCATAATGCCGAGGAAGTTAACCATCTGGTTGCAGAGTGTTGCAAGATGGCTGGCCGGAGCAGAGGTAATCTTGCCCGGAACGCCGCCGAGACCTTCCTGAATGAGCTGCTTTAAGGACCAACCTGCGCAATAACCGGTAAGCATAGAAAGGTCGTGCAGGTGCATATCACCGTTGCGGTGTGCTGCTGCAATTTCCTCATCATAGATTTCGGAGAGCCAGTAGTTGGCGGTGATGGCGCCGGAGTTGGAGAGGATAAGTCCGCCTACCGAGTAGGTAACGGTGGAGTTTTCCTTAACGCGCCAGTCGGTGATGTTAACGTAGCTGTTAACGATTTCCTTATAATCAAGGAAGGTTCCCTTGATGTTACGAATCTTCTCGCGCTGCTTACGATAAAGGATATAAGCCTTTGCAACGTCGTCGTAGCCGGCCTTAATAAGTACGGTTTCAACGCTGTCCTGAATCTTTTCTACGGCAATCTGGCCGTCTTCAATCTGGGGCTCGTAGTCGGCGGTTACCTTGAGCGCAAGGAAATCGATTATATCCTTGTTGTACTCGCGTTCGCAGGCGTCAAATGCCTTTTCGATGGCTGCGCCGATCTTTGCAAGGTCAAAATCTACAACCTTGCCGTCTCTTTTAACGATTTGATACATGCTGTTTCCCTCTCTTTTCTTAATTTTTTCGTGCTCACACATAGTACCATATAATGTGTTCTCTGTCAAGTTACAAACCTATATCTTGTGGTCATATGCCTCTCAATTCTACATTTTCGACAATTTGTGACACGCTTTCTTGTAACTCTTTCATAAAGTTCTTATCATAGGCCGAAAAGCCGCCGTCTATCGTATCGCCCGAATCAACAAAGCCCTGTAAAAACCACTGCTTTGCAGGCGCTATCAGCTCGGCCGCGGCAAGAAGCGATTCCTTCGTGTGCAGCTCGCGAACCACGGTAGTACGGAATTCATAATCTACGCCGCTTGCCTTAATTATCTCGATGCTCTGCTTTATGGGCGTGATATCAAAATTTTCAACCCCTACCGTCTTGCCATATTCCTCGGGCGAGTTTTTAATATCCATCGCAACGTAATCGACAAGCTTTTCATCAAGCAGTTCGCGAAGCTTTTCGGGGTAGCAACCGTTGGTATCGAGTTTTAAGAGCAAACCCGTTTCCTTTATCTTCCTTATAAACTGCTTTATGTCGGGCTGCAGCAGAGGCTCGCCCCCGGTGATGCAAACGCCGTCGAGCATGCCCTTCCTTTTATATATATAGGAAAGCACCTCCTGCTCGTCCAGTCGCTCGTCCGCCTCGGGATGGGTAACAAGCCGCGCGTTGTGACAGAAGCCGCATCGCAGATTACAGCCTGCGGTGAACACCGTGCAGGCTATTTTTCCGGGAAAATCAAGCACCGTCATCTTCTGAAGTCCGTGAATAACCATTTTTCGACCTCCTTTGACACAATATATTGTTACAGCTCGAATATTGTACCACAAATATTGGTGTTATACAAGCATTATTTTGCTTTTCCAGAATTTTGTTTTTTAAAGGCAAAAAAATTTTGCTTTTAGTTTCGTTTTGTGCAAAAAGGTTGCCTTTTGTGTATTTACTTTGCGGCCTTTTGGTGCTATACTATGGACAAAAGGAGGCTTTTGTTATGATTACTTTAAAAGCTGATATGAACTCCCCCGTACAAGAAAATTATCTTGGACTCGGCGCTATTTACCATCCCTTTGCAGGTATGCCGGACGATGCAGGCCGCGTTTATACCGAGGAACAGTGTGAGATGGAGGCTGCCCGTGCAGCGTATATTCGCGTTAAGGTTGTTCGCGGATATTACTCCTGGTACGCCTGGGATAAGGACACCAACACCTGGGACTGGGACAACGAGCGCATGACCGTTGTATACAAGTGGCTTGAGCGCATGAAAAAAGCCGGAATCACCGTTGTTCTTAACACCGGTTGGTGGAACATCGGCGACCTTATGGGTAACTACCACGCAGGCCCCTGCCCCTTCTACGTAGAGGGTGATTGGGACAAAACGATACAAAACTATGCCGACTGGGTTTCGGCCAACGTTGAAGAAATTATTATAAAGCGCGGCTTTACAAACGTTAAATATTTCGCCCTCTTTACCGAGCCGAACGAATGCCCCTTAAGGGAATTCCCGAACGAAGAGGTTAGAAAAAACTACCGCGAAAGCTGGTATAAGAGCGCCAAGGCCGTCCACGACACCCTGGTTCGCAACGGACTTCGCGATAAAATTAAGCTCCTCGGACCCCAGGAGGGCCAGGCAAACCGTCCGTGGTTTACCGAATGGGCCCTTTCTATGGGCTGCGGCGAATGGCTTGACGGCATCTCGATGCACAACTATCTCCAGTTTAACAGCTGCCCGAAAACCGATGCTCATTCCGGCTCGAAGGCCGTTATCTTCCCCTTTGCGGGCGCACGCCTTCAGCAGGACGTAACACTCAAAAAGAACACAAACTATACCGTTTCGGTTTGGGTTAAATCCAAAAAGAACATCCCCGTTTCGGAAGACAGCTCGGTTGTGTTCGGTCTTTTCTCGGAAGGCTCTTTCTGGCATTATTTTACCCACTACTGCGAGCCGAGAGATTCCGTATTTACCGTGACCGTTCCGGCCTCCGAAATAGAAGAAGACTGGAAGAAGTTTGAATTCACCTTTAACAGCGGCGAGCACGAAAAGCTTACCGCAGGTCTTTTCTCTAATATGAAGCGTGCCGACGGCATTAAGGATTCGCTTTGGAACGGACTTCCCTTCCTGCTTGCAAACGGTCTTTCGCTCTACTGCGATGACTTTAACCTTCGCGAAACCGCAACCGGCAAGGAGTTGCTTTTAGACCCCAGCTTCGAGTGCTCCAATTATTGGAACGTGCTTTGGGGCAGATACCTCTGCACCGACGCCTATGAAAACTGGCTCGGCATGGAAAAGGACGCTATACGCATCCTGCCGCAGCACCTGAAGAGCGACTATTGGCACGATGAGTATAACGTTTCGTTCGACGAAAAGAGCGACCCCGAGCACGGCGTTTATATGTCGCTCGGTCAGGTGGCTCAGATGAACGGCGGCGGAAAGTGCTCGTTTATGTGGACGCTGTTCGACCAGCAGTGGCCCAACAACCACACCAACTCGCCCGATGCCTTTGAAGACGGCGTACATATTCACGGAATAGCTCCCGTTCTTAATAAAACCCTCGTTCCCCACCCCACATATTATTCTTGGGGCCTTGTTTCCCGCTATACCGGCGGCGAGGGCACGAAAACCTATGAGGGTATAAACCTTTCGGACGAAAAGGTTGCCATGAACGTAAACGCTCTGCCTGACGGCAACTACACAATAACGGTTGTTAACTACGGCAGAAAGGAACTGGACGTTGCCCTTAGGTTTAACACCTGCTTCGGCCGCGACTTTAACCGTCACACCTACAACAGCGCTACCATCGTTCCCGACGAGAGCGCAATTCTCCCTGGCATCGATAAGGTTTTTGAAGGCGTTACCGACACCATCACAGACACCCTCGCTCCCATGAGCGTTGTGGTTTATACAACCCTTAAGGACTAAGTTTTGGAGGGAAAGGGAATGATTAAACTTACCGCAGATATGCACTCTCCCGTGCAGGAAAACTTTTTAGGTCTCGGCGCCGTTTACCACGGCCACGCAGGCCAGCCCGACAGTGCGGGCCGTGTTTACACCGAGGAGCAGTGCATTTTAGAGGCCGAGCGCGCAAAAAACCTTCGCCTTAAGATTGCCCGCAGCTTCTACACCTGGTACGCCTACGATTTCGAGCGCGGCGTATGGGACTGGGAAAACGAGCGCTGTCAGGCTTTTTACCGCTGGCTTCAGCGCATGAAGGATGCTAATATTTCGGTTGCTCTTAACACCGGCTACTCTAACGTAGGCGAGCTGCAGGGCGACCATTGGCAGGGCCCCTGCCCCTATAAGGTTGAGGGCGACTGGGACGCAACCGTACAAAACTATGCTAAATGGGTAAGTGAAACCTATTATCAGCTCGTAGTAAAGCGTGGCTTTACCAACGTTAAATATTTCCTGCTCTTCACCGAGCCCAATGAGCGCAGCTACCCGACCCTGCCTTATGAAGGGGCCGACTACCGCTATCTCTGGTATCAGTGCGCACGCGCCGCGCACGAGCAGCTAGTTAAGGACGGCTACCGCGACGGCATTAAGCTCATAGGACCGCAGGAGGGCATTAACTATCACCAGTGGATGACCGAGTGGGCCTTCCATGAGATGGACTGCGCCGACTTTTTGGACGGCGGCTCCTGCCACTCTTACTGCGAAAACGTAATCGAGGACGAGGAGTTTTACCATTCGGGCAATTTCGCAATTGTTATGGCCCGTGACGACGCCACCATCCAGCAGGAGGTTGTGCTTAAAAAGAACACCGACTACACCCTCTCGGTTTGGATTCGCGACAACTTTGCAACCGAGGTAACCGAGGACAGCTCGGTTATCATGGGCGTTTGCAACAAGCGCAGCTTCTACCGCTATTTCCGCGACTACAGTTTCGCAAGCGACGCGCTCTATAAGCGCGAGATAAAGGCCGCCGAACTCTCGAAGGAATGGAAGCGCTTCGAACTTAAATTTAATTCGGGCGATGAAGAAAGCCTTCAGGTCGGTATTTGGTCCAATATTAAACGCGCCGACGGCGTAAAGAACGCCTACTGGCTCGACCCCATTAAGACCAAAATCTTCAAAGAGGGCGCCGCCATAATCATCGACGACTGCTCGCTTCGCGAGGACGCAACCGGCCGCGAGCTTTTAAAGGACACAAGCTTTGAGACCGTTAACTACTGGTACGCCCTTCAGTCACGCACCATCGGCAACGACCATTACACCCGTTGGTGCACCTACGAAAAGGATGCTATTCGCGCACTGCCCGATAAGATGAAAACCGAATACTGGCACGACGAATATAACTGCCACAACCCCGAAATTCACCGCGACCACAAGCTTCACGGTGTATATCTCGCGGTTGGCGCGGTTGCTATGATGAACTGCGGCCAGAAGACCTCGCTTATGTGGACCCTTTTCGACCAGCAGTGGCCCAACGACCACAACGATAACCACAAGTGCGCCGGCGACGGCTTCTACGACGGCGACCACCGTCACGGCCTTATGCCCAACCTCCGCCGCACCGATATTCCTGCCAAGGTTCCCTACCATTCCTACTATTATTGGGGCCTTATCTCTCGCTATACCGGCGGCGAAGGCACCAAGACCTACGAGGGCAGAAACAAAACGGGCGGAAAGGTACAGATGAACGTAAACGAGCTGCCCGACGGCAACTACACCATAACCGTAGTTAACTACGGCGACACCGCAGAGGATATAAGCATCCGTCTTAACACCTGCTTCGAGCGCACCTTCTACCGTCACATGGCAGACAGCGCAAAAATAGTGCCCGACGAGACCGCAACCCTGCCGGGTATCGACAAGGTATACGAGAACGTTTTCGACACTATTGAGGACACAATGCCTCCCATGAGCGTTGCCGTTTATACAACTCTCGACGATTAATTTCAAAAGAACACCCCTCCTTTGAGGGGTGTTTCAAAAAAGAGGAAACCATGATAAAACTAACCGCAGATATGCACACCCCCGCGCAGGAAAACTTTTTGGGTCTCGGCGCGGTGTATCACGGCTTTGCAGGTCAGCCCGACGACGCAGGCCGCGTTTATACACCCGAGCAGATAGCCCTCGAGGTTTCACGCGTGCGCGATATGCGCCTTAAAATCGCGCGCACCTATTACAACTGGTACCCCTGGGACAGCAAAACCGGCAAATGGGACTGGGAAAACGACCGCTGCCAGGCCTTTTATAACTGGTGCAGCGAGATGCAAAAGGCAGGTGTTACGCTTGCTATTAACGTTGGCTGGTCCAACGTCGGCGAGCTGCAGGGCGACCATTGGCAGGGCTTCTGCCCCTTAAAGGTTGAGGGCGATTGGGACGCCACCGTGCGAAACTATGCCAAATGGGTAAGCGACACCTTCTACCAGCTTGTAATTAAGCGCGGCTTTACCAACGTTAAATATTTTCTTCTCTTTACAGAGCCCAACGAGCGCAGCTACCCCTCTCTTCCCTATGAGGGCGCCGACTACCGCTTTCTCTGGCTTCAGTGCGCCCGCGCGGCTCACGAACAGCTTAAAAAGGACGGCTACCGCGATAAAATTAAGCTCCTCGGTCCGCAGGAGGGTCTTGCGTTCCACCCGTGGCTTAACGAATGGGTTTGGAACGAAAAGCACTGCGAGGAATTTTTAGACGGCGGCTCGATGCACAATTATCTGCTTTTCCACGAAGTTGGGAAAGAGGATATCCACTCGGGCGATAAATCGTTGCTCATTCCTCACGGCTACTCGCAAATTCAGCAGCAAATAACCCTTCGACCCAACACGAATTATACCGCCTCTATTTGGCTTAAATCCAAGATTTCGGCCGAAACAAAGGAAGGTAGCCGAGTTCTTTTCGGCCTCTTCGGCAAGGGCTCGCTTTACCATTATTTTATGAATTATTGCGAACCGCAGGACGCCGTTTTCACGAAGGAAATCCCCGCTGACGCGCTCTCGCGCGACGAGTGGCGCCGCTTTGAATTTTCCTTTAATTCGGGCGAGCATACCACCCTTAACGCCTGCGTTTATTCGCTTGTAAACCGCGCCGACGGAAAGGTTGACCGTCTGTGGTTTTTCGAGGGCGGTCTTCCCAAACTTTATGCCGACGGCACCGCCGTTTTGTGCGATGATTTTTCGCTTGTTGATAGCGAAGGAAACGAGCTTATTCGCGATTCGAGCTTTGAATCGGCCACCGAGTGGTACACCTTCCGCTGCAAGGCGCTCTGCCACGATTCTTATATCACCTGGCGCGACTACGAGAGCGACGCCATAAAAATTCTGCCCGAAAAGCTCAAGACAGAATATTGGCACGACGAATATAACTCCCACGCAGGCTCGTTTAACACGGCGCTTCGCGACCGTGAGCACGGAGTTTTGCTTTCTCTCGGTCAGGTCGCTTTGATGAACGGCGGCGGAAAGTGCTCGTTTTTGTGGGCGCTTTTCGACCAGCAGTGGCCCAACGACCACCGCACGACGGGTGACGCCTTTGTCGACGGTGAGCACCGCTGGGGCCTTATGCCCAGTCTTTTCCGCAGCAAAACGCCCTACCACGCCTATTATTTTTGGTGTCTTGTTTCGCGTTATACCGGCGGCGAGGGCACCAAGACCTACGAGGGCAAAAATCTTTCGGGCGGCAAGGTGCAGATGAACGTTAACGAACTGCCCGACGGCAACTACACCATAACGGTTGTTAACTACGGCAGAAAGGAAGAAGATATTTCTATCTGCCTTAACAAGGTCCTGGGACGCACCTTCTACCGTCATCTTGCCGACAGCGCCACCGTAACACCCGACGAAAACGCAACCCTTGCGGGAATTGATAAGACCTTCCCCGATGTCCGTGACACCATCGAAGACACCCTTCCCCCCATGAGCGTCGCGGTTTATACAACAATTGAAGATTAATAAAAAACCACCCTTGAAAAAATCGAGGGTGGTTTTCTTTCTTCATACATGAGGAAAGAAACAAAGAAAAGTTGAGGTAAGGGGGTCGAGGGCGACAGCCTTCGTCGTCAAGGATTGCACCGCAACAACAAACCCGATGGTTTTCACCATCGGGCCGTTTTTTTAGTGATTGGGTTTAACGCAATAGAACTGTCCCCTTGTGTCTTATCTTGATTCAGCGACTGATTCTATTGTTTCGCGAGCATACACTTTTATTTTTTCTCTCCTCTTTTGACTTGAAAATAGGAGCAATGATGTAAAGGCCAAAAAAATTGCCAGCCCACCAATTGAAAGTTCTCCCGATTCATTGAAAACACTAATCAAACCAAATCCTAATATAAAACTCCAAAAAACAGGCGGGGCTCCGGTATAATGTACTATATATGAATTCTTTTTTAGTTTAATAATAACACCTGTCCACACCATATATATTGGATTTCCTCTTCCAACACTCCCATCACAAAACCAAACCGAAAAACTTTTTTTGTTTAGTTTATGATAAAAGCCCTGTCTTTCCAAAGGACTACATGATGGCATAATCTGAGATGTTTCGAAAATGCGGTTTTTTAACTCATCAAAGTACCCTTGTGTTCCTTTTGTTATCTTAAACATATACCCTCCAATTATACACCCATTAAAATCGGCAGTGCTTTTAAAATAATTGGTTTAGCATATCGCGCCGATGTGACCATAGCCTTTGCCAGGTTCTTTACAACCACACCTACAGGGGGGACAGTAAACACTAAGGACTGCCAAGCCAACCGTTGCGATATGCGAAATTGCTAACTTTAAGTTTATAGAATAAAAAATGCCAAAATTTTTGGGAGAAAAACTTATACTTGCCAAGTAAAATCTCTTTTTTCCTTAGCGACTTATATAATGATTGTCAAGGGTCTTTTTATTCCAGTTCGAATGCGCCGGTATAGAGCTGATAATACTTGCCCTTTTCGGCGATGAGCGCATCGTGGTTGCCGCGCTCGATGATACGTCCCTGCTCGAGCACCATTATAACGTCCGAGTTTTGAACGGTCGAAAGTCTGTGCGCGATTACGAATACGGTGCGGCCCTTCATAAGCGAGTCCATACCCTTTTGCACCAGCGCCTCGGTACGGGTGTCGATAGAGGAGGTTGCCTCGTCGAGTATCATTACGGGCGGATCGGCTACCGCCGCGCGAGCGATGGACAACAGCTGGCGCTGACCCTGCGAGAGGTTTGCTCCGTCCGATACGAGCATGGTGTTATATCCGTCGGGCAGACGTGTTATAAAGCTGTGCGCGTTGGCGAGCTTTGCGGCCTCTATACACTCTTCGTCGGTGGCATCGAGTCGGCCGTAGCGGATATTATCCATTACGGTGCCCGTAAAGAGGTTGGTTTCCTGCAGTACGATACCGAGCGAGCGGCGAAGGTCGGATTTGCGAATCTTGTTTATATTGATTCCGTCGTAGCGAATCTTGCCGTCGGCGATATCATAGAAGCGGTTTATGAGGTTTGTGATGGTGGTTTTGCCTGCGCCCGTTGCGCCTACAAAGGCCACCTTCTGGCCCGGTCGGGCATAGAGAGATACGTTATGGAGCACGATTTTATCCTCGACGTAGCCGAAGTCGACGTCGTCAAACACAACGTCACCCTGCAGACGGGTATAGGTTACGGTGCCGTCGGCCGCGTGGGGATGGCGCCAGGCCCAAACGCCGGTGCGCTCGGCGCACTCGTGAATGGTTCCGTCCTCGTCGATTTTTGCGTTTACGAGGGTAACGTAGCCGTTGTCTTCCTCGACCTCTTCATCCAAAAGCTCAAAGATTCGCTCTGCGCCTGCAAGACCCATTGCGACAGCGTTTATCTGCTGCGAAATCTGGCTTATATTCTGCGAAAACTGCTTGGTCATATTAAGGAAGGGAATAACAATGGCAATACTCAGCGCCTGACCCGAAAGCGAAAGGGAGGGCGCCTTGGTTACCAAAAGTACGCCGCCTACGAAGGCAATAAGCACGTAAAGCAGGTTGCCTACGTTATTAAGAATGGGCATAAGAATGTTTGCAAAACGGTTTGCCTGACGGGCATCCTCGAAAAGCTGCTCGTTAAGACGGTCGAACTCGGCAAGGCTTTCTTCCTCATGACAGAAAACCTTAACAACCTTTTGACCGTGCATCATCTCTTCAACGTAGCCCTCGGCCTTAGCGAGCGATTTTTGCTGGCGTATAAAGAACTTGGCGCTGTTGCCGCCGATGTACTTTGTGATGCGGAACATAACGAACACGCCGAGGAAAAGCACGAGCGACATCCAGATGCTGTAGTAAAGCATGATGGAAACCAGCGTTAAAAGCGTGATTGCACAGGTCAAAAAGGAAAGCAGACTCTGCGAAATGAGCTGTCGAAGGGTGTCGATATCGTTGGTGTAGTAGCTCATTATCTCGCCGTGGGTATGGGTGTCGAAATAACGTATGGGAAGACGCTGCATTTTTGAGAACATTCTGCCGCGCATCTTCTGCAAAAAGCCCTGCGTTACGGTTGCCATCATACGCTCACGTGCGGTGGTGGCAGCAATACCCACCACGGCCGTTGCTATCATAAGGGCAATAAGGGTGATAAGGTCGCCCTTAATTGCGGCAAAGCCTACCGCAGCGTTAAAGCCCTCGGCGGTTTGGCCCGCCTTAAGGCCGGCTTCAACAATTTCAACCAGATTTTTAACGAAAATCGAGGTTGTTGTAAGCGCAATCGTGCCGAAAAACAGGCATATAAGCACGAAGATGAGCTGCTTTTTATAGTCGGCTATAAGGAACTTTATTAATCTGAAAAGGGACCCTTTTACGTCCTTGGCCTTGGGGCCGAATTTTCTTCTGCCGGGGCCGCCGTTAGGACCTGCCATCTTCATCACCTGCCTTGTTCTGTGAATAGTAAACCTCTTTGTATATCTCGTTATCGGCGAGCAGCTGCTCGTGGGTTCCCACGGCATCTACCCTGCCGCCGTCTAAAACAATTATCTGGTCGGCATCCTGCACCGAGGATATACGCTGGGCAATTATAAGCTTGGTCGTTCCGGGAATGTTTTCGCGGAAGGCCTTGCGTATGAGAGCGTCGGTCTTGGTGTCAACCGCGCTGGTTGAGTCGTCAAGAATTAAAATCTTAGGCTTTTTGAGCAGTGCGCGGGCAATACAAAGACGCTGACGCTGACCGCCCGATACGTTGGTACCGCCCTGCTCGATATAGGTGTCGTAGCCGTCGGGGAAGCTTTCGATAAATTCGTGCGCGCAGGCGCTTTTGGCCGCCTCGATAAGCTCCTCGTCGGTGGCGTTTTTATCGCCCCAGCGAAGATTTTCTTTTATGGTGCCCGAGAAGAGAACGTTCTTCTGCAGTACTACGGCTACCTGATTTCTGAGGGTTTCGATATCATAATTTCGAACGTCTACTCCGCCTACGTACACGGCGCCGTCGGTAACGTCATAAAGACGGGAAATAAGCTGAATTAAGGTGGTTTTACTGCTGCCCGTGCCGCCTATAATTCCTACCGTTTCGCCCGATTCGATATGGAGGTTTATACCCTCGAGCGCATATCTTTCGGCCTTTTCGGAATATTTAAAGGTTACGTCACGGAAGTCGATAGAACCGTCGGCCACTATATCAATCGGGTTTTCGGGGTTTTTGAGGGTACTTTCCTCATCGAGCACCTCGCAAACGCGGCGGCCCGACTCGATTGCCATTGTGAGCATAACGAACAGCATCGAAAGCATCATAAGGCTCATCAGTATCTGCATTCCGTAGGTGATAAGGCCCGAAAGCTGACCCACCTGCATTGCGCCCTCGTTGGTGCCGATTATGAGTCGGGCGCCGAAGTAGGATACGCATATGGTTATCGATTTGGAGCAAAACTGCATTAGGGGTGCATTAAGCGCCAAAAGCTTTTCAGCGCGAACGAAATCGTTCCTTACGTCGACCGAGGCAGTATCGAATTTCTTTTCTTCATAAGCCTCACGAACGTAAGATTTTACCACGCGCATACCCTTAACGTTTTCCTGAACCGAGTTGTTAAGGGTATCGTATTTTTTAAATACGCGGCGGAAAATCGGCATTGCTTTTTTGGTAATAAGGGCAAGACCGAACACGAGAATCGGGATAACCGCAACGAAAATCGTGGACATTCGCGGACACATCTTAAAGGCCATAACCAGCGAGAAAACAACCATAAACGGACTGCGAACCGCGCTGCGAATTACCATCATGTAGGCGTTTTGCAGGTTGTTAACATCGGTTGTGAGTCGGGTTACGAGGCTGGAGGTTGAAAATTTATCAATGTTGGCAAACGAAAAGCCCTGCACGCGTGAGAAAAGGTCGCGTCGCAGATTTTTGCCGAAGCCGCTCGAGGCGGTGGCACAAAAATGGCCGGCCAGTGCGCCGCAGGTTAATGACACGAGGGCCAAAACGACCAATATTCCACCGTATTTTGCGATTACGGCTACGTCGACACCGCCACGGATTTTATCGATAAGCTGTGCCGTTACGAACGGAATTATACACTCGACAACAACCTCAAAAGCAACAAAAAGCGGCGTTAAAATTGAGGGTAACTTATATTCGCGGATGGCACCCGCTAATTTTTTAATCATGCTTTTCACTTCCTTCTAAATTGCTTCTGATTTTGTCGGCCACGCGGAAGAAAACCTCAAGCTCCTCGGGCGAAATTCCCTCCGAGAGCACCTGCTCCATGCGCAGCATATCGGCGTGCGCGCGCTCGTGAACGCGCAGAGCGCACTCGGTCAGCACGATTTCCTTTAATCGTGCGTCGCGTTCGGACACCTTTCTTACTATAAGCCCGTTCTTTTCCATCAGGCTGAGCACATTGCTCATGGTGGAACGGCGGCAGGAAAAGCGCTTTTCAAGGTCACGCTGAAAAACCGAGCCTTCCTGCTCGACTATATAGCGAATAACCCAGCCGTGAAGGCCCGTAAGATTGTCAATTTCCTGCTTTACGGTGCTTTTTTCAACCTCACGCTTGATTATGTTGTTAAGTCGACGAACGGTTGGACCTATGCGTCTTTGCTCCATACCGCACCTCCAAAATAAAATGTTAGCACCCTAACATTATAGTTAGGGTGCTAACATTTGTCAATGGATATATTATGAACTTTTTTACTTGTTTCCGATCGACTTAAACTGCGAAATGTCGCCCTCGAAAATATCGTCCGATTCGAGATAATCAAGCAGTTCGTCCGACGAGCCGAAAACCGCAAAAATTCGGCGGTTTGCCTCGGTCATAAACCTTTCCTCAATAGCGCGGTCGATAAGAGCGAGCAGCGGATCGAAATAGCCGCCAGTATTTAAAATGGCAATCGGCTTTTTATGGCGGCCGAGCTGACGAAGAGTGAGTATCTCGAAAAACTCCTCGAAGGTGCCGATTCCGCCGGCCGTCATTATAAACGCGTCGCTTTCGTTTTCCATTTTTTCCTTGCGTTCGCGCATGGTTTCGGTATAGATAAACTCGGTGCAATCCTCGTAAAGGATTCCGTCCACGTTAAAGAACGAGGGCGCAACACCGATGATTTTCCCGCCGCCGTCGCTCATTCCGCGGGCCACCGCACCCATAAGTCCGGCCGCGCCGCCGCCGAAGACGAGGGTGTGTCCCCTTTTTGCCATTTTGCGGCCGAGCTCCTCGCCCGCAGCTATATATTTTTCGTCAATCACGTTGCTCGAAGCTCCGTAAACACAGATGTTCATACACTACCTCTTTTTAGTTCGTAATTTTTCAAGGTTTCTCCCTCGTATTCAAGCAAAAGCTCAAAAAAAGGCTCGTCGCCCGTTGTTATGAGCTCTAAAAATATTTTATCGCCCTCCCAATGGGGCAGTGACAGTATTTTGTCCTTCGGCAGATATAATAATTCACCCTCGTCACAGTCTGTGAGCTCTCCTTCGGTTTCTTCACAGGTGAAAAGGTGCATTATTTCCGATTCCCAGCGGTCGCTTATAAAGGTTATTCTTGCGCGGTAGCGCGGGTTTATAAGGGTAAGTCCCGTTTCTTCTTTCGCTTCGCGCAGGGCGCACTCAAGCGGGCTCTCGTTTTCTAAAAATTTTCCGCCGACCCCCAACCACTTATCATAGTTGCCGTCGCCCTTTCGCGTCTTGTGCAGAAGCAGCACTTCTTCGCCGCGGAATATATAACAAAGTGAGGTGTTTTTCACTGTATCACTCCTCCGTTTTTCCTATTTTACCACAACGGGGCGGTTTTAACAACTGCTTTTAGTGTTCTTGCAAACGCGGGAACACTATATATATGAATAAAAAATAATATATAGTAATATTAAAAAATATGTGGAAAAATCGCGCACTCTGTGTTATAATCTATAGTGGTGTATGTTACAATTGTTATTTTTTTAACAATTTTAAATACATACCATACTTATCAAGGAGGAATAGTACATGTTAAAGAAAATCAGTTCGCTTCCTTTTAACGGTACAAAAGAGCAGGAGGCTCAGCTGCACGAGGTTATCGAAGCCCACAAGTCCGATAAGAGTCAGCTTATGGCCGTAATGCAGAAGGCACAGGACATCTACGGATACCTGCCTCGTGAAGTACAGGTTATGATTGCTGAGGGAATGGACGTTCCGCTGGAGAAGGTTTACGGCGTTGCAACGTTCTATGCTCAGTTCTCGCTTACTCCCAAGGGCAAGTACAACATTTCTGTTTGCCTTGGTACTGCCTGCTACGTTAAGGGCTCGGGAGATCTGTTCGACAAAATCAGCGAGCGTCTCGGAATCGGTGCCGACGAGTGCACTGCCGACGGCAAATTCTCGCTTACTGCTTGCCGCTGCATCGGCGCTTGCGGTCTTGCTCCGGTTCTTACCGTTAACGAGGACGTTTACGGCAGACTTACCGTTGACGATGTTGACGGCATTCTTGCCAAGTATCAGGACTAATCATCTATACTTTCAGTAAAGGAAAATCTGTATGAAAATCAGTCAGGTTATGGAACTGTTGGATGCATCGGTCATCTGCGGCGAGGACTCGCTCGGTAAACACGTATACTCTGCCTGCGGCAGCGATATGATGAGCGACGTTTTGGCCTACGTTAAGGATCAGTCGGTACTTCTTACCGGTCTTGTGAATTCGCAGGTTATCAGAACCGCCGAAATGATGGATATGGTTTGCATCGTTTTTGTTCGCTCCAAGACCCCCACTCCCGAAATGATTGAATTAGCAAAAGAAAGCGGCATTGTTTTACTCGCGTCGGATAAACGTATGTACGAGGCCTGCGGTAAACTTTATGCAAGCGGTCTTTGCGGAAACGGGGTTAAAAATGGAAAATAATCTTAATTTTCACTTTGCGGTAGACGGTAACGATTTTACATCGGCCGGTCTGGCTTCGGTTCAGCTTAAAAAAGCTCTTCGCCAGTTAGGCCTTGACCCCGAAACAATCCGCCGAGCATCCATCGCGATGTACGAAGGCGAGATTAACATGGTTATCCATGCGGGCGGCGGCGAAGCCGACGTTGAGGTCAGCGAAGACTGCATCAAGATAACCCTCGCCGACCACGGCCCCGGCATTAAGGATATTGCCCAGGCTATGCAGGAGGGCTTCTCGACCGCGACCGACCACGTTCGCTCTCTTGGTTTCGGCGCCGGAATGGGTCTTCCCAATATGAAGAACTACTCCGACAAGATGGAAATTGAGTCTACCCCCGGTGAGGGAACGACCATTACCCTTTACATCAATATTTAACACCTGCGAGGGATTATCATGAATACATACGAGCATTCGGTTTCGCTTGACACCGCAAAATGCACCGGCTGCACTACCTGTATTCACCGCTGTCCTACCGAAGCGATACGAATTCGCGACGGTCACGCGGTAATCGATACCGAAAGGTGCATCGACTGCGGTGTATGCATTAAGGTTTGTCCGCACAATGCCAAACGCGCCGTGCTGGACACGCTTAAGGATATGGATAGATTCCGCTACAAAATAGCGCTGCCTGCCCCGTCCTTGTATGCGCAGTTTGATAATCTTGACGATATTGATTTCGTCCTTCAGGGACTCTTAGATATAGGCTTCGACCACGTTTATGAGGTTGCCCGTGCGGCAGAGCTTTGCTCGGCATACACGCGAACCTACCTAAAGGTTGAGGGCGTTGCACGGCCCGCTATCAGCTCGGCCTGCCCTGCCGTCGTTCGCCTTATTGAGCTTAGATTCCCCTTTTTGAAGGACAATATCATTCGTATGCTCCCCCCTATGGAGATCGCGGCCAAGGCGGCGAGAGAAGAGGCGGCAAAACTCCGCCCCGATTTATCGCCCGAGGAGATAGGCGTTTGCTTTATTTCGCCCTGCCCCGCCAAAATGAGCTACGTCAAGAATGGATTTTCCGATTATAAGAGCCAAGTGGACGTCGTAGTCCCGATAAGCGATATCTACTTTATGCTCATAAATGCGATGAACCACAGCGTTCGTCCGCAAAGCCTGTCACAATCGGGTATGATAGGTGTCGGTTGGGCCGCCTCAGGCGGTGAAGCAACCGCAATTTTTAACGAAAAATATCTTGCTGCCGACGGTATTGAAAACGTTATTCACGTTCTCGACCAGATAGAAAACGGCAACATAGGACATCTTGAATTCGTCGAACTTAACGCCTGTACGGGCGGCTGCGTAGGCGGCGCGCTTACAATGCAGAACCCCTTTATTGCAAAGGCAAGACTGCGAAAGTTAAAGCGTTATCTGCCCGTTTCGCAGAACATCCTCTCGAAGGAAGAGCTGCGTTACGTTCCCGAAGACTACTTCTTCAACGAACTGCCGACCTATTCGCCCATCTCGCGACTGAGCGAAAATATGGCCGAGTCGATGCGAATGATGTCCGATATACAGAAGCTGCGCAAAACGCTTCCGGGATACGACTGCGGCTCCTGCGGCGCTCCGACCTGCCGCGCCTTTGCGGAGGACGTCGTCAGAGGACGAGCCAAAAAAAGCGACTGCATCTTAACCATGCGCGACCGCTTTAAGGAATATCTCGAAAGCCTTGGTGAGGAGGACGGCAATGACGGTTAACGAGTTTAAAACGACTGCCGGTCTTTCTGCACTCTGCCTGCCCGAGCCCGACCGCGAAATTCGCGGAGGCTATGTAGGCGACCTGCTTTCGTGGGTTATGGGCCGAGCCAAAGCCGACGACGCCTGGATAACCATTATGTCCAACCAAAACATCCTTGCGGTTGCGTCGCTCGCCGACGTTGCCTGCATTATTCTCGCCGAGGGTGTGAAGCTCGAGGAGGACCTGCTCGCAACCGCGCGTGACAAGGGCATAAACGTTCTCTGCGGCGAAGGCGACGCCTTTAGCATTGCTGCAGCGCTGGCACGTGAACTGCTATGAATAAGTATTACTACGATCTTCACGTTCACTCCTGCCTCTCTCCCTGCGCCGACGACGATAATACCCCCTACAACCTTGCGGGTATGGCGGCGCTTACGGGAACCAACATTATGGCGCTTACCGACCACAACACCTGCAAAAACTGTCCTGCGTTTTTCTCTGCTGCCAAAAGCTACGGTGTAATCCCCGTAGCCGGAATGGAGCTGACAACGGCCGAAGAAATTCACGTTGTTTGCCTTTTTGAGGAGCTCGAGAGCGCACTGGCTTTTTCAGACGAGGTGGACGGCAGACGAATAAAAATTGAAAACCGCGTAGACATCTTCGGTCGACAGTTGATTTTGGGCGAGGAGGACGCAGTTTTGGGCGAAGAACCGCATCTTCTCTCCAACGCGACCACCATAAGCCTCGAAGAGGTTCCCGCTATGGTAAAGCGGTACGGCGGGGTGTGCTACCCTGCTCATATCGACCGCGACTCCAACGGTATTATCGCCGTGCTGGGAACGCTGCCCGAAACCCCCGTCTTTTCGGCCGTGGAAATCCGCGACCCCGAAAAGGTAGAGGAACTGACAGAGCGGTTTTCGCTACAAGAAAAAACGGTTGTAATAAGCTCCGATGCGCATTATCTTCAGGACGTGCGCGACAAGCAAAACTACTTTTTGCTTGAGGACGAGCCCTACAGCAGCGCGCTTGTAAGACGCGAGCTGTTTAAAGTTTTGCGAGGTGTAAAATGAAGGAACTCTCTCTTAACATCCTCGACATAACCGAAAACTCGGTAAAAGCGGGAGCAACACTTACCTCGATTCTGCTGACCGAGGCCGATGACACACTTGAAATCAAGATTGTGGACGACGGCTGCGGCATGAGCGAGGAGGTTGTAAAAAAGGTTATCGACCCCTTTTATACAACGCGTACCACACGTGACGTCGGTATGGGTGTTCCGCTGTTTAAACTTTGCGCCGAGCAGACGGGCGGCAGTTTTTCTATCGTCTCACGCGATAAAGAGCACCACCCCGACAGCCACGGCACGACCGTTTCTGCTCTCTTTTTTAAAAATCATATCGACTATACGCCGCTGGGTGATATCGTGGCCACAATCACCACCCTCATCCAAGGGCATCCCGATACTGATTTTTTATTCCGCCATCAAAAGGGCGGCGGGGAGGTAACGCTTGACACCCGCGAACTTCGCGAGGTCTTGGGCGACGTTCCTCTCTCGGAATACGACGTTATAAAATGGATTGAAGCTTACCTTAATGAGCAATATCTCAATCTTTAAAATTATTTACGAAAGGGAAGATAAATTATGAAATCATTAGCTGAGCTGCAAGCAATCAGAGACAAGATGAAGGACAAGGTTGTTCTTCGCGAAGGCGTTGACGAGCGTCGCGTAGTTGTCGGCATGGCAACCTGCGGTATCTCGGCAGGCGCACGCCCTGTTCTTAACGCTTTCGTTGAAGGCGTTAACGCAGAGGGTCTCGCTTCCAAGGTTTCGGTAACCCAGACAGGCTGTATCGGTCTTTGCCAGTACGAGCCCATCGTTGAGGTTTACGAGGCCGGCGGCAAAACCACCTATGTTAAGATGACCGCCGAGAAGGCAAAGAAGGTTATCGATGAGCATCTTAAAAACGGCAAGGTAGTATCCGAGTATACTCTTGCTGATAAATAAGCAAAAGCGGAGGTATTTTAAATGATTCGTTCACACGTATTGATTTGCGGCGGTACCGGATGTACCTCTTCGGGAAGTGTAACCCTCCAGCAGCTTTTCGCTGAAAACATCGAAAAGCACGGTCTTTCCGAGGAAATCAAAATTGTTCAGACCGGTTGTTTCGGTCTGTGCGCTATGGGTCCCGTTGTTATCGTCCATCCGGACGGAACCTTCTACAGCCGTGTTCAGGCAGAGGATGTTGCTGAAATCGTTGAAGAGCATCTTCTTAAGGGCCGCGTTGTAGAAAGACTTGAGTACAGAGATGAGCAGACTGCAGACGTTAAGGGTAACGTTTCCCTGAGCGACACTGCTTTCTACAAGTCCCAGACCCGTGTTGCTCTTCGCAACTGCGGTGTTATCAACCCTGAGGAAATCGATGAATACATAGCTATGGACGGTTATGCTGCCCTTGGTAAAGTTCTCACCGAGATGACCCCCGAGGACGTTATTAAGTGCGTTACCGATTCCGGCCTGCGCGGACGCGGCGGCGGTGGCTTCCCGACCGGCAGAAAGTGGTCCTTAACCGCTATGAACCAGGCTCCTCAGAAGTACGTTGTATGTAACGCCGACGAAGGCGACCCCGGCGCATTCATGGACCGTTCGGTTCTCGAAGGCGACCCGCACGCTCTTATCGAAGCTATGGCCATCGCAGGTTACGCTATCGGCGCAACTCAGGGCTACGTTTACGTTCGTGCTGAGTATCCGATTGCTGTTTCCCGTCTGCAGATCGCTATCAACCAGGCTCGCGAATACGGCCTGCTCGGCAAAAACATCTTCGGCTCCGGCTTTGACTTCAACCTTGACATTCGTCTTGGCGCCGGCGCATTCGTTTGCGGTGAGGAAACCGCACTTATGACCTCTATCGAGGGTAACCGCGGTGAGCCCCGTCCCCGTCCTCCGTATCCGGCAGTTAAGGGTCTTTTCGGCGCTCCCACCGTTGAAAACAACGTTGAAACCTTCGCCAACATTCCGCAGATCATCCTTCGCGGCGCTGATTGGTTCGCATCTATGGGAACCGAAAGGTCCAAGGGTACCAAGATCTTCGCTCTCGGCGGAAACATCAACAACACCGGTCTCGTTGAGATCCCGATGGGTACAACCCTTCGCCACATCATTGAAGACATCGGCGGCGGCATCCCGAACGGCAAGAAGTTCAAGGCTGCTCAAACCGGCGGTCCTTCCGGCGGTTGTATCCCCGCTTCCCTTATTGATACCGAAGTTGACTATGACAACCTCACTGCCATCGGCTGTATGATGGGCTCGGGCGGCCTTATCGTAATGGATGAAGACACCTGTATGGTTGACATGGCTAAGTTCTTCCTTGAGTTCACCGTTGATGAGTCCTGCGGTAAGTGTACTCCCTGCCGCGTAGGTACCCGTCGTCTGCTCGAGATGCTCGATAAGATCACCAAGGGTCAGGGCACACTCGAAGACATCGACAAGCTCGAAGAGCTTTGTAACTACATCAAGGCCAACTCTCTCTGCGGTCTCGGTCAGACTGCTCCCAACCCTGTTCTTGCAACACTTAAGTTCTTCCGTGAGGAATACGTTGCTCACGTTGTTGATAAGAAGTGCCCTGCCGGTGTATGTAAGGATCTTCTTTCCTTCTCCATCGACAAGGATAAGTGCATAGGCTGCGGTATGTGCGCAAGAAACTGCCCGGCTGACGCTATTACTAAAACCGACTATGTAGCTCCCGGTCATAAGCTCCCCTCCTACACCATCGATACCGAAAAGTGTGTTAAGTGCGGCGCTTGTATCGGCAACTGCAAGTTTAAGGCTATAAGCAAGCAATAAGGAAAGGAGCCAATGAAAATGGAAATGGTTAATGTAAAAATCAACGGCATTGCCGTAAGCGTACCTAAGGGCTCCACCATATTGGAGGCTGCCCGTGCAGCTGGCGTAGAAATTCCTACCCTCTGCTTCATGAAGGAAAAGAACGAGATCGGTGCTTGCCGTATCTGCGTTGTTGAGGCTACCGGCGCTCGCGGTCTTGTTACCGCCTGCGTATACCCCGTTACTGAGGGTATGGAGGTTCAGACCAACACCGCCAAGGTTCAGGAAGCCCGCAAGACTACCCTCGAGCTTATCCTCTCCACCCACGAGAAGAAGTGTCTCTCCTGCAAGCGCTCTACAAACTGCGAGCTTCAGAAGCTCTGCCTCGAGTATGGCGTTGACGAGGATGCTTTCGCAGGCTACAAGCCCCAGTACGAGCTTGACTGCTCTTCTCCCCACCTCGTTCGCGACAACAACAAGTGCATCCTTTGCCGTCGTTGTATCGCCGTTTGTAACGAGCAGTACGTAAGCGTTATCGGCGCTAACAACCGTGGTATCGACACCGCTGTTGGTTCGCCCTTTAATGCTGAACTCAAGGATACTCCCTGTATCTCCTGCGGTCAGTGTACCGCTGTTTGCCCCACCGGCGCTCTTACCGAGAAGGACGACACCGATAAGGTTTGGGCTGCTCTTGCAGATCCTTCCAAGCACGTTGTTGTTCAGACCGCTCCCTCCATCCGTGCTACCCTGGGTGAGTGCTTCGGCATGCCCGTTGGTACCAACGTTGAGGGCAAGATGGTTGCTTCTCTCCGTCGTCTGGGCTTTGATAAGGTATTCGATACCGACTTTGCTGCCGACCTCACCATCGTTGAGGAGGCTAACGAGCTTGTTGAGCGTATCAAGAACGGCGGCACCCTGCCGATGATTACCTCCTGCTCGCCCGGTTGGGTTAAGTTCTGCGAATACTACTATCCCGATATGCTCGCTCACCTTTCTTCCTGCAAGTCGCCCCAGCAGATGGCAGGCGCCGTAATCAAGACCTATTACGCACAGAAGATGGGTATCGATCCGAAGGATATCGTTAGTGTTTCGGTTATGCCCTGTACCGCTAAGAAGTTTGAAATCGGCCGTGACGATCAGTCCGCTGCAGGCGTTCCGGACGTTGATATCGCTATCACCACCCGTGAGCTCGCTCGTATGATTCAGCGCGCAGGCCTCAACTTCACCGCTCTTCCCGACGAAGAGTTTGACAATCCCCTTGGCGAGGATACCGGCGCAGCCGTTATCTTCGGTGCAACCGGCGGCGTTATGGAGGCTGCTCTCCGTACTGCTAACGACTGGCTCACCGGCAAGGACAACACCGACATCGACTTTACCGCACTTCGCGGCACCATGGGCCTTAAGCAGGCAAGCGTTAACATCGCAGGCAACGAAATCAAGGTTGCTGTTGCATCGGGCGCTGCCGCTGCAAAGGTTGTTATGGATCAGCTCAAGGCAGGCAACCCTGCAGGCTGGACCTTCATCGAAATCATGGGATGCCCCGGCGGCTGTGTAAACGGCGGCGGTCAGCCCATTCAACCCCAGTCGGTTCGTGACACCGTTGACCTTAAGGCTGTTCGCGCTAAGGCTCTTTACGATCAGGATGCTGCTATGGCTATCCGCAAGTCGCACGAGTCTCCCGTTGTTAAGAAGCTCTACGAAGAGTGGTACGACGGTTTCGGCGGCCACAAGGCTCACCACGATCTCCACACCTCTTACGTTCCGCGCAAGAAGTATTAATAAGCACAAAACCCCTGTGACGAAAGTCACGGGGGTTTATTTTTTTATAATAATTTCTCAAAAAGGAATATCAGACAGCGGTTTGATAATACTATTTAAAAGCCGTTTTTCAGGGTTTTTCTTTTGTGGCGACGCTCTTTCCCACGAGCCGCTAAAACCTTATCTTTTTCGCGGCGCGATTCTTTCGTTTTCGCATTATTATCGTGCTACAATACGCCCGATGGAGCACTTTACAAAATTTTTTACGGGAGGAATTATTATGAAAAAATTTTTATCCATCGTTTTAGCTTTACTCACCCTCTGTCTGCTGTTTAGCGGATGCGGAGGAAAGAAGGACGATACGGGAAGCGTCTATTACCTTAACTTTAAACCCGAGCAGGACGAGGCCTGGAAAAAATTAGCCTCAGCCTACACCGAGGAAACCGGAGTTGAGGTAAAGGTCGTAACCGCAGCCGAGGGCAAATATGAAGAAACCCTCACCGCCGAGATTGATAAATCTTCGGCCCCCACCCTCTTCCAGATAAGCGGCCAGATAGCGCTCGACAGCTGGAAGGACTACTGCCTCGACCTTAAGGACACCGACGTTTACCGCGAACTCACAAGCGACGACTTCGCCATAAAGGACGGCGACGCCGTTTACGGTATCGCCTACGTTTATGAAGGCTACGGACTAATCGTTAATAAAAAACTGCTCGAAAAAGCAGGCTATAAGGTAGAGGATATCACCTCCTTTGCAAAGCTGCGCGAAGTTGCCGAATCGATAACCGCACGCAAAGCAGAGCTCGGTTTCTCGGCCTTTACAAGCGCGGGTCTTGCCAGTTCTTCAAGCTGGCGTTTCTCGGGCCACCTTGCAAATATGCCGCTCTTTTATGAGTTTGAGGCCGACGGCATAAAGGAACAGCCGGCCACCATCAAGGGCACCTATCTCGATAATTTTAAGGCCCTTTGGGACCTTTATATAAACAACTCCACCATCGACCCCGCAACCCTCACAAGCGAGCAAAACGACGCAGCCGTTGAGTTTAAAAACGGCAAAGCTGTCTTCTACCAGAACGGCACCTGGGAATACGGCAACATCGCCTCCATCGGCGACGAAAACATCGGCTACCTTCCCATTTATACCGGCGTTCGCGATGAAAAGCAGGGACTATGCTGCGGCACCGAAAACTACTGGGCCGTAAACAAGACGGCAAGCGAGGCCGATATAAACGCCACACTCGACTTCCTTAAATGGGTTGTAACCAGCGAAAAGGGAACCAAGGCACTTGCCGAGGATATGGGTTTTGTATCGCCCTTTAAGTCGGCAAAGCCGGTTGATAACGTGCTTTGCAACATTATGAACGACTACGTTGAAGAGGGCCGTTACAACGTTTCGTGGGCCTTTAACCACACCCCCAACGTTGAAACCTGGCGCAACGGCGTGGTCTCGGCGCTCGCGGCCTATTCTGCAGGCACCGGCGACTGGGAGGCCGTTAAAAAAGCCTTTATCGACGGCTGGGCAGAGCAATATAAAATTTCCCATCAGTAAAATTTTGGGCGGGCGTACGCGTCCGCCCTTTTTTAGCCTTTAATTAACTCTGCGGCGGAGCCGCAAAAGGAGGAGTTTTTTTGAAAAAACTCAAAAAACACAACCCGTCTCGAATTGCCGCAGGCAGCACTCGTAAAAGTGTAAAACGGTATGGCGCGCTGTTTTTGCTGCCGACCGTGCTGGCCTTTATTATCGGCTTCGTGTGGCCCTTTGTGTGGGGCATTTATCTTTCTTTTTTCCGCTTCCGCACCCTGCGGTTCACGAGCTTTACGGGACTGGACAACTATAAAAGCGCCCTTTCTGACAGCGCCTTTTTCCGCTCGCTCGGATTCACTTCGGCCTTTACCGTGGTGTCGGTGCTGGTAATAAACCTTGTCGCGTTTTTCATCGCCTATGCGCTCACCCGCGGCATACGCGGCGAGGGCGGCTTCCGCACCATATTTTTTATGCCAAATCTAATAGGCGGCATCGTGCTCGGATATATATGGAAAATAATTTTAGACGCCGTGATTATCGAATACCTGGGCTCGGCGCTGGCGCTTAATGCAACCTACGGCTTTTGGGGACTTGTGTTGCTGGTTTCGTGGCAGCAGATAGGCTATATGATGATAATCTACGTCGCAGGCCTTCAAAATATCCCCGGCGAATACGTCGAGGCCGCACGCATAGACGGCGCCTCTTCTTGGCAGTTGCTGCGCCATATCACTCTGCCTTCCATTATGCCGTCTGTCACCATCTGCACCTTCCTCTCGCTTACAAACGGCTTTAAGCTCTTCGACCAGAACCTTGCCCTCACGGACGGCAAGCCCTTCCGCGAGACCGAAATGGTGGCGCTTAACATCTATAAATCCTTCTATGAAAGCACAACCAATATGGGCGTCGGTCAGGCCAAGGCGGTAATTTTCTTTATTATCGTGGTCGTAATCGCCCTTTCGCAGCTTTACTTTACCCGCAGAAAAGAGGTGCAGGCATAATGAATAATCGTTCGCTTTCGGGACGCCTGCTTACGGCCTTTTTTGCGTTGCTTTCGGCCGCCTGGGTGGCGCCCGTAATCGTCGTGCTTTATAACTCCTTTAAAACCAACGACGGTATTAAGTCATCGCTTTTCTCACTGCCAACCGCCGACACCTTTGCAGGACTCGATAACTTTATAAAGGGCATCACCTTCGGCGGCTACCCGTTTTATAATTCGGTTTTTTACAGCCTCGTTATAACCGTTCTTTCGGTGGCTCTCATACTTCTTTGCACGTCCATGGCCGCTTGGTACATCAGCCGTGTTGACAGTTTTCTTTGCCGTGTAGTATACTATCTTTGTATTTTTTCGATGGTTGTTCCGTTCCAGATGGTTATGTTTACCCTCTCGAACACAGCCGACCGTCTTTCTCTCAACACCCCCTACACCATCCCGATAATCTACCTCGGTTTCGGCGCAGGACTGGCGGTTTTCCTTTTTACTGGCTTTGTAAAAAGCATTCCGCTCGACGTTGAGGAGGCGGCCGCAATCGACGGTTGCACCCCCTTGCAGACCTTTTTCCTCGTCGACGTGCCGATTATGAAATCAACCTTCATTTCGGTCGGAATTCTGCAGATTATGTGGATTTGGAACGACTATCTTTTGCCCTATCTCGTGCTGGATAAGACGGTTTATAAAACCATCCCTATTCACATTCAGTACCTGCAGGGCAGCTACGGTCAGGTAGACTACGGCGCCACAATGGCGCTTATTATCCTCTGCCTGCTGCCAATAGTAATAATTTATTTCCTCTGTCAGAAGCACATTATAAAGGGTGTGCTTTCGGGAGCTGTTAAAGGATAGTTTTTATGCGCAAAAACGGTATTTTGATGCCTATTTTCTCGCTGCCCTCGCGGTACGGAATCGGCACGGTAGGAAAAGAGGCTTATCGCTTTGTCGACTTTTTGGAGGCGGCAGGACAAAGCTGCTGGCAGATTCTGCCCATCGGCCCCACCTCGTTCGGAGATTCGCCCTATCAGTCTTTTTCGACCTACGCGGGCAACCCTTATTTTATAGACCTTGAAGAGCTGATTTCAGCCGGTCTTATTACCGCCGCGGAGGCCGATGCCGCCGATTTCGGCAGCGACCCTTTTTCTATCGATTACGGCCTTTTGTATCAAAACCGTCTTCCCCTGTTGGAGACCGCCTTTTCCCGCTTTTCGGAAAGCGACGAATACCGTGAATTCTGCCGCCGAAACGCCTATTGGCTTGATGATTACGCCCTTTTTATGGCTCTTAAGGACCGCGAAGGCGGCCGCAGCTGGACCGAATGGCCCCAGCCGCTCAAAACCCGTGACGATGCCGCTCTGGCGGCCGCTCGCGAGGAACTTTCCTACCGCATAAATTTCTATAAATTCTTACAATTTACTTTTTCGGTGCAGTGGCATTCGCTAAAATCTTATGCAAACAAAAAAGGCATCGAAATAATCGGCGATATCCCGATTTACGTTGCGCTTGACAGCGCCGACGTTTGGGCAAATACCGACTGCTTCCAGCTCGATTCTTCGCTCACCCCGAAGGCCGTCGCAGGCTGTCCGCCCGATGCCTTTTCGGAGGACGGTCAGCTTTGGGGCAACCCCCTTTACGACTGGGCAAAAATGAAGAAAAACGGCTACGAATGGTGGTGCCGCCGAATGGCCTATGCTCTCTCGGTTTATGACACCGTTCGAATCGACCATTTCCGCGGACTTGAGTCCTACTACTCCATCCCCTACGGCGACGCAACCGCCAAAAACGGCGTTTGGAAAAAAGGCCCCGGTATGTCGCTCTTTACCGCGCTCAAATTAAAGCTCGGCAGCCGCCTTCCCCTCATCGCAGAGGACCTCGGTTATTTAACCGACGCCGTGCTGAAACTCTTAGACCGCTCGGGCTTCCCCGGTATGAAGGTGCTGCAGTTTGCCTTTGACTCACGCGAGGAAAGCGATTATCTCCCACACAACTATCCGCGCAACTGCGTGGTCTATACCGGCACCCACGATAACGATACCATTCGCGGCTGGACCCACTCGGCAAATAAGAGCGACGTCAAAACCGCCTATCGCTACCTCGGAATTCCCGAGGGCGAAAGCCTCGTCTGGCCCTTAATGCGCGCCGCGATGTCATCGGTAGCCGACACCTGCATTCTTATGATGCCCGACCTTGTCGACCTCGGCAGCGAAGGCCGCATCAACACCCCCGCTACAAGCGAGGGCAACTGGCTCTGGCGAATAGACGGCGGCTGTATAAACGATTGGCTCGCAAAAATCATCTACGACCACACCGCCCTTTACGGCCGACTGAATAAAGCCAAAAAAGCAGAAGAATAACGGCCCCATAATTACGTACAAAAAAGATGCACGAAAATTTCGTGCATCTTTTAATTTTATCGTATGCCGTACCGTTCGATAAATTCTTGCTTTTCTAACCGCTTGCCTTATTGGATTTTGTCACTTCAGGTTCCCTTTTTTAATGTTCTCTCTAATAATGCGGTCTGTTATTTCAAATAACCTTTCAGACCCTAGCTTTGTTTTGCTCTGGCGGTTATAAACCTGTTCGGCCGTTACGTTATGCTCTCGCCAATCTCCGCCGTTGTTGCTGTTGTTCAAAATGAGCGGTTGAAGATTGTCCATAGCGTGGGCAAATTTTGCTTCGGCAGTTTCATAGGCTTCGAACTCGTCAAAGAGCGCTATCAGCTCGGTTGCTTGCTCCTCGGGCAAAATGGAAAAAATTCTTTCTTTTGCTGCGTCTTCACGCGCCTTTTGCGTTTTCAGGCTTTCCGCATCGTATGCATAGGTATCTCCTGCATCAATCTCCACGATGTCGTGAATTAAGCACATAATCATTACCTTGGCAATATCGATCTCCTCGTTGGCATACTCCTTTAAGAGATACGCCATAACCGCCATATGCCAGGAATGCTCGGCATCATTTTCATTTCTGCCGTTACCCGATAAATGCGTTTGCCTGAATATGTTTTTTACCTTGTCGATTTCCAAAGAAAACGCCAACTGCTTATCTATGCGCTTATCCATTAAATTACCTCTTTGTTTTCTGTTTTTACGGTCGGTTGTATTATAACATAAAACGACTGACAAATAAATAGATAATAAAAACACCCGCGGGGTAAGCCGCAGGTGTATTCTCATCCTTTTTTCCGCCCTTCTCAGTGCGGCCTCCCTTTCCCGCTTTTTAATCCAAAAGCGAAAACTGAAACATCATTTTAAGGCGGTCGGCAACGTTTATTACCGTCTTTCCCTGCTGTTTGGCGTAGTTTACTGTGTCACGGGTGCCGCCGGGCGAGCCGTCGTAATGCGCCACTACACGCTCGCTGTGATCAACCATATAGCGATTTCGCGCGTTATAGCAGCCTCGGTAATATTCGTCCGAAAGGCATATTCGCTCGTCCGCCGCGTCCAGCGCGTATTTGTATCGGCGCTTCCACTCGGCGCTGTAGCCGTTTGCCTGCCCCTCAAACGGGATAACCAAAATGATTTTAATTTTATATTTTTCGCGAAGTGATACGAGAATCTCGGCCGCCAAAAGGTCAAATCCCTTTGCGCCACCGCAATAAAAGGTATCAAAACCGTCGTTTATTGCCGCTATTATCTGATTTTCAAGTTCATCAGCCAAAACGACAAACTCGCCACAGCGTTTATCATATCCGAAAGAACATTTTTCGGGTCGGTGGCCCGTAAAACAACAGCCCCTCATCTCGCACCTCTTTTCCTTTTTTATTATTTTATTGCTATTTTAATTTGTTGTCAAGCGGTTAAGAAAATTAACCAAGCCCCGCGGTTTTCTTGACAAAATCACTATCAAAAGTTATTATAATTAAGAGGTGAATTATATGGATAACATCGATTTAAAGTTACTTTCACTTTTGCAGCAGAATGCGCGTATGCCCCTAAAGCAACTGGCACAGCAGGTTTTTCTTTCCTCACCTGCCACCGCCGCGCGCCTCGAACGACTTGAGCGCGAGGGCATAATCTCAGGCTACCGCGCCGAGGTTAATCTCAAAAAACTCGGTTTTCCGGTTATCGCGTTTATAAATCTTGAGCTACGCCCCGACCAAAAACCCGAATTTTACCCCTTTATCTGCTCGCACCCCAACGTGCTTGAGTGCAGCTGCGTAACGGGTCACTTTGCCATGCATATAAAGGTTGCCTTCGATTCTACCGAAAACCTCGACCAATTTATCGGCCAGCTTCAAAAATACGGCAGCACCGAAACCCAAATCGTTTTCTCAACGCCGCAGGAGCCCCGCGGAGTTGATATTGAGGCCCTCCTTACAAACAAAGGCGAGTAATTCCCCACCCCAAAATAAAACAAACGGGAAATGTTAAAAGCCATAACGAAAATATTTCGTAATACGTTTTTGTGTTGACGTTTCTGTTGGCAACGCCAAGACCTAACACAGCGCTTGTTTTGGTATGAGTGGTGCTCACCGGCATACCAAAAAGCGTACAAACAAATATTGATATAAACGCGGCGGTATCACAGCACACGCCGCCGCCCTCGTCGACAGCGGTTATGCCGCTGCCGACTTTTTTTATTATCCGAGCGCCGCCAACGGCCGTTCCCAAAGCCAAAACCACAGCGCACAGGAGGGTTGCCGCACCGTATGTAATCTCAAGTCCCGAGAAGGAGAAAACCGACATCGCAACAATGGTAAATTTTTGCCCGTCTTGAGCGCCGTGGATTAGCGACAAGAGCGCCGCCGATATTATTTCGAGCGCTGTGAGCAAACGCCTTTTCTCGCGCAGGCGGCTTACGTTTAACAACCGTTTTAACACATATCCCAGCAAAAAACCCAACAAACTAGTTAAAATTATGCCTAATATGACAGACCACCAAAGGCCACTGTTCAGGCCGTTTTTGCCCTCTTTTGCTACTGCCGCTCCCGACAGCGCCGCCAGCAGTGCATGGCTTTCGCTCGTGGGTATTCCAAAGCTCCACGCGACCACCGCAAACACCACAACAGAAAGCAACGCCGCATACACCGCCACTTCTGCTCCATTTCCCGAAGGAACCGTTTCGGCCACCCGTTTTGCAACTCGGTTTCCGAACGCAGAGGTGAGTAAAAGTCCGAAAAAATTGCATACCGCCGCCATATTTGCGGCACGCCGCAACGTCATTGCTCCGCTTGCTACGCAGGTGGCCACAGCATTAGGCGCATCGGTCCACCCGTTAACAAAAACGGCACTTAAAATAAGCGCCGCCGATACTAAAAAATGCATATTAAAAAAATCGGTCATTACCTCATCCCCATCCGCTAATATATATGTAGCGGTGGATTTGGTAATGACCGATCGGTTTTTACGAAAAGTTTTCGTTTAGCCCCACGGAACGTAGGTGATTCCGTTTTCTTCGATATACTGATCGAAGGGAATATCCTCGTAAAGATAAGCTTTAAGAATTCTGCGGGCAAAATCCCTGTCATAATAGAGGCCCGACGAAACGCCTACGTTTGCACCCTTAATGCGCCAGCTGTAATCCTTGGGGATTCGCTCGCTCGAAAGCGATGCGCCCTTTATAAGCGGCAGTAAATCGATTATTTCGCCCTCGCTGAGCGAAGTGGTAACGTTAGGCGTAAACTCACGTACCAACGATAATAATTCAAGGAAATTCATCTTGGTGGCCTTTTTGAAGAGCTGATTAAGCACCTCACGCTGACGGTCGGTTCTGCCGAAGTCGTCACGCTGGCCGTCGGCCGTTGCGCTCTTGCGAATTCGAGCCCAGGCAACCGCCTGAATACCGTCGAGCTTCTGGAGGCCGGGTTTAGTTACGTATATCGGCTCGACTCCGGTTATCTTCGACTGCTCTTTAATCAGCGCGTTTATGCCGTAAACCTTATCGTCGATTTCGCCCTGAGTTACCTCGATTTCAACGCCGCCGACCATATCAACGAGGTTGGCCATCGCGCCGAAGTTTACGGTTGCAAACTCCTTAATATCGAGTTTAAAGTTTTCGTTAAGCGTCTTTATTGCGAGCTCATAGCCGCCGCGGCTGTAGGCCGAATTTATCTTACGCAGCTTTCCGTCAACGTCCACCACGCTGTCACGCAGGAAGGAAACTATCTTCATTTCCTTGGTCTTTTTGTTTATGCTCAGCACCATAATGCTGTCCGAAAGACCTTCCATGCTCTCGCCGTCACGCGTGTCAACACCGAAAAGCGCTATGTTTATAACGTGCTTTTGCGAGTTTTCACTGTTAACGCCGAGGTTGCCCTCATCCATATCAACGTATACGTACCTCAGATAATAGTTCTTAAGGAAGGTATATCCGCCAAAGCAAATTCCGCAAAGCAGAGCAATCGCTAAAAGCGTAGAAACAAACGCCACAAGCGCTCTTTTGCCGGGCGACATACGCTTTTTGCGCTTCTTTGCCTTCTTACCGTCGGCCTTTTTCCCGTCAGTACGCTGCGGAGTGCTGCTGCTGAATATATCGTTCGACTCTTCCTCCGCGGTTTCGGGAGCGGTGTTATTTAATTTTTCAGGTTCACTGTTTTTGGTAGCTTTTTTCTTTTTAACTTCTTCGTGCTTTCCCATTTAATTTTTACATCTCCATAAGGGCTTTATATATGTCCCCTTTTTTAATTCCGCAAATCGCTGCCGCCTCTTTAGCCGCAGCAGAAGCACCCATTCCCTTTTCCATAAGCGTTTTCGCCATTTCGGCCGCATCGGTAAGGGTATAAACCTTTTCCTCTTCGGGGGCGGCGCCCTCAACAACCAGAACAAACTCACCTCTCGGCGCGTTTTCCTTATAATACTCTACCGCATCCGAAAGCCGCATTTTAAGCACCTGCTCGTGGAACTTGGTAAGCTCGCGGCAGAAGGCAACCTCGCGGTCGCCAAAGGCGCCCAGCATATCGGCTATCGTTGTTCGCAGTTTGTGTGGCGCTTCGTAAAATATCATGGTTCTCTGCTCGCGAACAAGGCTCTCAAGATGCGCTTTGCGCTCTCCCTTATCAGCCGACAGAAATCCCTCAAAACAAAATCTGCCGCTCTTCATTCCGCTGGCGGCAAGCGCAGTTATAACCGCGCTGGGGCCGGGAACCGACTCGACCTCGATGCCGCACCGGCGGCACTCGCGAACAAGATCCTCTCCCGGATCGGAAATGGCAGGCATTCCCGCATCCGATACTATAGCACATTTTTCACCATTTTTCAATCGGTTAATTATGAATTCTGTTTTTCTCTCTTTATTATGCTCGTAATAGCTTTCGAGCGGCTTATGAATGTCGAAATGATTTAAAAGCTTAAGGGTTACACGGGTATCCTCGGCCGCTATGAAATCAACAGAAGAAAGTGCTTCAAGCGCTCGGGGAGAAATGTCTCCCAAGTTGCCTATCGGTGTTCCTACAACGTAAAGTTTTCCGCTCATTTCGCACCATCCTTATAGCTTCCGTAAATTTCAAGCATTTCTTTCGAAAAGTTTTCGCCGTCCTCAACGTAAAGCGTTGGGTCAACTCGCATTCCACTGTTTCCGCAGCGTCTTCCCTCGAGCAAAACAAGCCACGGCTCACAGCCTACGCGCTTGCAAACCAAGCGCATACGTTTCGGCTCGATTTTATACTTGCGCATAAGCGCAATCATATCGGCAAGTCGCTCGGGACGATTGCACATACAAAGTCTGCCCGAGGTTTGGAGCAGGCGAGAGGCCGTGCTTATTATATCCTCAAGCGTGCAGGCGGTTTCGTGCCTTGCTATTTTGTCCGAGCCGGTTTTGCTCTTGATTCCCGCTCCCAAAGCCTTGTACGGCGGATTGCAGGTAACGAGTTGAAAGCTTCCGAAGGGAAGCTTTCCTTTGAGTTCAAGTATATCCGACAGCACCGCCGAAAACTTTTCGTAAAGATTGTTTTCCTCGATGCTCTTCTCTGCCAGCGATATTGCTTCGGGCTGTATGTCAACGCCGAAGGCCTTTTTAGGTGCGTTGCCGCGGCACCACAAAAGCGGAATAATTCCGCATCCGGTGCCTAAATCGCAGGCCGTATCGGTTTTTCGCGGCGCCGCAAAGTTGGCGAGCAGTATTGCATCGGTGCCGAAGGTATGTGCCTCGGACACGCAGATTTTTATACCGTCGCCTATCGGCTCGCGTTTTATTATGCTCTGCTCCATTTTACGCCCTGGGGTGTGTCCTCGAGGACTACTCCCATTTCCTTTAACTGATCGCGTATAGCGTCGGCGGTTGCAAAATCTCTCGCCTTGCGGGCCTCGGTGCGCTTGGCAATAAGCGCCTCTACCTCGGCGTCGAGCGAATCATCCTTAAGGTTGTAAACCAAACCGAGCACCGAGCAAAGCTCGTCATATTCGGCGAGGGCGGCCTTAAGCGTATCCTTTTTGGCACCTGCGGCAACCAGAAGATTTATATCCTTTATTAGGTTAAACACCGAGCCGAGTGCGTCGGCGGTGTTAAGGTCGTCTTCCATAGCCTCAATAAAGGCCTCGGTATGCTTGCCTGCAAATTCGGGCTTGTCGCCGCCTTCTTCGGCGTGGTCAATAGCAAAGACAAGGCCCTCGCGGCACTTGTACATACGGTCAAGCGCATTTTTGCTCTGCTCGATGATATCTACCGAGTAGTTGATGGGGCTGCGGTAGTGCGACGAAATCATAATGTATCTGATAGGCTCGTAGCCGTATACTTGTGCAACCTCGCGCACGGTAAAGAAGTTGCCGAGCGATTTGGACATCTTGCGATTGTCTACGTTTATATAGCCGTTGTGCATCCAATAATGGGCGAAATCGCAGCCGTTTGCACACTCGCTTTGGGCGATTTCGTTTTCGTGGTGGGGGAAGATAAGGTCCTGACCGCCACAGTGAATATCAATAGTATTCCCGAGGTACTTGCCTGCCATGGCCGAGCACTCAATGTGCCAGCCCGGACGGCCCTTACCCCAAGGCGACTCCCAGAAAGGCTCGCCCGGCTTTGCCGATTTCCAAAGGCAGAAGTCCATCGGGTTTTCCTTTATATCGCCTACTTCGATTCGAGCACCTGCCTCGAGGTCATCAAGCGGCTGGTGCGAAAGCTTGCCGTACTCGGAAAACTCACGGGCGCGGAAATAAACGTCGCCGTTTGCCTCATAGGCGAAGCCCTTTTCGATTAACGACGAGATTATATTCTGAATAGCGTCGATATTTTCGGTTGCGCGGGGGTGGGTGGTTGCGCGGCGGATATTAAGTCCGTCGGCATCGGTCCAGTATTCCTTTATAAAGGTTTCGGCAACCTCGGGGACGGTGGTGCCGCCCTCGTTGGCCTTGCGGATAAGTTTATCGTCGATATCGGTAAAGTTTTGTACGAAGTTTACCTTGTTGCCGCGCCACTCAAGGTAGCGACGGAGCACGTCAAAAACGCAGAGCGGACGCGCATTACCGATATGGATAAAGTTATAAACGGTGGGGCCGCAGGCGTATATTTTGTACTCGCCATCCACAATGGGGCGAAGTTCCTCTTTTTGGCGGGTGAGGGTGTTAAAAATTTTCATTACTTTTCAAGCCTTTCTTCGAGTTCCTTAATTCTCATTTCAAGTCTGCAAATTTCCTGCGCGACGGGGTCGGGTATGTGAACCTGATCCATCGGCTTAATCTTAATTCCTGCGCGTTTAACCACGCGTGCCGGAACACCGACTACCGTGCTGTCGGCAGGAACCTCCTCGAGTACTACGGCGCCCGAGGCTATTCGGGCGTTGTCGCCAACCTTGAAGGGGCCTAACACCTTAGCTCCGCTCGAAATCATTACGCCGTTACCGATTGTCGGGTGGCGTTTGCCGGTGTCCTTGCCCGTTCCGCCGAGCGTAACTCCCTGATAAATCAGTACGTCATCGCCGATTTCGGCGGTTTCACCGATTACAACGCCGGTTCCGTGGTCGATAACCAGACGGCGGCCGAGCTTGGCGGCAGGGTGAATTTCGATTCCCGTTTTGCGAACGGTTCGCTGCGAGATGTATCTCGCTATGAACTTCATATTATGGCGATAAAACCAATTTGCCCTGCGGTGGCGACGAATTGCCTTAAAGCCGGGATAAAGAAAAAATATCTCCAGCGCGCTGCGGGCGGCAGGGTCGCGATCGCGGAAGGCGGCTATGTCTTCTTTTAATCTGTCGAACATATATATCATCTCCTATTATAGACGTAAAAAAACGCCTCCGGTTGCATAATGCAACGGAGGCGGTAATTAACCACGGTTCCACTCCTGTTTATAACTCGTGCGGCCTTTAACGGTGCCTGCCGTACCGCCATTTCCTGCGGTATGCTGTCGGGTCGCAATTTTCGCCTTGTCGCTTCGTGGCTCTCACACCAACCGAGCCCTCTCTTTTCCTGCGGCATGGGTACTTTTCCCGATAAACGCATCTGACTTCAATATATTATATTATAAATTTACATTTTTGTCTACTTTTATTTTGTGGGGTCGATTATATTGCGGTTCTGCCACAGATATATTACGCCCGACAGCACTGTAAGCGCTGCGGTTGCCCACAGTAAAATATCAGTGCCGTACTTGATTGCCTGAGTAAGATTATCGGACAAAATATACTGTGTTTCAAGCAGGATCGACTTAAGTCCCTCAACCGCAAGAATGGCAATAACGGTAACCATCTGAACGACGGTTTTTACCTTGCCCCACATATTTGCCGCAATTACCTTGCCGCTGCCCGAGCAAACAAGACGCATAGAGGTAATGGCAAACTCGCGGAACAGAATTACGAACACGATCCAAACGATACCTGCGGTATATTTCATAAGCAAAAGACCGAGAAATGCGGCGGTTGTAAGCATTTTGTCGGCCAGCGGGTCTAAAAACTTGCCGAAATCGGTAACAAGACCGCGACTGCGCGCAATTTTACCGTCAAGCATATCGGTAAGCGACGCTGCAATAAACACAAAGAGTGCCACCACAAAGTGATACTTAAAGTCGGCCACCATCGTATACATAAAAACGGGGGTGGCAATTATACGTATGAGTGTAAGCTTATTCGGCAGATTCATAAATTTCCTCTCCTAACAAATCATATTCTATGCTGTCGTTTATCCTGACTCTTACATAATCGCCTATCACCTTGGGTGAATTGGTTATAAAGAATATTTTTCCGTCTATTTCGGGCGCATCTGCAGGGGAGCGACCGTAATAGCAGCGGATAAAGTTGTCGTAGCCCTCTATAAGGACCTCGACCTCCGAGCCTATCTTTTCGGCGTTCTTTTCGGCCGCGATAGTCATCTGCTCGTTCATAATGTTTTCGCTGCGGTCGAGCTTTATTTGCGGGTCAACCTGATCGGGATAGTCGGCAGCAGGAGTATCCTCCTCAGCCGAGTAGGCAAAGCAACCAAGGCGGTCAAATCGCCACTTTTTAACAAATTCGGCCAACTCGCAGAAATCCTCCTCGCTCTCACCGGGGAAGCCGGTAATAAGCGTTGTACGGAGGGTAATATCGGGGATAACCTCGCGAATGCGCGCAAGCGTTTTTTCAAGCGACGCCTTATCGCCCTTGCGATTCATCCTCTTCAGAATTTTATTATTGCAGTGCTGAATGGGAATGTCAAGATATTTGCAAAGTTTTTCTTCGTCACGTATTGCAAACAAAAGCTCATCGGTTATCTTTTCGGGGTATGTATAAAGGGTTCTTATCCAATGGATGCCCTCAATCTTACAAAGCTCGCGAAGCAGCCTTGCCAGCGCATATTCGCCGTAAAGGTCGATGCCGTACGCCGTGGTGTCCTGCGCGGTGATCACGATTTCGGTAACTCCGCGCGACGCCAAATCGCGAACCTCTTCTACTATGCTCTCGATTTTTCGGGAACGGGAACGTCCACGAATTAGGGGAATGGCGCAATAGGTGCAGCAGTTGTCACAGCCGTCGGCTATTTTTACGTATGCGGTATACGGAGCGCCGCCCAAGATTCGCTTGCCGTCCAGGTCTAACGAAAACTTTTCGCCGTAGGAGTTTTCCACCTTTCCGTTAAGCGCGTTTTCGATAAGCTCGGCTATTTTTCCGTTGCTGCCGATACCCACAACCATATCAACCTCGGGGATTTCCTCGGTTATATCGTCGCGGTAACGCTCTGCCAGACAGCCGGTAACCACAAGCAGCTTAAGTCTTCCCTCGGATTTGTAGCGAGAGGCTTCCAGTATGTTTTCTATTGCCTCTTCCTTTGCATCTTCGATAAAGCCGCAGGTGTTTATTATTATTACGTCGGCCTCGGCCTCCTCAGGCACCAGCTCGTAGCCGGCCGATTTTAGAGTATAAAGCATTTGCTCGGCATCAACCTGGTTTTTAGGGCAACCAAGCGACACCATTGCAACCTTCTTAGACATTACCATTCCTCGCTGTTTTCCAAATTTTCCGAATACCCTTTAAGCGCCTCTTTAACGTCGCCGTAGCTAAAGCCTTTGCGAATCAGGGCGGCATAGGTTTTTCGAACGCCGTCCTCGCTTTGAAGACGGTTTCGGTATTTTGTTTTTAAAAGTTCGGCTATCTGTGCCACGGGGTTAGGGGAGAGTTCCTCTATCGCCTCGTCGGCTATCGCCCTCGGCACACCCTTAGCGAAAAGTTTTCGTGCGATTTCTCGGTCCGAAACGTTCGCTTCCGATAAATTAACAACCAGCCTTTTTGCATAGGCTCTGTCATCCACGAGCCCCAGTTCCTTGAGCCGCGCCACGGCATAGCTTGCCGCCTCGGGCGGGAAGGTTCTGCGAAGTTTGTCGTAAAGCGCCTTTTCCGAATGATCGGCGCGAGATACGTACCACATCGCGCGTGACTTGGCGCGGTCACAGTCAGACCGACGGCACAGCTCGCGAAAGCTTTTTTCGTCCAAATCCGCGCCCTTTGCTATACCGGCGGCAATTACGGTTTCGGCGTTAAGCAAAAACTCCTTGCCGTCCAGTATAAGACAGAGCTGCCCCATACGGGCTTTTTTTATTTCTTCGACGCGCATTATTCGTCAACCGCTACGTCGATGCTGATTTTTCTCTTTTTCTTGGGCTCTTCGGCCACTTCGGGAGCAGGGGCCGCGGCCGGAGCGGCTGCGGGGGCTGCGGCGTCCTTGCCAATGCCTGCGGCCTCGAAGATCTTCTGCTCAAGCTCGGCTGCAAGCTCGGGGTTGTCGGCGAGGATAACCTTTACGTTATCTCTGCCCTGACCGAGACGGGTTTCACCGTAGTAGAACCAGGCTCCCGAGCGCTTAATAATCTCATATTCAACGCCGAGGTCAACTATTTCACCCTCGCGGGAGATGCCGGTGCCGTACATAATATCAAACATTGCCTCACGGAAGGGAGGAGCAACCTTGTTTTTAACAATCTTTACCTTGGTGCGCGAGCCGATCATTTCGCCGTTAAGCTTAAGCGTTTCGGTGCGACGAACGTCGATACGAACCGACGCATAGAACTTAAGCGCGCGGCCGCCCGTGGTGGTTTCAGGGTTGCCGTAGATAACTCCAACCTTTTCACGAAGCTGATTGATGAAGATTGCAATACAGTTGGACTTGGAGATCGCGCCTGCGAGCTTACGCAGAGCCTGCGACATAAGTCTTGCATGCAGACCTACGTGCGAATCGCCCATATCGCCTTCAATTTCGGCACGCGGAACGAGGGCTGCAACCGAGTCGATGACTACTATATCGATAGCACCCGAGCGAACGAGAGCCTCGGTGATTTCGAGCGCCTGCTCACCCGTGTCGGGCTGAGAAACCAAGAGCGCATCGATATCAACGCCTAAATTGCGCGAATAGATGGGGTCGAGCGCGTGCTCAACGTCGATAAAGGCTGCGGTGCCGCCACGCTTCTGCGCTTCGGCAATTGCGTGCAGGGCAAGGGTGGTTTTACCCGAGGATTCGGGTCCGAAAATTTCTACTATTCGGCCGCGCGGAAGTCCGCCGATTCCCAGCGCCATATCAAGCGATACCGAACCGGTGGGAATGTGCTCAACGGCCATTCCGATATTCTCGCCCAGTCTCATAACTGCGCCCTTACCAAACTGTCTTTCAATTTGTCCCAGCGCGGTTTCCAATGCTTTGGTCTTGTCGTCTGCCATTTTTGTTTTCTCCTCTTTATTTAAGATTGAGTCTACTGCTCTGATGATATTATATGTTTTTGAGTGTCCCGAAAACGACCCTCTCGTTTTTGCCGTAGTCACAGCGGATGCCGACGTTTGATAGGCCTGCCTCGCGGAAAAGTTTTGCAACCTCTTCGCCCTGCGAATATCCTATTTCCACGGCCAAAAGTCCGCCCGCGTTTAAAGAGGGGAGCCAGTTTTCGAGAATTTTGCGATAAAAGTACAGTCCGTCCTCGCCGCCGAAGAGCGCCGTGTGCGGCTCAAAAAGCACCTCTTTTTCGAGTGACGCCATTTCATCGGGGCGAATATAGGGAGGATTGCTTACGATAACGTCGTATTTTCCTTCACCCGGAAGCTCGATATCGCCCTGGCGTGGCCTCACTCGAGAACGGTTTAGTTCAATGTTTCGCTCAAGGTAGGAATAGGCTTCGGGATATTTTTCGAGCGCCTCAACCCTCGCGTTTTTGCAGTTTTTATCTATCGCGACGGCAACGCAGCCGCTACCTGAACACAGGTCGATAACCTTAAGTTCTCGCTCCCCGATAAACTCGATTGCCGTATCACAAAGATGCTCGGTATCAGGCCGCGGAATAAGCACGCCGGGGCCGACGTAAAAGGGTAGGGAATAGAACTCCCATATGCCGAGGACGTACTGAAGCGGCTCGCCCGAAAGCCGTCGCTCTACAAGCTCCGACAGTTCGAGAAAATCGACCTCTTCCATATCGTCCTTTAAATATTCTATAAGCTGGGCGGCTTCAAACCGCGCCGAGGCTATGCCCGCCTCGTGCAGTTTTTTGGCCGTTCTTTTAAAGGCCTCGTGTCCGTTCATTCGGCGTCCTCGCTCGGCAGGGGAATTTTCTCCTCCTCGGGTAGAACGTCGTTCACGGCGGCTATCGCTATTTCAATCATACCGTCCTCGGGCTCCTTGGTGGTAATACGCTGAAGCCAAAGTCCGGGCGCCGCGATAATTCGGGTTAAGAAGTTATCGTATCGGCCGCAGATTTTAAGCAGCTCGTAGCCTACGCCGCAGATAAAGGGCACCATTGCGATTTTTACAAGCACCCAGAACCAGCGGTTGGCATAAACGTCCTCAAAAACAAGCTGTATTACTGTTGAAAAAATGAAACCCACAAGAATCATAAGAATCATAAACGAGGTTCCGCAACGGGGGTGAAAACGCTTTTGCTTTCTTACGTTTTCTACCGTGAGCGGCAGCCCCGCCTCAAAGCAGAAAATAGTCTTGTGCTCGGCGCCGTGATACATAAATACGCGCTTTATATCCTTCATATAGGATACAATCCAAACGTAGAAAACGAAAACCGACATTTTTATGACCTGCTCGATAAGCGAGCGCGCCCAAACGGGCAACGGTCGGCCCGCAAGATAGGTGATACCGTCTACCGCCAGTCGCGGCAGCAGCATAAAGAGCACCACCGCAAGGCCTACGCCAAGTACTGCGGCCAGCACGGTTACGACTCCCATGGCAACCTTCGAAAGCTTGGTCACCTTTTTCTCACCGTTTTCGTCCTCTTCCTCAACCTCGGTGAAGCCCGATTTGTCGGCCGAGAGCATAAGCGCCTTGTAGCCCTGTATCATCGCTTCTATAAAGTTTACAATTCCCCTTAAAAAGGGAAGTTTCAGCGGTTTTATCTTATCCTTAATTGAGGTGGAATTCATCTCAGTCAGGTCAATCTGCCCGTCGGGCATTCGCACCGCCATGGTGGTCTTTTCGGGACCCTTCATCATTATTCCTTCGATAAGGGCCTGACCGCCTACCGATATTTTTTTACTCATCTTTCGTCTCCTCGGTGTCGGCTGTAACCTCGACCTCGCTGGCCGGGGGAATTATTTCTTCTACAATCTCCTCCTCGGGAACAATGGAGGGAAGCGCCACCGTAACCGTGGTGCCTTCGCCCTCTTTACTCTCGATAAAGAGCAGACCGTTATGCTGTTTTACAATCTCGTCCGCAACCGCAAGGCCTATGCCCGAGCCACGAACCTTTTTGTTGGATTTAAAGAACTTTTCCTTTACGCGGTCGATATCCTGCGCAGGGATACCAACGCCCGTATCGGTTACCTTGGTTATAACAACGCCCTCTTCCTCGTACTGCGAAATAATAACGTTGCCGCCCTTTTCGGTGTACTTGATGGCGTTATCTATAATATTGATGTATACCTGCTTTAAACGGTCGCGGTCGCCCTCAACAAAAAGCGTGTTGGGGACGGGGAAGAAGGAAAGGTCAATTTCCTGCTGCTTGGCAAGCTCGTAATACATATCAACTGCGTCGGACAGCGTTTTGCCGATATCAAGACTTCCCGTTTCGATTTTCAGCCGTCCCGACTGGATGCGCGAGAAATCAAGCAATTCTTCAACAAGGCCCGAAAGACGCTCGCTCTCGGCCAGCACAACGTCGAGACCCTTTTTAACGATTTCGTCATCGGTTCCGACCGACATTTTTGCCGTTTCGCCCCAACCGCGTATTGCGGTAAGCGGCGTGCGAAGCTCGTGCGATACCGAAGAGATAAAATCGTTTTTCATCTGCTCGGCCGATTTAAGCTCGCTGGCCATAAAGTTGATGGAATCGCAAAGCTGCGCGATTTCACTCTCTTTCGGCACGGCTATACGGGTATCAAAATCGCCCATCGCAATCTTGCGGGCCATTTTGCTAACCTCCTCAACCGGACGTACGATCGAGCGTATGAAATACACTCCCGAAACCCAGCAAAGGAAGAGAAAAGCGAGTCCTATAAGCACGCAAATAAGGCAGGTAAGCAACAGCTTGCTGTCGGCGGGCCTCAGCGATACAACCCAGCGCACCGCACCGTTAGAACCGTTTCCGAAATCGGTAAGAACGGTGGTTTCGGCCATTACCTTTTCGCCTGCGGCATTCTTACCTATCCATTTTACGGGGCCGCCGTTCTGCATAGCGCTTTTATAGTCGGGCATTTCTTCTGCCGTCGGCTCAAAGCCGTTGGATGCAAATATTACGGTACCGCTTCGGTCTATAATTTGAAGCTCGAGCTTATCCTTATGCTCAAACTGTTCAACGTATTCTTTTGCGGTGTCCGAAAAGTTTTCGTAATCGCAGGTAGCCAGCAAGGAAAGGTCCTTCGTGTATTCTCTGGCGGCGCTGTGTACCGAGTTGTAGTAGCGTGTCTGAAGGCTCAGGCACAGTACGGTTTCGAGTATTATTACCGCGGCGGCCATAACGAGAAATACGTTTAAAAACCAGTGCGACGAGATGCTCTTGCGGGTAACCTTTATTTCAAGCTCCATCTCTACCTCCTGCTTGTCTTTTTTTACTCTGCCGTGTTCCATTTATATCCCATACCCCAAACGGTAACAAGATTTTTCGGTTTGGAGGGGTCTTCCTCGATCTTCATACGCAGACGACGGATATTTACGTCTACTATTTTTTCTTCGCCGTAGTAAGCCTCGCCCCAAACCTTGACGAGGATATCACCGCGACCGAGCGCAGTATCGGGATTTGTAAAGAAGTATTCGATTATCTGGAACTCAACCTGCGTGAGCTCGATATCCTTGTTGTTCTTCGAAAGTGTGCGCTTGCGGATGTTGAGTGTAAAATCTCCAAGGCGAATTTCATCGCTGCTGCCGTTTTTCTTGGTACTGTTGTGCATATCCACGCGACGGTAAAGCGAATCAACACGCGCCAAAAGCTCGCTCGGGCTGAAGGGCTTGGTTATATAATCGTCGGCGCCCATCATAAGGCCGCTTATTTTATCCATTTCCTGTGTACGGGCGGTAAGCATTATAATGCCGAGTTCGCCTGTACGGCGGCGAAGCTCTTTACAAAGGTCAAACCCGTCCATTCCGGGAAGCGAGATATCGAGCAGGGCGATATCGAAATCGTTTTCGTGCTCAAAAAGCTCAAGCGCCTCCTCGGCCGAGCCGGCCTCAACCGTCTCGTAGCCTGCACGATTAAGATTTATTGCTTCGAAGCCGCGGATTGCAGCCTCGTCTTCAACTATTAAAATCTTTTTCATTTTGACTTTTCTCCTTGCTCGAAAAATTTAACTGTTTTGGCTATTTCTTCGGCTGTGCGTGCCTCTGCGCCCCCGTATCCCGAAACCTGCACCGTGAGAACCGTGTATGCGTTTTCGGCGGCGAGCACCCAACCATCCTCAGGGGTATAGTCTTCTTTTCTTGTTTCCTTTACCTTAAAGAGAACGTCGCCTTTTTTCTTGTTTTCGGTGTCATAAAGGCTTACGGTTTTAATTTTTCCGTCCCGTGTTGTGAGCAGTGTTACCTTATCCTGCAACGGTTTGGGTATCTCGACGTAGTATCCGTCGGCCGTATCGGTTATGGACGTGAGGGTCACAACCAGTCCTTTGCCGTTGTAGGCGCACCATTTTGTAATGTATTCGCGTTCGCCCTCGGACATATTTTCAAATCCGGGCGCTACCCCGTGCATGGGGATATCGGGCGAGCCGTCGCCGTTTATATCACGAACACCGTCGGTAAACGGACGCTCGGTGAGAGTCGTACCGTTTTGAATATCGAACATCGGGTTTAAAAGGTTCTCGCCCGAAAGGAAAAGTATTTCGGTTATAAGGCCTGAGCCCTTTTTGCCGTCAAGATACACGGCGGTTTTTCCGTCCAACAACTTGGACACGCTAACGCTTTGGTAGCCGCTTATCGTTCCGTTGGTCGGAACCGAGGCACGCTCGTTTACACCCGCGTCGGTAATTTCGAGCAGTCTGGCGGTTCCCATCTGCTCAGAGGTGTTGAGGTGAATCACAAGAAGCTCGTTTTTCTGGTCTGTGTCAAGGTCACAGCATAAAAATTCGGTATACTTTTCTTCGGCGCGCTGTAAAAGCAGCGTTCCGTCAAAGCTATATACCGAAACCTGCTTATCCACGGTTCCCAGCACGCTCCAGCCGACGATTATTTCGTTCTTTCCGTCGGCGTTAAGGTCGCAAAACGTAACCTTCTCGACGCCCGAAGCCAGCGTTTGCGCATCCTTAGATGCCTTCCATCTGCCACTCGTCTTTGAAAGCACGGCAATGTGCATATTGGTTATGTTTTCGGCGGTGGTGCTGTAGAAGGCTATTGCTTCTTCCTCTCCGTCGCCGTCTATATCGTAGCGAACTATAGCCGAACGGTAATCACCGTCGGTTGGATATTTAAGGGTGTAGTCGCCCGTGATTAATTCCTTCAGCGCTTCCTTTATTTCAGAAACCTCGCCGCCCGATTTAGGCGCCCTTAAGAGTTCCTCTCCGGTTGACAACAGACTGCAGCCCGATAAAAGCATGCACAAAATGACTACCATACACAAAAACGCTGACTTTTTTATTGCTTTCACGGAGTCACCCCTCCCTTCCGACAAGAATATATACCTATACAGATACAGTATAACATATTAAAAAATAAATTTAAATATAAATTTTAAATTTTATATTAAATAAAAATAAAAATCAAAAAATAAGATTCTACTCCTCTGTTCATACACCCCTCTGAACGATGATGGCTGTTGCTCTTGACTCAACGCAGCCGGTCGTTCAGGTGTTTCCCTTTGTTATTGGCTTTTGAGTGGTCAAGCGGAGCTTGGCGAGGGGAATAAAGAGAGCAAGATAAAGGCAAAATTTAATAAAACCACTCCGCATTTCACGCCGCAGGTCGCCGTGCGACCGAGCAGAAATGCGAGTTTTATCATACTTTACCTGCGAACTAAGGGGGCGATCGAAAAGCCCCCTTCCCACAGCATTTCTTTGTAACTTTCTTCATGCCTGAAGAAAGTTAGTCTGCAAAAACCCTTTTCATGCCTTTTATAAAACCAAACAAAAATCCCCTCCCGAAAACGGGAGGGGTGATTTTTGCTAGTCGATTACAACTTCCATTGCAGTGTCAATCAAGCATATGTAGCTGTTACCTGCGTTGGCCGAAAATGCCGTACCGTCGCTGTTTTTAAAGGTTATCGGGTCGCCGGTGGAGGCCTTTGACCAGGTTATCTCCTCGCAGCCGCCCTTGGTGAAATAATAGCCGTTTCCGCCCGAAAGTTTTACGTCGCGGTGACCCTTGTTATCGGTGCCGGTGCAATTATGTGCGGTAACGGTTGTATAAAGCACGTAAACGTTGGTAAATTCGGCAGTTTCACCGGTTAAATAATCGGTCCAGTTTTTGCCGTCTTTAAACTGCTTTGTGTACTTGCCGGTTTCGGTGTTGTAGGTGAAATTTGTGCCGTACGATGCCGAGAAATTAACCTTTACGGAGTTGCCGGGTGCTGTGGGGGTTTTTGTCTCGTCGGCGGCAAGGAAATTTATCCACTTGTTGTCTGTGGTTTTGGTATCCCAACCGAGGTCGGAAAATCCCTTTGCGAGTTTTTCGCCCGAAGTGTACATAGTGTGCTCGCTGGCAAGTCCGTTCTTCTGGCGGAAGCCGTAGTTCGAGTATCTTCCGGTGTTTATATCGAAGGTGTCAACACCTAAACGCTTTTTAAGCTGGTGGAAGTGATAAGCGTCGTATCCTGCGTGAACGTAGTTTGCGTTATGGCCGTAAGCAAGCTCTAAAAATACCTGACGGGCCGAACGAACGGTTCCGATCTGGGGAAGGGCGGAAATATTGTTTGTAAGGGCCAAAAGACGGGTGATGCCGCCCTCAACGGGAGCCTCGTAAACAACGTCGAATTTGCCAAGTCCCGTCTGCACCTTTTGCGCGGAATTAAGGTTATTTATAGTAACTGCGGTAGCCTTATTTTCGGCTAAGGAAAGGTCCATTTCAAGACCTGTAAGGGGGTTTATTGCGGTAACCGGCTTAGGCGGTTCACTCTCAACCGATGAGGTATCTGCAGGCTTGCTTTCGCCGCCGCATGCAGCAAAAAGTAAAACCATACATAAACATAAAACCATTGCTAAAATTTTCTTTGCCAAAACAAACATCCCCTTAAGGTTTAAACTTAAAGTAATTATAATACATATTCATTTCTAATTCAAGAGCAACCACAAAATATTGTGTGGAAAAATAAGTAAATTTTTTGTATCTGTCGCTAAGACAAGAGTCTTGCTCCCTCCTTTTCGAATCTTCTTCTCCTTTTACAAAATTAAAAAGACTACCTCTGATGAAGTAGTCTTTTTAATGGCGCGCGGAAGAATATACTCTGCGCCGACGGTTTTTTCGATCGCTCCGAGCGATTGCGAAAAAACTCGTCGTGCTCGAGACTACACAGTCGGCATTACCTGCGCGGCAATGCCGCTGCTTCGACGCCCTCCCTTCGGGAGTTCGCATTTTTATAAAAACAAAATAAATAAGACCACACCAAAATGGTATGGTCTTATTTATGGCGCGCTGAAGAAGATTCGAACTCCCGACCTTCTGGTCCGTAGCCAGACGCTCTATCCAGCTGAGCTATCAGCGCAAATTTAATTTTTTTTGATAATTCAGTTATCCTGTTCTGCGGTCCGTAGCCAGACGCAGACAGCTGAGCTATCAGCGCAAATTTAATTTTTTTTGATAATTCAGTTTTTCTGTTCCGCGGTCCGTAGCCGGACGCAGACAGCTGAGCTATCAGCGCAAGTTTAAATTTTTTTGATAATTCAGTTTTTCTGTTCCGCGGTCCGTAGCCGGACGCAGACAGCTGAGCTATCAGCGCAAATTTCTTTTTATGCACTCATCTCTTCTGTTCCGCGGTCCGTAGCCAGACGCAGACAGCTGAGCTATCAGCGCATACACGAATTTGTGCCAAAGTATAATACCACATTCTTTTTTAAAAATCAATACCTTTTTTAAAATATTTTTTTGTAAGTTTTACACTGTTTCTATATATTAATATTATATAAATATATAATTTTTATTACATTATTATATTATTATTAAGATTTATATTGAAAAATGTTAATAAGTGTGATAATATTACATTGTATTATTATGCGTATGGGGAGATGTTTATTTTGAACATAGAATCGTTAAATGATATATGGAACGCCGTATGTGAAGAAATAAAAGCATCAGGCGAGGTTACCGAAGCGGGCTTTAATCTCTGGATAAAAGATCTTAAGCCGGTCGAGCTTCGTCAGGACGGTTTTATTCTTTCAACCTCGGGCGATATAAAAAAGAACGTTGTTGAAACAACTTATATGCCTATTCTCACCTCTTCTCTTAAAAATATAATCGGAATTGAAACCACAATTAAGGTTATGGTTGAGGATAAGAGTGGCAATTTAATCGTCCCCGAAACCGATAATGCCGTATTCTTCGATAAGGCCTTTACCTTTGATAACTTTATTGTAGGCTCTACCAACCGTTTTGCGCACGCTGCCGCCATGGCCGTTGCGGACAACCCCTTTATCATATATAACCCTCTCGTTATCTACGGTAAATCGGGCGTTGGTAAGACCCACCTTATGCTGGCTATTAAAAATCATATATTAAGCCGCAATCCCGAAAAGAAGATAGTTTACACCAGCGGCGAGGACTTTACAAATCAGCTGGTTACCTCTCTTCGTGACGGAACTATTGAAAATTTCCGCGAAAAATTCCGCACAGCCGACGTTTTACTGATGGACGATATTCACTTTATTGCCGGCAAAGAACAAACGCAGGAAGAATTTTTCAACACTTTTAACACACTTTATCAGAACAACAAGCAAATCGTAGTAACCCTCGACCGTCCGGTTATGGAGGTTAAGACACTCGAAGAGCGTATTCGTTCTCGTCTTGAAAGCGGTCTTTTGGCCGATATCTCCTCGCCCGATTTTGAAACGCGAGTAGGTATCGTTAAAACCAAATCGGAACTTTTAAATATTACCCTTTCCGAAAACATTATTTACTACATCGCCGAGCATATCAGAGCAAACACCCGTCAGCTCGAAGGCGTAGTTAAAAAGTTGCAGGCTTATATAATGTTCCAAAAGAAGTCTCCCACAATACCGGTCGTTCAGGGCTTTATTCGCGACATTGTAAACGATCCTAAAAAGGAGCCTATTAAAATCGAGCAGATTATAAGCGAGGTTGCCCGAAACTATTCCATTCAGGAAACCGATATTCTTTCTCAGCGCAGAACTGCAAATATCGCCCTCGCACGTCAGGTTGCAATGTATATTGCGAAGGAAACCACCGAGCTTTCTTATAAAGCCATCGGCGAGAGTTTCGGCAAAGACCATACCACTGTTCTTTACGCCTGCCGCGAGATTGAAAAGAAAATAAAGCAGGATCCCTTCGAAAAAGAAGTAATAGAAGAGATTATAAAAAACATTAAGGGTGAATAGGTTACCTTCGTTTACATAATAAGCGATTTTTCCACATTATTAACATTAATTAAGAGGCAACTTATTAACACCCTCTTTAACAACCCTTAAACTGCTAAATTATCCACAATTTATTAAAAAATTGCTAAAGCCTTAAAAAAGGCTTGTCCTTACGGGGTTTCGGGCTTTTTCACACAACTCACACCCCCTACTACTAGTACTAATATCTATAAGAAAAAATTTTCTTTGGAGGAATAAAAATGATTATTTCGGTTGAGAGAACAAAATTATGCGAAACGGTTGGAAATTTATCCCGTGTTGTTTCTTCCAAGACCACCGTTCCGGTGCTTGAGGGTATCCTTATTTGCACCGAAAACGGCCAGATTTCGCTTTCGGCCTATAACCTTGAAAACGGTTTAACCAAAAAGATTGATGCAACAATTGAAGAGGCAGGCCAGATTGTAATTTCCGCAAAGGTATTTAACAGCATTCTTCATTCCTTAAAGGGTGATTTTGTACGTATTAAGACCGACGACCGTCTTATGTGCCATATTGAGAGCGATACGGCAGTATTTGATATTATGGGAATGGCAGCGGTTGATTTTCCCGAAATTCCGACAATTGCCGACGGTAAAAGAATAAGTATCACCGCAGGAATTTTAAAGGAAATGGTAAGAGAAACCATTTTTGCCGTAGCTCCCACCGAGGGAACAAGACCCATCCTTACCGGCCTTGATTTTGAAATTGAAGAGGGCTCTTTAAAGATAGTTGCGATCGACGGTTACCGTCTTGCAATACGTAAGGAAAAGGTTAATTTAAACGAAAATATGCAGTTTGTTGTTTCGGGCCGTGCAGTTGCCGAAATAGTAAAAATTATTTCCGACGAGGATGCCGATATTAATATGACCATCGGTCGCAGACATATCTGCTTCTTGGTTGAGGGTTATACCTTTATTGCACCGCTGCTTGACGGTGATTTTATCGACTATAAGCGTACAATTCCCGCTGCATTCTCGCAGACCATGGTTGTTGACACACGCGACCTTATAGAGGTAATTGAGAGAATTTCTCTTATTATTAATGATAACTTCACAACCCCCGTTCGCTGCATAATAGGCGAAGAGGAAACTGTTTTCAGCTGCGCAACCTCGGTTGGTCGCGCAACCGAAAAGGCAGCCATAAAACTCGAAGGCGCACCTTTTGAAATAGGTCTTAACAGCAAATATTTGCTCGAGGCTTTACGCGCTTGCGACTATGAAAAGGTTAAAATTTCCTTTAACGGCGGCTCGGCTGCAGTAGTTATAACCCCCGAGGTTGACGATACCTGCACCTATATGATAATGCCGATGAGGTTAAAGTAATGGAAAAAATTTCTATAAACGGCGAATATATAAAACTTGACAGTCTTCTAAAGCTTGCGGGACTGGTTTATACCGGCGGTCAGGCAAAAATGGAGATTTTGGACGGCAACGTTAAGGTAAACGGTGAAGTTTGTCTTATGCGCGGCAAAAAAATTCACAGAGGCGATACCGTTTCGTTTGACGGCGCCGAAATAACAGTAGAATAAATGATTGTAAAAAAGGTTTTAATTAAAAACTTCCGAAATATAGAAAACATCGAAATTCTGCCCGATGAGAAGATGAACGTTTTCTACGGACCTAACGCACAGGGAAAAACCAATCTTTTAGAGGCTATATGGCTTTTTACGGGGGCTAAAAGCTTTCGCGGAGCCAAGGACAGTGAATTTGTAAAATTCGGCACCACAGAGGGCTTTATAAAAACCGAATTTTTTAAAGACGGAGCCGAAATGGAGGCCGAAATTAAGATTGGAGAGAGAAGAAAAGCTTATCTAAACGGCAATTCTCTTGCTTCCCCGGGCGCCCTTGCGGGAAAATTTTGCGCGATAGTTTTTTCGCCGCAGGATATTTCACTTATAAAGGACGGTCCTTCGGTAAGACGGCGCTTTTTAGACACGGCTATATTTCAGATATACCCGAAATACGTCGAAATAATGCGCAAATATACGCGTGCCGTTCAGCAGCGAAATGCCGCAATCAAGGATTCTTATTATCATCCGTCACTTTTGTCGCTTATCGACGTTTTTGACGCCGAAATAGTGGAAAACGGCAAAAAGATAATCGAGTATCGCAAGCGTTATATCGATTATTTAAAAACCGAGGTTCCGAAGATTTATTCGGGCATTTCGGAAAACAAAGAATCGCTTGATATCAGCTACGCCTTAAACTGCTCGGCAGAACTTTTAGAGGAAAGGCTTAAGGCCGCGCGCCGCGAAGATATGAAAACCGGTATTACGAGCGTTGGTCCCCATCGTGACGATATTGATTTTTCTATAAACGGCATTTCGGCCCGTCTTTACGGTTCGCAGGGACAAAAGCGTTCTGCGGCTCTGTCACTCAAGCTTGCCGAGGCCGAAATACTCAATAAACAGACCGGTTCGCGCGCAATAGCATTGCTCGACGACGTTATGAGCGAGCTGGACCCTGCAAGGCAGGATTACGTGCTTAACCATATTAAAGACTGGCAGGTATTTATAACCTGCTGTGACCCCTCGAATACAAAAAATCTGTCGGCAGGCAGAATTTTTAAAATTGAGAACGGAGAGATAAAATAATGTATCTTCACGTAGGAAAAGACGTTATCCTTAAAACCGAAGATATAGTCGGAATCTTCGACCTCGATACTGCAACGGTCGGGAAATCAACCCGAAATTACCTTGCAAAAAGCGAAAAAAACGGCGAGGTTATAAACGTAACCACCGAGCTGCCGAAATCGTTTATAGTATGTAATCACGGCGAGGGAAAAAAGGTTTACATATCGCAAATATCAACAGCCACGCTTGAAAAGCGTTCCGAATATAAAAAAATAAGGTAATGAGGAGAGAAAAATGAGTATCGAAACCAACACACCCATAACCGAAAATTACGACGAAAATTCAATACAAGTACTTGAAGGACTTGAAGCCGTAAGAAAGAGACCCGGTATGTACATCGGCTCGACAGGCGAACGCGGTCTGCACCACCTGGTATACGAAATCGTAGACAACTCCATCGACGAGGCACTTGCAGGCTACTGCGATAAAATCGTTGTTGAACTGCTCGATGACGGCGTTGTTCGCGTTGTCGATAACGGACGCGGTATTCCGGTTGGTATCAATCCGCAAAAAGGCATTCCCACCGTTACGGTTGTATTTACAATTCTGCACGCAGGCGGTAAGTTCGGCGGCGGCGGATATAAGGTTTCCGGCGGTCTTCACGGCGTTGGTGCTTCGGTTGTTAATGCTCTTTCCTCTTGGCTGGAGGTTGAGGTTAAGGACGGCAAGAACGTTTATAAACAGCGCTACGAAAAGGGCGTTATTGTAACCGACCTTGAAAAAATCGGCGATACAAACGAAACCGGTACAACCGTCACCTTCAAGCCCGACGGTAAAATCTTTACCGATACCACCGTATACGACTACGATACGCTTAAAACCCGTCTTCGCGAGCAGGCATTTTTGAATGCAGGCATCCGTATTGAACTTGTGGACAAGCGTACCGACGTTTTCGAACCCAAGAGCGACGAATTTTATTACGAGGGCGGTATCAGGAGCTACGTAGACTTCCTGCTTGAGGGCATGAAAAAAGAAAGTCTTAACAGTGAGGTTATCTATCTTTCGGGCGCGCGTGGCGATGAAACTGCCGAGATCGCACTCATTTGGTCTACCGCATACGATACCAAGGTAATGTCCTTTGCAAATACTTTGCACACCATCGACGGCGGTACCCACGAACAGGGCTTTAAGCAGAGCCTTGCAAATACCGTTAATAAATACGCTTTCGATTTCAAGCACCTCAAAGAGGGTAACCCCCGCTTAAAGGGTGAAGATATTACCGAAGGCTTGGTTGCCGTTGTAAGCGTAAAGCTGGCCGACGCACAGTTTGAATCGCAGACCAAGGCCAAGCTCGGTAACACCTCTATCGGTAAACTCGTTCGCGATATCGTAAACGACAAGCTTTACCAGTTCCTCGAGGAGCATCCGCAGGAGGCAAAAATCATAATCGACAAGTCGATTGCCTCTTCAAACGCCCGTGAGGCTGCTCAAAAGGCCCGCGATGCCACAAGAAACAAGTCGGGTATCGGCGGCAGAACCCGTATGCCCGAAAAACTTAAGGACTGCATATCCAACGACCCCGAAAAGACCGAAATCTTCATCGTCGAGGGTGATTCGGCAGGCGGCAGCGCCGTTGAAGGCAGAAACAGCACCTATCAGGCAATACTCCCGCTTTGGGGTAAAATGCTCAACGTTGAAAAGGCAAGGGTTGATAAGGTTTACGGAAACGATAAGCTGACCCCCGTTGTTATAGCGCTCGGAACCGGAATCGGCGAAAACTTTGATATAACCCGTCTGCGCTATGATAAAATAGTTATCATGGCCGATGCCGACGTTGACGGTTCGCATATTCGCACACTTTTACTTACCTTCTTCTTCCGCTATATGCCCGAGCTTATCGAAACGGGACATATCTATCTTGCTCAGCCCCCGCTTTATCGCGTTATGAAGGGCAAAACTTATTTTGACGCCTTCACAGAGGAAGACAGAGATAAGTATATAGAGCAGCTTGGCGGCAACGTTGAAATTCAGAGATATAAGGGTCTCGGTGAGATGAATCCCGATCAGCTTTGGGAAACAACTCTCGACCCCGAGCGCAGAACGCTTCTCCGTGTTAACATGGCCGACGCAGAGCTTGCCGACGAAACCTTCACTATGCTTATGGGCGACGAGGTTGAACCGCGCCGCAGGTTTATAGAAGAAAACGCAGTATTTGCGACCGATTTGGATATTTAAGGAGGGATAGAAATGGCAAAAGAAAAGATTTATTGGCCGGAAGATGAATTAACCAATATTCATCCGGTTGAAATAGTTGATGAAGTTAAGCAGTGTATGCTTCAATATTCAATGTCGGTTCTTGTCGGCCGTGCTATCCCCGACGTTCGCGACGGATTAAAGCCGGTTCACAGAAGAATTCTCTATACTATGTATGAGAATGGTCTTTCTCCCGATAAAAAGCACAGAAAGTGCGCCGATACGGTAGGTTCCGTGCTTGGTAGATACCATCCGCACGGTGACGCCAGCGTTTACGACGCGATGGTTCGTATGGCGCAGGATTTCTCGCTTCGTTATCCGCTTATTGACGGACAGGGAAACTTCGGTAATATTGATGGTTTCCCTGCCGCTGCATATCGTTATACCGAGTCTAAACTCAATCGTCTCTCCTACGGTATGCTTGACGATATTGAAAAAGAAACCGTTGATTTTAGCCCTAACTATGATAACCGTCTTGAAGAGCCGGTTGTTTTACCGGTTCGCTTCCCGCAGTTGCTCGTAAACGGTTCTTCGGGTATTGCCGTTGGTATGGCAACCGAAATTCCGCCGCACAACCTCGGCGAGGTAATCGACGGTATGTGTTGCCTGATTGATAATCCCGAGGCGGATTTATCCGAGCTTTGTCAGCACATTAAGGGACCCGACTTCCCAACGGGCGGCGTCATTATGGGTCGCTCGGGCATTCGTGCCGCCTATGCAACAGGACGCGGCAAGATAATAGTTCGCGGTAAGGCAGAAATCGAGGAAACAAACGGCGGCAAGTTCCGCATTGTTATAACCGAAATTCCCTATAAGGTAAAGAAGCAGGATTTAGTTAAAAATCTTTATGATTTGGCCGCCGAGAAACGCATCGAGGGCATCGACGACGTTGTTGACTACTCCTCCAAGCGCGACGGTGGTATCAGAATCATCGTTGACCTTAAAAAGGATGCTAATCCTCAGGTTGTTCTTAACAAAATTTATAAGAACACCGCATTACAGACCACCTTCGGCGCAATTTTACTTGCTATCGTTAACGGTAAGCCCCAGCTTCTCACCTTAAAGGAGATGCTCCAAAACTGCATCGACTTCCAGTGTGATATTATCCGCCGCAGAACCCTGTTTGATAAGCGCAAGGCTGAAGAGCGCGCCCATATTTTAGAGGGTCTTAAGAAGGCGCTCGACTTTATCGACGAGGTTATCGCCATCATCCGAAACAGCAAAACCATTCTCGAGAGTAAGGAAGCCCTCTCCGAGCGCTTCGGACTCGACGATATCCAGACTACCGCCATCGTTCAGATGCAGCTCGGCCGTCTGGCAGGTATGGAAAAGCAGAAGATTGAAGACGAGCTTGCCGAAAAGCTTGCATTTATTAAGGAATGCGAAGAAATTCTCGGCAGCCAGGCGAGAATTCTCGACATCGTTAAGACCGAGAGCTTAAACCTTCGCGATAAGTTCGCCGACGACCGCCGCACTGAAATCAGTGACGTTGCAGGCGAGGTTGACATCGAAGACCTTATCCCCAACGACGAGTGCGTTATCACCAAAACCGAAAACGGCTACATCAAGCGTACCGTATCGGACACCTACTCTGTTCAGCATAAGGGCGGCCGCGGCATAACCGGTATGACCACCCGCGAGGAGGACGCCGTTGAAAGTATGTTTATCTGCGACGCCCACGACCCGATTATGATGTTCAGCAACCTCGGCCGCGTATACCGTATGAAGGCATACGAAATTCCCGAGGGAAGCCGTCAGTCCAAGGGTATGAACATTGTAAATCTCCTGCCGCTTATGGCCGGCGAGAAGATAACCCACATAGTGCCCGTTAAGGATGCCGACGAAAACTCCTACGTTGTAATGGTAACCGATAAGGGTACCATCAAACGTACCAAGCTTTCGGCATATAAGAATACCCGTTCTACCGGCATTATTGCCATTAATCTTGAAGATGGCGAGGAACTCGCATTCGTTAAGATTACCGGCGGCGAAAGCGAACTGCTTATTGCCACCAAGAAGGGTAAATCTATCCGCATCGACGAGCGCGATGCCAGAGAAATGGGCAGAACAGCCCACGGCGTACGCGCCATTAAACTCCGCGAGGGTGACTGCGTAGTCGGCATGACCGAAATCACCGACGAAAGCATTATCCTCACCGTAACCGAAACGGGATACGGACGTCGCTCGAACGCCGCCGACTACCGCTTACAGAGCCGTGGCGGTCAGGGCGTAACCAACTACAACGTACAAAAGTACGGTGACGTTGCAACCGTTCTCTCGGTAACCGAGGATGAGGATATCATCATGATAGCCTCCAACGGTATTATTATCCGTATCGCGGTTAACGAAATAAGCACCTTCGCCCGTCCTGCAAAGGGTGTTCGCGTAATGCGCGTGGCCGAGGGTGAGAAGATCCTTTCTATCGTAACTGCTGACCATTCCGATGAGGAAGAATCGGCAGAGCTACCCGCCGAGGATGCCGAAAACGAGGCAGAAAATGCCGAAACCGAGGCTCCGGCAGAGGAATAATTAAATTTTTGAGGTAATTTTTTGATGCTTTCCTTTCAGCAAAACCTTGAAAGACAAGAAATCAAAAAAATAAGGAAGGCGGCGAACTGTATAGGCGCCGCCTATGCCTTTATGTTTGTGTGGCTATGGCTGTTTGAACTTATGCTCATAAGTTCGAGCGGCTTTGCTCGCTTTATCTATAACGTGGCAAGCGACGACGTCTATTCCTCGATTATAGATATAGTTTTTTCTATCGTGGTCTTTATACCGCCTTATATTTTGGCGGCAAAACTCTCGGGCGAGGGCGCAAGGTGTCTAAACTACCGCGCCCCCAAAAAGGGAAGCTTTCTGCCGCTTCTGTTTATGGGCTTCGGCATCTGCCAGATAGGCGAAATTGCAACGAATATGTTTGCAAACTCGGTGTATATTGTCGGTATCGAGCCGGTTATGGGCACCGTCACCTACAAAACGGGCTTTTTCGGCGTTATGATGGCAATAATCTCGACCGCCGTGATGCCTGCACTGGTAGAGGAGTTTGCAATGCGCGGTGTCGCGCAGGGACTTTTGCGACGTTTCGGCGACGGCTTTGCGATATTCGCATCGGCCGTTATATTCGGTTTAATGCACGGCAACCTCGTTCAAGCCCCCTTCGCCTTCGTGGTGGGACTGGGACTGGGCTTTGTAGCCGTAAAGGGCGGCTCGGTTTTCGTAGCCGTTGCGGTGCATTTTCTTAACAACCTTGTATCGGTCGGCTTTTATTACCTTTCACTGCGCCTCGACACCACAACCCAAAATGCCGTTTACGCCTGCTATGCCGCATTTGCGCTGCTCATAGGAGTTTTGGGCTTTGCCCTTTATAAAGATAAGGGCGAACTTCTCCGCCTCGACACATCGGACACCAAAAATTCCTTTACGCGCAAGCTGCTTGCCTTCTTTACGGCTCCCATAATGGTAATAGCACTCATTTTAACCCTGTTGCAGATATTACAGGTGCAGGGAGGAGCATAATGAACGCAGTTTTTATGGATAGGGCAATCGCCCTTGCAAAAAAGGCCGCCGAGCTTGGCGAGGTGCCGGTCGGCGCCGTTGTGGTAAAGAACGGTAAGATAATAGGCGAGGGCTACAACCTTCGCGAAAAATTTTCGAGCCCCACGGCTCACGCCGAAATAGCCGCGATAGAAGCAGCTGCAAAAGCGCTTGGCGACTGGCGGCTTGACGGCTGCAGCCTCTACGTAACCCTCGAGCCCTGCCCCATGTGCGCAGGCGCTATTATAAACGCCCGCATAGCCGAGGTTGTGTTCGGCGCGTATGATAAACGCGCAGGCTCCTGCTCGGGTGATTCGGTTGTTGACCTTTTTTCCTGCGGATATGACCATCGTCCGGCCGTCTATGGCGGCATAAGAGAAGAGGAATGTCTTAAAATTCTTGCCGATTTCTTTAAAAGCCTAAGAGATTGACAATATTTGACAAAAAACGACAATTTAATGTTCCACGTGGAACAATCAATATAAAAAGGGGGACCTAAAATGCAAGACGTATCTCGTTTGATTCGCGGTTGTATTGGGGTCCCTTTTGGTTTTTGCTCTTTTTCGGCGGTTGCCGACCACCTGCTCGATTGTCGAGCGAAAGAGCGCCTGCCAAAACACGCAAAAACCGTTATCTGCTTTGCCTTTCCCTATAAGGTAAAGGACGAAGCGCCCAAAAACATATCCCGTTATGCGGCGGTACCCGATTATCACGGCATTTGCACAGAAAAACTCGAAAAAGTGGCATCAGAACTTAAAAAGGCCTACCCTGAAAATGAGTTTTCCTACTTTGCCGATAATTCTCCCATCCCCGAGGTTTACGCTTCGGTTATGGCCGGACTTGGGGTTCGCGGCAAAAACGGCCTTCTTATAACCGAGGATTACGGAAGTTTTGTTTTCCTCGGCGAAATAGTAACCGATATGGAAATCGCGTGCGCCGAAAGCGTAAAACACTGTAAGGACTGCGGACTCTGCCTCAGCGCTTGTCCCGTAGGACTTGATAAAAGCCGATGCCTTTCGGCCGTTACCCAAAAGAAGGCGCCCCTCACGGAAGAGGAAGAAGCGTTAATAAAGAAAAACGGCACCGTCTGGGGCTGTGACGCGTGTCAAAACGTCTGCCCGCACAACAGTGCCGCAAAGGTTACCGATATACTCGAATTTTCGTCGGGCTACCGCGACAGATATATACCGCACGAGGATATAAACGGCCGCGCATACGCCTGGCGCGGCGAAAAGGTGATTCTCCGTAACGCGCTACTTTTTGATGATATCGCGCAGATCGTCGCTGCTGAGGCAGCCGCCGATAAAGACTAAGGCAATATACAAAACACCGGACACCGAGGCCGCAAGCAAAACCTGCCCAAAAACCGATAAAGGCAGACTGCCGCACAGCACTGCCGAAGGAAGGCAGGAAAAAACGGCGAAAACGAAGGGCTTTAGCACCCATTTTTGAATATTAAACGGCAGTTCTGCAATTTTCACCACCTTAACAACGCGCCAAACCGCCGTTAGCAGATTGCTTATCACCATAACGATTAAAAAACCGCGCATACCGAAGGACGGCACGAAAATCCAAATGAGTCCTATGCGGCTGGCCGAATCAAAAACCGACAGCCGAAAAACAAAGCTTTGCTTATCAAGGCCTTTAAGCATACCGTCGCAAACGCTGTCTATATACATAAGCGGCACAAGAGGCGAGAGCGCCCGCAGCAAAAAACCAACGTCGCGTTCACCATAAATCAGCGCGCCTAACTGATTTGCGAGGATAAAAAAGAGTCCCGCCAGAAGAAAGGACGAAACAAAGGTGATGGTTATCACCTTTTCGGCTATGTAACGGATTTTATACTTTTGACCGAGGGACAAAGCCTCGCTCATCTCGGGTATCAGCAGGGTAGATACCGAGTTTAAAAACGACGACGGAAAGAATATAAGCGGCAGCGCCATGCCCTTTATCATACCGAATTGTGAAAGTCCGGCGCCGCCAAAAATCGATAAAGCTTTGGGAACCAATATGTTTTCGATGGTTCGAAGCAGAGAATTTAAGTATCTGCCGCCCGTAATTGGCGCCGCAATGGAGATAATTTTTCGTATCCCGTGAGGAAGGGGTTTTTCGCCCGAGGAACGGATTTTTCTGCGGTCCAGAAGATAGGAAAGATAAATATAGAGGAAAGAAAGTCCTTCGGCCACGGTATCGCCCAGAAAGACTGCCGCGCAGGCATAAGAAATACCGCGTGATAAAAACGCAGAGGACAGAAAAACAACTATCAAAATCCTTGCTGCCTGCTCAACTACCTGGGAAATGCTCGAGGAGAGTGTTTTTCGTCGGGCCATAAAATATCCGCGCAGGCAGGACGATACACCCATAAACGGCAGCGAAAACCCAAGAATTCTTATAGCGGCGGCCGCGCGGCTGTCAGAAAGCAGGTTGTTTGCTATAAAATCCGCGCCGAAAAAGGAAATGATAAGCGAAACGGCCGAAATGAGTAGCGAGAGCAAAATTCCCTTTTTGAGAATTGCCTTAGCGCCCTGCGGCGTGCCGAGAGCCAGCTCGTCGGCAACCAGCCGCGTAACGGCGGTAGAAATTCCGCCCGATGCGAAGGTAGAAAACAAAACGTATACCGAAAGCGTAAGCTGATAGAGGCCGATTCCCTCGCTGCCGACCGCTTTTGCAAGCCAAACCTTGAAAATTATGCCTGCAAGGCGTAAAATAAGGGCGGTAACGGTCAGCACCGCCGCATTTTTAATAAAAATTACCCTCTTCAAGCAAACACCCCCATTAACCTTATGAAAAATGGGATATCAATATACCGCAAAGGATGATAGCAATGGCAACTCCGCTTGCAGAAAAAATAAGACCGCAAAGCATCGACGAAATCGTGGGCCAAAAGCACCTGCTGGGCGAAGGCAAGGCGCTTCGCCGTATAATCGAGTCGGGCGAGATACCGAATCTCATCTTCTACGGCCCTTCGGGCGTGGGAAAAACTACGGTTGCAAACATAATTGCGGCCCGTTGCGGCAAAAAGCTCTACCGTCTTAACGCGACAACCGCCTCAATCTCTGATATTAAAGATATAATTTCGGGGCTTGGCGGCATTGAGGGCGTCGGCGGAGTGGTACTTTATCTCGATGAGATTCAGTACTTCAACAAAAAGCAGCAGCAGATCCTGCTCGAATACATCGAACGCGGCGACATAACCCTTATTGCGTCCACCACGGAGAACCCGTATTTTTACGTTTACGGCGCAATTCTCAGCCGAAGCACCGTTTTTGAGTTCAAAACCGTAACCGCTGAGGAAATTATTCCGGCGGTTCGCAGAGCTTTTGGTATTATCGGCGAAAAGCGTGGCATAAATATTAATATAGACGACAATACCGTCCGCGCGATAGCCTTTGGCTGCGGCGGTGACGTTCGCAAGGCCATAAATGCGGTCGAGCTTTGTGCCCTTACCGCGCCCGAGCAGGACGGCGTTCTTACGGTGACCGAGGAACTCTGCCGTGAACTTTCGCAAAAGAGCGCCATGCGCTATGACAAAGGCGGCGACGAGCATTACGATATTATCTCGGCATACCAAAAATCCATGCGCGGCTCTGATCCCGACGCGGCACTGCACTATCTGGCCCGACTTTTAGAGGCTGATGACCTGCCCTCGGCCTGCCGCAGACTGCTCGTTTGCGCAAACGAGGACGTGGGCCTCGCCTATCCGTCTATTATCCCGATAGTAAAGGCCGCGGTTGATACCGCGCTGCAGCTAGGCCTGCCCGAAGCCCGAATTCCCCTGGCGAACGCGGTGGTTTTGGTGGCTACCGCCCCTAAATCGACCTCGGGGTATGACGGCATAAACGCTGCTATGGCCGACGTTGCTGCAGGCTTGGGAGGAGAGATTCCCAGAGCGCTTAAAAATAAGCACTACGACGGCGCCGATAATAAAAACCCCGGCCAGTTTTATAAGTATCCGCACTCCTTCCCGAACCACTACGTTAAGCAGCAGTATCTGCCCGACGAGCTGAAGGATAGACAGTATTATAAATACGGGGACAACAAAACCGAGCAAAAATTCAAGGAATATTGGGATAAAATTAAAAAATAAACGCTTTTGGAGGGAGCAGGGTGAAGGAATATTCGCTGCCCGTGCGAACGCTGTTGCTTTGGCGAATTCGCCTGACAGCAGTTGCCGCGCCTATCATTGCGGCTGTCCTTTGCCTGCGCCCGAAAGAGATATTTGTTGCGGCGGCAGGCTTTTTGTCTGCCGCTTTTTTGTTTTTCTTGCTTTATTACCTGCCAAAACTGCACAAAAGCTATAAAATAGTGCTGGGAGATGGGTTTTTAGCGGTGTTTTACGGGGCTTTTATAAAAACAGAAAAAATTATTCCCCAAAATCGCACAATAATATCGCACCGCTCCGTAACGCCTCTGTTGCGATTAATGAAGCTGGAGCGGTTATGCTTTTCGGCCGTGAGAAAAAACTGCCCGATTGCTCCCGTTGACGGGGGCGCGGCCAAAGAAATATTAAACCACGTAGGAGGGTGCGATGATTAAACTGAGAGCGCATCCGCTGACGGCGGTGGGCTTTATTGCGCCGTTTTGGGCAATTTTTTTATTGCCGGTGCTGCGAAGATTTTTAAGCGGAAGCCACACCGTCGCGTTTGTTGCCGAGGGTTTGATGCTCGCGTTTGTGATTTTGCAGGGCTTTTTTCGTGCGAGGGCATTGGAAATAATCGTTAGCGCCGAAAAAATTTGTTTACGGCGCGGTGTAATACGAAAAGAAGAGGTGTTTTTTGCGAAGAACGCCGTTTCCTGCTTGGGCGTTCGCGAAAACCCTTTGCTTTCGCTCTTTTCGACGGTTTCGGTGCAAATTAATACCGAAGCCGGCAGATGGCGTTCCGATTACAAAATAATACTGAAAAAGCGCGACGCCGAGCGCCTCAGAAAGAGCCTCGGCATGGGAATGGGAGTAAAAAGCATTCGCATGGGGGCCGAGCGCATAACGCTTATGTCGGCGGCAATGTCGTCGGCCGCGGTGGGCGTTTTGTTGGCGGCTCCCATGATAGCGCGGCTCGTACGTCTGCTTGATATCGGAATATCGAATCTTTTGTTGGAAACTGCGCGAAAAACCGTAATTTCCTCAAGCCTTATTTACTTTGCCATGCTGTTTATTTTCTTTTACTGCGTTTCGTTTGTGTCGCTGCTTATACGAAGCCTAATAATGAAGGTCGGCTTTTCGGACGATTCGATATGTGTTTCGTCGGGGCTTTTGCCGCGAAGATACACCTTTTTGAAAAAAGACGCCGTAAACATAATAAGTTTGGAGCAAAAACCGCTGCTTCGTCTCACAAAAAGGGTGCTTATCCGTGTGGGAGTTGCCGGGTGCGGCGGCAAGCGGCAGGACGATGTTGTCGTTCCCATAGCACGGAAGAGCGAAATCGAGCCGTTTTTGCAAACCCTTTTTTCGTTATCTTTGCCGTCATGCGGTATTTCGCCGGGGAAGGGTACGCGTTACCGTTTTGTTCGGTTGCCGCTGTTTTTTCTCGTCACAGTGCCTACGGCCGCGATTATATCAGGGGTTTATGTGCCAAAAATCGCCGCCGCGGCTGTGCCGATGGCTGTGATTTCCCTTTTGTTTTTTGCTTATTTGTCTAATTTATCGCTTAAAAGCAGCAAAGCAACCCTGCTTTCGTCGGGAGGTGGGTATTTATTCGCCGCAGGAGCACGAGGTATGTCGTTTCGAAGGGTGTTTTGTCGGGGCGACCGCATAGGAATGTTTAAAATCCGCCGCTGGCCGAAGGATCTAAAGAACGGCAGTTGCGTGCTTACGGTTTTTGTTCGCAGCAAGCGCAGTGAGCGCATAAAGCTAAAGTTTATAGATTTTGCCGCAACGGAGGAATATTGCCGCGCTTTTTGGAAAAGATGAAAACAAGAGGTGACGACGATGTTTTTGAGGTGTATGTTGGCGTTTTTGGTGGGCGGAGTTATCTGTCTTATCGGTCAGGTGCTTATCGATTACACAAAACTCACTCCCGCAAGAATACTGGTATCCTTCGTGTGTGCCGGTGTGGCGCTTACCGCGCTCGGCCTATACGAGCCGCTGGTTGATTTCGCAGGCTGCGGCGCCACGGTGCCGCTTACCGGATTCGGGTACAGTCTGGCAAAGGGCGTAGAAAAGGCGGTTGCCGAGCAGGGACTGCTCGGAGCGCTAACGGGTGGGCTCACCGCCACCGCAGGAGGTATAGCGGCGGCAATACTGTTTGCTTTTTTAGGCTCGCTCGCATCAAAATCGAAACCAAAGGCATAATCTAGGTTCCACGCGGTATTGTTCCACGTGGAACTTTTTCTTTACATCTCGGGCTTGGGGATATATAATAGTTTTAGACTCAAAAGGAGATGGCTATGGGAAAGATAGTTTCGATTTTTAACCAAAAAGGCGGCGTAGGCAAGACAACTACCGCCGTTAATCTGGCCGCAGGCCTTGGACTTGCAGGCAAAAAGGTGTTGCTTGTCGACGTGGATCCCCAGGGAAATACCACCAGCGGCTTTGGAATAAACAAGCAGAAAACGCTCTCGTCCTACGAGGTGCTTATCGGTACTGCCTCGGCTGACAGCGCAATAATTGCCACCGAGTATAAAAACGTATCGGTGCTTCCGTCTAAAAGTGACCTCGCCGGAGCAGAGATCGAGCTAACCGAGCTTGATCGCCGTGAAAGCCGCCTCAAGACTGCGCTTTTGCCGCTTCGCGAGCGCTACGATTTTATATTTATTGATTGTCCGCCGTCGCTCGGCCTTATTTCCATCAATGCGCTTAACGCCAGCGATTCGGTGCTTGTCCCCATTCAGTGCGAGTTCTACGCAATGGAGGGACTTTCGCAACTGATGGCAACAATCCGTCAGGTAAAGCGCGCCTACAATCCGATGCTCGAGCTTGAGGGCGTTGTGCTTACCATGTTTGACGGACGCCTTAACCTGACACAGCAGGTAGTGGGCGAAATAAAAAAGTATTTTGCCAAAAAGCTTTATGCAACCGCCATTCCGCGAACCGTCCGCCTATCGGAGGCGCCGAGTTTTGGAATGCCTATCCAGTATTTTGATAAACGCTCAAAGGGCGCCGACGCCTACAACAAATTGGCAAAAGAATTTTTGAAGAACAACAGAAAGTAGGGGTTTTATGAAAAAAAGCGGACTCGGAAGAGGTCTTGATTCCCTTTTTAACCAAAATAATACAGATTCCGACAGCATTCTCGAGGTGCGCCTCACCGAGATTGAGCCTAATAAAAATCAGCCGCGCCGTGATTTTGACGAGCAGTCGATAGCCGAACTGGCCGACAGCATTCGTGAGCACGGACTGCTGCAGCCGATACTGGTTCGCCCCACCGAAAGCGGAACCTACCAGATAATCGCGGGCGAACGCCGTTGGCGCGCAAGCCGACTGGCCGAGCTTACCACCGTGCCGGTAATTATAAAGAATATGGACGATCGTAAAACGATGGAGGTTTCGATTATCGAAAACCTTCAGCGAGAGGATTTAAACCCCGTTGAAGAGGCTTTGGGATTTAAATCGCTTATAGATACATACGGTCTTACGCAGGAGGAGGCCGCGGGACGCGTAGGCAAATCGCGCAGCGCAATTGCAAACGCACTTCGCCTCTTGGCGCTCGACGACGATTCGCTTGCCGCGCTCCGCGAGGGTTCGATAACAACCGGCCATGCAAAGGCGCTCCTTTCTGCACCTGCCGAGCGCAGAGCAGGTCTTTTGGCCCTGGCCCGACAGGGCGCTTCGGTTCGCCAGATAGAGGGCCTTGCAAAAATGACCGAAAAGCCGAAGAAGGCAACCCAGCTTCGTAAGGATAAATATTATAGCGAAGTGGAAATTGCGCTTAAAAATGCATTACACCGTCCCGTAAAGATTTCGGTTTCCGAAAACGGAAAGGGAACCCTTACGGTTGAGTTTTATAACAACGATGAGCTTACCAATCTGGCACATCGTATAGCAGGAGAAAAATGGTAAAAAAGAAGGGCTATATAGGCCCTTCTTTTTTGTTACAAATTACGAATAAATTTTTTCTCCTGAGGTTTACATAATGTATTTCAAAAAGTTATTATTTTGTGGGAAGTAGTTAAACTTATTAACCGAGTTATTAACACTTTTGCAGTGAAAAACGCGATTAAATCGTTTGAGAACCCCTTAAAAAGTGGAAATGTTAGTGGAAAAGTTGAATTATTTTTTAGGTTATTATAATTTACATAACAACATTTTTTGGTGCGAAAAAGGTTAATTTTTTGTTATTTTTGTAATAAAAAAAGATCCGCAGAATATTTCTGCGGATCGACTAAAATTTTATGCATCCAGACCGTATATTTCGCGTAAGAAGCGGTCCTTTCTTGTGCGCATGGCAATGTGGCGAACGGGCTTTTTAAGATAGGGGAAATCCTCAAGTCCTTCGAGCATGGCGGCGGTTTTTACCGGGTCGCCCTTAATGGCGCCGCCGAGGATAACAACGATAACGGTGTTGCCGACGTTGCGGTCACCGCGAACGTAAAGGTCGTTTAAGGAATCGTAAATCTTCTTAAGCTTTTTCTTATTGTTTTCCTCAAGCAGCTGGGCGATTTCCTTTGCTGCGGTCTCGAGGAAGAAGTTTATGTAGAGGAATTCGCCATCCTCTGCCATACGCTCCTTATAAAGGTCCTTATATGCAGGGAAGATAGCAAGAATTTTGTTGCAGAGCTCGCCTATGTCTGCGGTATCGCCGCCGCTCTTCTGGGGGAGAGAAATATCGTTTGCACGACGGGACTTTCGGGGATTGATACCTAAAAGGGAGGTTACGGTATCGTTAAAGTCGATACCAACCGCTACAGCGTCACTTTCGCGCTGGGTAGAGTCGAAGAGGTAGCAGGCGGCAACAGAATAGGAGCCAACCTCGCCTGCGGTAACCTCTGCGGTAAGCAGGTTAAAGAGTTCGCGGCTCTCGTCATATTCAACCTTTACGGCGCGGCTGTCGTTTGTGAAGACACCGTCCTTTTCGGTATAACCGTTATCGGTAAGTGTGGGACGAATCTCGCCCAAAACTGCATCTATAATTTTCTGTTCCATTTTATATACTCCTGTGATTATAATACAGGGTAATTATATCACAAGTTTATGGCGAAAGCAATAAAGGAAGAGAAAAAAGTTATTGTCGCTTGTAAAAGAGGGTAAAATGTGATATCATACTTTGAGTAAAAGGGGTGAGCAAAGTGGAGCTTGCAAACGCTGCAACCGTCAAAAAGCTGATGGGAAACGACGTTTTCTTTAAAAAAAGTCTGGGACAAAACTTTATAATCGATAATACCGTCTGCCCCCGTATGGCCGAGGCGGTAGCGGATAAGGATACCGGCGTGCTCGAAATAGGCCCCGGCATCGGCGTTCTGACGCGTGAGCTCGGCGCCGTTGCAAAACGGGTGGTTACGGTTGAACTCGACCGAAGCCTTGAGCCTATCCTTGCGCAGACGCTTTGTGACCTCGAAAACGTTAAGGTGATTTTCGGCGATGCGATGAAGCTCGACCTTCACGCCCTCATAGCCGAGAACTTTGCCGACTGCAGCCGCGTCTCGGTTTGTGCGAACCTACCTTATTATATAACCTCCCCCATTATTATGAAGCTGCTCGAAAGCCGCCTGCCGATTGAAAAAATCGTGGTTATGGTCCAGAAGGAGGCCGCCGAGCGTCTGTGCGCCGAGGTGTCATCCCGTGAGGCCGGCGCGGTTACCGTTGCGGTAAACTACTATGCCGAAGGCGAGATTCTTTTCGGTGTAGGACGGGACAGTTTTATGCCTCCGCCCAAGGTTGACAGCGCCGTAATCAGTCTTTCGGTGCGTAAGCAGCCGCCCGTGGCGGTGCCCGACGAGGACAAGTTCTTTGCCCTTATAAAGGCCTGCTTCGCCCAGCGGAGAAAGACACTGCTTAACACCGTTTCTTCCACGCTCCATATAGAAAAAAGCGCCCTTGCCGAGTGCTTAAACGAGCTTTCCCTGCCCGAAACTGTTCGCGCAGAAAAGCTAACGATGGAGCAGCTCGCCGCACTTTCACAATTGCTACACGAAAAACAAATATATTAAAAACCGCTGTTTTAAGCCGTTTAAAGAGCCCATTCTACCGGCAGTAGAGTGGGCTTTTTTAATTCTACAACGGGTTTTTTGTGTGTTCAGTGACTTTTTTGGGAATAAATAGTATGATGTAGGGGAAATAATTTTGGCGATGCGCCGAAGGAGAGTTTTTCGATGAACAACTATACGATTATTACCGATTCCACCTGCGATCTTTCGGATGAAAAGATAGCAGAGCTCGGCCTTGTTGTGGCAGAGGGCGGCTTTACCCTGGCCGACGGCACCGAGCACACCGGCAAGACCATAGATACCAAAACTTTCTATAAATATCTTCGAGAGGGAGGCTCTGCAAAGACCGCCGCAATCAACTCCTCGGTATACGAGGAGCTGTTCCGTGCGGAACTTGAGAAGGGAAACGACGTAGTTCACCTCGGATTTTCTTCGGGACTCAGCGCAACCTATAACTGCGCGCGTCTTGCAGCCGAGGAGCTGGCAGAGGAGTACCCCGATCGCAAGATTTACGTTGTCGATACCCTTTGCGCATCGCTCGGTCACGGCCTTCTCGTATACCTTTGCGCACAGAAGAAGGCTTCCGGCGCATCGGCCGAAGAGGTATACGCTTATGCAGAGGAAATTAAGAACAACATAGTTCACCGTTTTACGGTTGACGACCTTTATTTCTTAAAGCGCGGCGGCAGAGTAAGCTCAACTACGGCTTTCGTAGGCTCTCTGCTTAACATTAAGCCGCTCTTGCACGTTGATTACGAAGGAAAATTAAGCGTTGTAGCGAAGGCTCGCGGCAGAAAGGCTGCAATCGAAGCAATGGTTGATTATATGGGAAAGAGCGCAGAAAACGTTACTGCCGACACCCCCGTATTTATCTGCCACGGCGACTGCCTTGAGGATGCAGAGACCATGGCTCAAATGGTTAAGGAGCGCTTCGGCGTCAAGGAAGTTTATATTAACTGTCTCGGAGCATTTATAGGAGCACATTCGGGTCCCGGAACCCTCGCACTTTTCTTTGTTGGTAAGGATAGATAGAATGACACGAACAAAACTCGCAAACAGACCTCTGCCCGATTATACTCGCGGCGAGGAGCTGTTTAATATGATAAGCCATATCGTGGGCGGAGCGCTGGGTATTGCCGTGCTGGTATCCTCGGTTGCTCTGTCGGCCCTGCGCGGTGACGTTTGGGCGATAGTCGCCTGCAGTATTTATGGCGTTTCGATGGTTGCCCTTTATACTATGTCGAGCGTCTACCACGGCCTTCGCGACGGAATGGCAAAGCGCGTGCTGCAGGTGATTGACCACTGCACGATATACTTTTTGATAGCCGGCACCTATACCCCCATACTTTTATGCGCCATGCGCAGGCAAAGCCCTGCGGTTGCGTGGGTCGTGTTCGGAATCGAGTGGGGTCTTACGGCGCTTGCGGTTACCCTTACGGCGATTGACCTTAAAAAATATCAGACCTTTTCGATGGTTTGCTACATCGGTATGGGCTGGTGCATAATAATGGCCATCAAGCCCACCATAGCGGCCCTCACCATGGACGGATTTTTATGGATTCTCGCAGGCGGAATTGCCTATACCGTCGGTTCGGTGCTTTACGGCGTCGGCAAAAAGGTGCGCTATATGCACTCGGTTTTCCATCTGTTTGTTATAGCGGGCAGTTTTTTACAGTTTATCGGCATAATTTTTTACGCATTATAAAAAAACAACCCCTCGGTCGTAACCGAGGGGATTTTTCTTTAGATAGAGAAGCCAACGATATTTTCGTTGTGCTCAAAGATGTCAACCAAATCCGAGAAGGGAATTTCCTTCGTAGACTTAACGGTAAGCTTAAAGGTTACGGTGTTGTCGGCATTTTTGGTTGCGTGACAGCGGTGGATTTCAAGGCCGCGCTTTTCGAGCTCTTTGCTTATCCTATCGATAATATCGGGCGAGTAGATAGCGGTTATCGAAATATCGGCGGCTACAAGACTGTCAAGACGGCCGATAAACTTGTGCAGTACGAGCTGAATGATGGCAAGCAGCAGGGTTGCAGCAATACCAACGATATAAAGGCCTGCGCCGAGAGCAAGACCGATACCCGCAGTAGCCCAGATACCTGCCGAGGTGGTAAGGCCCTTAATAGAATTACCTCGGACGAAGATAACGCCTGCACCGAGGAAGGATATTCCCGTTACAACGCAGGAAGCGATACGCGAGCCGTCAACGTTTACGCCGCATACGAGCATATCGTAGAAGCCGTACTTAGAAACGGCCATCATAAGGGCGGCGCCGAGGGCAACGATTGTATGCGTTCTTATGCCGGCTTCCTTTAAGCGAACGGTACGCTCAAGACCGATTATAGCACCGCAAAGGCAGGCTATAGTGATGCGAAGGACGAGTTCAAGCATTAATTTGGTTGTCGGTTCCATAGTTGCAAATTTTGCCGCTATGTCCAATACTTCATTTTCCATACCGAAAATCTCCTATCGTTATAAAATAATATCACTTATTGTATCACAAAAAAAACAAAAAGCAAGTAAAATTTTATACAACTTTTTTATAGCTTTTGTACAAACAAAAAAGAGGAGTTTTCCGTGGAAAACTCCTCTTTTTTTCGTTTATTAAAGTTTAACAACAACCGATTCGATGCCGAGAACGTCGGCAATCTTCTTTAAGGTCTTGGCGTGGTGGCCGATGCCGAGTGCGTAGTGGTGGGTCGGACCCTCCATAACCCAAGCCTTGATGTAATCACGGGTGTTGGGCTCGAAGAAGCCGCGGGTGTTGGTGTTGCCGGTGGGCGGAATGGGGCCCTCCTTGGAATAACCTTCGCCGATAACGAACTTAAATGCGCCGGTCTCGGTCTGGGTTATGCCGAGCATGGTGATGGGGCCTTCCTTGAGCTTGAACTCAACCGAAGCGCCGCTGCCGGGCTTGCCGTGGAACTTTGTAAGGCTGCGGAGAATGGGCTTGCCGTTTGCGATTGCAAGGTGGTGAGGTCCGTCGTGGCCTATAAGGATAAAGTCCTCGGCGAAATCGAAGGGATGAAGCTCTGCAAAGCTGCCGCCGATGTTAAGACGGTCCATAATAAGCATAGCGATGCAGGTCTTGATATCAAACTCGCCGCACATGGGGGTGCCCTGTGCGTTAAGAATGGAGTTACCAACGATGAAGGAGGTAGCAACACGGCGCTGAATAGTGTCGGGCTGACCTTCGTAGTAGTAGGCAAGGCCGGTAAGACCGAACTTTTCTACCAGGCGGTCAAGCGCTGCAGCACCGCGAGCCGATTCGTAAAGGTCCTTATCGGTAAGCTTGCGGGTAACGGGGTCGCTCTTGGGGTCGGGCATTTCGAACTCTGCCTTGATAATCTCGGTCTTGGCGGCGATTTCCTCGTCGGTTACGGCCTCGAAGCAGGCAACTGCGTCGTCAATCTCGATAAGCGGAACGTGAACGCCGAAGGCGCTGGAAATAGCGGTCGGGTCGGCGTGCATATCGTACATAGCCTCAAGAACGTGACCCATAAGGCCCATACGAGCGCCCTTTAAGGAATGCAGAACCTTTGCGATTTCACACCACTCGCGAAGTTCCTCGTGAGCAGGGTCGTTTTCATCGTAGAGGGTGCCGATAACAACGTCAGAAACCTTCTTGCCCATACGGATGGCAACGCCGGTAAACTCGGGAACCGAGCAGATGTTATCGTTTTCGAGCTGCATAAAGGTGCAGGCCTTGTTATAGTCGAGAGCCTTAAGAGGCTGAAGAGCAACTAAAACTACGGGGATATTCATCTCGCGAACGATGGGGGCGAAAACCGAGCTGGTGGCGTAGGTAATCATATTGGTGAAAAGAACGTCAAGCTTGTCACCCTGCATTTTGGCAACGGCGTCGTATGCCTTCTCGCTGGAATCGATCATGCCGTAGTCAACGACCTCAACGCCAAAGGACTCAATGAGCTTAATGGTGTCGTTGTGGTAAACCATCATATTATCGAGCAGTCCGGGGAACTGATCCCAATAGGTTGCGTGTGCAACAGAGTAGAAACCAACGCGTCCGGTGCGGGGATTTTTTCTTTCGATCATAATAATTTCCTTCCCAATCAAAGATTTTATATTGCATTTATAACACAAAGAGGTATAATATTTAAGAGCCTTGTTAAATATTAAACTGTCGAAAATAAACATTACGAGGAGAACGGCTATGACAAACTCACTTTTGTATAGCGAAATCAAACCCTTTATCCGCTACGCCCAGCGACTCGTTGTGACCGAGTTATCGGCCTTTAAAAATCTTACCGCCTATGACAATCGGTTTTTCTATTGCGGCGGCGGCGGCGGGGTGATAACGGTCGACGGCGAAGCCTACCCGATGAAAAAGGGCTGCATAATAATATGGCGCTCGGGCCACACCTATTCGCTCGAGAGCGAGGCAGACAGCGAGATGCTCCTTTTAGGCTTTAACTTCGATTACACGGCAAAAAACAGCTGTCTTTCGGCGCCTATTCCTCCTGCGGGAGCAGATTTCAACCCCTCGGCGGTGCTCGAGCAGGTGTCGTTTTCAGACGCCGTTATTCTCAACCGCGTTATACATATAAATAATATGCACCTTTTGGAGGAGCCCATAAAGGATATCTGCCGCGAGTTCGACGCGCGACGTTCCTTTTACGAGACCAAAATTTCGGGTCTTTTCGTTTCGGTCCTTACCGAGACCATGCGCGAATGTATGCTCGAGCGCGATAATATTCGTCGCTCCAAGGGCAAGGTGAACGAGGTGCTGCAGTATATAGCCGACCACCACGCCGAAGAGCTCGACAATATTACGCTCGGTCGCCTTTTCGGCTACCATCCCAATTATATAAATCATCTGGTGGTGCAGCACACGGGTATGTCGTTACATAAGTATCTGCTTTCCTACCGTGTTAACAAGGCGATAGAGCTACTGCAGACCACCGACCTGCCCGTTTCCGAGATATCCGAGAAGGTTGGATTTTCGGATTACAATCATTTTCTTAAATATTTCAAGCAGGCAACCGGCTACACCACAAAAGCCTTCCGCGTAAGATAAAAATTTTGTAGTTTTCGGTTGCAGTAAGCGACAGATTGTGATACAATTAGTTGTGATTTGAGATGGGGTGACACTATGCAAAAAAAGGGTTTTGACAACCAACTTTATATGGACAAGCAGCGAGAGAACATTCTCTCCCGTATAGCCCGTTTTAACGGTAAACTGTACCTTGAGTTCGGCGGCAAGCTTTTTGACGATTTCCACGCGTCGCGAGTTCTGCCCGGCTTTGAGCCCGATGCCAAGATTCGTATGCTGCAGACCATGAAGGACCAGGTTGAAATCATTTTCTGCCTTTCGGCCGAAAACATTGAAAAAAGTAAGATTCGCGCCGACCTCGGCATCAGCTACGATATGGACCTTCTTCGCCAAATCGACCTTGTTAAGGGAATGAACATCGAGGTAAACAGCATAGTTATCACCAAATACGGCGGCCAGCCCGCAGCCGACCAGTTTATGCGCGTGTTGGATGCCCGCGGCCTAAAGTATTACGTGCACAAGCCCATCCCGGGATATCCCCACAACGTTGATTACATCGTAAGCGACAAGGGCTACGGCGCCAACCCCTATATTGAAACCACCAAGCCGCTGGTTGTTGTAACCGCGCCGGGTCCCGGAAGCGGCAAGCTTGCAACCTGTCTTTCTCAGGTGTATCACGAGTACAAGCGCGGCATAACCGCAGGCTACGGCAAGTACGAAACCTTCCCCATCTGGAATATTCCGCTTAATCATCCCGTTAACCTTGCATACGAGGCCGCAACGGCCGACCTGCAGGACGTTAATATGATCGACCCCTATCATCTCGAGCACTACGGCGTTACCACCGTTAACTACAACCGTGACGTTGAGGCTTTCCCGATAGTACACCGTATCCTCACCAAGATTACGGGTGACGATAAATTTTACTGCAGCCCCACCGATATGGGCGTAAATATGGCCGGCTACGGAATTTTTGATGACGAAGCCTGCCGCGAGGCCAGCCGCCAAGAGGTTATTCGCAGATATCTGCGCGGCCTTGCCGACCATAAGCAGGGCAAGGAGCCGATTGAAACGGTGCTCAAGCTTCGCAACATAATGGAGCAGCTTGAAATAACCGAGGACGCCCGTCCTGTTGTAGCGCCTGCCCGTCGCAAGAGCGCTGCCTGCGGCAACGTGCCTGCGGCGGCAATCGAACTGCCCGACGGCCGCGTTATAACCGGTAAGGCTTCGACGCTTATGAGTGCGTCGAGCGGCGCCCTTTTAAACAGTATTAAGGTGCTGGCCGATATACCTAAATCGACCCTTCTTATGAGTCCCGCCGTACTCGAACCTCTGCTTTCGCTTAAGAACGAGCTTTTGGGCGGCAGCAGCAGCGGCATCAGCGTGCTCAAGACCGATGACGTACTTTCGGCGCTTTACATCTGCGCGGTTACAGACCCCGTTGCAAAGAGGGCGGTTGAGCAGCTGCCTAAACTTCGCGGCTGCGAACTGCATTCGACCCATATTCTGAATTCGGGTGATGAATCGGTTCTCCGCAAGATGCGCATGAACGTAACAACCGATACCCGTTTCGCAAGCGAAAAACTGTATAACGCATAAAAACAAAGCCTTCCAGTTTTTTGGAAGGCTTTTATATTTTCATTTAGTTTTTATAAACTACCGCTCACGCCGCGGGGGCGTTTCCTTTCTCGTTGCGCGGAGAAAGGAAACAAAGACGCGCTAAGGGGGTTTCGATCCCCCCTCGCTCAGGAAGGAATAGTCTTTTTGAAAGCATTTCGGCGAAACGTCTTTCGCCGAAATAAACCTTTTTAACGCAGACACCTTTTTTCTCCCCTCGCACACCCCTGAACGACGAAGGCTGTCGCCCTCGACCCACCATAGCCGGTCGTCCGGGTGGTTTCCTTTATTATTAGTTTTTGAGTGGTCAAGCGGAGCTTGGCGAAGGGGATAAAGAGAGCAAGATAAAAGCAAAATGACAATAAAAGTGTTCCGCATTTCACGCCGCAGGTCGCCGTGCGACCGAGCAGAAATGCGAATGTTATCGTGCTTTTCCTGCGAACTAAGGGGGCGATCGAAAAGCCCCCTTACCACAGCATTTCTTTGTAACTTTCTTCATGCTTGAAGAAAGTTAGCCCACATTAAAACTAAAAGCCCTCCCATTGTTGGGAAGGCTTTTAAATATTAATTACTATTTTGTTTTTCTTTTCAGCTATTTCTTTATATTTTGCCGCTCCGCCAAAAACAGTTTTAACGTGTGTTATTACGTAGTCGGACTTTTCTATCATTAGCCGATTTCGCTTGTCGATTGCAAAACGCGGAGGAGTGTTTTTTGGCAGAGAAAAATAAACGGTATCAGAAAAATCAATGACGTCAGATTTGGTTTTTTCAGATGGCAAATATGCCAAAACGACATAGTATTTAATGTGGGTGTGCGTTTCCTTTAAGTCTTTTAAAATGCTCCTCACGAGGAAATCAAAACGGCCGTTGTTGCCAACGTAAAAAAGCGTCACGTTTTTATTGATAATTAAGTCAGTAATTATATTGCGCAACTCCGTTTCAATTTCGGCCTCTGTGTTTCTGTGACCAAAAAACGTGCAGACCAAGTAACCACCCCAAAGTTGACCAGTATAGCGGTCAATATTTTGTTTCAGTATAGCATACAATACCAATAGTTGCAACCAATACTGGTCAAAACCGTTGGAGAGGTGTCTTGATGGAACAAAAAATAAGACGCGATTTGAATATGGGCGATAACCTTCGCCGCCTTCGTTATGCGGCAGGTCTTTCGCAAGAAAAGCTGTGTGCAGAACTGCAGCGACAAGGCTGCGATATTGGAAGAACAACCTATGCGAAATATGAAAGCGGAGAGCTGAATATTCGTGCAAGTGTTCTTGTAAAACTAAAGAAAATTTATAATTGCTCTTTTGATGATTTCTTTTTAGATTTGGATTAAAAGTAAAAGCCTTCCCGTTTTTGGGAGGGCTTTCTGTTTTCATTTAGTTTTTATAAACTACCGCTCACGCCGCGGGGGCGTTTCCTTTCTCGTTGCGCGGAGAAAGGAAACAAAGACGCGCTAAGGGGGTTTCGATCCCCCCTCGCTCGGGAAGGAAAAGTCTTTTGGAAAACATTTCGGCGAAACGTCTTTCGCCGAAATAAACCTTTTTAACGCAGACGTCTTTTTTCTCCCCTCGCACACCCCTGAACGACGAAGGCTGTCGCCCTCGACCCACCATAGCCGGTCGTTCGGGTGGTTTCCTTTATTATTGGCTTTTGAGCGGTCAAGCGGAGCTTGGCGAAGGGGATAAAGAGAGCAAGATAAAGGAAAGCGGCAATAAAAACACTCCGCATTTCACGCCGCAGGCCGCCGTGCGACCGAGCAGAAATGCGAATGTTATCGTGCTTTTCCTGCGAACTAAGGGGGCGATCGAAAAGCCCCCTTCCCCCAGCATTTCTTTGTAACTTTCTTCATGCTTGAAGAAAGTTAGCCTACATTAAAATTAAAAGCCCTCCCGATTGGGAAGGCTTTTGTTTTACATTATATTGATTCCTTCGCCGTCGGTTGACTGCAACGAATCAACAAACTGCCTTGCGGCACGGGGACTGCGGCCACCGCGAGCAAGAGCAAACTGCTCGGCATCCTGATAGAGCTTTTGCGGCTCGAAATCAAGGCCGCGCTGAACGGCAAGGCTTCTGACAATGTCAAGATAGGTCGCCTTGTCGGGTCGGCGGAAGGTAATTCGGATTCCGAAACGGTCGGAAAGCGATAAAATCTCCTGCAGGGTATCGTTAAAGTGGATATCGTCGCCCTCGCGGTCGGCAAAACTCTCTTTTACGAGATGGCGGCGGTTGCTGGTTGCATAGATTGCAACGTTCTGCGACTTGGCCGATACCGAGCCCTCTAAAATCGCCTTAAGGGCGCTGTAGTTATCGTCATCCTTGCCGAAGGAAAGGTCGTCGATAAACAGTATAAACTTAAGGGGGTTGGCGTTTAGTTCGTCAAGCAGGGCAGGGATAGAGTGAAGCTGTTCCTTGCGCACCTCAAGGATGCGAAGGCCCTCGTTCCACAGTTCGTTAACGATAGCCTTAACGGTAGAGGATTTACCCGTGCCAGCATCACCCGTAAGCAGGATGTTTGCGGCCGGCTTGCCCGAAAGCAGCGCGCGAGTATTATCGAGAATGATTTTCTGCTCGCGCTCATAGTCGACAAGGCTCGAAAGCGCCACCGGGTCGGGATGGTAAACGGGGGTAATCTTTCCGTCGTCCGACAGGTAGAACATACGGTGCTTGGCGTAGATGCCGTAGCCGTATTTGCCGATGTTTTCGGCGCGTTCAAGGTAGGCCGCCTCTAAATCAACCCTTTGAGAAGAAAACTTCGGCAGATAGTCGGGGCCGTTGCCTATAAGTTCGTCGGGTGTTAAGGATGCCACGGCCGAAAGGGTTATAAGCTCCTCCTTTACGGCGCGGGAAAGGTTTTCGTCGGGTGTTTTTCCGCTGCCGACGGTTCTGATATATACGTTTTCGTCGTTATAGACTAAGGTCTTTACGTATTCGGTGAGGTTGCCGCCGACCGAATAAAGGCGCGACACAAGCTCCGAATATGCCGAAACGCATGCGAGCTCGTCGCCGCCCACCTGCGAGAGGTAGAGCAAAAGGCATTCGAGCACCTCATCGTCGAGAAGGCGCCTGAAGACCGAAAGAGAAAACAGTCTTTTTTGAAGTTCGGATAAATTCATAAAAACCAGTCCTTAGTTAAGGATTGCGCCGGTGGCGCCACTCGAAACGGCGGCAGCGTAGCGCTTTAAGTATCCCGAAAGAGGCTTCAGTTTAGGAACGAAATTCTTCATTCTCTCGGCATATTCCTCGTCGGAAATCTTTATTTCAAGACGGTTTTCGGGGATATCAATGCTTATGATATCACCCTCGCGAACGATGCCGATGGGACCGCCGCTTGCAGCCTCGGGCGAAACGTGACCGATAGAGGCGCCGCGGGTTGCGCCGCTGAAGCGACCGTCGGTAATGAGGGCAACGCTCTCGCCAAGTCCCATACCCATAATTGCCGAGGTGGGATTAAGCATCTCGCGCATACCGGGACCGCCCTTCGGACCCTCGTAACGGATAACAACAACGTCGCCGGGGTTGATAAGACCTGCGTTTATAGCGGCCTGAGCCTCTTCCTCGCTTTCAAATACGCGGGCGGGACCCTCGTGGCGAAGCATCTTTTCGCTTACTGCGCTGCGCTTAACAACACAGCCGTCGGGAGCGAGGTTGCCGCGAAGCACGGCAATACCGCCGGTTTCGCTGAAGGGGTTATCAATAGGGCGAATAACGTTGTGGTCGAGGTTGATTGCGCCCGCGATGTTTTCAGCTACGGTCTTGCCGGTTGCGGTTATGCAGTCGGTATTAAGCAGACCCTTTTTATTAAGCTCGTTCATAACGGCGTAAACACCGCCGGCCTCGTCAAGCTCCTCCATATAGGTGCGACCTGCAGGTGCAAGGTGGCAGAGGTTAGGCGTCTTGGAGCTGATTTCGTTTGCAATGTCGAGGTTTATATCAATCTCGCATTCGTGAGCGATAGCGGGCAGGTGGAGCATGCTGTTGGTCGAACAGCCGAGCGCCATATCAACCGTAAGGGCATTCATAAATGCCTTTTCGGTCATAATATCGCGCGGACGGATATTCTTCTCCCACAGCTCCATAACCTTCATACCTGCGTGCTTTGCAAGCTCGATTCGAGCCGAATAAACAGCCGGAATGGTGCCGTTTCCGCGAAGGCCCATACCGAGAACCTCGGTAAGGCAGTTCATGGAGTTGGCGGTGTACATGCCCGAGCAGGAACCGCAGGTGGGGCAGGACTTGCACTCGTATTCGGTAAGCTTTTTTTCGGTGCACTTGCCTGCGGAATAAGCGCCAACCGCCTCGAACATCGAGGAAAGGCTGGTCTTGTGACCGTCAACATGGCCTGCCATCATCGGGCCGCCGCTTACAAAAATGGTGGGAATATTAAGGCGTGCTGCAGCCATTAAAAGGCCGGGCACGTTTTTATCACAGTTGGGAATCATAACAAGGGCGTCAAAGCCGTGCGCGCGAACCATAGCCTCGGTCGAATCGGCAATAAGGTCGCGAGTTATGAGCGAATATTTCATTCCCTCGTGACCCATAGCGATACCGTCGCAAACGGCAATGGCAGGGAACACGATGGGGGTACCGCCTGCCATGGCAACACCAAGGCGAACGGCTTCGGTAATCTTGTCGATGTTCATGTGTCCCGGAACGATTTCGTTATAGGAGCTGACGATACCGATAAGGGGACGGTCGAGTTCCTCCTTGGTCATTCCGAGAGCATGATAAAGTGCGCGGTGAGGAGCGTTTCCTGCGCCGTGCTTTATAGCGTCACTTTTCATATAAAAGTTCCTTTCAAAAGGCGGTTATGGGGAAGACCCGAAAGAGCCTTCCCCGAATTATAATTATTAGTTGTTGATAAGCTTGTCTTCGCCGTTCCAGCTGTAGAGCTTGCGGATATCCTCGCCAACGATCTCGGAAGGATGCTCAGCAGCGAGCTTTCTCATAGCGCCGAAGTGAACCTGAGCGCCTGCGTCGGACATATCGAGCAAGAAGTCCTTGGCAAAGGTGCCGTCCTGAATGTCGGAAAGAACCTTCTTCATAGCCTTCTTGGTTTCATCGGTGATGATCTTCGGACCGGTGATATAATCGCCGTATTCAGCGGTGTTGGAGATGGAGTAGCGCATGCCCTTGAAGCCGCTCTGATAGATAAGGTCAACGATAAGTTTCATCTCGTGGATGCACTCGAAGTAAGCATTACGGGGATCGTAGCCTGCTTCAACGAGGGTCTCGTAGCCTGCCTGCATAAGTGCGCAAACGCCGCCGCAAAGAACAGCCTGCTCACCGAAGAGGTCGGTTTCGGTCTCGGTGCGGAAGTTGGTTTCAAGAACGCCTGCGCGTGCGCCGCCGATACCAAGAGCGTATGCAAGGCCGATATCCCAAGCGTCGCCGGTAGCATCCTGATGAACGGCGATAAGGCAGGGAACACCCTTGCCGGCCTGATACTCACTGCGAACGGTGTGGCCGGGGCCCTTGGGAGCAATCATGATAACGTTAACGTTCTTCGGGGGCTTAATGCAGCCGAAATGGATGTTAAAGCCGTGTGCGAAAGCAAGGGTCTTGCCCTCGGTGAGGTTGGGCTCGATGCTCTCTTTATAAAGCTTTGCCTGCTTTTCGTCGTTGATGAGGATCATAATAACGTCGGCCTTCTTTGCAGCCTCTGCGCTGGTCATAACGGTAAGACCCTGCTTTTCGGCCTTTGCCCAGCTCTTGGAACCCTCGTAAAGACCAACGATAACGTCAACGCCGCTCTCCTTAAGGTTGAGCGCATGTGCGTGACCCTGGCTGCCGTAGCCGATAATAGCAACGGTCTTGCCTGCTAACTTCTGTAAATCACAATCCTGCTGATAAAAAATTCTGTTTGCCATTTTTGATTACCTCTTTCGTTTATATAATTGTTACCTTGCGGATGGTTGTGTCGCCGCGTTCGAGCGAAACAACACCTGTTCGGCAGATTTCAAGAATTTCGAAATCATCCATAAGACGGATGAAATCATCGATGCGACGGCTTTCGTCGGTCATCTGGAGCATAATGGAATCGCGGCTGTAGTCAACCGTCTTCACGTGGAAGGCCTCGGCGGCTGCGCGAATTTCGGGGTACTGCTCGGGCGAGTTTTTAACCTTTATGAGCATAAGCTCGCGGCTTACCGAGGTTTCACCCTCGATTTCCTTTACCGAGCAAACGTCGGGCAGCTTGTAAAGCTGGTTTACGAGCTGGTCCTTTGCGTTCTTTTCGCCCTCGAACTGAACGGTAATTCGCGAAAGCTCGATAGACTCGGTTTCACTAACCGTTAAGCTGTTAATATTGAACTGGCGGCGACGGAACATGCTGGTTACGCGGTTAAGCACACCAAACTGGTTTCGAACCAGAACTGCTACTGTGTATCTCTGCATATCAGTCACCCACCTTTACAATCATATCGTCCATACTGCCGCCGGGCGGTAACATGGGAAGAACAAATTCGTCCTTGTCAATCATACATTCAACAAGGTAAGGACCGTCGGCCGCGAAGGCGTTAAGCAGCGCCTTATCGAGTTCCTCTACCGTAGTAGCGGTCTCGCCGTGGGCGCCGAAGGCCTCGGCAAGTTTTACGAAGTTTGTCTTGCGGTCGAGCACGGTCTGCGAATAGTGTTTATCAAAGAAAAGGGTCTGCCACTGGCGAACCATTCCGAGAACGCCGTTATTAAGCAGTAAAATTACTACGGGGCAGTTTTGTGAAACTGCGGTTGCAAGCTCCTGCAGACACATACCGAAGCTGCCGTCACCCGTAACGAGAACGGTTTTCTCGCCGGTTGCTATCTGCGCGCCGATTGCGGCGCCGAGACCGAAGCCCATCGTGCCCAGACCGCCGCTCGAAATAAATCTGCGGGGATTCTTAAGGCTTATGTTCTGCGCGGTCCACATCTGATGCTGGCCAACGTCGGTAGCAACGGGAGTGTTGTACTTTAAGTGGCGGTTAAGCGTTAAAATTGCGTTTCGCGGTGTCATTCCGGCGCGGTTGTCGAGGGTGTCCTTCTCCTCTATTCGCCAGCGGGCAATCTTTTTCTGCCAGTCGGGCTTTTGGCCGCCCGAGAGTTTGGGTATCAGCTTTTCGAGCGTGAGCTTAATATCGCCGCGAAGGCCAACGTTGGCCGAAACGGTTTTGGAAAGCTCGGCGCCGTCGATATCGATATGTACGATTTTTGCGCGTGTTGCAAATTTTTCGCGGTTGCCCGTAACTCGGTCGTTAAAGCGAACACCGAGCGCGATTATACAGTCGGCGTTGTGCATTGCGGTCGAGGAAGCGTAGTGTCCGTGCATACCCTGCATTCCGAGGAAGCGGGGATGGTCGGTCGGAACGCCCGAAAGACCCATCATCGAACAGCCGATGGGGGCATCAAGCTTCTCTGCGAGGGCTAAAAGCTCCTCTTTTGCGCCGCTCGCAAGCAGACCGCCGCCGAAGTAGATAAAGGGCTGCTTCGAATCGTTGATAACTGCGGCTGCCTGGTCGATGCGCTTATCTCTTGCCGCGTGGGGCGCTTCGGGAACGACGCGCTCGGCAGGGGTGTATTCGTATTTTGCAATCTGGATATCTTTGGGGATATCAATAAGTACGGGGCCGGGTCTGCCCGAGAGGGCGAGCTTAAAGGCCTCGCGTACGGTATCGGCCAAATCTTCAATTCGGCCAACGAAGTAGTTGTGTTTGGTAATCGGCAGGGTAATACCGGTAATATCTATTTCCTGAAAACTATCGGTACCGATTTGTGAACTGGGAACGTTGCCCGTAATGGCAACCATCGGAACAGAATCGAGGTATGCCGTTGCGATTCCCGTTACCAGGTTGGTCGCGCCCGGACCCGACGTTGCGATAACAACGCCGACCTCGCCGGTTGCGCGAGCGTAGCCGTCGGCGGCGTGAGCCGCACCCTGCTCGTGCGCTGTAAGCACGTGATTTAATTTGTCGCGATACTTATAAAGCGAATCGTAAACATTGAGTATCTGACCGCCGGGATATCCGAAAACGGTTTTACATCCCTGCTCAATCAGAGTTTCAACCAAAATGTCTGCGCCTGATAAGAGCATGTTATCTTCCTTTCGTTAAATTCTCCTTAATTAAGTTGCCCATCTCGCGGCAACCAACTTTTTGACACTTCTTTTGCTCGTTTTCGTCTGCGGGCATAATGTCTGCTGTGCGGTAACCCTTGTCGAGGACTGCGCCGACGGCGGACTCAATAGCGTCAGCTTCATCTGCGAGGTCAAAGCTGAAGCGCAGCATCATAGCCGCAGAGAGAATAGTGCCTATCGGGTTTGCAATGTCCATTCCCGCAATGTCGGGGGCCGAGCCGTGAATAGGCTCGTATAGGCCGCAAGTGCCGTCACCCAGACTGGAGGAGGGAATCATTCCGATCGAACCCGTTATCATCGATGCCTCGTCCGAGAGGATATCACCGAACATATTCTCGGTGACCACTACGTCGAACTGGGCAGGATTTTTAACAATCTGCATTGCGCAGTTGTCAACCAGCATATCCGTAAGCTCAACTTCGGGATATTCCTCGGCCAAGCGGTGCATTGTAGCCTTCCAAAGTCGGCTTGAATCAAGCACGTTGCTCTTTTCTACCGAGCAAAGCTTTTTGCCGCGTTTTAGTGCCGTTTCAAAACCGATGCGGCCGATGCGCTCAATTTCACTCTCGCTGTAGCGAAGCTCGTCCACCGCAACCTTTTCGCCGTCAACCTCGTTTGTGGTGTGGCTGCCGAAGTAGATTCCGCCTATAAGCTCGCGCACGATAATAAAATCAATGCCGCGGCTGACGATATCGGCGTTTAAGGGAGAAGCGGATGCAAGCTGAGGCCAAATCTTGGCAGGACGGTTGTTGCTGTAAACACCCATTCCCTCGCGAAGACGTAAAAGGCCCTTTTCGGGACGCTTATCGCCCGGCATCGAGTTCCATTTGTTGCCGCCTACGGCACCTAAAAGCACGCTGTCGGATGCGAGGCACTTATCGAGCTCGCTCTGCGGCAGGGGGTCGCCGTATTTGTCGATGGCGCAACCGCCCATATCGGCGTCGGTATAGTTCCATTTATGTCCGTAAAGCTCGGCTACGCGGTCGAGAACCCCGATTGCCTCGTTTGCTATTTCGGGGCCGATTCCGTCGCCCCTGATTACTGCTATATTCTTTTCCATTTTTTTAACCTCTCAGAGATGCTAAAAGTCCGCCCTTTTCAATAATACTCTGAATAAAGGGAGGGAAGGGCTCGGCCTTGAAGGTTTGGCCCGTTGTCACGTCGGTGATGATGCCGGTTGTGAAGTCGATGGAAACCTCGTCGCCGTCGGCGATGGCCTCAGCGGCCTCGGGGCACTCGAGAATCGGCATACCGATGTTGATTGCGTTGCGGTAGAAGATTCGGGCAAAGCTCTTGGCGATTACGCAACCGCAGCCGCAGGTCTTAATAACCAGCGGAGCGTGCTCACGTGAGGAGCCGCAGCCGAAATTATAGCCCGCAACGATAACGTCACCCGGCTTTACGCGTTTAACAAAGGTGTCGTCAATATCCTCCATACAGTGGAGAGCCAACTCCTCTGCCTTAGGGGTGTTAAGATAGCGAGCAGGGATAATAACGTCGGTGTCAACATTATCGGGGTATTTAAAAACCTTACCTTGAGTATTCATTTTTTATACCTCCTGCTGGGTGATGTAGCCGGTGAGCGCGCTGGCCGCCGCGGTAGCGGGGGATGCGAGATAAACCTCGCTCTCAACGTGACCCATACGGCCTACGAAGTTACGGTTGGTGGTGGCGATACACTTTTCGCCTGCGGCAAGAATTCCCATATAGCCGCCGAGGCAGGGTCCGCAGGTGGGGGTCGAAACAACGGCGCCGGCGTCTATAAACGCGGTAACGTAGCCGCGCTCAACACACTCGCGGTAGATCTGCATGGTGGCAGGGATTATAATGCAGCGAACGCCGTCGGCAACCTTGTTGCCGCGAAGTACGCGGTATGCGGTTTCCATATCTTCCATACGGCCGTTGGTGCAGCTGCCGATAACAACCTGGTCGATCTTAATATCCGAAAGTTCCTTAGCGGGACGGGTGTTTTCGGGCAGGTGGGGACAAGCAACAATCGGGGTAATATCCGAAAGGTTAATATCCATAACGCTGTCATAAACTGCGTCTTCGTCTGCGGCGAAGATTTTGGGCTCGCGCTCGCAGCGACCCTTCATATATTCGAGGGTTACGTCGTCAACGGGGAAGATACCGTTTTTGGCGCCTGCCTCGATTGCCATGTTGCAGATGCAGAGGCGGTCGTCCATCGAAAGGGTCTTTACGCCCTCTCCCGTGAACTCCATACTGCGGTAGAGCGCGCCGTCAACGCCGATTTTACCTATTATGTAAAGTATAACGTCCTTGCCGCTGCAGTTTGCAGGAAGCTTGCCCGTGAGGTTAAACTTCATTGCCGAGGGCACCTTAAACCAGGCGGTACCCGTAGCCATTCCTGCGGCCATATCGGTCGAGCCGACACCGGTCGAGAATGCGCCGAGCGCGCCGTAGGTGCAGGTGTGGGAGTCGGCGCCTATTATGCAGTCGCCTGCGGTAACTACACCCTGCTCGGGCAGAAGCGCGTGCTCGATTCCCATTTTGCCGACGTCGTAAAAATGACTTACGCAGTGGCTGCAAGCAAATTCGCGGCAGGTTTTGGACTGTTCGGCGGCCTTAATGTCCTTGTTGGGGACAAAGTGGTCGAGCACAATTGCGATGCGGTCCTTATCAAAGACCGAATTAAAGCCGGCCTTTTTAAATTCGTTTACCGCGACGGGGGTTGTTATATCGTTGCCGAGCACGATATCGAGCTTGGCAGAAATAAGCTGACCGGCAGAAACCGAGTCGAGTCCTGCATGGGCGGCTAATATTTTTTGGGTCATGGTCATTCCCATTGAGAGTTCCTCCTAAAACTTAGCTTAAAAGAGAGTTGTATGCGCTGACGAGCGCATCGGCACCTGCGCGGATAATATCGGTATCGGCGCCTGCGCCCCAATAAACCTTACCTTCCTGCTCAATGCTGATGTAAGCAACGGCGGTGCTGTTCGAGCCTTCGCCTTCAAGGCTGTGCTCGGTGTAGTCGCGCAGTTTGCACTCCTTGCCCGTAAAGGTTTTGAGTGCGGTGGATACGGCGTTAAGCGAACCGTTGCCTACGGTGTGCAGGGTCTGCGATTCTTCGCCGCGCGCGAGGGTGATAAACAGTTCAACGCCCTCGGCGCCCTGTGTGAAGTGCATTTTCTTTATAGAGATGGGAGCCTGACGGTTAAGGTAGGTTTCCTTAAATATGGTAAGAATGTCCTCAACCTTAAGCTCTCTGTGCTCGTGGTCGGAAATGCTCTTGCAAAGGTAGCTTAAATGCTCGCGCATCTTAGGCGGCAGGCTGTAGCCGTAGGTCTGCTCAAGCAGATAACCGATTCCGCCCTTGCCGCTCTGGGAATTTACGCGGATAACGTCGGCGTCGTAGGTGCGGCTGATATCGGTCGGGTCGATCGGAATATAGGGAACGGTCCAACCGTGGAGGTGCTTTTCGCCTCTCCAGTTCATACCCTTGGCAATAGCGTCCTGATGGCTGCCCGAGAATGCGGCAAACACCAGCGCGCCTGCATAGGGCGAACGCTCGTACACGTGCATACCGGTGCACTTTTCGTAGGTTTCTACGATGATTGGCATATCCGAAAGGTCGAGCATGGGGTCGATACCGTGGGAATACATATTCATAGCGAGCGTGATAATGTCAACGTTGCCGGTTCGCTCGCCGTTGCCGAAAAGGGTTCCCTCTACGCGGTCTGCGCCCGCAAGAAGGGCAAGTTCGGTATCGGCAACGCCCGTTCCGCGGTCGTTATGCGGATGGAGTGAAACGGTAACGTGCTCGCGGTACTTAAGATTTTCACACATATATTCAACCTGACTTGCGTAAACGTGCGGCATACTCATAGCCACCGTTACGGGCAGGTTAATTATTACGTTGTTGTCGGCCGAGGGCTCTAAAATATCGAGCACGGCGTTACAAACCTCGAGCGCATATTCGGGCTCGGTGCCGGTAAAGCTTTCGGGCGAATATTCGAAGCGGAAGTTGCCCTCGTATTCGGCGGCCAGTTTTTTAACCAGCTTCGCACCGTCGATTGCAATCTGCTTGATCTCTTCTTTGGACTTCTTAAACACCTGCTCGCGCTGAGCAACGCTGGTGGAATTGTAAAAATGGATAACCGCGTTGGGCGCGCCCTTGCAGGCCTCAAAGGTTTTGCGGATGATATGCTCGCGGCTCTGTGTCAGCACCTGAACGGTAACGTCGTCGGGAATCATATCGTTTTCTATAAGAGTGCGCAAAAATTCATATTCGGTTTCGCTTGCGGCAGGGAAACCAACCTCAATTTCCTTAAAGCCGAGTTTGAGAAGAAGCTTATAAAATTCGAGCTTCTGCTCAAGACTCATAGGGATAACGAGGCTCTGGTTGCCGTCGCGCAGGTCAACACTGCACCACTGCGGAGCCTTTTCTATATGGTCCTTTTCGACCCATTTGTTATGTACGCCGGGTGCGCGGAAATAACCCACTCCGTATTTGCTTGCATCCATCATTTTGGAGATTCTCCTTAATCTATATATGCTATGGTCTCAACCTCGACCAAAACGCCCTTGGGCAAAGCCTTTGCGGCAACGCAGCTGCGCGCAGGCTTACCCTCAAAGTAGCGGGCGTATACCGCGTTGAATGCGGCAAAGTCGGCCATATCGGCCAAAAAGCAGGTGGTCTTTACAACCTTGCTAAGGTCGCTGCCTGCGGCACATAGCACGGCGGAAAGATTTTTGCAAACCTGCTCGGTCTGCGCCTCGATTCCCTCGGCCTCAACGTTTCCGCTGGCGGGGTTTATTGCAATCTGGCCCGAGGTGAAAACAAAGTTTCCTGCAACTACGGCCTGCGAATAGGGGCCGATGGCCTCGGGAGCGTTATTTGTATGTACCTTGTTTACTTCCATTTTTATCCCTCAACAATCTTGAAGCCCTCGTTTTTCAGGGCAGTGGTGATTTCCTGTACGTGCTCGTAGTTACGGGTCTCCATAACAACACGGAGATAACAGCCCGTAACACTCTCGGTGGCCGAGTTGCGCTCGTGGTGAACGCTGGTTACGTTGCCGCCGCAATCGGCTATGATGCGCGAAACGTCCTTAAGCTGACCGGGCTTGTCGATAAGCTCGATAAGCAGGCTGCTTGTGCGGCCGGTCTTCATAAGACCGCGCTCAATAACGCGCGAAAGAATGGTAACGTCGATATTACCGCCCGAAACGAGAGATACAACCTTCTTGCCCTTTATCGGGAACTTGTCGAACATAGCGGCCGCAACCGAAACGGCGCCTGCGCCCTCGGCAATCATCTTCTGCTTTTCGATAAGGGCGAGTATAGCCGATGCGATTTCGTCTTCCGAAACGGTGGCAATATCGTCAACGTAATTCTTGATAATTTCAAAGGTGTTTTCGCCCGGCTGCTTAACTGCAATACCGTCGGCGATGGTCGAAACCGACGGAAGGGTTTCAATCTTGCCGCTCTTTATCGAGTTGTACATGCTGGGGGCGCCTGCCGCCTGAACACCGTAAATCTTAATCGAGGGACGGATGGACTTAAGGGCATAAGCCACGCCCGAAATAAGTCCGCCGCCGCCGATGGGAACGATAACGGCATCAACGTCGTCAAGGTCGTTTGCAATTTCAAGACCGATGGTGCCCTGACCTGCGATAACGTTTTCATCGTCAAAGGGATGAACGAAGGTATAACCCTTCTCGTCACGAAGTTCAAGCGCGCGCTGATAAGCGTCGTCATAGCAGCCCTCAACAAGGCAAACCTTGGCGCCGTAGGCCTTGGTGGCCTCAACCTTAGAGATTGGTGCGCTGTCGGGCAGACAGATAAGCGAATCAATTCCGTTCTTGGTAGCCGCAAGGGCAACGCCCTGAGCGTGGTTTCCTGCCGAGCAGGCAATAACGCCGCGACGCTTTTCCTCCTCCGACAGCATGGCGATTTTGTATCCCGAGCCACGAAGCTTAAACGAGCCCGTGTTCTGTAGGTTTTCGGGCTTTAGATATAGTTCACATTCGTCGGCGATGCCGGGTGCGCGTACAACCGGTGTTGCACGAACGATGTCCTTCAGCACTACCGATGCGTGGAAAATTTTATCAAGTGTTAACATAAATTGCCTCCTAAAAAGGAATATTCAATATATTATATAATAAAATAATAAAAATTTAAAGAGGGAAAACGCATATTTCTTAAAAAAATAAGACCCTGCCTCTAATTTAAAGAGACAGGATCTTTATAATTACTCATAAAAATCTTGCGGTACCACTCTTTTTGCCGCCGTAGGCGACCACTCACCGTGACAAATATCACTCCCCGAAATAACGGTCAGGCACCGTCCGGCTTAATAGGAAAATTCCGTTAGGCACGGCCGTTCAGAGGCGAGCTTGCAATAGGTCCTTCCGTCGGCTCGCAGCAACCGCCGACTCTCTGATTTGCGGGAGAAATTGCTTATTCCTCATCAAAACGTTTGAAGGAATAATACCATAAAAAGCGGCGCTTGTCAACGCTTTTTTGCTTTTAAGCGCTAAAACGCTAAATTTTTGGTAAAACTAACTCAAAATCACCTTTTTTAAGCGCCGTCGCTAGTGCAATTTCGTCGCGCACGCGGTGTGAAAAAGCCACTCCCGAAGCGACATCAAAGTCGGTGTGGTGCAAATCGCTTCCCGCTATTAAAATTTTGTCGCTGTTTTCGTATTCCTCGGCCGCACGAGCATTGTCCTCGGGGCGGTTGCAAAGGTTAAAGACCTCAACTGCGTCAAAAGGTGAGCGGTCGGGCACAAAGCCGGGGTCGGTTATATACGGGCGGTCGCGATAGGGGTGCGCAAAGGCAATAACCGCGCCGCACTTATCGGCTTCGCGGCGCCAGGCCGCAAGCATCTCCTCGCGGTAGGGGGGCTTGTTCATCTCGGGGGCAAACAGGTAGGTGTGCTCGAGCAAAAACTGCGGAGTTATGCCGTAAACCAAAAACTCCTTGCCGCTGCCGTAGTTTTCTTCAAGGCCGAAAAGCAGGTCAAAATCGAGTTCTTTGGCGGTCTTCTGTCCCTCAAAAAAGGGGGCACAAAACTGACGCACAAATTCCTCGGGCGGGAGGGTGCGGTCGATGCGGGTATTTCCGTGGAAAAAGTGGTTGGTGATAACGGCGCCCGAAAAGCCGAGCGAATGATATTTTCTTATCATCTCGTCAACCGTGTTTTTGCCGCAAGCACTTGCTTCCGACGTATGCATATGAAGCTCGTATTTAAACATAAAAAGCACCTCCGCCACATTTAGTTTACTACTTTTATTTTTAATGTCAAGGTATTGATTTATATAAAAAATATGGTAAAATAAAATCATAAAAAGGAGGCGGATTTTTTGAAAATATATTTTAACCCTGACAAGCAGGTGGTAGAAAAAATTCGCGAAGGTCTCCGCCGCAAGGAGGGCTACTGTCCCTGCAAGCTGCCGAGAACCGAAGAAAACGTCTGTATGTGCGAGGAGTTTCGCGCCCAGATAGCCGACGAAGATTTTGAAGGCTTCTGCCACTGCAGGCTGTACTACAAAGAAAAATAGAGAGGGGACGCACAAAAATGAAAGGCAAACTCGCAAAATTCCTTAAAGACATTCGCAAGGAGTACATCATTTCCTCGGCGGTAATCATCGTTTTGGGAATTATACTTGCTTTCTTCCCGAAGGCCAGCACCGAAATGCTCGGTTATCTCGTGGCGGCATTTTTCCTTATTTGCGGCGCTGTTGCGGCCGTAAACCACTTCAAAACTGAAGAGAAAAATTTCCTCTCGTGGGCGGCGCTCATAGCTGGTGCGTTACTTATGATACTAGGCATTTTCCTCTTTGTTAAGCCGCTCATAATTGCTAATATACTCTGGCTTATTTTCGGCGTTGTGCTGGTAGTGGACGGCGTTTACAAACTTCTTAACGCCATCACCCTTGCAAAAAGCGGGGCCGACCGTTGGTGGACGGTGCTTATCACCGCCGCTGTGTGCGCAATTCTCGGTTTTATAATCGTCTTCAAGCACGAAATGGTGGCAATCGGCTTTGTTCGCTTTATCGGTATCGCCTTTATCGTTGACGGTGCCTGTGATCTGTTCGCAACAGGCTATCTTTCGAGCGTTATTAAGGTGCTCGAGCGTGCCGCCGAAGCAGAGGACAAGCCCGAGGTAGAGCTTATTGAAACCGACGATGAAATCGAGGTTGAAATCGTAGAACCCGAAGAATAAAAATCAAAACCGCAGGTAACGACACCTGCGGTTTTTTATTTTAATCAAGCATTAAATTTAAGTATACGGGCTGAGTGAAACCGATGCCGTAGGCGTACGGGCGGTCAAAACGGTCACCGGGCAGCAGGGCGGTTATTTTGTCGCCGCCAAAGGCCTTCTGCGCGGCTGCCGCAACGAGAGGAAGGGCGCGGTCGCTCGCGGAGGTTTCCTTAATAAAGCTCTCGCCCCCGTCGCGAACGCAAAGCAGCACACCCTCTTCCTCGCCTACCTTATATTTAAAGGCGCGTCCGCCGAAAAAGGTTTCGTGCAGCAGGGCGTATTCGATGGAGGAACGGTCCCAAATAACGGGTCGGCGGCCCTCAAAGCCCTTATCGCGAAGCGCTTTATATTCCTCGCTTGAAACCTCAAAAAGCTCGGCGGCTTCGGCAGTGTCACAGCCCTCGAAAACCACCTTTTTATAGTAAGCGCAGGGCGAAAATCCGGCCTTTTCGTAAAACGGGAAAAGCGATTCGTTTTCGGGCAGCAGAAGCACCCTTGCGCCGCGGTTTTCGGCAACGTTTACGGCATAGTTTAAAAGTCGGGTGCCTATGCCCTCGCCCCTGCGGTCGGAGGCAACGCAAACGCCGTAAATATAAAAGCAGGGCGCATTTTCTACCTCGCAGGGCAGTAAAAAAGCCATGCCGACCATGCGGTCATCTTCCTCTGCGAGCAGGGTGTTTTCACACACGAAATGGTGCTCGAAAAACATATTAACAAAGCCCAAGGTATCGTCAAAGCAGTTGAGAAACAGACGCTTCAGCGACAGTTCGTCCTTTGGGGTCGAGGGTCGAAAATTTATGCTCACGGCAGAGCCTCCTTTTTGCAGATCTTCTCTATTTTAGCATACACGAAAAAAATTTACAATATGCGCGGCAGGATATATTGACAAAAAACCGCGACGGCAGTATAATTACACCATAAATTGCAGAGTAGATATGCGAGCGTAAAGTGCTTTTCGGACGGGGAGTTGCCGAAAAGACGAAGGTTTTCCGCGGTTCGCTTATCGCATCCCGCTGCCGAAAAAGGAAACTTCCTATATTTCGGACTATGTCGGGAATAGGAGGTTATTTTTATGTCAAAAACACAAAAGCGTTTAAAACTCATCTGTCTGTCGGCCATGATGGCGGCAATTTTCGTCGTGCTCGATTATTTTTCGGACGCCGTCAGCCTTCCGCTCGGGAACCATAAAATTTCGTTTAACGGTCTTCCGATACTCATAGTTTCGATTTTCGGAGGTCCTGTTTGGGGAGCCGTAACCGGCCTCGTCGGCAGTTTTATCAGCCAACTGCGGTGGGGACTTGAGGCTATGACTGCGCTTTGGATTTTGCCCGAGGTTGCAAGAGGCTTTTTAATGGGAATCATTTTTGTCGCCCTCAAGAGAAGAACAAAGCCGTGGAGCCTTGGAATCGGCGTTGTTACAAGCTCGGTCGCCGTCACCCTTTTAAACACCTTGGCGCTAATCGTTAACTATTATGTTTATGGAGTCGGAAAAGGGCTATACGTTCTGCTCGTCGTTGAACTGCCGACTCGGCTGCTGCTCGGAATTTTAACTGCAGTTTTGATGACAATCGTTCTCTCGATTATTACTCCACCGCTAAAAAAGGTTATAAAACTATAAAAACAAAAAGCCTTCCCAAAACGGGAAGGCTTTTATTGTTTTCGTTTTGGCTATTAGCAAATGCCCTGTGCCATCATAGCATCGGCAACCTTTTCGAAGCCTGCGATGTTGGCGCCGGCAATAAGGTCACCCTCCATGCCGTACTTCTTAGCAGCGGCAGAGGAGGTCTTGAAGATGTCGGTCATAATCTGGTGGAGCTTTGCATCAACCTCTTCGGCAGTCCAGCTGTAGCGCATGGAGTTCTGGCTCATTTCGAGACCCGAAACAGCAACGCCGCCGGCGTTAACAGCCTTGGAGGGAGCGATTACAACGCCGTTTGCCTTTAAGTATGCAACAGCCTCCTCGGTTGTGGGCATGTTAGCAACCTCAACGTAGTACTTAACGCCGTTAGCAACAATGTTTTTAGCGTCGTCAAGCGAAACCTCATTCTGGGTTGCGCAAGGCATAACAACGTCGGCCTTTTCGCCCCAGGGACGCTTGCCCTCGAAATAGGGAACGCCGAACTTATCGGCATAATCCTTAACCTTGTCGCGGCCGGAAGCGCGCATCTCGAGCATGAAGTTAATCTTCTCCTCGGTTGCTACGCCGTCCTTATCATATATATATCCGTCGGGACCCGAGATGGTAACAACCTTACCACCAAGCTCGGTAACCTTCTTAACGGTACCCCAAGCAACGTTGCCGAAGCCCGAAACAGCAAAGGTCTTGCCCTTGATATCCTCACCGAAGGACTTAAGAAGCTCAACGGTGTAGTAAACTGCGCCAAAGCCGGTAGCCTCGGGACGGATAAGCGAACCGCCGTAGGAACGGCCCTTACCGGTTAAAACGCCAACATATTCGTTGCGAAGACGCTTATACTGACCAAAGAGGTAACCAATCTCGCGAGCGCCAACGCCGATGTCGCCTGCGGGAACGTCGGTATCTGCGCCGATGTGCTTGGAAAGCTCGGTCATAAAGCTCTGGCAGAAACGCATAATTTCTCCGTCGCTGCGGCCGCGGGGATCGAAGTCCGAGCCGCCCTTACCGCCGCCCATGGGCAGGCCGGTGAGGCTGTTCTTGAAGGTCTGTTCAAAACCTAAGAACTTCATAATAGATGCGTTTACAGAGGGATGGAAGCGAAGACCGCCCTTGTAGGGTCCGATTGCCGAGTTGAACTGAACACGGAAACCACGGTTAACCTGAACGGTGCCGTTGTCATCAACCCACGGAACACGGAAGGTGATCATACGCTCGGGCTCAACTATTCTTTCAATAACGCCGGCCTTTTCATAGGCGGGGTTCTGATCGATAACGGGCTCTAACGATTCCAAAACCTCGAGAACTGCCTGCAAAAACTCAGGTTCGCCTGCGTTTCTGTGGGCAACGGTTTCGTATACCTTTTTTAAATATTCGTTGTGAAGTTTCATAATATGTAACCTCCTTAAAAAATTACAGTGAAAGTTTATCACTTTCAAGCGCAAAAGTCAACGAAAAAATGCGAGAATTTACATATTTTTTGAGCTTTTATTGAATTGCGGAAAAATATATGATAATATATTTTATTGAGGTGATAACGAAATGAGTACCACAATTGCGGCAATATCAACCCCTCAGGGCGAGGGCGGAATAGGCACCGTTCGCCTGTCGGGGGAGAATGCGGCACAGATTGCCGACCGGGTATTTACCTCGGTTTCGGGCAAGAAAATAGCCGACGCAAAGGGCTATACCGCGTTGCTCGGCAAGGTAGGAAACGGGGACGGCGACATTGACGAAGCTGTAGCCCTCATTTTTGTTGCACCCAAAAGCTATACGGGTGAAAACGTGGTAGAACTGTCGGTTCACGGCGGCGCCACCGTTACACGTCTTTTATTGCGCGCAGTGCTTGATGCAGGCGCTGTTCCCGCAGGGGCCGGCGAATTTACAAGACGCGCCTACGAAAACGGGAAACTCGACCTCGCCGCGGCCGAAAGCGTTATGTCCATCATTTCGGCGCAGGGTGGGCAGGATCTTCGTCTGGCTCTGGCGGCCAAAACCGGTCGCATTTCGTCCGAAATAGCAAAAATCAGAGAAAAACTTTTGGCAGTGGATGCAGGTATGTCGGTCTTTGCCGACTATCCCGATGAGGACCTGCCCGAATTCGACCCCGAGACCATCCGCGAAAGTCTATCGCTCGTGGTCGATTCGCTCGATACGCTGCTTAAAAATTACGATAAAGGAAAAATCCTTCGCGAGGGCCTTTCGGTTGCCATAATCGGCGCTCCTAACGTTGGAAAATCTACCCTTATGAACCTTCTTTCGGGCGATAATCGCTCGATTGTAACCCCCATAGCGGGAACCACGCGAGATATAATTGAGGAGTCGGTCCGCGTCGGGGACCTTACCCTTCGTCTGGCCGATACCGCAGGCGTCCGCGAAACGGGTGACGCGGTTGAGGAAATCGGCGTAACGCTGGCGTGTGAGCGTGCAAAAAGCGCCGAGCTAATACTCGCCGTGTTCGATTCTTCCCGCGAAATGAGCGAGGACGACCGTAAAATACTTGCCCTTATCGGTGAAGGCCCTGCCATTGCCGTAATAAACAAGACCGATCTGCCGCAAAAACTTGACGACAGAGAAATAGCCCTCGAGAAGGTATATATTTCGGCCAAAAAGGGGGACGACAGTGCCCTTGCGGCCAAGATAGCCGAGGTTGTGGGCACCGCCGAACTGGGTGCGGACCGCGCCGTACTGCAAAGCGAGCGTCAGCGAGCCTGCGCATACCGTGCAAGACAGAGCGTTTTGGAAGCGCTCGATACGTTGGACAGCGGCTATACTCTCGATGCCGTCGGTATCTGTGCGGATGAGGCGCTCTCGGCGCTCTTGGAACTTACCGGCGAACGCGTAACCGATGCGGTAGCAGATGAAGTGTTCAGCCGTTTTTGTGTAGGAAAGTAGGAAGAAGATGCAGAAGTATCAAGCAGGAAAATACGACGTTGCCGTAATCGGCGCAGGCCACGCGGGTATTGAAGCCGCTCTTGCCGCCGCCCGATTGGGGGTAAACACCGTAATTTTCACAATAAATCTGGACTGGGTCGGAAATATGCCCTGCAACCCCTCAATAGGCGGTACCGCCAAGGGTCATCTCGTGCGCGAGATTGATGCGCTCGGCGGAGAGATGGGCAAGGCGGCCGACAAAAATATGCTGCAGAGCCGAATGCTCAATTTGGGCAAGGGTCCTGCGGTACATTCTCTGCGCGCGCAGATAGACCGCCGTGACTACAGCGCCTATATGAAGCACGTTATAGAAAAGCAGGAAAATCTTGATATAAAGCAGGCCGAAGTAATCGACCTTTACCGTGAGGAGGACGGCTGGCACCTCGTAACCAAACTGGGAGCAGAGTACGTAAGCCGCACCGTAATTTTGGCAACCGGAACCTTTCTTGGCGGCCGCATATACGTAGGCGAGGTAAACTACGAGGGCGGACCCGACGGTACCTTTGCCGCAACCGAGTTGTCTGCGGCTCTTTATAAGCTCTCGTTGCCGCTTCGCCGTTTCAAAACGGGCACCCCTGCCCGCGCGCTTCGCAGCAGCATAGATTTTTCAAAAATGGAGGTGCAAGAGGGCGACCCGAAAATCGTACCCTTCAGCTATTCGACCACCGAAAACGGCGAAAACCGCGTGGTTTGCCACATAGCCTATACGGGCGATGAAACCAAAAAAATCATTCTCGACAATCTGCATCGCTCTCCGCTTTTTTCGGGCGAAATTAAGGGCGCAGGCCCCCGTTATTGCCCCAGCATTGAGGATAAAATCGTTCGCTTTGCCGATAAAGAGCGCCATCAGATATTCGTTGAGCCTTGCGGCCTCAATACAGAGGAAATGTACCTTCAGGGTATGTCCTCCAGCCTGCCCGAAGAGGTGCAGTTGGCCATATATAAATCGGTTAAGGGCATGGAAAAAATAAAGATAATGCGCAACGCCTATGCAATCGAATACGACTGCGTTAACCCCACCGCGCTCTACCACACCCTTGAGGTTAAGGAGCAAGAAGGTCTTTACGGCGCAGGCCAGTTTAACGGTTCCTCGGGCTATGAGGAGGCCGCCGCGCAAGGCCTTATCGCAGGCATAAACGCCGCCCACAAGGTGCTCGGCCGCCAACCGCTCACGCTCGACCGTTCGGGCTCCTATATCGGAACGCTTATCGACGACCTTGTAACCAAAGGCTGCTCCGACCCCTACCGTATGATGACCTCGCGTTCGGAATACAGGCTGCTGCTTCGTCAGGACAATGCCGACGAGCGCCTTATGCCTACCGGCCGCGAAATAGGCCTTGTAAAAGACGAGGCGTGGGAGGCGTTTATCCTTCGCTCTGAGCAGAAAGAAAACGAAATCAAGCGCCTTTTGGCAACCACTGTTTCGCCGAGCGAGGAACTTAACGCGTTTTTAGAATCAGTCGGCACCTCGCCCATCGTTACGGGAGTAAGACTTAGTGAGCTTATTCGCCGTCCGCAGGTGAGCTATGAGGCGCTTGCGCCGTTTGATACCGAGCGACCCGACCTGCCCGACGGCGTTTGTTCTTCGGTTGAAACCGAGATAAAATACGAGGGCTATATAGCAAAGCAGAAGGCCAAAGTGCGTGAGATGAAGCGCCTCGAAAACCGCATAATTCCGCCCGATATCGACTACGATTCGATAACGGGACTTCGCCTTGAGGCTAAGGAAAAATTAAAGAAAATTCGCCCGGAGAGCCTCGGACAAGCCTCGAGAATTTCGGGCGTAAGCCCTGCCGATATTTCGGTGCTCATTATCTACACGGGGGAGAGGGATAAAAATGACCGAGTTTAATATGCAAAAGCTGCGCGAGCTCTGCGCCGATTTTATCGAGCTTGATGATACCGCCCTCACAAGGCTTTCGAAATACGGAAACCTGCTCCTTGAGTGGAATGAAAAAATCAACCTCACCGCCATAACCGACCCCGACGAGGTTCTTATAAAGCATTTTTACGATTGCCTTTTGTTCCTTAAAAAGGTAGACGTTCCGCAGGGCGCCAAGGTTATCGACGTCGGCACGGGCGCAGGCTTTCCCGGTATGGTGCTGGCCATTGCCCGACCCGATATAAAGCTTTGTCTGCTCGACAGTTTAAACAAAAGGGTAAACTTCCTCTGCGAGGTGCTCAGAGAACTCGGTCTTTCGGCCGAGGCGGTGCATCTGCGTGCCGAGGAGGGGGCAAGAAAAGCCGAATACCGTGAGCAGTACGATATTGCCTGCGCGCGAGCCGTAGCGGCGCTGCCGACCCTTGCCGAATACTGTCTGCCCTATGTAAAAGAGGGAGGTTCCTTCATAGCGATGAAGGGTCCTGCCGCGGCAGAGGAGCTTAAGGCGGCCTACACCGCGCTCAAAACACTGGGAGGCGATAAGGGCACGCTGGCGGAAGAAAAACTGCCCGACGGAAGCGAAAGATGCTTTGTTTTTGTGAAAAAGATTTCGCAAACCCCGACAAAATATCCGCGTCAATCTGCAAAAATAGCAAAACAGCCGCTTTAAACGGCTGTTTTTTTATTATAAGAGGTCGAAAACCGCGATGGAAAACTCTGGCAAATGGGACAGGCCCGAGCTATAATGAGGGCAGAAAGGCGGTGACGGTATGATAGCATTAAGAAAGAAGAAAGAAAAAGATGCCTACCTTGCCGAAATACCGCTTTCGGAAATCGAAAAAAGCCCCGACCAAACCCGAAAAAGCTTTGATGAATACGAGCTCTCGCTTTTGGCGGCAAGCATAAAAGAAAACGGCCTTTTACAGCCCATCACGGTAAGAAAAACCGACCGCGGCTATATGCTTATAGCGGGCGAACGTCGAGTGAGAGCCGCCCTCTCGGCAGGACTTAAAACACTGCCTGCGATTATAATGGACAGCACCGACCGAGCCGCCGCGATTTTCACCCTGCTCGAAAATCTTCAGCGCAGCGATCTTACGATATTCGAGGAGGCCGAGGGAATAAAGCGCCTTATAACGGTTTACGGCGTATCACAGTGCGACGCCGCCGCACGGCTGGGAATGGCTCAGTCAACCCTTTCTAACAAGCTTAGAATACTTCGTTTATCGCCCGAGCAGCGGACGCGGATAGAGGCAGCGGCCCTCACCGAGCGACACGCAAGAGCGCTACTGCGACTGCCCGACTCGCAACGCGATGAGGTGCTTGACCGCATAATAGCCGAGGAACTGCGCGCGGCGCAGACCGAGCAGTTGGTAGAAGAACTGCTAAAGCCCCAAAAGCCTCAAAAGGCGGGCTGCAAATCGTCAATCGGTGACGTTAGACTTTTTGCCAACAGCCTTTCAAAAATAGTTGATACCATGATACGGGCAGGCTACTCGGCCAAAACCCGCAAAAACGAAACCGACAGCTATATAGAATACACCGTGCGAATCGACAAACAGAGCGCGCAGCTGCGGTTGTTTTAATCTTTGTCCACCCATATTCATCCCCATACAGCCTTTCCCCTAAAGGCAGCAAACGCCGTGCAGGTATATCCTGTACGGCGTTTGTGGTTTTTTTGTGTTTATTTTTTGCGTCGCCGTCTGTCACCGCCCGAAACAAACTGACCGCTCATTTCGTGGTATGTGGTATTGCTTTCGAGCTTGGGGGTGTTGCGTTTGCGACGAATAATATTCTTTTTCGAGTAAAGCGAGAAAACGTAGCACAACGAGAAGACCGAGGTAGTTATGGGAAGAACAAAGGTGTTGGGGTCGCTGTGAACGTAGTCGCCCTTTCCTATGAGTATTGCTGCAATCTGCGGAACAAAGCAACAGTTTGCGATTATATAAACCGCGATTGCGGCAGGGAACAGACGATAAGCGCTGCGGCCGGGACGAATGCCGTTTTCGAGCTTTAAGAAAAGCAGAGCAAAGACAAGCGCAAGGCAAAGGAAAGCAATGTAGAAAACGTTATCCGCAATGGCCGAAACGGCGCTATATGCCGTAAAGGTCGTAACCAGCTTGAAGGCGAAGAAGAGAAGAACGGGTATATAAATCATCTTCGGCGCTTTTGCTAGTGCGGGAACCGCACCGCGAAGAATATAAGCCAAGAGCGAAACCGCGGCAAGTACGGCCAGGATGCGGGTTAAAAAAATCAGCACGCCTGCGCTCGAAACGTAGTCTACGAAAAAGGCCTCAAAAAGGCAACCGACAGCCAAAAAGCCTGCACCAACCTTGGGGGCAATGGCGTTATCGGGAGGACCGGCAGGATTGCGGCGGGTAAAGAAAGAAATAACCGCGGAGCAAAATACCGCCAATACGATAAATACCGAAAGCGCAATGGCGCCGGTCTTACCGTCGGGGGTGAAAAAGCCGGTGTTCTTTTCGGTCAAATATAAAAGCTGTGCAGCGCGGGCGTATACCGCGGCAAGAGAAGAAAGCGCTAAGAAAAATACAATTCTGGCAAACTTCAAAAAAACACATCCGTTCTGTTCGTGAATTAAAATCAGACTAAATGCATAATATTGGACAAGGGTATTATTAATTATATTTTATACTTATTTCGTTAAAATGTCAATAAAGGAGTAATAAGATGCGAAATCTCTATTCGTCGCTTTTGGGAATTGTGTTTTTTTCTCTTTTGCTTTTTCCGCTTTTGGCAGGTGTCGGCGAGGGAAAAACACCTATGTCGCCAATAGCAATAGAGCCCTTTTCTGAGGACGACGTTTTTATGCTGAAAATCGGTGAAGAACTTGAAAAAGTATCGGCCGAGGACTATATTTGCGGTGTTGTAGCGGCCGAAATGCCGGCGCTCTACGAGGCGGAAGCGCTTAAAGCTCAGGCGGTGGCCGCCTATACCTATGCCGTTCGCGTCAGGCAGGGCGGCGAGGCAATATCGCCCGATTATTCGGTACATCAGGCCTATATAGATAAGTCGGCGCGGCAGGAAAAATGGGGTGAGAACGCCGATTTATACGAAACGAAAATTCGCGATGCCATTGCCGCCGTGCGAGGGCTTATAATCACCTACGACGGTGAACCGATAACCGCGGCCTACCACGCGATTTCGGCAGGGCAGACCGAATCGGCCGAAAACGTTTGGGGCCGAAAACTGCCGTATCTTTGCAGTGTTAAAAGCGAGGATGATAAAACCCACGAAAATTATAAAAGCGTGGCGGCCTATTCAAGCGACGAGCTTTGTAAAAAGTTAAAGATAGAAAAGCCCAAAGACCCCACCGTAAAAACTGCCGTTTCCGCAAGTGAATCCGGCTACGTGCTAAAGTTTTCGGTGTTTGATAAGGAGTTTACGGGCAGTGCCGTACGCGAGGCGCTTTCGCTTCGGTCGACCAACTTTACGGTTGAATACAAGGATGACGTTTTTACCTTTACGGTGCTCGGCTACGGTCACGGCGTAGGCATGAGTCAATACGGCGCAAACTGCATGGCCAAAAAGGGCAGCACCTTCCGCGAGATTTTGCTGCATTACTACCCCGGCTGTGAGATAAAATAAAAAGAGCCCCGAGAGGCTCTTTTTATTTTTCTATTCTCCAGTCGATCGGCTGCTGGCCGGAAGACGCAAGCAACTCGTTACAGCGTGAAAAATGGCGGCAACCGAAGAAGCCGCGATAGGCCGAAAGCGGGCTTGGGTGTGGGCAGGTCAGCTTTTTGTGGATGGGGTTTGTAATTATTTCACACTTTTTTCTCGCAGGCGCACCCCACAGCAAAAAGACGATGGGGGTTTCCTTTTTGTTGAGCTCGGAAATCACCCTGTCGGTGAAGGTTTCCCACCCCTTATCCTTGTGGCTTGCGGCGGCGCCGCGGCGAACCGTGAGGGTGTTGTTAAGCAGAAGCACTCCCTGCTTTGCCCAGGCGGTAAGCTCACCCGTTTTGGCAGGCGGAATTCCGAGGTCACTATAAAGCTCTGCGTAAATGTTTTTAAGGCTCGGCGGCAGGGGTGTCGGCTCGCGCACCGAAAAGCAAAGCCCGTGCGCCTGACCCGGTTCGTGGTAGGGGTCTTGCCCGATTATGCAAACGCGGCAATCCTTGAAAGAAGTGTATCGCAGAGCATTAAAAATATCGTTCATGTGAGGGTATATTTCGCGTGTGGAATATTCCTTCTTGAGAAATTCGCGCAGTTCGAGATAATAAGGCTTTTGCCATTCGTCGGCAAGAATATTATCCCAATCATTTCCGAGATTTACCACTAAAACCCCTCCTTTTGTATAGTTTAAGTTTACCACGGTGCAAAAAATTTGTCAATTTAACCTATTACGCAAAGCCCGAAAATATGGTAAAATAATAGTAGAAAATTGCCGCGAGGAGATGAGGCTTTGTGTTTGATATAGGTGATACTGTTTTATACGGCGCTACCGGTGTTTGCAAGATTGACGGCACGGTTGAGCGCGAGATATTCGGCGAAAAGAAGGAATACTTTGTGCTGAAGCCCGTCTCGCAGGACAAGTCCACCGTCTTCGTTCCGACCGATAACGAGGCTCTTCGCGCCAAAATGCGAAAAATCCTCTCGGCCGACGAAATTGACGCTATAATAAAAGAGGTAAAAACCCTGCCCGACATCTGGGAAGAAAACGACGCTCTTCGCCGCGAAATGTACAGCGAAATTATCCACAGCGGTGACCGTAAAAAGGTTATGTTGCTCATACGCACTCTCTATACGGTTCAGCAGCAACGCTACAAGGAGGGCAAGCGTCTTCATCTTTCGGATGACCGCTTTTTATCCGAGGCCGAACGCCTGCTTTACGACGAGTTTTCTATCGTTTTGGGCATTGAAAATTCCGACGTAGTGCCCTATATAATTGCAAAAACGGAAAAATAAAAAGAGCCCAAAAGGGCTCTTTTTTATTTGCCTGTAAGAGAGGCGATTTCTTTTTTCCTTTTGCGAAGGCCTATAAAAGACCCGAACAAAAGCGACGGAATATAAAGCAAAAGCTCTTCCCCTAAAAGGCACAAGTGCGACACCCATTTCGGGGCGAATTCATAAGCGTCCTGCACGCCGAAATATAAAACGCGCGCCAGTTGTTCGGCTCCGCTTGCGGTATAAACCGCAAAACCGAAAAGATTTGCCACAAGGTGCTGCACGGCAAAGGTAATAAGCAGCGCCAAAAGGAAATTTACCTTTTTAATCGACCGTTCTTCATAGGCGAATCGGCGCATGCCGAAAAACAGTCCCATACAGGAACCGAAAGCAAGAAAAGCAAAGGAAAACAACTCTTCCTCGTAAGGGGAGGGAGCGACCGCTCCGCGAGTGGGGGTAGTGGCAATCGCCAAAATCAAAACACCCAGCCAAAGAGACGCGGCCGTTATTATTAAAAAATTCGGCAGATAGGAAAGTTTTTGTTTCATAACGGGACTCCCTTATTTCACAACGTTTTGGGGTTCGCCGCGAAGAAAGGCTTTTATGTTTTCCTCAACGATATCCATAAGTCGGCGGCGGGTTTCAACACCGGCCCAGGCGATATGCGGTGTAATGAGGCAGTTGTCAACGCCGTAAAGAGGACAATCCTCCTCCATCGGCTCTTTACGCAAAACGTCGAGTCCCGCACCGCTCAAATGGCCGCATTCGAGTGCGGTGCGCAGAGCGAACTCATCTACAAGCGGACCTCTTGCCGTATTGATAAAATACGCGCCCTGTTTCATTTTTCTAAAGGCGGCGCCATCCATCATATCGGCCGAATCGGCGTTTAAGGGGCAGTGAAGGGTTACGATATCGCTTTCGCGAAGCAGGGTATCAAAATCAACCTGACGAACGCTTTCGTCCTCGATTTTGCTGCGGTTAAGGGCGAGTATATTCATACCGAAGGCGCGGGCGATAGCGGCAACCTTTTTGCCTATGCTTCCGTAGCCCACAATGCCTATGGTCTTGCCCGATAATTCGAGCAGCGGCAGAGGAAAATACGAAAAGGTCCTGCTTTTTATCCAGTCGCCCTCGAGCACGGTTTTGTTGTATTCGCCAACGCGGTTAAGAAGCGCCAAAATGAGCGCAAAGGTATGTTGTGCAACGGCGTCGGTCGAATAGCCGGGCACGTTGCAAACAGTGATACCGTGGGCGTTTGTATATTCAAGGTCAACGTTATTAAATCCGGTCGCAAACAGCCCGATATATTTAACCTTCGGGGCGTTTTTGAGAACGTCCCCCGACATATTGCTTTTGTTGCAAATTATAATATCGGCGTCACGAATACGCTCTATAAGTTCTTCGGGAGAAGAAAGCGAATAAACCTCGGTTTCGCCCAGCGCTTTTATGCCGTCGAGCGATATGTTTTCGTCGCACACCGTTTGCGCGTCGGTTATAACGATTTTCATTTAAAGTCACCTCGCATAATATAATAATATTTACTAATATCACTTTTGTCAATTGCATTGACAAAGAAAATGCGCGTTGCTATAATAGAGAGAGTTAAAAAGGAGGGTTTGTTATGAACCGTAAAATAGAAACAACCTGCGTACAGGGCGGTTACACCCCCGGAAACGGTGAGCCCCGTCAGATTCCGATTATACAGAGCACAACCTTTAAATACGGCAGCAGTGCCGATATGGGTAAGCTTTTCGATTTAGAGGCAAGCGGATATTTCTATTCCCGCCTGCAAAACCCGACCTGCGATACAGTCGCAGCCAAGATTTGCGAGATGGAGGGCGGCACCGCCGCAATGCTGACCTCTTCGGGTCAGGCTGCAAGCTTCTTCGCAATTTTCAACATCGCTAACGTTGGCGACCATATCGTTTGCAGCTCCGCTATCTACGGCGGAACCTTTAACCTCTTCTCGGTTACCATGAAGAAGATGGGTATTGATTTTACCTTTATTTCTCCCGACTGCTCGGATGAGGAGTTAGAGGCCGCATTCCGACCCAACACCAAGGCGGTTTTCGGTGAGACCATAGCAAACCCCGCATTAACCGTTCTTGATATTGAGCGCTTTGCAAACGCCGCACACGTACACGGCGTTCCGCTTATCATTGACAACACCTTTGCAACCCCCATTAACTGCCGTCCCTTCGAGTGGGGCGCAGACATCGTTACCCACGCCACCACCAAGTATATGGATGGTCACGGCGGTACCGTTGGCGGCTGCATCGTTGATTCGGGCAAGTTCGATTGGACCCGCTATCCCGATAAGTATCCCGGTCTTTGCACACCCGACGAAAGCTACCACGGCATAACCTATACCGAGCGCTTCGGTATTGAGGGTGCGTATATAACCAAGGCAACCGCACAGCTTATGCGCGATTTCGGCTGCTGCCAGTCGCCCATGAGCGCATACATGATAAATCTGGGACTTGAAAGTCTTCACGTTCGTATGGCTCGCCATTGCGAAAACGGTCTTGCCGTTGCAAAGTATCTTAAAAACCATCCCAAGATTTCTTGGGTTATCTATCCTTCGCTTCCGGGCGACAAAAACTACGAGCTCGCACAGAAATACCTGCCCAACGGCTCCTGCGGCGTAGTTTCCTTCGGCGTTAAGGGCGGCCGTGCCGCAGCAGAGGAGTTCATGGGAAGACTTAAGGTTGCCGCAATCGAAACCCACGTTGCCGATGCACGCACCTGCTGCCTGCATCCCGCAAACGCAACCCACCGTCAGCTTTCGGATGCTGAGCTTGAGGCCGCAGGCGTAGCACCCGACCTTGTTCGTTATTCCTGCGGAATCGAGAGCGCAGAGGACCTTATTGCCGATATTGAGCAGGCGCTTGATTTCTAATTTTTAAATTTCAGACAGGAGGTGGGAGTATGCCCATCAAAATACCGAACGGACTTCCCGCCGAAAACGTTCTTTTATCGGAAAACATCTTCGTTATGAAGGAAACCCGAGCCATAAAACAGGACGTTCGTCCCCTCAGAATACTTTTGCTCAACCTGATGCCCAAAAAGATTGAAACCGAGACCCAGCTTTCGCGTCTTCTCGGCAACACTCCGCTTCAGGTAGAGCTTGAGCTTATCCACACCAAGACCCACGAATCGCAAAACGTATCAAAGGAGCATCTTTTATCCTTTTATAAGACCTTTGACGACGTAAAAGACGAGAATTTCGACGGCCTTGTAATAACCGGCGCACCGGTTGAGCATATGCCCTTCGAGGAGGTTACCTACTGGAAGGAGCTTTGCGAAATAATGGAGTGGAGCAAGACCCACGTTCACAGCACCTTCCACATTTGCTGGGGTGCGCAGGCGGGCCTTTACTACCACTACGGCATCGATAAAAAGCAGATGGATAAAAAGATGTTCGGCATCTTCGAGCACACCCTTGATTATAAAAATTCTATGCTTTTCCGCGGCTTTGACGACCGGTTCTCGGTGCCTCATTCGCGTCACACCACGGTGCTTCGCGAGGATATCGAAAAGGTGCCCGAACTTAAAATTCTTGCCTCCTCCGAAGAGGCCGGAGTTTATGCCGTTTCGGCCAAAAAGGGCCGCCAGATATTCATAACGGGCCACTCGGAATACGACGCGCTTTCGCTTGACAGCGAATATCGCCGCGACCTTGATAAGGGTCTTCCGATTGATATGCCCAAAAACTACTATCCCGATAACGACCCCTCAAAGGCTCCCGTCGTTAACTGGCGCAGCTGTGCAAACCTGCTTTACAGCAACTGGCTTAACTATTTCGTATACCAGACAACGCCCTACGACCTTCGCGACCTTAAGGGTGCAGAAGAGGAAGAGGAATAAAATAAAAACCCTGTCACTGACAGGGTTTTTTCTTTTAAAACACAAACTGCAAAAGCAGCATATAGCAAGCCGTTCCGCCCAAAAGGGAAAAGAGCATATTTTTGGCCGACAGATGTAAAACGAGGGTAAAAAGCAGCGCAATTCCCTCGGCAAGTCCCGTAGTGCCCCGGAAGACGAAAAGCACGTCCTTCAGGCAGTAAATTACGAGCATTCCGAAAACCGCAGGGGGCAGGTGTTTGCCCAAAAACTGCATATATTTCGAGGTAGGACGGTCGCTGCGGAATATGATAAATGGCAAAAAGCGGGTGAGAGCCGTGCCGATGGCGATAACGGCAACGGTTAAAAATATTTGTGTTCCCGTCATACCTTCGCCTCCTTATCAATTAAGGGTCGCAAAAGCGTAAGGAATAGAAGTATTGCCGCCATGGTGGGGAGGATAAATACGTCCGCGCCGAAAACCGCAAGGCAAACCGCGCCCGAAAAAAGACCGATAATTCCGCTTATGCGCGCCTTCTTCTCACGCAGCTGGTCGACCAAAATTACAAAGAACATAGCCGTCATAACGAATTCGATTCCGCGGGTTTCAAAGCTTATAATCGAGCCGAAAATTCCGCCCACCGTCGAGGCTATTACCCAGTAAGACTGATTGAGCAGGGTGGTAGCGAGGAAAAATTTGCCCTCATCCACGTCTTCGGGCACCTTAGCGGTGCAGTTAATCGAAAAGGTCTCGTCGCACATACCGAAAATAAGGTAAAGCTTTTTTATTCCCTTGCCCTTATAGCGGTCGAGCATCGAAATGCCGTAAAAAATATGGCGCGCGTTTATCATAAGGGTTAGAAGAAAGGCTTCCAAAGGGGCGAACGCGCCTAAAAGCAGATTAACCGCAACAAACTGCATCGAGCCTGCAAAAACGGTGAGGCTTATGAGCGAAGTAACCCAAAAAGGAAACCCCGAAACCGACATTAAAATGCCGTAGGTTGCGCCCAAAACGCCAAAGCCCGCCAACACGGGAAGCGTGTGCGGAAAGGCGGCGCGAAGGGCGGATGAAAAGGAAGAATTCTTGTTCATTTTTTCTCCTTGTGCCTGAAATAAAGTATCCTACGCCCAAAATAATACCAAAAATCCGCGCAATTTACAAGCCTTTATAAAACTTTCGCGGTTTAAACCAAAAAAGTGCTTGACAACCGCCCCCTTTTGGGGTAATATTCTAAATAAGCATTATTTATATAATATAAAGGGGTGAATAAAATGTTCGTAAAGGGTTATCGATTTTACTATTACTATACCGGTGCGGACGTTTTATGTAACCGAAAGGCGGAGCAGTAATTCCGCCGAAAGCGACGGTTTATAAGGGGTCCGCAGTTCGCATTTGCAAAGAGCAAAGGCGTTGCGGGCTTTTTTTATTTTTTTAAGGAAGTGTACGGTTTGATCTCGAAAAAAATGGAAGAACTGGGCAAGAAAAGCTCGGTCATAAGAGAGATATTTGAATACGGCAAAAAGCGTAAAGCAGAACTTGGGGAGGACAAGGTTTTTGATTTCAGTCTCGGCAATCCGAGCATCCCTGCTCCCCAAAAATTTACTGAAACTCTGCGTTCGCTGATTGACAACTCCTGCCCCACGGCGCTGCACGGATATACCTCCGCCCCCGGCGATATGGGCGTGCGTGAGGCTATAGCCGCCGATATTTCTTCGCGATTCGGCGCTTCGGCATCGGCCACCGATATCTATATGACCTGCGGTGCGGCCGCTTCGCTCACCATTACACTGCACGCACTTATAAACGAGGGTGACGAGGTCGTGCTTTTGGCGCCCTTTTTCCCTGAGTATCGCGTCTTTTGCGAGAAGGCAGGCGCGAGGGTAAAGGTTGTTTACTGCCGCGAGCCCGACTTTCTGCCGGGCCGTGAGCAACTTGCCGCCGCGATAACTGAAAAGACCAAAGCGATTATCATAAATTCGCCCAACAACCCGACGGGCGTAATCATCCCGACCGAAAAAATGCTCGAGATTGCCGAAGTGCTCAAAAACAAGGCAAAAGAATACGGCACCGATATTTATATCATCGCCGACGAGCCCTACCGCGAGCTTTCCTACGAAATGGAAGTGCCCTATATTCCGAACCTTTATGATAACACCGTTGTGTGCTATTCCTACAGCAAGTCGCTTTCGCTGCCCGGCGAGCGCATAGGCTATATATTCGTGTCGCCCAAGGCAGCCGCCGCGAGCGATTTATTTGCCGCCGTGTGCGGTGCGGGCCGTTCGCTCGGATTTGTGTGCGCGCCCAGCCTTATGCAGTATGCCGTTCGCGAGTGTATAGGCCTTACCGCCGACGTAGAGGAGTACCGCCAAAACCGCGACCTGCTCTACTCCGCTTTGTGCGATATGGGCTTTTCGGCCATACACCCCGACGGAGCGTTTTACCTGTTTTTAAAGGCCCCTAACGGCAACGCAGAAGACTTTTGTGAAAAGGCAAAAAAATATGAATTGCTGCTCGTTCCGGGTGATTCCTTCGGCGGCGAGGGCTACGTTCGAATTTCTTATTGTGTATCACGCGAGCAGATAGAGCATTCACTGCCCGCTTTCCGAAAATTAGCCAAAGATTGTATGGGAGAAAAATAATGGACCAGTTAAAAAAAGCAAGACAAACCATAAACGAAGTTGACCGCCGGATGGCCGAGCTTTTTATAAAGCGCATGGAGGCCGCAAAGGAGGTTGGCCGCTATAAAAAGGAGCACGCCCTGCAGATAACCGACCCTGCCCGTGAGGAGGAGGTTATAGAGCGCAACAGCGCCTACGTAGAGGACGAAACCCTTCGCACCTACTACGTAAGCTTTCTGCGCCATAATATGGAGCTTTCGAAGGCGCTTCAGCACCGTTTGCTTGACGGTATGAGAGTAGCCTACAGCGGCGTTGAGGGCGCCTTCGCAAATATTGCCGCTCTTCGTGCATTCCCCGACGCCATCGCAGTGCCGTACCCTGATTTTCGTTCGGCCTATGAGGCGGTTGAAAACGATGAGTGTGACTGCGTTATTCTTCCCGTTGAAAACAGTTCGAACGGTGACGTAGGTCAGGTAATGGACCTCGCCTTCTTCGGCTCGTTGCATATAAACGGCATCTACGATATCGACGTCGTTCAAAATCTGTTGGCCGTACCCGGCACCAAGCTTGAAGAGGTAAAAGAGGTTATCAGCCATCCGCAGGCGCTCGGCCAGTGTGCCGATTATATCCACCGTCACGGCTTCACTGCAACGCAGGTTGTAAACACCGCCGTTGCGGCACAGCAGGTTGCCGAATCGGGCCGTCACGATATCGCCGCCATCGCAAGTGAGGAGGCCGGAGAAAAGTACGGTCTGCAGAAGCTCGAGTCGCATATAAACGGCAGCAACGTTAATACAACTCGCTTTGCCGTGTTCTCCCGCGCCGCCAAGACCGAAACCGAAAGGGACAATCAGTTTGTAATGCTTTTCACCGTTACCAACGAAGCGGGCGCGCTGGGCCGCGCAATCTCGATAATCGGTGAGCACGGATTTAACCTGCGCGCCTTAAAGAGCCGCCCGAACAAAGAACTCGCATGGAGTTATTATTTCTATGCCGAGGGTGAAGGAAATATAAACACCGAGGAAGGCGAAAATATGCTCGCCGACCTGCGCGGATACTGTAATTCGCTTCGCATTATCGGAAGCTTCGAAAAGGAAATGAGCTTATGAGAATTTCGGTAAAAACCGCCACGGGCGGATATGAAATAGTGTTGGGGCGAGGATGCCTTGCCCGCGCAGGCGAGCTGCTTAATCTGCGTCGCCGCGTGCTGGTGGTAACCGACGACGGCGTGCCTGCCGAATACGCAAAGGTTGTGGCCGACGCCGCATCCGAGGCCACCGTAGTTACCCTGCCGCAGGGCGAAGCCACCAAGAATATCGACAGCTACCAAAAGCTGCTTAAAACGCTGGTTGAAGAGGGCTTTACCCGAACCGATTGCGTCGTAGCGGTCGGCGGCGGTGTGGTTGGCGACCTTGCCGGATTTGCCGCAGCCACATTTATGCGTGGAATCGATTTTTATAACGTTCCTACAACACTGCTCTCGCAGGTCGATTCTTCGATCGGCGGCAAGACCGCAGTCGACTTTGAGGGCTATAAAAACATCGTTGGCGCGTTTTGGCCCCCAAAGCGTGTGCTCATAGACCCCGACACGCTTAAAACCCTGCCCAAAAGGCAGCTCTCAAACGGACTTGCAGAGGCTGTTAAGATGTCGCTTACGTCCTCTGCCGAACTTTTTGAAATCTTCGAAACAAACGACCCCGAGGAACTTCTCGACACCATAATCGAGCGTAGCCTGCTTATTAAAAAGCAGGTCGTAGAGGAGGACGAAAAGGAGTCAGGTCTTCGCAAGATACTCAATTTCGGCCACACCGTTGCCCACGCAATCGAAACCGAAAACGAAATGCAAAACTACTATCACGGTGAGTGTGTGGCTATGGGAATGCTTTATATGTGCGCCCCTGCCGTGCGCGAGCGACTGCTTCCCGTGCTCGAAAAGCTCTCGCTCCCGACCCTCACCGATTTTGACACCGAAGGACTGCTTCGAGCCATTCGTCACGACAAGAAAATGGCGGGCGACAGCATCACGGTGGTATGGGTACCCTCGGTTGGAAACTACGAACTTAAAAAGATGACCCTCGCAGAACTCGAAAACGTTATAAGTGAGGTAAAGTAAGATGAAAAACACTTTCGGAAACGCCGTAACACTAACCTTGTTCGGCGAAAGTCACGGCCCTGCTATAGGCGCCGTGCTTGACGGGCTTGCCCCCGGAATAGAGGTAGACGAAGAATATATCCGCAGTCAGCTTTCGCTTCGCAGACCGAGCGATGCGCTCTCAACTCCGCGGCAGGAGGCCGACCCCTTCGAAATAAAAGGCGGTGTCTTTTGCGGTAAAACCACGGGAACACCTATATGCATCGTAATACCTAACGGCGACGTAAAATCGGCCGACTACGGTGAAATTGCGGTAAAGTGCCGCCCCGGCCATGCCGACTATACGGGCGCCCAAAAATATGCAGGCTTTAACGACCCCCGCGGCGGCGGACACTTTAGCGGCCGCATTACGGCAGCGCTGGTTGCCGCAGGCGCAATTTTACTTTCGGCCTTAAAGCAAAAGGGTATCACGGTTGCAACCCATATTTCCTCGATTGGCGAGGTGTGCGACCGCCCGTTTGGAGATATGGCGGCCGATGCCGAAGCCTTAAACGGAAAAACCTTTGCCGTGCTTGACGGCGCGGCCGAAGAAAAAATGAAGGCCGCCATCCTTTCGGCCAAGGCCGAAGGCGACAGCATAGGCGGCACGCTCGAAACGGTTGTGCTCGGAATGCCTGCAGGCGTTGGCGAGCCCTGGTTTGACACCGTCGAGGGTATGCTGGCGCACGCGCTTTTCTCGATCCCTGCGGTTAAGGGGGTAGAGTTCGGCGCAGGTTTTTCGCTTTCGCGTATGCGCGGCAGCGAGGCCAACGACCCCTTCGAGGTAAAGGACGGCGCAATAACCACCACAACCAATAACTGCGGCGGAATCTTAGGCGGCATTACAAACGGAATGCCCCTGCTCTTCAAGACCGCAATCAAGCCTACCCCCACCATAAGCCGGGAGCAAAGCACGGTTGATATGAAGACGCTCGAAAACACAACCCTCTCGGCCGCAGGCCGCCACGACCCCTGCATTGTTCACCGTGCACGGGTGGTAGCCGACAGCGTAACGGCGCTTGTGCTTTGCGATTTATTAACCCAAAAATACGGAACGGACGGATTTTTAAAATAATGGAATACGGACTCATAGGCGAGCATCTTTCCCACAGCTTTTCTAAAGATATTCATTCGAAATTATTTGACTATTCTTATGAATTAAAAGAAATAGCCGGGGAAGACCTCGATAGCTTTATGCGTGAGAAAAACTTTCGCGCAATAAACGTTACAATTCCATACAAGCAGGCGGTAATGCCCTATCTTGACGAGATTGATAAGGGCGTGCTGGAAATCGGAGCAGTAAACACGGTAGTAAACCGTGACGGCCGCCTTTTCGGTTTTAATACCGATTTTTCGGGTCTTCGTGCGCTGATTTCGCGCAGTTTTCCGTCTCTTTCGGGTAAAAAGGTGCTGATTCTCGGCTCGGGCGGCACGTCAAAAACGGCCGCCGCCGTAGCGAAGGATATGGAAGCCGAAAAGGTGTTTCGCGTATCCCGAAGCGGAAGTGACGGCGCCGTAACCTATGAAGAGGCCTATAAAACCCATACCGATGCCGATATAATTATTAACACGACCCCCTGCGGAATGTATCCGAAAAACGGTGAGACCGCAATCGACCTCGATAAATTTCCTCGCCTCAGCGGCTGTTTCGACGCGGTTTATAATCCGCTTCGCTCGGCGCTTATTTTAAAGGCACGGGAAAGAGGAATTGCCGCCGAGGGCGGACTTTATATGCTTACGGCTCAGGCGGTATTCGCGGCCGAGCATTTTACGGGACAAACCTTACCCGAAGGCACCATCGACCGCGTATATAACGAGATTTTCTCGGCAAAGCAAAATTTAGTGCTTATAGGAATGCCCGGCTCGGGCAAAAGCACCCTTGGCCGTATGACGGCGGCAGAACTCGGCTTTGAGTTTTTGGATACCGACCGCATAATCACCGAAAACGAAGGCCGCACCCCTGCCGAAATAATATCGGCCGACGGGGAAGAGGCCTTCCGCAAAATCGAAGCTGCCGCTGTAAAGCAGGCGGCAGCCCGACAGAGTGCGGTAATCGCAACGGGCGGCGGTGCGATACTAAGGCCCGAAAACCTGTTTGCCCTGCGAGAGAACGGAAAAATAATCTTCCTTGACCGCAAGGTGGAGCATCTTGTAACCTCGGCGGACAGACCCCTCTCGTCCGACCGTGAAAAGCTTGAGGCCCGTTACCGCGAAAGATACCCCATCTACTGCGCGGCGGCCGACCGAAAGGTAACCTGCGTTAAAGACAAGGAAGCAAACGTAAAGAGAATAAAGGAAGCGTTTTTAAAATGAAAATAAAGGTTATAAACGGACCTAATCTTAATATGTTGGGTATTCGCGAGCCGGGAATTTACGGTGTTGAGACCTATGATTCGCTCTGCGAAAAAATTCGTGACCACGCGGGTAGCAAGGGCGTAGAGGTAGTGCTTTATCAGTCCAATCACGAGGGTGATTTGGTAGATGAAATTCAAAACTGCCTCGGCGACTGTGATGCAATAGTTATAAACCCCGGCGCCTACACCCATACAAGTATTGCAATTCTCGATGCCGCAAAGGCTGTGTCGCTGCCCATAGTCGAGGTACATATTTCGGACGTTTCGGCACGCGAGGACTTCAGACAAATAAGCTACATCCGCGCCGCCTGCGTAAAGACCGTAAGCGGCCACGGAACCGACGGCTACCTTGAGGCTATAGATTTTCTTTTGGAGAATAATTAATGAGGATAAAAATTTACCCCGGTCGTGCATCGGGTACGGTTGCGGCTCCGCCCTCTAAGAGCATGGCGCACAGACTGTTGCTTTGCGGCGCGATGACCGAAAAAAGCACAATTAAAAATATAGAATTATCCGAGGATATTCTGGCAACGCTCGACTGCCTTCGTGCGCTCGGCGCCGTGGTTGAGATGGCCGACGGTGAAATAACGGTCGGCGGTCTTCGCCCCGAGCGTTTTCCGGAAGAGGCCTCGCTTTACTGCCGCGAAAGCGGAAGCACGCTGCGGTTTTTTATACCGATTTGTCTGCTTTGCGGCAAGAAAATAAACCTTTTCGGCAGCGAGAGGCTTCTCTCCCGTCCGCAGTCGGTTTACGAGGAAATCTGCGAAGAAAACGGTTTTTTGTTTTCTCGCGACGGCGAAAAAATAACCCTCTGCGGCAACCTTGCGGCAGGGGACTATACCGTGCGCGGAGATATCTCGAGCCAGTTTATAACGGGACTTATTTTCGCTTTATATCTTTCGGGCGGCAGAAGCCGAATTAAGATAAAGGAAAGGTGCGAAAGCCGTTCGTATATTGACCTTACGGTAAAGGCCTTCCGCGATTTCGGCGTGGATATCGAATTTGCCGACGATGAAATTAAAATAAACGGCGAAAAAAGGCTCGAAAACCGTACTCTCTCGGTCGAGGGCGACTATAGCAATGCCGCATTTTTCGAGGCGCTTAACCTTTTCGGCGGCAGCGTAGAAATTACCGGACTTGCTGCCGATAGTCTGCAGGGCGATAGGGTATACAGCGAAATTTTTAAGCAGGAAAAGCCCTGCTACGACCTGTCTGACTGCCCCGATTTGGCCCCGATTGCATTTGCGGTTGCGGCATATCTCGGCGGAGGATCCTTTAGCGGAACCCGCCGACTGAAAATAAAAGAAAGTGACCGAGCCGAGGCTATGAAAGCCGAGCTCAAAAAACTTGGAATAACGGTTGAAGTAATGGAAAACGAGGTAAAAATAGCGGGCGAGTTAACTCCGCCAATGGAACCTCTTTACGGTCACAACGACCACAGAATAGTAATGGCCCTTGCCGTACTCTTAACGGTAACGGGCGGCGTGATTGAGGGCGCCGAGGCGGTAGCCAAAAGCCTGCCCGACTTCTTCCGGCGACTCAGTGCACTCAAGGTAAAGACAGAGGTGGAATCTCTTTGAAACTGGACAAAAACAAAAAAATACTCATAGTGGGTCTCGGACTTTTAGGCGGAAGCTACGCCCGAGCGCTCACCGATAAGGGCTTTTACGTTACGGCCATAACCCGAAGCGAAAGCTCGATAGAATATGCTCTGCGTGAAAAGATGATAGCGCGCGGCAGCACCGAGGTCGACCCTGCCCTCGTGAGCGAGGCTGACGTAATCGTTTTTGCACTCTATCCGCACATTTTTAAAAAATGGATTCGCGAAAACGCAGGCCTCATAAAACGCGGCGCAATACTGACCGACGTTACGGGCGTAAAGTGCAGCAACGTATATGAAATTCAGGAAATGCTTCCCGAAGGGATTGAGTTTATCGCAGCCCACCCGATGGCAGGACGCGAGGTGTACGGTGTCGAAAACAGCACGCCCGAAATTTTCCGCGGAGCCAACTACATAGTCGTTCCGACCGATAAAAACACAGAAGAAGCAATCGAGCTTTGCAGTGACCTCGGAAGAGTTTTGGGCTTTGCCGACGTTTCACGTCTTTCTCCCGAAAAGCACGATGAGATGATAGCCTTCCTCTCGCAGCTGACACACTGTATCGCCGTATCGCTAATGTGCGCCAGCGACGACCCTAACCTTACTCGCTACACGGGCGACTCCTTCCGCGATCTGACGAGAATTGCCCGTATAAACGAAAATATGTGGAGCGAACTTTTCCTCGAAAACCGCGAAGCACTGCTTTCGCAGATGGAAAACTTCAAGCAAAGCTTTGACGATATGTATTCGGCCGTGCGAGACGGTGACGAAGAAAGAATGAAGGAAATGATGCGCCTTTCCACAAAAAGAAGAGCGCTTTTTGATAAAAAGTAGAAGAGGATTTTTATGAACTTAGAATTTACAAGAAAACTGCCGGTACCGCAACAGGTTAAAAACCGCTATCCGGTAACCGAGGAACTAAAAAAAATAAAAGAAAAACGCGACCGCGAGATAGCCGATATATTTGAGGGCAAATCGGATAAATTTATCCTCGTAATCGGACCCTGTTCGGCCGACAGCCACGAGCCCGTGCTCGAATATATTTCCCGTCTTCGCAAGGTGGCCGACGAGGTAAGCGACAAGATACTTATCATTCCGCGAATTTATACCAACAAACCGCGCACTACGGGCGACGGCTATAAGGGAATGCTCCACCAGCCCGATCCCAACGAACAGCCCGATATGCTCGGCGGCATACTTTCCATCCGCGATTTGCATATGTCGGCATTGCGCGATTACGGCTTTACCTGCGCCGATGAGATGCTCTACCCCGAAAACCACCGTTATCTGTCCGACCTGCTTTCCTACGTTGCGGTTGGTGCCCGCTCGGTTGAAAATCAGCAGCACCGCCTTACCGCAAGCGGCATAAAGCTGCCCGTCGGCATGAAAAACCCCACCAGCGGTGACCTTTCGGTAATGATGAACTCCATAACCGCCGCCCAGCATAAGCATACCTTTATCTACCGTGGTTGGGAGGTAAACAGCAAAGGCAACCCCTACGCCCACGCAATACTGCGCGGTTATCTCGACTTTGCAGGCAAGTGCGTTTCCAACTATCACTACGAGGACCTTGTAAATCTGCACGAGCTGTACGGCAAGACCGAGCTTTTAAACCCCGCAGTAATAATCGATACCAACCATGCCAACTCGGGCAAAAAGTATCTTGAGCAGGTTCGTATAGCCAAGGACGTTGTCTACAGTTGCAACCATAATAAGGATGTTCGCAAGATGGTCAAGGGCCTTATGATCGAAAGCTATTTGGTTGACGGTTGTCAGAAGATCGGCGAGGACCGCGTGTTCGGTCAGTCGATAACCGACCCTTGCCTCGGCTGGGAAAAGACCGAAAAGCTTATCTACAAAATTGCCGACACCTTAAAGTAAAAAAACGGCGACCTTGAAAAACGCCGCCGTTTTTGATATACTTTTCTTATAAATTTTAAGGAGAATCAATGTGTCGTTTCCGCTTGATAAAATCAGAAACTTTTGCATAGTAGCTCACATCGACCACGGCAAATCAACCCTGGCCGACCGTCTGCTTGAACTTACCGAATCGGTTGCCGCACGCGATATGGAGGACCAGATACTCGACAGTATGGACCTCGAACGCGAGCGCGGAATTACGATTAAGGCCCACGCCGTAACCCTTTACTACAACGCGAAGGACGGCGAGCAGTACGAGCTTAATTTAATAGACACTCCGGGACACGTCGACTTTAACTACGAGGTATCTCGCAGCCTTGCCGCCTGCGAGGGCGCAGTGCTGGTTGTCGATGCGTCTCAGGGAATAGAAGCGCAGACCCTGGCCAACACCTATCTGGCGGTTGACCACGGGCTTGAGCTTTTGCCCGTAATAAATAAAATCGATCTGCCCTCGGCCGACCCCGACCGTATAACCGCCGAGATTGAGGATATTATCGGCATTCCTGCCGAGGATGCACCTCGCGTTTCGGCCAAGAGCGGCATAAATATCGAAGAGGTGCTCGAGCGCATCGTAACCGATATTCCCGCCCCGAAGGGCGATAGAAACGCGCCGCTTAAGGCCCTTATTTTCGACTCGTATTACGACCCCTACCGCGGAGTTATAGTTTATTTCCGAGTCGTCGAGGGAAGACTTCGCGCAGGCGATACCGTTCGCCTTATGAATACGGGAGCCGAATACCTTACGGTTGAAATCGGACGCAAGCACGCCCAGACCCTTGAGCCTTGTGAATATCTCGAGGCGGGCGAGGTTGGCTATCTTGCCGCCGCGATTAAAACGGTAAGCGACGCTCGCGTAGGTGACACCATAACGCTGGCCGAGCGCCCTGCCGCTGAGCCGCTTGACGGCTACCGTCAGGTAAATCCCGTTGTTTTCTGCGGTATCTATCCTGCCGACGGCGCAAAGTATACCGACCTGCGAGAGGCGCTCGAAAAGCTTCAGCTTAACGATGCGTCACTGCTGTTCGAGCCCGAAACCTCGGGCGCGCTCGGCTTTGGCTTCCGCTGCGGCTTTTTGGGACTTCTGCATATGGAAATTATCCAAGAGCGACTTGAACGTGAATATAACCTCGATCTTATAACCACCGCCCCCAGCGTTGTTTATAAGTTCGAACTCACAAACGGTGAAATGCTGGATGTTGACAACCCCACAAACTACCCCGACCCTGCCACCATTGCCCGAAGCCTTGAACCGATTGCCGACGTGCATATTTATAGCCCGAGCGAATACGTCGGCACCATAATGGAGCTGTGTCAGGAGCGCCGAGGCGATTATAAGGATATGCAGTATATGGGCGACCGTGTTGATATCCATTATGAAATGCCGATGGGTGATATAATTTACGACTTTTTCGATGCGCTAAAATCGCGCACTCGCGGCTATGCCAGCTACGATTACGAGCCTAAGGGATATAAGGAATCAAAGCTCGTCAAGCTCGACGTTATGCTCGCAGGCGACGTTGTCGATGCGCTCTCGTTTATCGTGTTTACCGATAACGCTTATGCTCGCGCCCGCCGCATAGCCGAAAAACTTAAGGAGTTTATTCCGCGTCAGCTCTTTGAGGTACCCGTTCAGGTAGCGGTTGGCGGCAAGATAATCGCGCGCGAAACCGTAAAGGCCATGCGCAAGGACGTTCTTGCTAAGTGCTACGGCGGCGATATAACCCGTAAAAAGAAGCTCCTTGAAAAACAAAAAGAAGGTAAAAAGCGTATGCGTAAGCTCGGCACGGTCGAGGTTCCGCAGGAAGCGTTTATGGCAGTTCTCAAGCTTGATGAATAATAAAAAGACCCTTGTGTTTTCACACAAAGGGTCTTTTCTTTTTTACATTTCTATAATTTCGGCTCCGAGCAGTTCGGCTTCACGGCGGTCGTGACTTATCATCAGCAGCGTCTTGCCGTGGCAGTGCTCGCAGATGGTGGCGGCAACCGATTCTTTAGTATCGCCGTCAAGGCCCGAAAAAGGCTCGTCGAGCAGAAGAATTTTTCGGTCGGCGCAAAGGGCGCGAGCAATGGCTACGCGGCGTTTCATTCCGCCCGAGAAGGTGCGAACCGGCTTGTGGATATCCTCTGCCGGCAAAAGCTTCGACAGAACAGAGAGCGCGTAAGGAGCGCTCATATCGGGGCGTACCATTCGGCAGTTGGAAAGAGCCGAAAAATCCTCGCACAGACGGTCTTCCTGAAATACGGCCGCAATATCGTCGCGGTTTGCAAAAATCTCGCCCTCGTCGGGGGAGAGAATACCGAGCAGCAGGTTGCCGACCGTCGTCTTGCCGCAGCCCGAGGGCCCCATAAGGCAAACGCGGTCGCCCTCTAAAAGCGTGAGATTAAAACGCTCAAGCACCTGCTTACCCTCAAAGGACTTGGAAACGTTATTAAATTTAATCATTACAGTCTCTCCAATCCCGCGAAGGACCCGCGCAGTGTCGCCGAAAAGACGCGCTCAAACAGCGCCGACATCACAACAATGAGAATGGTCCACGCAAAAAGCTCGGCCGATTCAAAGTGCAGTCTGGCATAGTGTATCATTTCGCCCACGGTGCCGTTTTGCAGTCCGATAACCTCGGCGGCAACACCCGATTTAAAGGCAAGGCCGGCGGCCGAGTGCACGGCCGAAAGCAAAAAGGGCTTAACAGCGGGCATCCAAATGTATAAAAGTCGGCGGCCGAGCGGCAGTGAAAACACGTCGGCCATTTCGGTCATTTTGCGGTCGGCTCCGCGTATTCCGCCCAAAATATTATTGTAGATAATGGGCAGAACTATAAGAACGGAAATAAAGGTGGAAAGCACCGCCGTCTTAACCCAGATAAGGGCTATGACGATAAAGGATGCTACCGGCACCGATTTTACCGTTACCATATAAGGCCAAAGGAAAATTTCCACGGCCGAGAAACGGCCTGCCAAAATTCCCAGCGCGGCGCCGAGCAGAAGACCTATCAAAAAACCGAGAATGATTTTATGGCAACTGCGCCAAAGCACCCCCCAGGTGCCGGCGTCGCCAAAAAGTGACAGGAGTGTCTTTAAGACGTCGCTGGGTGCCGCGAAAAGATATCGCATATCGACCCAAATGGCGGCCGCCTGCCATAAAAGCAGGGCGACCGCCACGGCTGCGACTTTTCCTAAAAGTCGTTTATTTTTCATAATAGAAATCGTCTCCGGGCAGCTTGCCGCCTACGGCCTTGGGGTTAAGGTCGTAAAGCACCTGCAAATATCCTGCGAGGGCGGTTTTTAATTCTTTGCCTTCGATGTAGGTGATGTTGCAGAAGGGAATAGCCTTCTTGGCAACAGCAGCCTTTATGATACCAACGCTCTCAACAAGGGCGGCGGCCTCTTCAACGTTGGCGTTTACGTACTCGGTCGATGCCTTGTACTCCTCAAGGAACTTGGCAACAGCCTCTTCGTTTTCTTCTATAAAGCTACGGCGACCTACGAGCACGCCGGTGATGAACATGCTGTCGGTGTCCAGCTTTTCCCACTCCTTAGTAAGGTCAATCTTAACCTCGAGACCCTCAACGTTACCGGTAGCAACTGTTACGTAGGGCTGGGGAAGCATTGCAACGCCGTCCTTGGCGGTCTTGAGCAGGGCAACGATTTCGTCGGGCTGGCTCTTGAACTGCAAATCAACGTCCTTGTCGGGGTCGATGCCGTTTTCCTTTAAGATGTAGCGAAGAGCATACTCGGGGGTGGAACCCTGGCCGGTAGCATAAATAGTCTTGCCCTTAAGGTCGGAAAGGTCGGCGATGGTGTCGCCCTTTTCAACGATGTAAACAACGCCTAAGGTGTTTACTGCGAGGGTTACGATTTCACCTTCGCTGCGGTTGTAAAGTACCGATGCGAGGTTAGCGGGAACTGCCGCAAAGTCAAGCTCGCCCTTTAAAAGAAGGGGAGTAATCTCATCGGCGGTGCCTGCAATGGTAAAGGTGTAATCGTTGTGGGTTTCGCCGTTTTTGTCATCCTCAATTACCTTAACAAGACCCATGGTTGTCGGTCCCTTAAGACCTGCTACACGCATCTCTGCGGAGGGAGCGGCCTTTTCGCCGCAACCAACCATGAGGGTGGTTACCATAAGTAATGTGAGTACGATTGCAATTATTTTTTTCATAGTAAAAACCTCTTTTCTGTGTACTCATTATATACCATATAATAGCAAAATTCCGTTGCAATTGCAACGGAATTAAAGAATTTTAAAGGTATTTTTGTAAAATTCTATTTTTTTCTCGTCACGAAGTCTGCAAAGCTCGCGCGAGAGCGCGCTGCGGTTAACGCCGAGATAGGCGGCAAGCTGCTCACGGTCCAGGGGGATGGAGAAGGTGCGGGCGCCGCTTTTATTGGCGCACTGTGAGAAAAAGGTTAAAAGCTTTTCGCGCAGGGTAAGCTTTGAGAGCACCTGAATACGGTCGTTCATATCGAGGGTGCGGTGCGCCATCATTGCAACAAACTGCTTTAGCAGGAGCTGGCCTATTCGGTCATCGCACGGAACGTTTTCAAGACCCTCACACGAAAGCCACAAAACCTCGCAGTCCTCGGCGGCATAGATAGAAACGGGAATTTCAGCAACTCGGAGGAATGAAAGCGATTCACCGAAACTGCCGCCTGTGGTTACGGTGGCCATAATTATTCGGTTGCCGTTAATATCGTCCATAAAAACCTGAACGATGCCGCGGGTAACAAGACCGAAATAGGGCAAATCCTCGCCCGCCGAGCGGAGGATATTTCCTTTTTGGAAGGTTTCGCTGTGACCGCGAAGGCGCGCAACGGCCTCAAGACACTCATTATCGGTCATATTTTCAAAAAGTGAGCACTGCTTTACAGCCTTTAAATTATCCACGGTCACACCACCTTTACTATCTGTACAAAAATAATACCACAACTTAAAAGAATATGCAACAAACGACAAATTTTATGCCCCATCTTTACATTTGACAAAAATTATGTTACATTATAAACGGCGAAATAAGGCCAAAAATATAAAAATATCGAAAGATGGAGAAGAGAATGAGTATTTTTTCGGTAATTACACTTTTAGGTGGACTTGCGTTCTTCCTTTACGGTATGAACGTAATGTCGTCCGGCCTTGAAAAGGTTGCGGGCGGCAAGCTGGAGCATACCCTCCGCAAAATGACGGGCAACCGCTTTTTGGGCCTCGTCCTCGGCGCAGGAATCACAATAGCGATTCAGTCATCGTCAGCACTTACGGTTATGCTTGTAGGCCTTGTAAACTCCGGCCTTATGGAATTTGGCCAAACCATCGGCGTAATTATGGGTTCCAACATCGGAACAACCTTTACCGCCTGGATTTTGAGCCTTGCAGGACTTGAGAGTAATAACGTATGGCTCAATCTTTTAAAGCCGGTTAACTTCTCTATGATTTTTGCGCTCGTCGGCATACTGCTGTCGAGCGTTGCAAAAAGCGACCGCAAAAAGAGCATAGGTAATATAATGATAGGCTTTGCGGTGCTTATGTGCGGTATGACCCTTATGGGCGACGCTATGGAGCCGCTGGCCGATATGCCCGAGTTTGTTTCCTTGCTTACGGCGTTCAAAAACCCCGTGGTTTGCGTGCTTGTAGGCGCGGCATTTACGGGAATAATTCAGTCCTCTGCGGCATCGGTTGGTATTTTGCAGTCGCTGGCACTTACGGGCGGAATCACATACGGAATGGCAATTCCGATTATAATGGGACAAAACATCGGTACCTGCGTTACCGCCGTTATTTCCAGTATCGGTGTCAGCCGCAATGCAAAGAAGGTTGCGGTAGTTCATCTTTCGTTTAATATTATAGGAACGCTTTTGTTCCTTATACCCTTCCTGTTAATTGAAGAATTTATCGGCTTCTCGTTTACCGATAAGCCGATATCCCCCTTTATGGTAGCCATCGTTCACAGCATTTTCAACGTGGTAACAACCTTCCTGCTGCTGCCCTTTACCAAGCTGCTTGAAAAGCTGGCCAACAAGATTATCAAAACCGAGCCCGAAAAGGACGACGGCATTAAATTTGACGACCGTCTTATCACCATGCCCTCGCTCGCTATTGCATCGGCATACGAGGGTGCGACCGCGATGTGCGGTGCCGCAGCAGATGCGTTCCGCCGCTCGACCGAGCTGCTTAGCAATTATACCGCCGAGGGCGCTGATGAGGTTAACGCTCTTGAGGATATAATCGATATTTATGAAGACCGCATCGGCACCTATATGGTAAAGATTTCGCGTGAGGCAATCTCGGTTGAGGACTCGCATCAGGTAACCAAAATTCTTCACACAATAAACGATTTCGAGCGTCTCGGAGACCACGCTTGCAACCTCGTTAAGGTTGGCCGCGAGATAAGCGAAAAGAAGATAGTCTTCTCGCCCGAGGCGCAGGCAGAGCTCAAGGTGCTTCGCGAAGCGCTGTTCGAGATTGTTGATATCACTACCGAGGCTTTCTGTAAGAACGATTTGGCTCTTGCCGCAAGGGTAGAGCCGCTTGAGCAGGTAATCGACAAGCTCATTTCCAAAACCAAGAACAATCACATTGCACGTCTGCGTCAGGGCAACTGCACGATTGAACTCGGATTCGTACTCAGCGACCTCATTACCAACTACGAGCGTGTATCCGACCACTGTTCCAACATTGCGGTAGCAATAATCGAGACCGAGCACGACTCCTTCAGCACCCACGAATACCTCAAAAACTACAAAAACAGCGACGAGTATTTCGAGGCTTGCTACAAGGAATACAAAGCAAAGTTTACAATCTAAACTACAGAATATCCGAGGCTTTGGGCCTCGGATATTTTTTTTGCAACATTTGTTAATAAATTGTTAAGTTTTATATGAAATTTCAAATATATTATGGTATTAACAGAAGTGTCGGGCGGCGGTCCGCGGTGGTAATTTCCCGTTTACAAAACGCAGAGAAAATATTATTATATATGTAGAAATAAAAGAGAGGGGAACGAGATGGATTCCGCTTTAAAAATAATAATAGCCGATGATGAGCCGCGTATTTCCGCGCTGGTGAGCGACTTTTTTACGGCGGCAGGCTACAAAACTCTGGTCGCAAGCGACGGCGCCGAAGCGCTGGCGGTTTTCGGTGAGAACACCGATGCCGCGGCGGTGATACTCGACATTATGATGCCCGAAAAGAACGGCTGGGAGGTCTGCAGAGAAATCAGAGCAGTATCTTCGGTGCCGATTATAATGTTAACGGCACGCGCCGAGGAATTCGACCAGCTTATGGGCTTTGAGGCAGGGGCCGACGAATACGTAACCAAGCCTTTTTCGCCTGCGGTGCTCGTAAAGAGGGTAGAGGCGCTTTTGCGCCGCGACCGCAAGATAGAGGACGACGCAGACAAAGGTCTTACCGTCAACCGCGAGTCTTATACCGCAATGCTTGACGGCAAACAGCTTGAGCTTACCGTAAAGGAGTTTGAAATACTTTGCTATCTTTGGGAAAACAAGGGCAGAGTGTTTTCGCGCGAGCAGATATTGTCGGCCGTTTGGGGCTACGATTTTGAGGGCGACAGCCGAACGGTTGATTCGCATATGGCTCGCCTGCGTATAAAGCTCGGCGACTACGGCAGCCGCCACATAAAAACGGTCTACGGACTGGGATATAAATTCGAGGTATAAAATTGAAAGGTAAACTTTGGGTTAGAATTTTTATAAGAATTGCCGTTATTTTCGCGGTGTTCTTTTTGGTGCTCACCTGCGCAAATCGATTGTTCTTGCCGTCATTTTTTAAGGCGAGCGAGAAAAATCTGCTTCGCGAGCAGGCCGAGATTGTTAAAAATCTCGATTTGGCCGATAACGCCGCGGTGGCGAAGCACCTATCAACCGTCAGCGACACCTATAACTTCGAGGTCGAAATATACCACCGTAAGAGCGGCGAGATAATTTATACCTCCTACAGCAGTCAGATAATCGATTTTCATTATAAAGAAAATCCCGGAATGGCGATGAATCATAAGTCGCTTGAGGTTATAAAACGCGAAAAATACGGCAGTGACAGTGTTTTCGAAACCGCGTTCGACCGCCACACGAAAACCGAATATATGATCTACAGAACCGCAATGGAGGACGGTGTGCACGTTGAGCTTCGCGTGCAGACGGGACTGCTCGAAAACAGTGCGCAGATAGCCGAACGCTTTATAGGTATAATCGCGCTTATCTGCCTTGGGGCCGCCCTTGTGTGGACCTATTTCTCGGTGCGCCGAATTTCCAAGCCCATCAGCGAAATGAGCGAAATCACGGGCGCAATGGCGGCGCTCTCGTTCGACCGCAAGGTAACGGTTAATTCCAATGACGAAATCGGTCGCCTCGGCGCCTCGGTAAACGAGCTTTCGGGAAAGCTTTCTGCTACGCTTGAGGACCTGAAAAAAAGCAACGCCCAGCTGCGTGACGAAATTGAACTCGAGCGTGAGCTTGATTCCATGCGCCGCGGCTTCGTTGCCAACGTGTCGCACGAGCTTAAGACCCCCATATCCATCATAAGCGGATATGCCGAGGGCCTAAAGCTCAACGTAAACAGCGCGTCCCGCGAGCAGTACTGTGACACCATAATTGACGAAAGCGCACGTATGAACCGACTCGTTTTAAGCCTTTTGGAGCTTTCAAAATACGAATCGGGACAAATTCCGATAAACAAGGTAAACTTCTCGCTTACCGAGCTTATAAAAAACCTTGGCGAGCGGCTGTTTGCCGACAGCGATATAACGCTCATTCTGCCCGACGGAGATACTAATTGCTTTGCCGACCCGATGCAGATTGAGCAGGTGTTAAAGAGCCTGCTTGAAAATGCAAAATGTCACACTCCGCAGGGCGGAACGGTTGAGGTACGGGTGCTTGACGGGGAAGAACTTCGAGTTGAGGTTCATAACAGCGGCAGTCACGTATCCGAAGAACAGATGCCCAAGATTTGGCAAAGCTTCTACCGCGGCGAGGAATCGCACAAGCGCGAAGAAAGCCGCTTTGGCCTCGGCCTTTCCATCGTGGGCGCCATCTGCAAGCAACACGGCAAGGACTGCGGCGTTTATAACACCGAAAGCGGCGTTTGCTTCTGGTTCGCGCTGGATAAAGAGTAAAAAAATTTCCGACAGTTTTGTAGCTGTCGGAATTTTTTTGTTGACAAGTGAATATGTATATTGTATTATTGTGTTAGTACAGTAATACAATTTTTTCGAAAGGAGAAACCTATGGCATGGACCTTTAACGACCGCACTCCGGTCTATCTGCAGATAGCAGAGCGCATCCGAAACGAGATAATCGGCGGCGCCTACGAGCCCGATTCGCAGATACCAACGGTGCGACAGCTGGCGCTTACGGCAGCAGTTAATCCCAATACCGTTCAAAAGGCGCTTCAGGAGCTTGAGGACGAGGGTATAATCTACTCCCGTGCAACGGCAGGCCGATTCGTAACGGCCGACCCCGAAAAGCTTCAGGGCGCACGTGATGCTGCGGCAAAAAAATTAGTAAAAGACTTTCTTTCCTCGGCGGCACATTTATCCCTTTCGGCCGAGGATTGCATCAAGATGATAGAGGAGGAAACAAAGTGAGCATTTTAGAATGTAAAGGCCTCTGCAAAAGTTATAAGGCCGGTGTGCCCGTTTTGCAGAATATGGAGCTTTCGATTCCCAAGGGCAAAATAGTGGGACTTTTGGGCCCTAACGGATGCGGAAAATCCACTTTAATCAAGATAGTAGCAGGCCTTCTCGTTCCCAATTCGGGCGGGGTTTTGGTTGATGGCACTCCGATAGGCGAGGCGACCAAGGCGATGGTTTCCTACCTGCCCGAGCGCACCTATTTTAATTCCTGGATGCGCGTGCACGAGCTTATTGATTACTTTGCCGATTTTTATGAGGATTTTGATGCGGCCAAGGCTTATCGTCTGCTCGAGGACCTTTCTATTTCCCCCGGCAGCCGCTTAAAGACCCTCTCGAAGGGCACAAAAGAAAAGGTACAGCTTGTGCTCGTTATGTCGCGCCGAGCAAAGCTTTATCTGCTCGATGAGCCGATAGCAGGCGTTGACCCCGCCGCAAGAGAATATATCCTCGGCACAATTGTAGGCAACTACGACCCCGAATCGACCATAATCATCACAACCCACCTGATCACCGACGTTGAGCAGGTATTAGATGATTTTGTTTTCGTTTCGCGTGGCGGACAAATACTTAAGCAGGGCTCGGTAGAAGAGGCCCGCGAAGAGAACGGTTGCTCGCTTGACGCACTGTTCAGGGAGGTGTTCAGATGTTCCGAAAGCTGCTAAAATATGATATTCAGGCCGTTTTTAAATACTGGTGGATAGCGGCCGTAATAACCCCGTTTGTATCGCTCACCGCAGGTGCCGCAATACAGGTTATTAACGTAGACTATACAAGCTACGGCGCAATTCAAACTCTGGCAACCTTCTTGCTCGTGATGTGCATTTTTGCGCTTGTGATGTTCTTAACGGTCAGCCAAATTCTCGTTTTCATTCGCTTTTATAAAAACTTCTTCTCGGATGAGGGCTATCTGACCTTTACGCTGCCCGTAAAGAAGACCGACCTTATAAATTCCAAGCTGCTTACGTCCTTTATCTTCAATATAGCAAGCTTTGCCGTGCTGGCGGTAAACGTTGTAATTATGCTTGTAGTCGGTGTTCCCGAGGAGTTTTTCGACACGAGAAACTGGAAGATCCTTTTTGATATTATCGCCGAACTTCTTCGCGAGATAAACTTCTATGGATTTAGCTACGTAGTTTTAGGAATACTCATTTTCTGCGCGCTTTACATTATGCAGGACCTTTTCCTTGCGGTGTGCATAACGGTCGGCGCCTGCATAACCCGAAAGCACAAGGTGCTTGCCGCTATCGGCATTTATTACGGCGCAAATACCGTGCTCTCGTTTGTAATTGAAATTTTCTCGCTGACGGGTATTTTCTCGTTTGTCGGAATGCTTAGCAACGTATCCGAGGGCGTTATCGAACTGAGTATTATGCTGGCCATGATCATAATACTTTCGCTGCTCGTTTTATGTGTTGCCGGACTTTATATGCTCGAGTGCTATATGCTCGACCGCAGACTCAATCTTGAATAGGGGGTAGCTTAAATGAAGAAAATAATATTTAGTTTATCCCTTGTGTTGTTGCTTGTGGCTTCTCTTTTGTGCCCTGTAGCATCGGCCAGCATACGCTATGACTACACGGGCGATTGGGTGCTCTCTGCCGACCATCAAACACTGACCCACAAGGGCGATACCTTTGTAAGACTTATCGACGCATCAGACGTGTATAGTCTTTATAATTACGAATATGATATTTACGAGGACGTGCTCTTTGAAAATCCGAGCGAAAGCAAGCGCTACTCCGAGGCATACGTAAATATCTATAGTCAGATGGCCGGAGCTCTCGTTGAGCTCGAACTTTGGACCAAGAGCTACGGCGAATGCGAAAACTGGTGGTACGTAGAAATAAGCCGCCTTTCGGAATTCGAGGAGCTTGTAGAGGGTAACAGCCAAAACTACGCCACCCGCAATTGGAATACCGAAAGCTTTTTCCCGATAGGTGATGAAATGTATGCCGGCTGGAAGGCCGACCAACCGATAATTATGCGCGGCGATGATATTAGCCGAAAAGCAACCGATATGCACGATCTTTTGATTTGTGACCGCAACGGCTGGCTCTATAGCGATGCAGGCACCATTGTGGAAATGGTAGATGACAACGGCGAGTTCGAATACTACATTATTGAAAACAAGGACTACAGCATCGAGTATTTCTATGCTGACGGAACCCTTGCAATAAGCGGCGACCGCGTGTTTTACCTATATAAGCTTACCGATCCTATTATGTCGGCCGAGCTCACCGAGTTTTATTCCGAGCTGCCCGACGATGACCTTTCGTGGATAGCGGGCGACGAAATCGGCGAGACCGTAACCCTTGTTGTAGCGATTTTCAGTTTCCTTGTTTTCCCGTTGGCGGCGCTTGTGTTTGCGCTTATAGTGTTTAAAAAGAACCGCTTTATGGCGGCAAGAAAGACGGCAACCGTTATGATGGCCGCCGCCGCAGTAATAATGATTTGCTTTATAATCATTCTGCTGCTGATAGTTTAAAAAAAGAAAAGACCCGACGTCCGAGGGGACGCCGGGTCTTCCCTTTGTCCCCCAAATAAAGAGACAAAAAAGAAAGGAAAAAAGAGGAAAGAAAAAGAAAATTTAAGAAAGAGATTTTTGTTTGTTAATCAGTTTTAATATCTCCTCCCACGCCGCCGCCTTACGGTCGGCGGGCGGAGGATGTTTTTGTTTATCTTCAAGGAGGATGTAGTATAGATTATAATGTTCTTTTAAGGCTTCTGCCATAGGCATCACTCCTTAATATTCGCCGTAGTAGGTGAGGTAGTTATACTTGGTTGCGGTACAGATGGGGCCGGGGTAGTCGCTGCCCTCGGTCGAGTGGTGGCGCTCTTCCATCTGCTTGGTGGTCATATTGAAGTAGAAGTGGTAAGCATCGTCGGGTGCGGAGCCGATCGGGTCGTCAAAGGTTATATCACAGGTGTACCAGTCGCCGTCGATTTTAACGGCGTTCCACTTGTGGCCGCCGCCTGCATCGCCGACTATGCCGGTGCAGTTGATGCCAACGCGGTGGCACAGCGTCTGGAAAGCCTCGGAGTAGGATTCGCACACGCCGTAGCCGTTAACCAGTATGCCGTAGGAGTTCCAGTTGTCCTCGCAGACACCGTTCCACTTGGCGCCGAGGTTATAGTGGCTGTTCTTTAGTATATAGTCGTAAATCAGTCGCTCTTTTTCAACTTCGGGAGCATCGCCGGGAATGGTGGAAACGATATCGTTTACCTTCTTGTCGAAGACGGCCTTCTTGGCTAAAATGCTGGCCTTCAGTTCATCGTTGAGAGTGGGAATCTTCGAGCCGTAGTTGCAGAAATTAACACCGTCGGAGTAGCAGAACATAATTTCAACGACGTCGCCGCGGCGGAAAAGAGTAAAGGTGTTGCCGAGATAGAAGTGTTGCGGATTATCGAACATGTAGGTGAAGTAGATGTAGTAGTTGCGGCCTTCGCCAACCTCTTTGTCGAGCACAACCGAGGGCTCGAGCGAGTTTATGGCCTCGTCGATGGCAAGGTACCACTGCTTTTGCTCGGCATTAAGGGCGGAATAAAGGTAATTATCGGTCACCTTAAGAGCAGTATGCTGCTGGCCGGTGGTATAGGTATGGGTCTTGTTGCTGGGCTTCACTTCGGGAGCAGGAGCGGGAGTTTCCTCCTCGGGCTCGGTAGGCTCTGTGGGAGTCTCGGGCTCCTCGGGCTCCTCGGGCTCTTCGGGTTTTTCAGGCTCTACCGGTGCCTCGGGTTCTTTTTCGGGCTCGGTGGGAGTCGGAGTAGGAGTAGGTGTAGGCTTAGGAGTCGGCTTTACGGTAGGAATAGCGGGCTTTACGGTTGTGTCGGGCTTCGTGGGAGTAGGCTCTTTGGGAGTCTCGAGCTTAACGGTAATCGCGCCGCCTTTTTCCTCCTTAAGCGAAACGTCGTAGCCGCCGTCCTCTAAACGGTCGGCGAACTCTTCCATGCTCGATACGTCGTCAAACGATACGTCCGAGCTTGTTACGTCGCTTATTGTAGGTAAAAAATCCGATGGAGTGCTAATTTCGCTGTCGGTAACCGCCGCATCCGAAACTGGCTTTGCGGTGCAGGCTGTAAGCGACAAGAGCGTTGCCGCCAAAAGAATTAATGCTAATGTTTTTTTCATAAATTAAAACCCCTTTATTAGGTAATGTTTTCGGCCTTTCTTGGCCCTTACACTAATAAAGGGGTTTTGAAGTTTGATTTGGTTTTATATTTTTGAAAAATTTTTAAGAAGTTTTTTACGGAGCCACGGTCACGTTTCCGTTATCCGCTGTTGCGGCCAGTTCATCGAGGTAATCGGAGTTGCCCGAAAGCACAATGGGCAGAACAGTTTCCTTAAAGCAGCCGTCAAGGTTGCTGCCGTCTTCGTCGGGCGCAGGGTTTGCGTGGATAACAACCTCGCCTGTAAGGGAGGTGCAGCCCATGAACGCGACGTTCATCCAGGTAACGGTGCTGGGAATAACGGGAGCCTTGGTAAGCGAGGTACAACCCTCAAAGGCGCCGTACATCTCGGTAATACCCTCGTGCAGCTCGGGCGCAGACGTAAGACCGCTACAGCCGCGGAAGGTCTGCGTAAGGTCCACGAGACTCTTGGGTAATACGGGGGGCTTGGTTATAGAGGTGCAACCAAAGAAGGTGTTGGTGGCCCAACGGAGATCGGGCGGCAGTACGGGCGCCTCCTTGAGCGATTTGCACTGCGCATAGGACCAGCCTGAATAGATTACCGAGCTTGGAATTTCGGGCGAGTAGAGCATATTGCTGCAGCCTGCAAAGGTGTGAACGACCGATCCGACCGGATCACCGTTGATTTCCGATAAAATCGGCTCGTAGGAGGTTTTGGTCATATCTTTTACCCTCGGCGTCCACATACCGGCATAGGTTTCGTTCATAAACCAGCCGCGGTCCTGCGCGGCATCGTATTCGTTGGCAGGATAATATTCATACATACCGCCGTTCATATAGGTGTAGTCGGCGGTTATCAGCTTGTCGCCCGCCTGCGGGGTGGCGGTTATCACGTCACCTGAGCGATAGGTCTGTCCCGAAACGGTAACGTAGGTAGCGCCCTCGGGCACGGTGTACGAGGGCTTAACGTTAAGCTCGTCCTGCCCGTTGTGTGTGGCTAAGCCGCGCCTCGAGACAAAGAGGGTAATATGCCAGTACGCTTCAGCCTTGTCGAGCTGCATAATAAGGGGCTCGTTTGTGTCCTTTCTTGTAAAGAAAAGACGATAGGAACTTTCTGACACCTCGGATAGGCTTGTAAGGCTGTATACGCTCGCATATGCCGTTCCGGGCGTTTTCGTGAATATGTAATCTTCGCCGCTTTTGGTAACCGAGGCCTCGGTAAGGGAGTCGGGGTCGAGTTCGCGGCCGAAGATGTTATATACGGTGCTTTTTAATCTTTCCAAAGATATTGTATTATCGGCGCGGTGCGCCATCAGAGTATACGAGAAGATAACCATATCATCGGCCGAGAGTTCACTCACGTCAGAAAAAGTGGGGAACTCGTGTCCTGTTTGACTGAAATAACGGTTAAGCGCGTGAGTAAAAAGTTTCGCCGTCGCGTCAACCGAAAGATCGGGATTTAGGAGTAACGGTATTGTTGCGGTTGTATCCTCGTCACGGGGTACGTCTACCTCCTCATCCGTAACGGTGGGAGCAGGGTCGTCCTTATTCGTGAGGATAACGGCGGTTGTAGTGCCGCCTATTACGATAGCGGCGGCCACAATACCTGCAACTATTTTTGCGGTAATGCCGGTAGCGGCTGCGGTCGCGGCCGTGGCGGTAACGGTGGTCACAGTGCCTGCAGCAGCGCCTGCGGCAGCCCCTGCACCTGCGGCGGCGCCTGCCGATGCGGCGGCCGAAACCGTAACGCCCGTAGCAGCCGAAACACCCTCTGCCAACGCGGCAGCCTCGGCTGCCGAGAGTGCGCTGACTGCGCCGTCGGCCATAAGCCAACGGATAAGACCGAACATGCTGAATGCGCCAAGCGGAATGCCGGTTTTCTTTTGATAATCGTCGGCCGATTTTTTAAGCGACTTTCGGGCGTAATTGAGGCGGCTCTTAACCGTACCCTCGCTTACACCCTGAATGATTGCGATATCCTTAACCGGCACGTCATCGAAATAGCGCAAAATTACGGCCGAGCGCTGCTCTTCCGATAATTCGTCGAGCATTTCGAGCAGCGTTCTTTTAAGCTCGTCGTCATCAAGTGCCTCTTCGGGAATAAATTCGGACGACTCTTCCTTGAGGTTATCAAAAATAGTGCCGCCGTCTTCGTCCTCGTCGACTATAACGTCCTTCTTCTTTCTGAAGTAGCGCGTGCACTGGTGGTAGGCAATCTGCTTCATCCAGGTCACGAATGCGGCAGGCTCTTTAAGATTGTCGAGCGAAGTAAGTATTTCTATAAAGGTTTCCTGCGTTATATCGCCTGCGAGGTCACTGTCCTTTACGGTTTTAAGCACAAAATAATGAACGTCTTCGTAAAATACTGTGAAAAGCTCGCTCTTTGCGTCTGCGTCACCGTTTTGTGCCGCGGTTACAAGTTTTACTAATTGTTCTTTTTCCATAAGATCTCCTTATAAAAATCGGATACGTTTCGGTTAGTTTACCTTGTCAAAGCCAATCTGGTAGGTAAGGCCAACACCATCGGTCAGGTCAGCGTTTGCGTGAATTACGGTGTCGGGAAGGAAACGGAAGGTATGAATACGGTTGTAGTAGGGGTCGATTGTGGGGATACCGGTGCTTTCAAATACTGCGGAGGCGATAAAGCCCTTTTCTTCGGTGGAAACCGTGAGGTATCTTACGTGAATGTTTTGAACGGGAACGTCACAGCCGTTAATAACGTAGGCTTCAACGCAAAGGACGTTGCCCTCCCAGTAAACGTGCTTGGGACGAATATCAACCTGACCTGCGCGGAAGCTTGTGTTGCTGCCGAAACATTCGTTTTTAACTGCAGGCTTGGAAGAGGTTGCCGCAGGCTTCGAGGAAGATACGGGCTTGGACGAAGTTGCCGCAGGCTTAGAAGAAACCGCGGGCTCGGAAGATACCGAAGGCTTGGAAGATACCGCAGGCTTGGAGGACTCGGGTTCCGCAGAAGATACGGGCGCTTCGGAAGATGCGTCAGGCTCTTCAGCGTCGGGAGTTTCGGGTGCTTCGGGCCGGTCAATTTCGATGTCAACGTTAACGTCTGTGTCAGCGTTTTCGGATGACGTGTCAACGTCCTCGATAGAGCCGGTCGGCACCTCGGCCGAGTTCTTGCATGCTGCAAAGGAAAAGATGAATACGAGTACGAGTAGTAAAGAAATAAGTTTTTTCATGGTTGTTTTCTCCTCAAAAAAATTTTTAGGGTCTTGCCCTACGTTAATAAAGGGTCAAAACAACCACGTTAGGTTTTAATTTTTTGAAAAATTTTTTAAAAACTCATTTTTCGATGTACAAAACGCCGCAAATAATATATAATAAGTATAAAACGAAATTCGCTGTTTTGCAACCTGTATTTGGAGGTATATATCCGATGAAAATAACAAATGATATAAAATACGTCGGCGTTAACGACCATAAAATCGACCTTTTCGAGGGTCAGTACGTCGTTCCCAACGGAATGTCCTACAATTCCTACGTGATTTTGGACGAAAAAATCGCCGTAATGGATACCGTCGACGCCGCCTTCACCCACGAATGGCTTGATAATCTGCAAACCGCTCTCGGCGGTCGTACCCCCGATTATCTTATAGTTCAGCATATGGAGCCTGACCATTCGGCCAACATTATGAACTTTGTAAAGACCTATCCCGACGTTACCGTCGTTGCTTCTGCCAAGGCTTTTGCGATGTGCAAAAACTTCTTCGGCACCGACTTTGAGGACAAGCGTCTTGTAGTGGGCGAGGGGGATACCCTTTCGCTCGGCCGCCACAATCTTACCTTTGTTACCGCGCCGATGGTGCATTGGCCCGAGGTAATAGTAACCTACGACAGCACCGATAAGGTGCTCTTCTCGGCCGACGGATTCGGCAAGTTCGGCGCCCTCGACGTAGAGGAGGATTGGGCCTGCGAGGCTCGCCGTTATTATATCGGCATAGTCGGCAAATACGGCGCTCAGGTTCAGGCACTGCTTAAAAAGGCGGCGGGACTTGATATTGAGATAATCTGCCCCCTGCACGGACCCGTGCTCTCTGAAAACCTCGGTTATTATATAGGCCTTTATAACACCTGGTCGAGCTACAGCGTTGAGGAAGAGGGTATAGTGATTGCCTATACCTCGGTCTACGGCAACACCAAAAAAGCCGTGCTTCGTCTGGCCGATATGCTGCGTTCGCGAGGCTGCCCCAAGGTTGTCCTTAACGACCTTGCCCGTTGCGATATGGCCGAGGCGGTTGAGGATGCTTTCCGTTACAGCAAACTCGTCCTCGCAACCACCACCTATAACGCCGAGATTTTCCCCTTTATGCGCGAGTTTATAAACCACCTTACCGAGCGCGGCTATAAAAACCGCACCGTAGCGCTTATAGAAAACGGCAGTTGGGCGCCTATGGCTGCCAAGGTGATGAAGGAAATGTTTGCAAAAAGCCAGAACATCACCTTCGCCGACAACACCGTTAAGATTCTTTCGGCCTTAAACGAAGAATCGAGCGAGCAGCTTAATGCCTTGGCCGACGAGCTTTGCCGCGAGTATCTTGCCCGTCAGGACGAAACCGCCAACAAGCAGGATTTTTCGGCGCTGTTTAACATCGGCTACGGCCTCTACGTTGTAACCTGCCACGACGGTAAAAAGGATAACGGTCTTATCGTTAACACCGTAACCCAGGTAACCGACACGCCCAACCGCGTTGCCGTTACCATCAACAAGGCAAACTATTCTCACCACGTTATAAAGCAGACCGGAAAAATGAACGTAAACTGCCTCACCGAGGAGGCCCCCTTCTCGGTTTTCGAAACCTTCGGCTTTACAAGCGGACGCAACAATGATAAGTTTGCAAACTGCACACCCGGTCGCTCGGATAACGGCCTTATCTTCCTGCCGCGTTATATAAATTCGTTTATGTCCTTAAAGGTTGAGGACTACGTTGACCTTGATACCCACGGTATGTTTATCTGCAGTGTAACCGAGGCTCGCGTGCTGTCCGACCGCAAGAGCATGACCTACACCTATTACCACGAAAACGTTAAACCCAAGCCCGAAACCGAGGGCAAAACGGGTTACGTTTGCAAGATTTGCGGATACGTTTACGAGGGCGAACCGCTGCCCGATGATTTTATTTGTCCTTTATGCAAACACGGCGCTGCCGATTTTGAAAAAATAAACTAAAAGGAGATTTTAAGATGAAAAAGTATGTATGCGATGCCTGCGGCTGGATATATGACGAGGCGCAGGGCGACCCCGAAAACGGAATTGCCCCCGGCACCAAGTGGGAAGACCTTCCCGAAGATTTCCAGTGCCCCCTTTGCGGCGTAGGCAAGGACCTTTTCAGCGAGGCTGAATAATAAAAAACCGACCAAAATTTTTGGTCGGTTTTTTGTTTTATTCGTCCTCTTCTTCCTCGTCTTCCTCTTCGAGAACCTCAACCTGCAGTTTTTCAATTCTGCGGTTATCGGTTTCCAAAACGGTAAAGGTGAGGTTTTCATAGTCAACCTTGTCGCCCGGCTCGGCATAGCGACCCAGCTGCTCAACAACAAAGCCGCCAACGGTTGAGTTGTCGTCGTCGAAGTCGCGGTCATCGAATTCAACCTCGTCGAAGAAGTCTTCGATTCGCATATCGCCGTCAATCTCAAACTTGCCCTCGGCAAGCTCAACAACCTCGGGCTCGATTTCGTCATTCTCGTCCCAAATGTCGCCAACCAGCTGCTCCATAACGTCCTCCATTGTGAGGATGCCCATAACGCCGCCGTACTCGTCGGTAACAACAACGAGGTGGTTGCGCTCCTTGCGCATCGTTTTAAGAACGTTGTCAAGCGAGGTGGTCTTGTGTACGAATACGGGTTCCATCAGTCGGCCCAAAACGTCGGCGTTTTCATCCTCCGTTAGGTCGCGCACGACAAGATTTACGTGTACGATACCGATTATGTTGTCAATGGTATCCTTGTATACGGGGATACGTGTGTAGGTCGAAGAGAGAATAAGCTCCAGCATCTCTTCGCGGTCGCTGTCGGCGTCGATTGCAATCATATCAACTCGGGGAGTGATGATTTCATACGCCTGAACCTCGTCGAAGTCGAAAGCGCTCTGTAAAAGGTCGGCCTTTTCTTCGTCGATGATGCCCTCGTCCTCAACGGTGTCCAAAATCGTTTCAAGTTCCTCTTCGCTGATGGGCGCAGTGTTGACGCCGTGCTTCCACAGCGGGGAAAGAACCTTGATAATAAGGTCAACCACTAAAACGATGGGCTTGGTGATTATCATGAGAACGTAAAGCGGGATAGAAAACAGGGTGGAGAAGGTCTCGGGCATGGTTTTAACCACAACCTTGGGGACAATCTCACCGCAGACGAGAACTATAACCGTCATCACGAGGGTGGCGACCCAGGCATTTTGGGAGCCTAAAAGGTCTATGACGATAACGGTTGCAACCGATTCGGAGGCAATGTTAACGAGGTTGTTGCCTATAAGAATGGTTGCGAGTGCGCTCTCGTAGTTGTCGTAAATTTTATACGCCAGCTTAGAGGGGGTTCCCTTTTCCTCGGCGTTACGCTTAAGGCGTACCTTGTTGGCCGAGGCGTAGGCTATCTCCGAAGAGGAGAAAAACGCCGAAAAGATAAGGCAGACGACAATAATAATTGCGTTAAGCATTTACAGCGCCCCCTTCCGTTTCGTCGTAAATCTCGCCAACGAGCTCTTCCAATATATCCTCAACTGTAATAACGCCGAGGATTTTGCCCATCGACTGAACGTAGGCAATATGAGCGCGGTTGGCAGAAAGGGTGCTGAGCAGGTCATCCACGGGGGTGGAATCGTTGATCATCGTTGCGCTGTGCATGATTTGGCGCACGTTAAAATCTTCTTTTTTATAGTGGTGTTTTAAGAAGGTGCGGATATTGAGCGTGCCGACAACCCAGCCCTCGTCGTTAACGACGGGCAGGCGTGAAAAGGTACAGCCTCTTATGGTGGCGAGAACCTTTTCGTTACTGTCGTTTTCGTGAACGTGCAAAACCTTGTCCCACGGCGTCATAACGGTCTTGGCCGTACGCTCGGAGAACTCTATCGCGTTTTGCACCAGTTCTTCGGTTTCTTCGTCAATATCGTTTTCTTCAACAAAGGTTTCGATAATGTCGTAAAGTTCATCCTCTGTAACGGTAGGGGTTTCCATCGCCTTTTTCTTAAAGGGACGACTCACCCATTCGCTGATGGTGGAAAAGAAGAAGCTTACGGGCGTCAGTATCTTCATAAGAAACTTTAAAGAGCCTGCTATAGCGAGGGCAAATTTCTCGTTGCAGGCCTTGCCGAAGGCTTTGGGAATCATTTCACCGATCAGGAAAACTACCACCGTTGACACAACAGTCGAAAGCGTAACCGCATAGTCGGGCATAGCCTCGATACTGTCAAACAGGGTATAAGTAAACACGGTCGAAAGGGTAGCTATACCGGCGTGGGTCACGTTGGTACCTATAAGTAGGGTAGTAAGCGCCTTGTCGAAGTTATCGAGAATATAGATAACCTTTTTAGCGCGTTTGTCGCCATCCTCCGCCCGATTGGCAAGCCTAATTCGGTTAACCGAAGCAAGCGCGATTTCCGCGCCGGCAAAATAAGCCGCCACCAAAAGCAAAACAACTATTGCAATTAAATAACCCGCAGGACTATCGTCCACGAAAAACCAACTCCTTGTTAATACATAGTTTCTATCATTCTACCACAAGTTTCGATAAAATACAATGGGGTATGCCGTTTTTGTGAAAACATAAAAGCCTAAAACAGATTGTAAGCGCTCTAAATATATATTGCTATTAGGTTTTCGCTATGGTATTCTAAAGGCAGGAGGGATGGATATGACAAAGAAAAACAAGATTATCATTATAGCAACCACGGTGCTGCTTGTAATAAGTCTTGCAGTCGCAATATTCTTTATAGCAAAGCCCCCCAAGAAGACCGCTAGCGCCGACTTGTCGAGCGATTTGTCGAGCGTCGTTACCGAGAGCGATAAACCTACGGCTTCAGCACCGAGCGAAAAGCCGCAGTCGAGCGAAAAACCGCAGTCGAGCGAAAAGCCGCAATCAAGCGCGCCACAGCCGACCGTTACCCATATAAACACCCCAAAAGGCTGGAATGACCGCTCTGACAAAACCAAAAACGCAGGTGGCCATAAGTGGCCCGAAGTTTTGCCGACCGATATGGAGGCAGGAACGCCGATACAGGCAAAGGGCGAGATGGTAGGCGAGCGTTTTGTGCTTATGCAGGCGCTTAATTCCTCGCTCCCGTTTTCGGTTGAGTGCCATATAGAAAACAATAAAATCACCGCCGTCCTGCCCGCAGGCACGCATATCGACGCGCTTGTGCCTGAGTTTTCCTTCGAGGGCGCGGTAACGGTAGCGGGCAAGGAGGTTAAAAGCGGCAAAAATAGTTATAACTTCACCGAGCCTGTCGAGTTCACCGTCAAAAAGGGTGGCAAGAAAACCGTCTACACCGCGTATATTATGACGCTCGATACGGGACTTCCTTCAATATCGGTAAGCGTTGACGGAGACAAGGATATCACGAGCAAAACCGACTACGTAAAGTGTCACGTCTTTGCAGGCGGCGGCAACAGCGCCGACAGCGACTATTCCTTCGCCAAAAACGAGCTTATATCAGCCGAGGGAAAAATTAAGGGCCGCGGCTGGACCAGCTGGTACTATTACCCCAAAAAGAGCTACACCCTAAAGCTTGAAGAAAAACAAAAATTCCCCGGTCTTCCCGCCCACAAGGAATGGGTCATCTCGGCCAACCACGCCGACCGTACACTGATTAGAAACGCCGTAGCGATGGAGCTCGCCCACGCAGTAAAGATGGAAACCGTTATGGACGTGCGCTTTGTCGATTTATGGGTTAACGGCTATTATGAGGGAAGTTATCAGCTGATAGAAAAAATCGAGGACGATAAAGACCGCGTTAATATCACTAAATTCAGCGAAAACCTAAAGCCCGAGGAAATAGGCTTTATAGTAGAAACCACGGGTCACAACAAGGCCGTGGGCGAATTCGGCACGTGGACCAACGGGCAGGACGCCGACCGACCCTCGCTTTGGCAGAAGCTGACCGATAAAATAACCCTCGACCCCATAAGCGGCGATATGTTTTTCGATTCGCTGCACTACGACGGCATTATCTATAACGTCAAAAAGCCGTCCGACAGCAAGCTGCTTGCGCTCGATAAGGCAAGCCGCGACAAATACCTGAACTACATTTACAACTATATGGACGATATGGAGGCGGCCATAAAATCGCGCGATTTCTCGGCCGCGAGCAGGTATCTCGATATGGATGCCATGGCGCGCTGGTACATAGTTGAGGAACTCACGATGAATACCGATTCGCGACTTCATTGCTCCTGCTATATGTATAAGGATGCAGGCGGCAAGATGAAGATGGGACCCGTTTGGGACTTTGACCTCGGTCTCGGCAACGGCAAATACGCCAACGAAAACCACGCTTTTAACACCTATTTGGACGGTTCTCGCTGGTTTGCCGACCTTACGGCAATGCCCGAATTCCGAGCCGCTGTTAAGCGCGTTTGGCAGGATTCTCTCGGCAGGATACAGCTTCTGCCCAAATTTATTGCCACCGCATCGGGCAAAATGGAAAAGTCGCAAAGGGCAAACTATTCGCTTTGGTCCATCACGGGCTACGCCGAGCACACCTATGCCCGCACGACCGAGGGGATAGCCACGTACCACGAGCAAATCGAATATCTAACCGATTTTGTAAACTACCGCATAAGCTATATGAACGACAAAATCTCCGCTTGGTAAACAAAAAAGAGCAGGTAAAAACCTGCTCTTTTTTTATTTAAATTTCAACCGTACACTCAAGGTCTGCAATCATAATTTTATGCTCGCCGCGGTTTTTGGCGGTTTTCATATTTTCGTCGATGTAGGTGAAATCCTCATCCGACAGGGTAAATTCCACCGTCTTGCGTTCGCCGGGGCGAAGATTTACCTTCGAGAACTTACGCAGTTTCTTTATGAACGGGGTCGTCGGGCAATACATCATACGAACAAAGAGCAAAACGCTCTCGTCGATTTCAAAATTGCCCTTATTTTCTACACAAACCGAAACGTGCACCTTGCCGCCGTCCGTAACCTTCGCTTCAAGACCGCTATACTTAAGCGTGGTGTAGGAAAGGCCGTAGCCAAACGGGTACCATGCGGCAGGCGAGGCCGAAACGTAATCGCGGCCGGGCGCTCCGGGTGCGCCGGGGCGCTTATAAAAGCTGCCGCGGGCCGACTTTTTATAGTTGTAGTAGCAGGGGATATGACCGGTCGACTGCGGCATCGAGAAGGAAAGCTTTGCCGAGGGGGTCTTATCACCGAAAATCAGGTTTGCAAAGGCGTTTCCGCTCTGCTCACCGCCACCCCAGGAGAACATAAATGCGTTTACCTTCTTGACCTCTTCCTTAATGGTGAAGGGACGGCCCGCATAAAGAACGAGAAGGGTAGGCTTGCCGAGGGCGATTATCGCGTCGAACAGCTTTTTCTGCGAGGGCGGGAAATCAAGCGTATGCGTGTCGTAGCCCTCGCCGCAGGTGATTTCATTATCCTTAAAGCCGCCGCCGCCAACTCCGCCGCCGCCATCGGTGCTGTCGCCCAGCACCAGCATAACGGTGTCGGCCTTGCGTGCGGTTTCAACCGCTTCGGCTATCATCTCGTCGGTGTAGGATAGGTGTCCGCAGCCGCGGGCATACAAAACGCGGTCCTCGCCGAGGCGATTTTTGATTCCGCTATAAAAGTCAACGTAATCTGCGGTTTCGGCTATGTAGTCGCCCATAAAGCTGTGCTTTGCGTTGTTTCCGATAACGGCAACGCGACCAACCTTATTTTCGTCAAGCGGCAGCATACCGTCGTTTTCGAGCAGCAGTATCGACTGCTCGTCGAGTTTAAGGGCCAGTTCCTTTGCGGCGGCCGTGTTCATCTCTTCGCCCGTGGCATAGGGGTTTTCGAAAAGGCCGAGCTCGAACTTAAGCTTTAAAATTTTGAGCACCGCGCGGTCGATAAGCGAAACGTCTATATCGCCGTTTTTGGCGGCGGCACGGAATGCCTCGCCGTAGCCCTTGGGCTCGGGGGCTTCGATATCAATGCCGGCGCTTAAGGCCATTTTGCCTGCCTCGAGGAAATCCTTTGCGACGTATTGGAAATCGTGGAGCATATGAATGGCGCCCCAATCGGAAATTAAGGTGCCGTCAAAGCCCATTTCGTCTGATAGGATATCTTTAAGCAGCTTGCGCGATGCGTGAACGGGCTCGCCGTCAACCTCATTATACGAGGGCATTATCGACTTAACACCCGCATCAATACACCTTTGGAACGGCTCAAGCATAACCTCGCGAATTTCGCGCTCGCCAACGTGGGCAGGGGTTAGATTTATGCCGCCCTCGGGCACGCCGTAGGCAATAAAGTGCTTTGCCGTTGCGGCAACGCCCTCCTCCTGCACGCCCTTAACGTACTGCTCGCCCATCTCGGCAACGAGATAGGGGTCTTCGCCGTAGGCCTCCTGCGAACGGCCCCAACGCGGGTCACGCGGAATATCAATATTGGGCGCAAACAGCTGGCGTACGCCAACGGCGCGTGCCTCGCGGCCTATGATTTTTGCCATTTCATAGATAAGCGAGGGGTTAAAACTTCCGCCCAGACCTGCGCACTGCGGGAAAGCGGTAGCCTTCGGATGATAAAAGCCGTGAAGCGACTCAAACGCCATAATAAGCGGAATTCCGAGTCGAGTTTTATTTAGGAAATAGTCCTGCATTTTATTAAGCGCCTCGGGGTCCTCGAGGTTGCCGAGATTACCGAAAGCACCGCAACGCTGCGGCAGGTCTTCACCTTTTGCGGCATCACCTGCAACGGCGGCAAGATTGGGGAAAAAGGCCATCTGGTCGATTTTTTCGTCCAGCGTCATTCTGCCGAGCAGGTCTTTCGCTCTCTCTTCGGGGGACAGCTTAGCATTTTTATACATAAAGGCACCTCATTGCGAAAATTTTACTGTTTTCATTATATCTAACCGCACCCAATATTGCAACAAATAAAACCCTTTGACACCTATTTTACACAGGCTATTAACTAAATATCATTTTCAACATTAGATGAATAATCGTTCTTTTGTTTCCTAAAAATTCCCCAAATTCATATTTTTAACTAGTAAAAAAATGATAGTGATTTAAAAATATAAATTAAGTATAATTAAATAAAGTAAAAAGGGGGGTACATAATGAAGAAAATAAGAACCTTAAGGTATGTAAGTGTTTTAATGGCGGCAATAGTTCTGGTTGCTTGCCTTTTGCCGTCTGCTTCGCTGGCGGCACAAACCAGAAGCATCACAGAACTCACGGGTGATAATGCTCGTGTAACCAATGTTAATATCGAGCGGTATATCACGGGAACCTCTCCGTGGGATGCTGATGATGCCGCCGGAAATGATAGCGGCTCCGACAATATGATAGTGCGTAGCTTCGACTCCGTAGCATATACGTTCACCGTTGTTATGTCGAGTTATGATGCTATGCATTATGAGGATGGCAGAGTGAAGCTCGAATTTGTACTGCCCTATGATAAGGAGCAGGTCACCTTCGATATATCCTCCATGGCTTGGATGGATAGCAGTAACGGCTATGAGTACACCATCAAGAACGAATCACGCGTTATAGGCGGCAAAACAACAGCCTGCCAGGTGCTCACCTGCTATAAGCATCTGCTGCCATCGGTAGGTAATTCTTCGGTAATTCCCGGAGAATTCAGTGAGAATCTCTCGGTTATGGTTGGCAATATGAAAAACGGAGAACAGTTTGCTCCCATAATAAGCGCCTGCATGGAATACGGCACGTGGGATGGAGTTTGCGCAACCCACGGAGTTGCCGAAAAGGTGAGTGCTGTGGCAAACCCCGTAACCATATCGGCTGCCCCGAAATATAACGTAAAAATAGCGGGAACAAGTGAATTCCGCCATAATTTTGATTTCAACACGGGCAACACCTCGGGTGAATACAAGGCTGCGAACTACGGAAAGGGAACCGTGCTTGGTCGCGTTATTCACATTAACACGATACTGCAGCTTTATAATGATTACCCCTCTAAAAAAATGAAGGGAATAGAGCTGCCCGATGGCAGCCCCATAACCTTTGATATTAAGCTCAGCTCGAATTATACCACCGAATCAACCGGCGACAAGCGCGATATAACTGCTGATTATATGCCGTTGCTTTATAGCTGTGATGAGCTGATGAGCAACCTCGATAAGAAAGATGGACGCACCATCCCGCAAAGTGTTATGCGTTATTTCAGCGCACCTCAGAACAGAGGCACCGGAACTGCCAGCTGTTATGATGGCGGTAATTGGTTTGCCGCTCAGCAGGGTGATACCATAAGCGTTACTATAAAAAATTATAAAATCAATATGGACCAGATGCCTACTCAAAACCTGCCCACAACAGGAATTGATTACGGTGTGGATAAGGGAATAGGTTGCTTCTCGTCAGGTGATTTTTGGATCGTTCAGCCCTTTAATAAGATTGGCAGCACCAATACCGATGAACGGTTTTTCGACATAGTGAACGACTATGGCACCGGCACCTTTAATATCAACTGCGAGGTAAAAAACTTAAAGGTTACCTCGGTAGGCGGCACGGTAATGGCTGATACGGCAGGAACCAATGATGCACAAATGGCCAAAAATGATGATCGTTATTCCACCGGTCTTTCCTTGGCACTCGCGGGAAAAATGTCCAACGTTGTTTTCTATTCCGACATTGGCAACACCAGTATTTTAGACCGTGGTATCGATGGCACTTATGACCAGTATCGTAACGGTCTTGATGCTGCGTTCGTAGGCGGAGAGCTTATGCTGTGCGGCGGTTTTTCGTACACTCCTCAAAACGAAGAGCAAAACCGCATTTACTATGCAACAAATCTTCTTAAATTCTATGCAGAACCCTTTGAGATGACGGGTAAAGAATTTAAAAAATACAATATGGCTACCTCCGGCTTTGAATACGATTATCTATATGCCACCAAGCCCGACGGTAAGGATTGGACCAATGATGATGAATTAACCCACACCTATGAGGATGATTTGGTATTCTATTCTTCGCTTGATGATATTCCCACCGGTCATAAGTGCGTTGGCGTGCTATATGTGTTTAAGGGACCCGCCAGTGCAAATGCTTCTCCTGCAAGTTATCTTTTAGGTATAGGCGTTAAGGTTAAACAGCAGAATGATTTGGTAAGCAAGGCGTATGCCATGGCATCCACTTCAAGACTTTGGTCTAAAAAGCATTTTGATGATGCACAAATGCAGCTTCAAAGTATCCCGGTTTGGACCGATGCGACCACCTCTCTTTCGGATTTCCCTGCAGATCATTATAAGAGCGCAAACATCGATAACCAAGTCTACTACCGCCGTGAAACCTACGCTGCTGATGGCAGCGGTGCGCTCGGCACTCACAACAGTGACCGCGCCAACATAGGTGATACGCTGCTCATAATCGGATATAACAGTGCTGTTTCAAAGTCCCTTTTGCAGACGGCAAACGGCTCCGAAATCAAAACTATTTATAATATTGATGCTGATCAGCGCTTTGTAGATTTTGTGCTTAAGCCGAGCGTCACTTCCGATACGGCGGCAAATGCATTCCACAATAAAACCACCAGCGTCACAATAGTGGATACCCTGCCCGAATACGTAAGCTACGTTAAGAATTCTGCCTATCTCGGCGGAACCTACAACCAGACTGATACCGCGGGTGGCACTCGTGGTTCTGTCACGGGCGGAACCGCATTCGAGCCGACCGTAACCCAAAATGCAGACGGCACCACGACGCTCACCTGGGTGATAAATGATGCCGTGGTAGATACCGCTATGCTGCCCATTTATTATACGGTATACATTGGCGATAAAACCGATGCTTCGAAGGACGTATCCATAGGAACTACCAATTTATCTACCGGCGCATACGTAACTGCAACAGGCGATATTCGCGAGCCTTCCGCTCTCAACGGCAAGTTTGCCGAGGTAGGCTTCAAGGCAACAAAGGGCGCCGCTATCTCGTTCGGAAAATACGCCGAGCACGATACCGTAGAAGCTGATGGCACTGCTAAGTATATTGTATACTTCAACAATAATGCAGGCACCCCCGAAACCGACGTTCTCCTGATTGATACTATGCCGTACTCGGGACAGAGCGAAAGCGATTTCACGGGCGGCTATACCGTGAGCGAGCTTAAAATAGATACCGCAAAATGCGACGTATCGAAGTTCAAGCTTTACTACACCATGGATGAGGCCTATAACAACAAGGTTGCATCCGACCTTCCCGTGGATGCAATCACTGCTAACTGGACCGAGGCAACTATAGCCGCCGATGGTACCGTTGAGGCATTAGCGGGCAAGCGCCCGATAGCATGGGCTATCGTGGGTGAACTTGAAGGACACCGCAGCATATATGCAGAGCTTTCAATGCTGCTTGCTCCCGAATACACCGCAACCCGACAGAACGTATATTATAACCGTCTGTCATATAAAACGAGTGTCATCGGTGCGGACGTTACCACCTCGGTTACCGCCCCTGTGGTTCCGGCTCCGACCCCGACCCCCACCCCCACCCCCACACTCACACCCACACCTAAGCCTGATGCACCCAAACCCATTCCGCCCACGGGCGATGCCTCGGTTATGACAATAGCTGCAATGCTGTTTGCGCTTTCATCGTTGGCGTTTATTGCTTCGGGTAAAAAGATAAAAATATAACTGCAAAAACCGAAAGCTTCGGCTTTCGGTTTTTTGTTTAGCATGGGGTTGAGTTATTCTTTTATTAACTAAATAGGCATCTATAATAATAGGTGGCAAAGGGTTCTAAAACCCTTTTATTTACAAGTAAAGTAGGTCAAACAACTTATGCCGGGCGGAACTACCCCCGTGGGAATAATTTTTGAAAAAAAGAATGCCCTTCCGCTAAATGCGGAAAGGCGGTTGTTAATCACAAATAAAGGTTTTGGCGGTTTTGTCTTTGAAGACGGTTTTTACAGTGTTTTCAAAGTTTTCGTCTACATAAACGATGTCCGGCTCTTTTACCGCATTAAAGCCGTATTGGCCGATCATACCGCCCATATTCTGGATGTAGATATTATCCTGCATTTGGGGCAGGCGTTCTTCCTTTTGCGCCACAAGGTGCAGCAAACGGAAGGCGGATCTGTCAAACACATTACCCACGATTTTGTAGTCAGAAGCTGTGTTGATATAGCTCCAGCCTTTGATATGGGCAGGGGTGTGCTTATTATGCCGCTGCTGACCCCAACCATAGCCACTGCGCTGTAAAATGTTGCCGCTGATCTCAACGCCCTGCATATAGCTTTCGGTATCGCCGTCTGTTTTATCCAGGAAATACTCGATGGAATACACACAGTTGTCTATCAGGTTGTTTCGGTAGGTAACATTTTCGTGCTTGAAGAATTTTCCGTTTGTGGTTACCTGGTGGGTAACGCCTGCATCATAGCACTGATAAATGTAGCAGTTTTCCACGAGGTAGTTTTCACAGCCACCGTAAACTTCAATGCCGTTGCCGTAGCGGGTAACGCTGCCCCGAGGGCCTTCCGGATAGTTGGGATCTATGCCTTTATAATTCTGAATAGAGCCGCCGATCCAGCCGATTTCGCAGTTGGAAACATGCAAATTTTTAGCATGGCCGCTGGCACAGACACCGTGCTGGGCAAAATAACGGATGCAAATGTTATCAATATGCACATCGTGATTTTTGAGAACCAGGAAGCCGTGGCGGCGAACAACAGGCTCGATGCTTTCAAACACTTCGCCGGGGTTTCCCTTGTTGCATCTTAAATAGAGGGTGCCGAAGCTGTCGGCTGTCACATCGGGAATGGGAAAATCCTGCCCTTTGGAGGGAGCGGTTGTAGTTTGCTTATCATAGTGCCAAAAAAGATCCAGGTCGTTTTTTAGTTCATTTGAAACGATAAAAGGCTTGCTGATCTCATCCCGGCAAACAAATTGCCCGTTAATATAAGAAGGAATGTGCTTGTAGGCATGATACTGGCCGTCGTTGAAAACAAGGGTGCCGATATCCAAAATCTCTTCGTTTAATTGCCAGATATGGTTTTCAGCATCAATTTCAGTCCAAAGCGCCGGGTCACTCAGATTTTTGCTGCCGCCATAGATCCTGGGCTTTTCGCCATTGCCGTAAGCAGCGTAGGTAACACCGGAGGCAACAGCAACATTCCCCCTGAAAACATCTCCGCGGCGGAAAAGCACGGCATCGCCGGGCTGTAAGGAGCTTGCCATTGCAGATACTTTCTGCAGGGTTTTCCAGGCGCTTTGGGGAGATAAACCGTCGTTTGAATCACAGCCATCGGCGCTGACATAGTATTTTGTGCCTTTTGCAGAATAATTGTCCTTTGCGGTAAGGATAGCTTGCTTTCTGCTATCAGATAATTCTGCAATCTCAGATAAAAAATGATTAAACATAAGTATTACCCCCTGTTGGAACGGCAAAGCCAAGATTTCTAACAGTATTATAAAATAGAATTATTGCGATTTCTACTATTATTTCGTAGCGCTTATCAAATTCTTATCACCGCTGATAAGAAAACTATATTTCAAAGCAAATAAGTGGGCTGAAATCAAACGATTTCAGCCCACTGAGAGTTAATATGCTGTAAAAATACAAATTCAAATATCCTATAAAGAACAAAAACAAATATTCTCTATATACTATTAGAAAAAGCATTTAGTTACATAAACATAAATTTCTATTCTACACAGGCTATTAACTAAATAGGCATCTATAGTAATAGGTGGCAAACCGATGCCCACACGCCCGACAGAGTCGGTCAATATGCAGAAAAAGCACTCTACCTTATAGCCGAGCACTTCGAAGCTGTTTGCTCTTTTGAAAAACGCGAACCATTTTTCACGAACGATAAGAAAAACACCCGACTTGCGTCGGGTGTTTTTTAATATTCAAATCGTCGAATAATATGATCTTGATACATTTTGTGAAGTTCGTTAAAATAACCACTCCAACCCCAAACCCTAACAATTAAATTGGGATACTTTTCAGGGTGCATCTGAGCATCTATGAGAGTTTCACGGTTAATAGAATTTAACTGCAATTGATGGCCACCCAGCTCAATATAGGTTTTAACAAGGCTTGCCACCTTTTCAATACCCATTTCGTTTCGTAAAAGGTTTTCATGTATCTCAAGCGTTAACGGCCCACCATTGATTATATTCGTCATATCATATTTAGTAAAAGACTGAATAACCGACAATATCCCGCTAGGCTTAACGTCAAGCGAAGGCGAAAAGCTCGAAGCGAACGGGTCTCTCGCTTTTCTTCCGTCGGCGGTCGCCGGACATTTTTCACCTTCACTTATATACTCAAGCGAAGCGCCCGTTCCGGCTCTCCAAATCCCTCCGCCGGCAACAGGTCTGCCGTTGAGATTTTTTTGAAAGAAGTCCATTATCTCAATAGCAAGACTGTCAACGTAATCATCGTTATTACCCATTTTGGGACAACTGCGCAAATAATTTCGCATTTCTTCGTGTCCGCAAAAATCGTCATTCAAAGCAGCTAACAGTTCATCCGAAGAATACTTTTTATCTTCGAAAATCGCTTTCTTTACTGCCGCAAGTGCATCCGCGGCATTAGCAATGCCTGCTCCGTGACATCCCCAGTTGCGGTATTTGGCCGAATGGTGAAAAACGTCAGTTAGGGTATCAACAGAGCTTTTATAATAAAGCGAAATCATACCGTTAGAAGGTGGTGACATTGGCCAATCTATGTATTTTTCTACTATCGCATCACATTCCGATTTTATCTCTTCCTTGACACACTCTAAAAACTCAAGGAAGGTTTTACATTCTTTCAAATGCTTTGAAAGCGCACGACTCACCATAAGCGGGAAATTCATTGTGGCAGCATTGGCGTTTTCAAAACTTTTCTTTTGAATCAAAAACTCCCAACAGGCCGCAACAACGTAATCCGCTGCGTCTTGGGGCTCATAACCTAACTTTATGAGACCGGGTATTACGACGTCATCATTTGAATACTGCGGAAAACCTAATCCCTTTTGCGTAAGTCTGGTACCGCTGACGAAAACCTCATCAGGCGTTTTCTTGCCAACGCGAAGATTTATTTTAGGGTCAATAAGATTAAGTTCAAGCGATGCTTGCATGCATTTCTCGGACAACTCGTTATACATATAGTTTCCGTTTAAATCAAAACCGCCGAGCACCAACGATTGACCATTGTCGCCGAGCTGCATACCGGTATATAGGTCAGTATCATAATTGAGCGATATAAAGAAAGCCTCAAGGATTTCGAAAAGTTCCTCGCCGCTTACACCGTTTTGCTTGTCACGAAGATAAAAGGGATACATATACTGATCAAAACGTCCAAGTCCCAAATGCACAACCAAATTCGTTCTCAAAAAGAAGGTGCTGATTTTCATAAAAAGACACGCTTCATAAAAACTGCGAGCGGGTTTTCTCGGAACCTGACCAAGGGCTTCGTAAAGACGAGTATTACCCGTTTCCCTTGCCAGCTCCCGATGCTCATCACAAATTCTTATGCATTTATCTAATTTTCTTATCCAATTAAAGCCATAAGACTTTTTCTCGTTGTCATCGGTCTTTTTTATATTCTCGGACAACATATTTTTAATTGCTTCATAGCCTGTATTTATAACAAACTCATAATCAGGGGTGTTGTTACCACCGCAAGGCGGTATTTTCTCGGGCGAACCGATATTAAAACCAAAATAATCTATAGGAAAAATTATTGGTTTTGGTTCTTTGTAAAGTCTCAAACTCTTATATTCTTTTGCTTTCAGTTGATCTAATAAGGCTTTAATTTTATCGTTCATAACATCACCTCATAAAACATTTGCCCAAATACCGTACTGTTGAAAAATATCGGTTCTCGGATTGCAGGGAGTTTTTTCGTCAAAAAGCGGTTCATAAGCGCGCCCTACGAGCGCATATTTACCGCCCGCCATCTTATTGTAAGGAAGCAGCTCTACGTGTTTGACACCGTTTTGCTCTAAAAATTTCGCAATGGCCGAAAGGTTTTCTTCGGTATCGGTAACTGTCGGTATAAGCGGTATCCTTACTATGAAGTCTTTTTTATTTTGGGCGAGATAAACAAAATTTTTCTTTATATTTTCGTTAGAAACACCTGTATGTTTTCTATGCTGTTCATCGTCGAATATTTTTAAATCATATAAAAACATATCGGCAACATCCGCTACCCTACGAAAGGTACTTATCTCGCAAAAGCCACTCGTCTGCACGGCTGTATGTAACTGACCCTTCAAATGCGAAAGACATTCGATCAAAAATTCGCTCTGCATAAGCGGCTCACCGCCCGAAAAGGTTACACCACCGTTTTGCAGGACGCGCTTGTTTTTTAAGATTTGATCACAAAGCGCTTCGGATGAAAATTTTTCTCCGCAAACTCGCAACAGTCCGTTTGGACAGTTTTTTATGCTTTGCTCAGTAAAGATTATCTTGTCGTTCTTTACCTCGGCGTATTTCTCACAGGAAAGACATCCAAGACATCCGTTTGGACTTCGCACAATCTCCGAGAAAGCGCTCTGCCCCTCGGGGTTATGACACCAGCTGCAATGCAACGGACACCCCTTTAAAAACACCGTACTCCTAATTCCCGGTCCATCGAAAGGAGAAAACTCTTCTATTGAAAAAACGAGTCCATACATAACTATCACCCATTTAACTTTATCATCAGCGCCTTGACAACGCAAGAAACATATTATATAATTTCAGACAGAAATTAAGATTAAGGTGATTTTATGGTATATCATCAGACACACAATTCCCTCAGCAATTACAACTATAATGCCTTTGTTTATACAGACGTTGAATACGGACAGCATTTTCACTCCAATTACGAACTTATCTACGTTATTGAGGGCGAATGCGAGACCACGATTGACGGTATCCCCGAAAAACTGCACCGCGGCGAGCTTTTAGTTATACCGCCTTTTTCCATACACTCATTATATATCTCTCAAGGGGAAACCTGGGTTGGTGTTTTTTCAGAGGATTTTATTCCTTCGTTCGCACGCACGCACAACAGCGTTAAATACTCTAAATTCACCTGTGAGGCGACGATTGACGATATTTTAAAGCGTTATTTATTCATTGCAAAGCAACCCGAACATTTTATGCTGACTTCTATGCTTCATTTGGTTTTGAATCAATGCGTTGAAAAAGCCACCACCGAGGATTTTTCGCAAGACTATAATTTTAAACAAATAGTTATTTCTTACATAAGCGAAAACCTCAACAACCATCTTTCACTTAGGACCATCGCAGAAGAATTAAATTATGAATATCATTACTTCTCATCTTTGTTCAACAAATATTTTTCCATCAACTTCAAAAGCTTCGTTAACCAGCTTCGCTTTCAAGCGGCCTGCGCGTTATTGTCAGACAAAAATTTGTCTGTAACCGAAATTGCTCTTAAATGCGGATTTGGAAGCGTGAGAAACTTCAATCGTATTTTCCAAAGCATCAGCGGTATTACCCCAAGCGATTTTAGAAAAACTTATTCCAAGGCCAAAGTTGAACTTAAAAGATAAAAAATAATGCCCTTCCGCTAAATCCGGAAAGGCATTTGTTGTATTTGAAAAAAGATTGGGAGAGAATGATTTTGGGTGTTCTTTTGGGAATACCCAAGATTGTTCTCGAACATATGCAATTATTCCCACTCGATGGTGCCGACGGGCTTCGGAGTGAGGTCGTAGAGAACGCGGTTGATGCCCTCTACTTCGTTTGTGATGCGGTCGGTTATCTTGTGAAGAACGGCATAAGGAATTTCTTCAATAGTTGCCGACATAGCGTCTTTGGTGTTAATTGCGCGGATGATTGCGGGCCAGCCTTCATAGCGGCTCTCGTCCTTAACGCCAACGCTCTTGATATCGGGAACTACGATAAAATACTGCCAAACCTTCTCGGCAAGGCCGTTTTTGTCGAACTCCTCGCGAAGGATTGCATCGGCCTCACGCAGAGCGTGAAGTCTGTCGCGGGTGATGGCGCCGAGGCAACGAACGCCAAGGCCGGGACCCGGGAACGGCTGACGGTATACCATTGCATGGGGAAGGCCTAAAGCCTCGCCTACAACGCGAACCTCATCCTTAAACAGAAGTTTAATAGGCTCAACGAGCTGGAATTTAAGATCCTCGGGCAGACCGCCAACGTTGTGGTGCGATTTAACAGCCTTCTTGCCCTCGGCCTGCTTAATGCTCTCTAAAATATCGGGGTAGATGGTGCCCTGTGCGAGGAAGTCAACGTCCTCAAGACCACGCGCCTCATCGGCAAAAACGTTGATAAACTCAGCGCCGATAATCTTTCTCTTCTTCTCGGGCTCGGAAACTCCTGCCAGGAGATCTAAGAAGCGGTCGGTAGCGTCAACGTAGATAAGGTTAGCGTCAAGCTCGTCTTTAAACACTTTGATAACGTTTTCGGACTCGTCCTTACGCATAAGACCGTGGTTAACGTGAACACAAACCAACTGTTTGCCGATCGCTTTTATAAGCAGAGCGGCAACAACCGAAGAGTCAACGCCGCCGGAAAGCGCGAGCAACACCTTGCCGTCGCCAACCTGAGCGCGTACGGCGGCAACCTGTTCATCGATGAATTTTTCGGCAAGTTCTTTTGTGGTGATGCGTTCCATATTATCGGGACGTCTGTTAAGATCCATTGCAATTCCCCCATTAATATTAAAAAATGATATTAAAGTATAGCACAAAACCTGCCCGTATGCAATATTTTAAGGGCAGGTTTTTTAAAAAATTTTTTTATTTATTTTGTGAGCTCTGGGTGGGAAAAACCGGTTTACTTTTGTCTATGATCCGAAAGCCTTTCTGCATAGGGAGTCTCGGTGTCGACCACGACAAAGGTATGTACCGCTCCGCCCTTTACAAAAACGTTATAGTCACCGTAACGCTTGCGCAGAACTTTATCGTACTCCTTGGGGCAGGTTATGGTCATATCCTCGAAGGGGAGTTCCACAGTTTCGGCAAAATCCGACTTGTCCCAAATATAGCGGTCTACGTATCCGTAGAAGGGGGTAAGACCGATGCGCGACGAATTTTTAAACATGGTCATTGCCTTCCAGCGGCGGTGAGAAGCCTTTTTGTAGGTGGTAAATCTGCCGAAAAGTTTCCAAGAATAGTAGCAGAGCGCAAAGATTATGGCTTCTTTTTTGCTTGTGGCGGCTTTTATACCCTTTTTGCGACGGATAACCTCAGTGTATCCGCGCTTAAGGAAGTTGCTGAATGCGCCCTTTAACTGCTGGCGACGTTTCTCAAGGACGGTTTCGGGCTCGTCGACAATCGGGAAAATATCGATAAATATGCCGAAATTATAACTGTCGTCCTCTAAAAACAGATCGTATTCCGCACGGGTGCAGCCGGTTGTGCGGCTGTCGCGAATGCGGGCAAAGCCGATGTTAAAGCCGTCCTGCGTGGAATAGTGCTGGAAGGAATAGTATTCGGGCAGTTCGCTTTCAACTATGGCACAAAAACGCTCGTAATCCTCGCCGTACATACCTACGTCAATGTCGTCGTCCCACGGGATGTATCCGCCGTGACGAACTGCGCCGAGCAGAGTGCCTTCGATTGCAAAGTATGTAAGGTTGTGCTTTTGGCAGATGCGCTGCAGCTCGCGGAGAAGCTCCATCTGTACCGACCAAAGTTTTTTCATATCCTCGGTTACTAAATGGTCACAGCGGGTTTCAGCCTCGAGTGTAAACATATCAAAAAACCTCCTATTTTATTCCCATTCGGTTTGGTCGGTGGCGGTTATATCAAAGGTAACGCGGTATTCGGGTAGCACGGCGGCAATGCGCGCGGCGGCCTTTTCGAGCACGTCATATGGCAGGTGACACCATTTTGCGCGGCCGTAATCGTCCGTTTTTACGGCGCGAAGAACAATCGTCTTAACGCGCGAATCGGTAAGCAGGGCGAAGAAGGCGTCGGTCTCACCGCGCAGACGGGCAGACTTTATCTCCTCGCGGAGAATGGCGTCAGCCTCACGCACGACGGAAAGCTTGTCCTCGGTTGCCTCGCCGATAATTCGGGTGCAAAGGCCCGACATCGGGAAGTGCTGGCTGTAAACAAAGGCCTCGGGCAGACCGAGTTCAACTCCCACGGCTCGTACTTCGTCCATATAAAGGTCGCAAAAAGGAGCGACAACCGTGTCGTCCTGCGGAACTTTACTTTCGGTGGCGAGCGAAACGCCTATGGTGGCGCCGCGTTCGGCAGCCTCCTCAGAAACGATGCGCGCGAGTTCCTCGGCTACAAGTTTTTTCTTGGCGGCCGGCTCGGTTATTCCGATAAGCTTGCCTAAAAAACGGCGGCCGGCATCAACCGTTACAACCGGTATACCCTCGGTCTCGCCGAAAAGGGTGTTTACAATTTCGCTCTCGCCCTTGCGGAGAAGTCCGTTATCAATATGAAGGCAGATAAGGCGGTCGCCTATCGCCTTATGAAGCAACGCGGCGGCAACACCCGATTTAACACCGCCCGAAAGGGGAAGTAAAACCTTGCTGTTTCCAACCTTTTCTTTGATTTCTTCAACCGAGTTGCGAACAAAAGCGGCCGCCGTCCACTCGGCGTGACAGCCGCAAATGCCGTAAAGGAAATTTTTAAAAAGCTGTTCGCCTTGCGGTGTGTCCACCTCGGGGTGGAACTGCGTTGCATATATACCGCGCGAAGCGTTTTCCAGCGCGGCAACGGGGCAGCGCTCGGTCTTGGCGGTAATGCGGAAACCGGTAGGCACCTGAACTATGCCGTCGGCGTGGTTTGTAAAGCAGGTGGTCTTGGCGATGAGGGAGGAGAAAAGAGAGCAGGTATTATCTACCACAAGCGGAACAACGCCGTTTTCTTCGCTTGAGGCAGATATTTTGCCGCCCAGCGCCGAGCAGACAAGCTGTGCGCCGAAGGCGATACCCAAAACGGGAACACCGAGTTCAAAAATACGGCTGTCTATAATAGGCTCGTCCGATTGCGGCAGGCTGCCGTCCGGTCCGCAGACGATAATGCCTACGGGTTTTTCGGCTTCTATTTCTTCTGCCGTCACGGGTGCGGAAACAATCTGCGAAAAGACCTTGCATTCGCGAACTCTGCGAGCAATAATTCGGCTATATGGACCGCCAAAATCCAAAATCAGTATCTTCTCCATCGATGATACCCCCCAATAATTTCATCTTTCCTTATTAGTATATCAAAGCCGCATTTTACCGTCAAGATGCGGCTTGATTTATTTTAGCAGTTAAGATATACTTAAATTACATAATAACCGAGAGTGTAAGAAGGCCTAAAACGTCGCCAAAGAGGCGATAAAGGTCGTGCGCGGGCAGGGGGTTTTGCCCTTTGCCTATTTCTACCGTAAATCCGGGGCGAGAAAACTCTGAGATAAACCAGTCCTTAAATCCGCCGCCAACGGCAAGCCCGGTCGGAACGTCGAGCGCGTAACCGCTTTCGGCGGCAAAAATTTCGGCCATCTTGGCGCTGTGGGGCGGTTGCATTTCGCCGTAGCTCCAGTAAATCACCTCACCCTGCGTGTGCAGCGCTACCGCGTGGCAGATATGATTTTCGCGGCAAAGTGACGTCAGCGCGCGAGTCTCGGGCTCGCTTTCGGGGTAGGGACCGCCAAAACGGGTGGGACCCGGGCCGAATATGCCCGATTTTTGCTCAAGCTGATGAAGCTCTCTCCAACCGGCAGAGAAGTTATGGTTTATATCAACGCCGCGAAGATTGGCGTTCCAGTGCGTAAAATCACCACCGCATAAGCGGCGGATTTTGCCTGCCATATATCCTGCGCCCTGCTCGCCCTTTACCGATATTTCGCAACCGTCGGGATTGCACAGCGGAACGATAAGCAGACTGCGCCCCAGCATAGCCTTGCGTGCGTCGATGCCTGCTATTTCGCCGCCCTTTTCCAGCGCGGCACAAAGCTGCTCTGCAAAGAGGAGTGCTATGTTTGCCGTTATGTGCTCGCTGCCGTGGGTAGCGGCCGTAAGCAGCACGTGCTCATCGCTTTTTCCGAGCGACAGACAAAAAATATCGCGCCCTGCGCAGCTGCGCCCGATAGAACGGCAGGAAAGAAAGCTATAGCGTGCAAGAAGCCTGTCAATCAGCCTCTTGATTTCAAAGTATTCGCAGTCGGCGGCAGGAATTATCGTATTCATAAAACACCCTTCAATCAATTGATATACTTAAAATATATGATTCGGAAAGGAAGATTATAAATGGATTTTACCGAAAAACAATTATCCTATGAATACAAGTTTAAGGGTAGAATTATAAAGCTTCGCGTAGATGAAGCACTACTGCCCGACGGCAAAACTGCCACGCGCGAAGTGGTTGAGCACGGCGGCGGAGTTTGCGTTGCCGCCCTCACTGATGACGGAAATGTACTGGCTGTCCGCCAGTTCAGATACCCCTATAGCGAAACGGTGCTCGAAATTCCCGCAGGTAAGCGCGACGGCGATGAAGACCCGTTTCTTTGCGGCGTGCGCGAACTTAAGGAAGAAACCGGAGCCACCGCCGCCGAATACCGCTTTTTGGGCGAACTTTATCCCAGCCCCGGATACTGCGGTGAGATTATTTGGATGTATGCCGCAAAGGGTCTCACGTTTGGCGAGCAGAACCCCGACGAGGACGAATTTCTTTCGGTTGAAAAGATACCGCTCAAAGAATTTGCCGATATGGTGCTGTCGGGAGAGGTAAAGGACGCCAAGACCCAGGCGGCCGTACTTAAACTGAAAATGCTTGTAGATAGGGGAGAGTTTTAATGCTTTTATACATAATTCGTCACGGCGACCCGATTTATAATCCCGACTGCCTCACCGACCTCGGCCACGAGCAGGCAAAAGCACTGGTGCCGCGACTCAGCCCTCTGGGCTTTGATAAAATATACGTATCGCCCATGATTCGCGCACAGCAAACGGCAGCGCCGACCTGCGAAGCTCTCGGTATGACCCCGAAAATCGTACCTTTTTTAAGCGAAGAGGAACTGTTTAAAAAGTGCGTTATGCCCCTTCCAAAGGACGGTGACGAGGGCGAAGAAACCTCAATGCGCTGGTGCTTCCACCAAAAGCTGACCAACTATAAGCCCGAGAACCCTTACGCGCCGCTCGACAAATGGTACGAGTTGCCTGCCTTCGCTCCCGTTCGCGAAAAGGCCGAAAAGGGATATAAAGAATTTGTAGCCGACGCCGACGAATTTTTGCTCGAGCTCGGCCTTCGTCGCGAGGGCGGATTTTATAAAATCGAAAAAATGCCCTATAAGAGAGTTGCGGTGTTCTGCCATCAGGGTGTGGGACTCACCTGGATGTCGCATATGCTTAATATCCCGCCGCAGATGTTCTGGTCGAGCTTTGATATGACCCATACCGGTATTTCGGTGCTTGAATTCCGCGAACATAAGGACGGCTTCACAACCCCCATATGCCTCTGTCTGTCGGACACCTCGCATCTCTTCGGCGCCGATATGGACATAAAATTCTGCGGCAATTTCCCATATTAAAAACAAAAAGAACTCCCTTTCTGAGGGAGTTCTTTTTTATTTAAGCAGATTTTCGAGCTCGGCGATTTTTTCGGCCGTCGGCTCGGGAAGATGCCCGAAACGGAATGGGAGCTTTAAATTATCGTATTTTACCTTGCACATTTTTTTAAACGGCAAAAGCTCGATTTTGTCGACGCAGGGATGCCTTTTTGCGATGTCGCCAAGGCGAAGAATATTCTCCTCATTATCGTTAAGCGTGGGGATAATTACCTGCCTGAGGGTTGTGGGAATTTTGCGTTGGTTAAGAAGCGCCAAAAAACCTAAAACCGTATCCAGTTCGCAGCCTGCATACTCGCGGTAGCTTCGGTCATCGGTATACTTGATATCGAGCAGTACGCGGTCGGTGACCGAGAGAAGCTTTAAAACCTCGTCGTTCATAACGCTGCCCGAGGTATCGAGGCAGGTGTTAATGCCGCGGTCCTTGGCAAGTGAAAAAACCTCATACGCGAACTCAGCCTGCAGTAGCGGCTCACCGCCCGAAAGGGTAATACCGCCCGTGTCGCCCTGATATTCGCGGTAGCGTTCGGCTTTTGCTATTATTTCTTCGGCCGTGGTGGCAGTGCCGCCCGTGAGAGCCCACGTGTCGGGGTTATGGCAGCAGCCGCAACGCAGATTACAGCCCTGCATAAACACTACGAAGCGGATTCCCGGTCCGTCAACTGCGCCGAGGCTTTGAATCGAGTTTACGTATCCCGTTTTGCTCATACGCTTTCGTGGAAGGTTCGGCTTATAACCTCACGCTGTTGCTCGCGCGAGAGCTTATTAAAGTTAACGGCATAGCCCGAAACGCGAATGGTAAGGTTGGGGTAGGCTTCGGGGTTTTCATAGGCCTTTATAAGGGTTTCGCGGTTGAGAACGTTTACGTTTATATGGTGTGCCATCTTGGCGAAGTAGCCGTCGAGAATGGCAACAAGGTTGCCTTCACGCTCGCTATCGTCCTTGCCGAGGGCTTCGGGAGTAATAGAGAAGGTGTTGGAAATGCCGTCGCGGCAATCATCGTAAGAAAGCTTTGCAACCGAGTTAAGCGCCGCGAGAGCGCCGTTCTCTTCGCGACCCGACATCGGGTTGGCGCCGGGGGCAAAAGGCTCGCCGGCCTTTCTGCCGTCGGGTGTTGCGGCGGTGTTTTTGCCGTACATTACGTTAGAGGTAATGGTGAGCACCGAAAGGGTGTGTATTGCCTTGCGGTAGGTGGGTGTCTTGCGAAGCTCGGTTATGAAACGGTGGGTCATATCCTTGGCGATGAGGTCAACGCGGTCATCGTCGTTACCGAACTTGGGGAATTCGCCCTCGGTTACGAAATCGGTTATAAATCCGTCAGCGTTGCGAACGGGACGAACGTTTGCAAATTTTATTGCGCTCAACGAGTCGGCAACAACCGAAAGACCTGCGATACCGAAAGCCATCAGTCGCTCTACAGCGGTATCGTGCAGCGCCATCTGAATCTTCTCGTAGCAGTATTTATCGTGCATATAGTGGATAACGTTCATTGTGTTAACGTAGAGGCGAGAGAGCCACTCAATATAAACGTTATAACGCTCCATAACGGTATCGAAGTCGAGCTTGTCGCCCGAAAGCGGCTCCATCTGGGGGCCGATGTGCATTTGGCTTGTGGTGTCGTAGCCGCCGTTAATGGCAATAAGCAGCAGTTTTGCGAGGTTGCAGCGTGCGCCGAAGAACTGCATCTGCTTGCCGATGCGCATGGCCGAAACACAGCAGGCGATGGCATAATCGTCACCAAAGTTGGGACGCATAAGATCGTCGTTCTCGTACTGGATAGAGTCGGTGTCCTTCGAAACCTTGGCGCAGAAGAGCTTAAATCCTTCGGGAAGTTCCTTAGACCACAAAACGGTGAGGTTCGGCTCGGGAGAGGAGCCGAGGGTATAGAGGGTGTTAAGAATACGGAAGCTGCTCTTGGTTACGAGGGCTCTTCCGTCCTCGCCCATACCGCCGACAGCCTCGGTTATCCACATCGGGTCGCCGCCGAAGAGCTCGTTATATTCGGGTGTGCGAAGGTGGCGAGCCATACGCAGTTTCATAACGAAGTCGTCAAGAATTTCCTGCGCGCCCTGCTCGGTAAGCAGTCCTGCTTTAATATCGCGCTCAAAATAGATGTCGAAGAAGGTGGAAACGCGGCCGAGCGACATAGCGGCACCGTTCTGCTCCTTGATTGCGGCAAGGTATGCAAAATAGGTCCACTGAACAGCTTCGCGGGCGTTCTTAGCGGGCTCGCTGATATCAAAGCCGTACATCGCGGCCATTTCCTTTAACTTGCCAAGGAAGGAAATTTGTCTGAAGAGTTCCTCGTCAAGGCGGATGTTTTCGGTGTTAAAGGCTTCGCCCTCGAGCGATTTTTTATCCTTTTTCTTTTCATCTATGAGTTTGTCGACGCCATAAAGCGCAACGCGGCGATAGTCGCCTATAATTCGGCCGCGGCCGTAAGCGTCGGGCAGACCGGTAATAACGTGGCATTTGCGCGCAGCGCGCATTTCATCGGTATATGCGCGGAAAACACCGTCGTTGTGGGTTGTGCGATACTGGAATTCGCTTTCTATCGTGTCGGACAGTTTATAGCCGTAAGCCTCACAGGCCTGACGGGCCATTCTAATACCGCCAAAGGGCGCAACGGCGCGCTTTAGGGGACGGTTGGTTTGAAGTCCTACAATGATTTCGTTATCCTTGTCGAGATAACCGGGGGTAAAACTCGTCAGCGAGGAAACCGTAGCGGTATCAATATCGAGAACACCACCGAACTGACGCTCGAGCGCAAAAAGGTCGCGAAGCTTTTTCATAAGGGCTTCGGTGCGTGGGGTGGCGCCTTCTAAAAACGAAGCATCACCTATATAGGGGGTGTAGTTTGTCTGGATAAAATCGCGAACGTCGATATTATCCTGCCAGGCACCCGGCTTAAAACCGTTCCAGTTTTCGTGTTTCATAACTCGGTCTCCTTAAATAGAAAAAATAAAAGGGCAAATCAGTACACTCGTGAACTGACTTGCCCAGACGGTCGGCATAAACAATGCTTGCGTTCCCTTTGCGTTGCCTCGCAAAATCCGTCAGTCACGTAAGCATTTATTGTTGTGTCTTTATTATAAACAAAAAGAAGATTTTTGTCAACGGAAAAGAATTGCCAAAAAGACAGAAAAATAGTCTAAGATTTTTTATAATATATCCAATAGCATACCCAGTAAATTAAGGCGAGAGCGCACACCGAATAGCCGATACACTGTGCAATCAGGGTGTATTCCAAAAACATCAGAACGATAACGGCTATGCCCGCGAGCAGCATATAAGCGCTGAAGGCGGCATTTTTTGCCTTAAGCATTATATATATGTTGCGTTCGTCGCCCTCGGCAATTTCACGCTGCTTTAGCGAGGCCTCATTTCTCGTTATAAGACTAAGCTTTCTTATTCTGGCAACGCCTATAACGATAAGAGCGAATGAAAAAGGGGAAACGAACTCGTTCTCGCCCTCTAAAAAGAAGGAGAGGGCCGCAAGGGCCAGACCGAGCACAATATAAACCACCGCGGTCAGGTATCTGATTTTTATACGTTTTTTAAAGTCCATTATTCTTCCTCCTTAAAAATAAATACGTTTTCTATCGACTCACCGAAAAACGAGGATATCTTAAACGCAAGCTGAAGCGATGCGTTATATTTGCCGTTTTCCAGGGAAATTATCGTCTGCCTCGTAACGCCTACGGCCAAGGCAAGGTCGTCCTGCGTAAGGCCCTTTTCTTTTCGAAGCGTTTTTATATTATTGTCCAAATCATCATCTCCGCATAAAGTAAAGTTTGCTTTACATTTATATTATACACCGCGGGAGAAAAATGTCAAGCACATTTTACATTTTTATGGTTTCAAAGCCCTCGCGCGTTAATTTTCTTGACTTGAGGTGTGCTTTGGGGCTAAAATTTATTTATAAAGCAAAATAGGAGGTACAGCCTATGATTTATAATGAATTTCAAGATATTAAGCTTTCTGCCCTCGGAATGGGATGTATGCGTCTTCCCGTTAAGGGCGAGAACTATAGCGAAATAGATATGGACGCGGTGAACGAGATGTTTTCTCTTGCCATAAATAAAGGCGTAAACTATTTCGATACCGCTTGGGGATATCACGATGGAGCCTCCGAAATCGCGGTAGGAAAAGCGCTTAAAAAGTACCCGCGTGATAGCTTTTACCTCGCAACAAAATTCCCCGGCTACGACCTTGAAAACATGGATAAGGTCGAGGAAATATTTGAAAAGCAGCTTGAGCGCTGTGGGGTGGAATATTTCGATTTTTATCTTTTCCACAATCTCTGCGAGACCAACGTCGACGCATACCTCGACCCCAAGTACGGCATTCTCGATTATCTGTTAAAGCAAAAGGAAAACGGCAGAATTCGTCATCTCGGATTTTCCACCCACGGCACGATGGAAACCGTAAAAAGATTTTTAGATGCCTACGGCGAGCATATGGAGTTTTGCCAGATACAGCTTAACTGGCTCGACTGGGATATGCAAAAGGCCAAGGATAGGGTAGAGCTTTTGCGTGAAAAGAACATTCCCATCTGGGTTATGGAGCCGGTTCGCGGCGGTAAGCTCGCGACACTCGCTCCCGAATACGAGGCCGAGCTTAGAAAGCTTCGCCCCGAGGCGAGTGTGGCCGAGTGGGCCTTCCGTTTTGTGCAGTCGATTCCCGAGGTGGCCGTAACCCTTTCGGGAATGTCGAATATGCAGCAGCTTAAGGAAAACATTGCCACCTTTGAAAGCGAAAAACCGCTAACAGATACCGAAATGCAAAAGCTTTTCGACGTAGCGGCCGCTATGACCGCAAAAACCTCATTGCCCTGCACCGCCTGCCGCTACTGCACAACCTACTGTCCGCAGGAGTTGGATATACCCTATATAATCGAGCTTTATAATGAGCACGTTTTCACGGGCGGAGGCTTCTTAGCACCTATGGCCATAGGCGCCATGCCCGAAAAAGAGCGTCCGTCGGCCTGTATCGGTTGCCGCTCGTGCGAGGCCGTTTGCCCTCAAAATATTAAGATTAGCGAAATGATGAGCGATTTCGTGGAAAGGCTTAAATAATGGCGGATATTAATAAAGCCCGCTCTCTTTTGGCGACGGGAAGGTACACCTGCGTTTTGTGCCGCGGGGAAAGTGTTTTTTGTTCCACCGACCGTGGGGTAAAACCGCTTGTGGCTTGGTATGAGTCCAAAACCGATTTCAGCGGTTTTTCTGCGGCCGATAAGGTAGTGGGCAGGGGAGCGGCGTTTTTATATTTGCTTCTTGGCGTAACGGCCGTTTACGCCGAGGTTATAAGCACCCCGGCAAAAGAACTTTTATCGGCGCACGGAGTAGAGTTGTCTTACGGTCGCGAGGCCGAGTATATTATCAACCGAAAGGGTGACGGGATGTGCCCTTTTGAGGCCGCCGTGCTGGACGTTTCGGATAAAACCGAAGCATATGCGGCAATACGCCGAAAAATGATTGATATGAATATTGAGATTTAATTTGTTAATTTACCAATAAAAAAGACCACCGGTTGGTGGTGCTAATATTATCATATCATTACGGACATCGACTCGCTCGGCGGCGCTACCGCTTGCCGACACGCACGCGGGCACCAAAATAGTCCACCGGACTGTTTTTATTGCTTCGCAATTGCCCTGTTCGAGTCTCATCTACCAATAAAAAAGACCACCGATTGGTGGTGCTAATATTATTATATCGTCGCTTTTGCCGACTCGCTCGGCGGCGCTACCGCTTGCCGACACGCACGCGGGCACCAAAACAGTCCACCGGACTGTTTTTATTGCTTCGCAATTGCCCTGTTCGAGTCTCATCTACCAATAAAAAAAGACCACCGATTGGTGGTCTTTTTTATTGGTGGAGACGATGAGACTCGAACTCACTACCTCTACAATGCGAATGTAGCGCTCTACCAGGTGAGCTACGCCCCCATATTCGGCGCAAAAGCGCCGTTTTTTAAATATCAATTATGCGTGGTGTATGCTTTGTGTGACGCAGGAATACGCGAAGCAGGTCCTCGGTTTTAATCTTGAGCGTTGAGGTGTTGATGCAGGGATGACAGCGAACGTATTCGCCGTTTATAATATCGCGGTCAATAACCAGCTGTACGCGGCGGTCGCGGTCGTCCTTAAGCGCCATAACCGTAACAGATCCCGGGGTAACCCTAAGCATACGCTCCATATCCTCGCTGGAGGCAAAGGACAAGCGTGAAACACCCAGTTTTTTCGAAACGTCGGCAGTGCGGAACGGCTTTTCGCCCGACATCATTATCATATAATAATCGGTTTTTTGGCGGTTGCAAACAAATAGGTTTTTGCAAATGCCAACGCCGATAACCTTTTCGACCTCAAGGCAAGCCTCTATCGTGTCGGCGGCGTCGTGGTCAACGCGGCTGTATTCAATTCCGAGACTGTCCAAAAGGTCGTAAACGGCAACCTCTTTTTCCAGTCTGTCGGCGCAGTTTTCGGGCCTGCCCGATTGCATCGGACTGATGTTCATTTTACTATTCACTTTCCTTTATGTCAAGTTAATATTATTCGCCCCAATATTTTCGGTCAAGACTTCTGAACTGAATTGCCTGCATAATATGCGGCGTTTCGATTCGTTCGCTGCCGTCGAGGTCGGCAATCGTGCGCGACACCTTTAAAAGTCGGTCGTATGCGCGCGCCGAAAGTCCCATTCGGTCAAATGCGAGTTTGAGCGCCCTTTCGGCCTCATCGGACATTACGCAGTATTTTTCGAGCATCGAGGGGGTAAGGCGCGCGTTGCAGGTGATTCCACTGCCTTTATAACGCTCTTCCTGCAGTCGGCGAGCCTTGTTAACACGTTCGCGTATCGCTGCGGACGATTCATCTGCGCCCTTGGTTTTGAGCGAATCAAAATCAATCGGCGGCACCTCAACGTGAATATCGAGACGGTCGAGCATCGGGCCCGAAATCTTGGATAAATATCGCGAAACCTGCTGTTTAGAGCAGGTGCATTTCTTGGTGGGGTGACCGAAATATCCGCAAGGGCAGGGGTTCATGGCCGCCACAAGTGTTATCGAGCAGGGGTAGGTCAGCGTTCCTGCTACGCGCGAGATGGTAACAACGCCGTCCTCAAGAGGTTGGCGCAACGATTCCATAACGTCGCGACCGAATTCGGGCAGCTCGTCTAAAAATAAAACGCCGTTATGCGCGAGTGAAATTTCACCCGGACGCGGCAGCTTGCCGCCACCCGTCATACCTGCGGCCGAAACCGTGTGATGGGGCGAACGGAAGGGACGAACGCGAACAAGCGGAGTATCGCGACGGAGCGTTCCTGCTATGGAATGAATTTTCGTGGTGTTTATGGACTCCTCCATAGTCATCTCGGGCAGAATGGTGGGCAGGCGCTTCGCGAGCATGCTTTTGCCCGAGCCGGGAGGGCCGATAAGCAAAACGTTATGGCCACCCGCGGCCGCAACCTCGAGTGCCTTTTTAGCCACCGTCTGTCCCTTAACCTCGGCAAAATCGAGAAGTGACAGGATGGGGATGTTTTCGGCGTGGATTTTTTTGGTGGGCTCCATTCTTTTCGTACCCGTAAGGTGGGCAAAAAGCTCGGCCACCGTGCTCACGCCGTATATATCTATGCCATCGACAACGGCCGCCTCAGCAGCGTTATCTATCGGCACGAAGAGACTTTTAATGCCGCGTTTTTCGGCCTCAATCGCCATAGCGAGCAGACCGTTTATCGGGCGGACGCGACCGTCCAGCGATACCTCACCCAAAAAAGCGCAGCCGTCGAGTTCGCAGTCGAGCTGGGCTGAGGCCCGCAGCAGGGCAACAAGCACGGGAAGGTCGTAAATAGATCCTTCTTTTCGCTTGTCGGCAGGGGCTAAATTGACCGTAATTCGCCCAACGGGAAATTTAAAACCGCAGTTTTTCATAGCCGAGCGAACGCGCTCGCGCGATTCCTTAACTGCTGTATCTGCAAGACCGACGATATCGAAGGACGGCAGACCGTTGGAAATATCGGCCTCAACCAATACCGAATACGATTCAATTCCGAAAAGGCCAAAACTGTCAACACGGGTAAACACGGCGCGCCCTCCTCATCGTTTAATAAAAACATTATATAACAAAGCACCGCAAAGGGCAACAAATTTTTGCTTGACAAGCGTCGCCCTAAAACATATAATACTATAAGCGGCCATCTGCACGGAGAGTTGTCCGAGTGGTCGAAGGTGCAGCACTCGAAATGCTGTAGGGCGAAAGTCCTCTAGGGTTCGAATCCCTAACTCTCCGCCAATAAAGAAAGAGCATTACCGTAAGGTAGTGCTCTTTTTTTATTAGCAGAAATATATAAGGGATTCGAACAAGGAGGGAGCGAAAGCGGAAGAAAACAGTCCGGGGGACTGTTTTCGCCGACGTGGCAACGAGCGCAAGCGAGGCGATAGGCGCATATGCGCCGGACGTTGTCTCCCTTTAGCTTTTGTAGTCAGCCGGAATGATTGAATTGTAAGGATAATTCAATTCATAACGGAGGATTACGAAAAAGACAATATATAATCTATAACTAACCGAAAAAGGTGGCAGGGAGAAATCTCTGCCACCTTTTTTGCAATTATTGATAGGTTTCTCTTTTTACGACATAATTAATCGCATATTTCAAAGAGGTTTTTTCGTGGATAAGTTTAATAGCATAAATAAATTTAGATGTAAATTATGTAATAATGAATTTCTCGATGACGAGATGAGTGAAGAACATTATCCTGCTCGCAGTACAGGAAACGAAGATATTGTTCTGTGCGGGGTGTTGTTAAAATTTAACGATTATAAAGCTTTGTTAAATATGCTATTTTATCGCTTAAACCGTATGGAATTTGGTCGGGTAGCATTCTCCAACGCCAATTACCCTCTTGTGTGCCCGGAATATTGATTCTTGCCTCGTTAGAAAGCTCGAGATAATCCTGCATTTGCGCCACAAAAAGTCGAGCAACGCTGCTCATACCGCCACGGATAGTTCCCCAAACATACCCTTCGTGTTCATTAAGACCAAGATAATCCTCGGCCTTTTTTAAATCACCGGGGGGTAATTGTGAAAGCCAACCCTTTATGGTGTCATTATCGTGAGTGCCTGTATAACAAACGCAGTTTTTATTATAAGCGTGCGGAAGGTAAACGCTGTCTTCATTAGCGCTAAATGCAAATTCCAACACCTTCATACCGGGAAATTCAGAATCCTTTAAAAGCTGTACTACCTCTTGTGATGGATACCCCAAATCCTCAGCAATAAAGCTTATGCTTGGGAAGCGGTTTTTAAGAGTGGATATAAGTGACATACCCGGGCCCTTTACCCAACGGCCGTTCATTGCGGTTTTTTCGCCGTAAGGCACTGCCCAAAAGCTTTCGAAACCACGGAAATGGTCGATGCGAACAACATCATAAAGCTTTGCCGCACCTTCGATACGCTTTATCCACCATTCATAGCCGTTTTGCTGCATAACATCATAAGCATAAAGCGGATTTCCCCACAGCTGACCATCGGCTGTGAATTGGTCGGGCGGTACACCCGCAACCTCGGTAGGAAAGCCCTTTTCATCCAACTGAAAGCATTCGGGGGACGCCCAAACATCAACCGAATCAAGTGCAACATAAATAGGTAAATCACCTATAATTCCAACCGAATGCTCGTGCGCGTATTCGCGCAGCGCATTCCACTGATTAAAGAAAAGAAACTGTATATAGGTAAAAAGGCGGATATCGTCTGCCAATTTCTCAGTGTAAAATTTTATTGCTTCCGGCTTTCTGAGGCGGATGTCCTCATCAGGCCATTCAAGCCACGAAAGCATATTAAAATGCCTTTTAAGCGCCATAAAGAGCGCATAATCTAAAAGCCAATACGAATTCGCACTTTTAAATGCTTCAATGCGGTCAAAATCCCTGTCCCAGCCGCGCTCACACGCTTTTTGCAAAAGGGTGTAGCGGTTTTCATACAGCGCACCATAATCAACAAGGCAAGGGCTATCGCCCCAAAACAGCGCATCAATTTCCGACTGTTCTAAAAGACCGTCCTCTACCAAAATATCAAGGTCGATAAAATAAGGGTTACCCGCATGGGTGGAGGGGCTTTGATAGGGCGAATCGCCATAGCTTGTGGGACCCACAGGCAAAATTTGCCACCAAGACTGATTAGATGCCTGTAAAAAGTTTATAAAATCGCGCGATGCCTTACCCAATGTACCAATGCCATAAGGTGATGGTAGGGTGAAAATCGGCATTAAAATGCCACTGCTTCTTTTGATTTTGTTATCCTTTAACAGCACCGGCGGCAACCCCCTTTATGATGTGCTTTTGACAAAGCAGATAGAATATAACAACGGGGATAATGCTTAAAAGAATCAATGCCATTGTTGCACCCAAATCTACCGTGCCATAGCTGCCTTTTAGATATTGAATATGTATCGGAATAGTTTTATATTCATTGATATCAAGTGATAAATAAGGCAAGAGGTAGTCGTTCCAAACCCACATTATTTCCAAAATACCTACCGATATTAAGGTGGGCTTCATCATAGGAAGCACAACTGCAAAAAAGGTATAAGGCGGGTTGCAGCCGTCTATCGCGGCGGCTTCTTCAATTTCCAAGGGAATAGACTTTACAAAGCCCGAGAACATAAACACTGCAAGACCTGCGCCGAAGCCGAGGTAAATAACAGGAATGGTCCAAGGTGTATTAAGGCCTAATCTGTCCGCGGTTTTAGAAAGAGGATACATTACCATTTGAAAAGGAACCACCATTGAAAAAACGCAAAGGAAGTAAATAGCGCGACAAACTATGGTATCACGTCTTGTAATATACCAAGCCGCCATTGATGTAAATAAAAGAATCAAGAAGGTGGAAAGCACAGTTATAACCACACTGTATAAAACGCTTTTTGCAAATGGATAGTTACCAAAGGTCATACCCTTAATAAAATTTGCAAAACCAACAAAGGATTCGGAACTCGGCAAAGCAAAGGTATCGGTTTTAACAAATGTGTTAGCTTTAAATGAGTTAATTACAACTGCAACAACGGGCAAAATATAAATAATACTGATAACAGACATTATCGCCGTTAAAATATTTTTGCCACGTGAATTATTAACGCTCAATTTCTTATTAGCCATTATTGCTGCACCTCCCTCTTTCTTGTGAAGGACATCTGCAATAAACCAAGAGCCGCAACAAGTATAAAGAATATAACAGCTTTAGCTTGTGCATAGCCGGGAGCCGCAGAACCTTGACCGTAGAAGGTAGAATAAATGTTAAGAGCCAGCATTTCAGTAGTTTTAATAGCAGAGCCATCGGGTTGAATAATGAACGGCTGACCGCCGGTTAAAGCGAGGTTTTGGTCGAATAGCTTAAATCCGTTTGTCAACGACAGGAAGGTACAAATTGTAATGCTTGGCATAACATTGGGAATAATTACACGGAAAAGGGTTTGTGCTCCGCTGGCACCATCAATTCTTGCCGCTTCAAGCATATCACCCGGTACCGACTGCAAGCCCGCAATATAAATTATCATCATATAACCTATTTGCTGCCAGCAAAGCAATATTATCAGTCCCCAAAAGCCCCAAGTTGATTCTTGAAGGATAGATGTGTCAAATTGGGACAAAATACCGTCAAATATCATAGACCAAATATAGCCCAAAACAATGCCGCCGATAAGGTTTGGCATAAAGAATACTGTTCTAAAAATATTAGAGCCCTTGATTTCAAGAGTAAGCACATAAGCCACCATAAAAGCAAGAACATTTATAATTGCTAAGCTAACAACAGCAAATACTGCGGTATAGCCAAACGAGCGCATAAAGTTTGTATCCTGAAATACGCTTATATAATTTTTGAGTCCTACCCATTTCGCATCGGAAATAAGACGGAATTCACAAAATGAAAGATATATACCCTGTAAAAACGGCCACACAAAGCCAATAGCAAAAGCTGAAACCATTGGAAGCAGGAAAAACCAGCTCCAACGAACCATAGGCCTTTGAAGAGCGTTTTGGGGACGGCGCCTATTTTTCATTTATAATTCTCCTTTTTGATTTTTTCGAAGGAAAGAAAGGAAGCGAGGCAGGCGAAATCTTCGCCCGCCTCGCCTTGCGTGGTTTATAACAATTTAATTATCGTTATAATTATTTGTTGATTTGCTTATACTGGTAAGCCCAACCGTCTACGAAAGCGGTCTTAACCTTTGCCCAGTTAGCTTCGGTCTGATCAGCATTGTATGCATTAAGAGCAGATACTAAAGCTTTACGATATTCATCAACGTTGGGCTGATAGTTAGTGGCCCAATCCATTACATAGCAGCCATCAGCAGAGTACTTGTTAGCAGCAGCAAGGAAGCCGTTGGTGGATTCAGCAGCAGACTTATAAGGCATTACGCCGAAGGTATCAACCAATTTGCGAGAAGCTTTTTCGTTAGTTACGCACCATACCATAAAGTCCATAGTAGCCTTTTGGTCTGCCTCGCTAACCTTAGAGTTGATTGCCCAGTAGTTTTCAGTACCGCAGTTGAGACCGGCTTTTTCTTCGCCCTCAACACCTGCATAGTAAGGAATCATAGTAGCGTTCGGAACTGCTTCAGAAACTGCCGAATATTCCCAAGAACCGTTTACATAGAAAGCGGCTTTGCCGGTTTTAAACTGGTTCTGAGCATCGTGACCGCCGGTAGCTAATTCTTTAGCAGGGGTCATGCTGTTGTTGATGCAAAGGTCATAAAGGTTCTTGAAGTTTTCCATATATGTACCCTTGATTTCAGCGGGGCATTCCTTCCAACCGCCTGCATCGCGAGATTCATAATAGTATTCAAGGTTAGCCATGTGACCTGTGAAACGCCACGAAGACGAATCGTCCATATCAGATGCGCTGAAAGCATCGAAGCCCAATTCCTTAGCGCGCTTGTGGATATCTTCAGCAACCTTCTTTAAACCTTCAAAGTTTTTAAGGTCGTCCATCTTATATCCGGCTTTTTCAATAAGGGTGGGGTTAACAATGATGCCATAGCATTCATAGCAGTAACCGATAGAAACAAGATTACCGTCTGCGTCATACATATTGTATGCATCTGTGTTAAGCTCTTTTGCAATTGCAGAATCTTTAAGATCTAAAGCATAATCTTTCCATTCTTTAACTGCATTCTGGTTACCGATAACAAACAAAGTAGGAGCTTCTGCTTTGTCCATTTCAGCAAGCAAGGTTTGGTTGTATGTACCCGAAGCAGCGGTGAGAACTTTAACCTCAACACCGGTTTCTTCCGTGTACATTTTTGCAACTTCTTGGAGAACCTCATCGGATTCAGGCTTGAAGTTTAGCCAGTAAACACGGCCTTCTTTTTCGCCACCTGCGCAGCCTGCAAACAAGCCGACACAAAGGATGGCTATTAATAATAGGGATAGCGCTTTTTTCATTTAAATTTCCTCCTTCGAAAAATTCCGCACAAAGTGCGTTTTTTAAAATAATTTATTTTCACACCAAGCGGTGTAAAAATCAAGCTTTAGGTTTTGCAAGGGTGCCACCCTCACGCAAAGCTGTTTCAAGCTTCAGCTGACAGCTGCCGCACTCATCCTTAAGGACATTAAGCAAAACCTCTACCGCGCGTGTGCCCATCTGCTTACTGGGCTGCACAAGGGTTGTAAGTGTGGGGATAGTATATTTTGAAACCTGAATACCGTCTATCGCAATTAAAGAACAGTCGTCAGGCACATTTAGTCCCGCAGTATGAAGCGCCTTTATCGCCGCAATTCCCATAGCATCCGCAATGGAAAAAATAGCAGTGAAATCCTTACCCTTTTTCAGAAAGCTTTCGGTAGCTTTAAAGGCGTCGTCTATATTAAAGCTTTTGGCCTCAATAATAAGGTCTTTGTCTAACGCTATGCCGGCACTTTCAAGGGCATCGCAATAACCCTTAAAACGAAGCTCACTTATCGAGCGGTCGTCGGTTGTACCAAGTAAAACAGCAATTTTTTTATGACCTAAATCGGTCAGTGTTTTTACTGCACGAAAGGCCTCGGCATAGTCGTCAATATAAACCGAAGAATATGCCGTTTTTTTAAGACTGCCAAAGGTGTTTGTATATGTACAGCAGACAAACGGAACGCCCAGTGTGGCAATTTGCTCGGGTGTGTAATCAAACCGACCGCCAAGAAAGATAAGTCCCTTCAATCTTTTAGACCTTACTAACGATGCGCCTTCGGCAAGCTCATCTTCGTTTGAACCGATTTGATGCATCACCATCGAATAATCTGCCCGGCTCACCTCTTTTTCAATCGCATGTAAAACCGAATTTAAAAAAGGGTTTCCAACACCGCGCACCACAACGCCGATAGTATCGGTTTGCATTTTGCCCAAGTCTCTTGCGCTGCTGTTTGGGACATAGTGCAGTTCTTCAATAGCTTTTAACACCTTGGCGCGCACATCTTCACGCACGTCGGGGTGATTATTTAAAACACGGGAAATGGTGGTTATTGAAACACCACTGTATTTTGCAACGTCTTTAATGGTCATTATGTTGTTCCTTTTTGTTTTAAAAAACGGTGAAAAACGTGTAAAAAAGAAAACTGAAAACGTTTTCAGTTTTTCGACAAGTATATTTAACCATATTTTTCGTCAAATGTCAATAATTTTTATCGTTTTTGGCAAAAATAACACGAAAATGTGTATTACTTTTGTGCAATACTTAACTATAAAACGCTTTTGACCGGCAAAATGTAAAATAAAAAAATCCCCAACAAAGCAAATACCTTGTTGGGAATTTTGGTGCACCTGACAGGACACCTCTTGCCTTTGGCAATCTGCACTGCTCGGCGACCCGCGTCTCGCCTACCGGCTCGGTCGGTGCTTCAGCCGACCAACGTCGTCAGAGGTCGCCACCGGCGACCCGCACCCTCGGAGAGCCCATTGACATCTTTGCGCGGAGTGTCCGTGAAAGTGTCATAGTGGGTTACACACTTTGAAAAGGTGTGTAACGAAAAACGGCATAGCCGATGGCTATACCGCTTAACAAAACCAATTATTTAATTTTGATACAAGACCTTTGGGCACCTTCCTTACGGAGGGTGCCCAAACGGGGTGGCGTTTTTTGTTTTTATGAACAAAGGGATTCGAACAAGGAGGGAGCGAAAGCGGAAGAAAACAGTCCGGGGGACTGTTTTCGCCGACGTGGCAACGAGCGCAAGCGAGGCGATAGGCGCATATGCGCCGGAAAAACACTCAACTCTCCGCCACGAAAGAAACCTCTTTTGTCTACCAAGACAAGAGAGGTTTTTCTTATGCTTAACAGCCCTCGGCAGCCAGAATGGTTGTCGGGGGCGTTTTTGTGTTCGTTTGAAAATTCATAATTTTGTGGTATAATCAATTCGATAAATAAGAATTTGTAAGGATAAAAGAATGAAGATATTTTATACAAGTGAACGAGATATATGGCGAAAGTGGCTTGCTAAACACTTTGAAACGGAGAGTGAAATATGGTTTGTATTTCCAATGAAGGAATCAGGTGATAAAGCGCTTTCCTATAATGATGCAGTAGAAGAGGCACTATGCTTTGGTTGGATTGATAGTACCATAAAACACATTGACCCTACGCATCGTGCACAGCGATTTACACCGAGAAAGAAAGGCAGTCCGTATTCACGCCCGAATATAGAAAGACTGATTTGGCTTGAAAGACAGGGGATGCTTCATCCAAGTATAAGAGATAGTGTATTGCCTTTGATTCGTACTCCGTATATTTTTCCTAATGATATCATTGATGCTATAAAAGAAGACGTTATTGCGTGGGGAAATTATGAGAAATTATCCGAGCCATACAAACGCATTCGTATTGCTTACATTGATGCGGCGAGAAAACGCCCCGACGAGTTCAAAAAACGCCTTGAAAGTTTTATTAAAAAGACTCGTGATGGAAAGTTGATTGTCGGTTTTGGCGGAATAGACAAGTATTATGGTTAAGATGTCAAAATCCAATTTGTCGAGCGGCGCTGCCACAATACTTTTGGTCGTTTTTTCCCTACTTATACTACTTTTAGTCGTTCTTTCGCAAAATAAAAAACACTACCCAACGGGGTGGTGTTTTTTGTTTTTATAAACAAAGGGGTTCGAACAAAGGAGGGATAGTGCGTGACCGCCGCCGGCGTGTATATCGTTAAATTATGATGACTTGAATTTTACGGATATATGTTATATAATGTGTGTTACATTTTTAGATTTCATGGAGCAAAATATGAGCGATAATAAAGAAATGCTCGGCACGGCGCCGATAGGTAAACTGCTATTTAAATTGGCGGTTCCGACGGTAGTGGCCCAACTTATCAATATGCTATACAACATCGTTGACCGTATTTATATCGGTCATATGCCGGGCGACGGAAGCCTTGCGCTTACAGGCGTCGGCGTGTGTATGCCGATTATTATGATCATTTCGGCGTTTGCGGCGCTGATTGCATCAGGCGGCGCGCCGAAGGCGTCTATATATATGGGCAAGAATGATAACGATTCCGCCGAAAAAATAATGGGCGGTTGCTTTTCTTTGCAGCTTATTATTTCTGCCGTTCTGACCGCCGTTTTGCTGATTTGGAATAAAGACCTGCTTTTAATGTTCGGCGCAAGTGAAAACACCATCGGTTATGCTGTCAATTATATGAACATCTATGCGATTGGCACGGTGTTTGTCCAGTTGACGCTCGGTATGGGAGCTTTTATCACCGCGCAGGGTTATACAAAAATCAGTATGATTACGGTGCTTATAGGCGCCGTCAGCAATATTATCCTCGACCCCATTTTCATTTTCGGATTCAATATGGGGGTTAGGGGCGCAGCGCTTGCTACCATCCTTTCACAAGCCGTTTCCTGTGTTTGGGTTCTCCTGTTCCTTTGCGGAAAGAGGACCTATCTTAAACTCAAAAAACATAATCTTCATATTGATGCAAAGCTTGTTTTTCCTTGTATTGCACTTGGAACGGCAACTTTTATTATGCAAAGCAGTGAAAGCGTAATTTCGGTCTGCTTTAATTCTTCACTTTTAAAATACGGCGGCGATATTGCCGTTGGCGCTATGACCATACTGACGAGTGTTATGCAGTTTGCTATGCTCCCGATGCAGGGCATTGCGCAGGGCGCACAGCCGATTTTAAGCTATAACTACGGCGCCAAAAGCACTGAGCGCGTTAAGAAAACCTTTCGGCTCTTGCTCATATCCTGCCTTACCTACTCGTTTGTCATTTGGGGAGCCATTATGTTGTTGCCTCAAATGTTTGCGGGGATATTTACGCCCGATGCAGCGCTTATTGATTTTACCGCAAAGGCGCTTCGCATTTATTGCGGCGTGATGTGCATATTCGGTATTCAAATCGCTTGCCAGATGACCTTTGTTTCCATAGGCAACGCGCCGTGTTCTATTATCGTTGCCATCGTGCGCAAGTTTGTTTTGCTCTTGCCGCTTATCTACCTGATGCCGCAATTGATTGCAGATAAAACGATGGGTGTTTACACGGCAGAGCCTGTTGCCGATCTGATAGCCGTAACCTTTACCGCTATCCTTTTCGCCGTTCAATTCAAAAAGGCATTAAAGTCTTTAACAATAGAAAATTCAAAGGAGACAGCACAATGAAAATTGCAGTAACTTACGAAAATGGACAGATATTCCAGCATTTTGGTCACACTAAACAGTTTAAGATCTATACCGTCGAGAACGGTGGAGTTGTAAACAGCGAAGTGATTGACACAAACGGCAGCGGCCACGGAGCGCTTGCGGGACTGCTTTCGGTGCGCGGCGTTGACGCACTTATTTGCGGCGGAATCGGTGGCGGCGCACAGGCGGCGCTTTCTGAGGCGGGCATCAAGCTTTACGGCGGAGTCAGCGGCTCTCCGGATGTTGCGGTTGAGGCGCTTCTCGGTGGAACGCTTGGATTCAACCCTAACGTAAAGTGCGACCATCATGACCATCACGGCGAAGGTCACACCTGCGGCGACCACGGTTGCGGACACAACTGTCACTGAGCATAGCGGTGTTATTATGAACAATTTATATTTAGAAACCAAGGCTGCAATCGAGGAGTTAATCTCGGTGGCAGGGCTTAAAGCGGGGCAGACCGTTATTGTAGGTTGCTCGACCAGCGAGGTGTTAGGCTCGAAAATCGGAACCGACTCGAGCCCCGAGGCCGCGAAGGAGATTTTCCGCGCGCTTTATGAGGTTGCGAGCGAGAAGGGAATATACCTTGCCGTTCAGTGCTGCGAGCACCTGAACCGCGCCGTTGTGACAAGCCGAAAAGCAAACCCCTGCGGAGACGAGGTTAACGTAGTGCCGCAACCCAAGGCAGGCGGTTCGCTCGCGAGCGAGGCCTTCCGGTCGTTGCCCGACGCCGCCGTATACGAGGAGATAAAGGCCGACGCAGGCCTTGATATCGGCCTTACTCTTATAGGTATGCACCTAAAGAAGGTGGCTGTGCCGGTAAGACTTAAGAACAATAAAATAGGCTCGGCTGTTTTATCGGCCGCCAGAACACGCCCGAAATTCATAGGCGGCTCGCGCGCGGTTTACGATGAAAACAAGCTATAGAAAAATATTTTTAAATTTTTTTCAAAAATATAAAACCTAATCGATTTCCAAAACCACTTAATAAACAGAAGGACAAAAAAACTTCGGTTTATGAGTGGTTTTTTTATTTTAAAAAATTTTTTAAAAAATTTTTCAAAAATATAAAACCTAATCGGTTTCCAAAACCACCTAATAAACAGAAGGACAAAAAACTTCGAAAATAAAATTAAAAAAAGAGGTACTAAAATGAACAACACAGCAGTAATCAACAATCCTGAAATCGCAACAGAACAGACAATCGTTACCGAAGCTCCCCAAAAAGCAGACGCAAATGCGGTGCTCGAAAAAATTCTGGCAGCAAGATACTTCGTTCCGATTGCTTCGACCGTAGGCTTTCTCTTCTGTCTAATCGGCTCAAACGTCTTTACCTTAATCGGAGCGCTTCTGATCTTCGTCGGTCTTGTAACCGCGCTTACGGTTTGTCCCTTAAAGCTTGTAAGTTTCCCCATCAAGTGCGCGGCGGGCGGCTTTAAGATCTGCCGAGGCTTCATTCCGGTGTACGGCGTTGCAGATCTGGTTGCCGCAATCGTCGGCACAACCCTGGGCATCATGTTCGGAATGGTCGTGTCTGCCTGCTTCCCCGCATTTTTCACCCTTCGCAAGTACTTAGCTTCTGAAAAAGAGGCAAACTAATAATCCACCAAAAAGGAGTATTACCATGGCAAAAACAGTAACCTGCGCCTTCTGCGGCGCACCCTTAACCAAAGGTTTCATACGCGGCACAGCAAAGGGACTATCGATAGCCGACGGCATCGTAGTTCACTGCTGTGAGAGCTGCCTTGAGAGCGAGAAGGCGCTGGCCAAAGTGCTGCGCCCTCGCTTCACCGCAAAGCTCGAAAACTGCAAGTGGGAAAACGGTGTAAAATTCACCGAGGCCCAGATTATGCAGATGTATAGAAACTACGCCAAGGAATGTGCATCCTACCTCGAAGAGGGCTTTACCCCCGGGGAGAAAGCGCAGTTTTACTCCTTCGACAATAACGGCCGCTTTGGCTGGATGGAGCGCACGATAGGCCGCTCGGCCGACGGCGCTTCGCATAAAAACACTACGTATACTCGCAGAGAACAGGACTGCGACGCCTTCGGATTCACGAAAGACGACATCTCCTGCATCGAATTCCGACTCAGTCGGGGAGAGCGTTCGGGGCTCTTCAAGAAGAATTATTCGGTCGAGATTTGTCTTAACCACGAAGACATCGTAAGCTTCCGCCCCTGCTATAGTATAACCGCCGTGCAGGGCAGTGGTGTGATATTCGGATATCGCCACAGCGCCCGCAAGCACGCGGAAGAACTGCTTAGTCAGTTCAAAAATCATATAGGCTCTGAGCTACCTGTTAGGGAGGTGAGAAATTTCAGGTAGGGCATGGTTCCGGATCTCCGTCCTCCTTTCGCGGGATCCTCTGTATGATGAATTTTTCTCCTTTCTTTTTGTTGTTTTGTTTTTTCTTTTCATTTTGTTGTTAGAAATATAGAGTTCAGAAGCCTCTCTAAAAGGTTTCATGTTTTCAAAAAAAGTTTTCATTTTCATAAGTAATGAATATCTCCTAAAAAAACTGCCCCCTCGGCGTCGGAAACCGAGGGGGTATGTTTTTGTGTATAGTGCTCAATAATAGTCATTGAAAAAAGCTTTGGCGGATGGTATAATTATTTAAAGTATGTTAGGAGAGATAAAATGAAGCCTGTACTTTATTTTGTGATTCCGTGCTATAACGAGCAGGAGGTACTTCCCGTAACGGCGCCTATGTTTAAAACTGCGCTTGAGGGAATGATATCCGACGGAATGCTAAGTCCCGACAGTAAAATAATGTTTGTAAACGACGGCAGTCGCGACAAAACCTGGAGCATAATAGAGCAGCTTTCAAGCGAGCACACCTGCTTTGAGGGAATAAGTCTGTCGCGAAACCGAGGCCACCAGAACGCTTTGTTGGGTGGACTTATGTACGCCAAAGAGCGTGCCGACGTTACAATCAGCATCGACTGTGACGGGCAGGACGATATAAACGCCTCCCGTGAGATGGTGGCAAAATATCTCGAGGGCTTTGACGTTGTGTACGGTGTTCGTGATTCTCGCGAGAGCGATACCTTCTTCAAGCGCACCACCGCGCGCGGTTTTTATAAACTGATGAAGGGTATGGGCGCACAGACGGTATACGACCACGCCGACTACCGCCTTATGTCGCGCCGCGCGCTCGAGGCACTCTCTGAGTTTAAAGAGGTTAATATTTTTCTGCGCGGAATGGTGCCGCTTGTCGGCTTTAAGAGCACGAGCGTATATTACAACCGTACTCCGCGACTGGCAGGCAAGAGTCACTATCCGCTTAAAAAAATGCTGTCCCTTGCCATTGACGGTATCACAAGTCTTTCGACCAAGCCTATCCGCCTTGTAACGGGACTCGGCTTTTTCGTAACCCTTGTAAGCTTTGCAGGTATTATTTGGTCGATTGTACAGTATTTTTTGGACCAATCGGTAGCGGGCTGGTCATCGACCGTGGCTATCGTTTGCTTCCTCGGCGGCATCCAGTTGCTTAGCCTTGGAATCATCGGCGAGTACGTAGGCAAGATATATCTCGAAACTAAAAATCGTCCGCGCTATATTATAAGCGAGGAAACCGAAAAGAAGGACTAATCCCTTCGGAGGAACGTTATGATAGAATACTATAACAATCTATACTGTGGCTCTAAAGACGAATTTTTTGAGTTTATAGGCGAAAGGGCGGTAAAAGGCGAGAAGACCTTTGTGGTAACCGCCAACCCCGAAACCTTTATGCACGGCTCGCGAAACGAGGGGTTTGACCGCCTTTTGCGTGATGAAGGCACCGTAATAACCCCCGACGGTATCGGCATCGTTAAGGCCGCCAAATGGGCAGGTAAGACAACCGCAGGTCGCGTTACCGGTGTTGAAACGGTGGAGGAGCTTCTGCGTGTCGGCAGTGAGCACGGCCTTTCTGCATATTTCTACGGTTCTAAGCCCGAGGTGCTCGAAAAGTTAAAGGCGCAGATAGATGAAAAATATTCCGGCCTTAATATCATTGGCCTGCGTGACGGCTATAACAACAAGGACGATGAGGTTTTTGCCGATATGAAGGCAAAAAAGCCCGACCTTGTGTTTGTCGCTCTCGGAATTCCGCGTCAGGAAATTTTAATTTATAAAAACCTTGCTGATTTTGATAAAGGCATCTTCCTCGGCATCGGCGGCTCGCTCGACGTTCTGTCGGGCACCAAAAAGCGCGCACCGGGGCTGTTTATTAAGCTTAACTGCGAGTGGCTTTACCGCATTATGTGCGAGCCGAAAAGAATCGGCCGTTTTTACAATAACAACGTTAAATTTTTCAATCGTATAAAAAAGGAAGCGAAGAAAAATGAAAAAAATTAAGGTTATGACCGTTTTCGGCACCCGTCCCGAAGCCATAAAAATGGCGCCGCTTGTAAAGGAGCTTAAAAAGCACAGCGACAAAATCGATACCGTTGTCTGCGTTACCGCGCAGCACCGCCAGATGCTCGATCAGGTGCTCGAAATTTTCAAAATAGTGCCCGACCGTGATTTAAACCTTATGAAGCAGGGTCAGACGCTGGCGTCGCTTACCTCTTGTGCGCTTGAGGCTCTCGACAAGGTAATGGAGGAGGAAAAACCCGACCTCGTGCTCGTCCACGGTGACACCACTACAGCCTTCGTTTCGGCCATGGCGGCATTTTACCGTCAGATTCCCGTTGGCCACGTTGAGGCAGGACTTCGCACCTATAACAAATATTCCCCCTTCCCCGAGGAGATTAACCGCCAGTTCATTTCGCTCGTGGCCGACTTTAACTTTGCTCCCACCGAGAAGAGCAAAAACAATCTTCTCGCCTGGAACGTGCCGGAAGACAGCATCTTTGTAACCGGCAACACCGCAATCGACGTTATTGCCACCACGGTTAAGGACACCTATACCCACGAGGCACTCGAATGGGCAAAGGACAGCCGCCTTATTTTACTTACCGCACACCGCCGCGAAAACTTAGGCGCCACTATGCACGATATGTTCTCGGCTATACGTGCAGTAATCGAAAAGCACCCCGATATTAAGGTTATTTACCCCGTTCATATGAACCCCATCGTTGTTAACACAGCCAACGAGGTGCTGGGTGACTGTGACAAGGTAAAGCTGATTTCTCCGCTTGACGTGCTCGATTTCCATAACTTTATGAATGCGGCACACCTTATTCTTACCGATAGCGGCGGCATTCAGGAGGAGGCCCCCTCGCTCGGCAAGCCGGTTGTGGTTCTGCGTGATACCACCGAGCGTCCCGAGGGCGTTGAGGCAGGCACACTTGTGCTCGCCGGAACCGAAAAGGATGAAATTTTCCACATAGTGGACGAACTTTTGACCGATGAGGAAAAATACAGCGCAATGTCCCACGCAGTTAACCCCTACGGCGACGGAACCGCCAGCCGCCAGATAGTTGAGGCTATCCTTTCAAAATTCTTCTAAAATGAAACACCCGTAAGCATTGCTTACGGGTGTTTTTTTTGTTTAAAGAAAGTAAAAATATGAAAGAATGTCGGTTTTTGTATAGGTGGTGACCGACACGGTTGCAACGTAGTCGCCGCAACGGAGCAGGAAATCGGTCTGAATCGAGTTGCGACCTATGAAGTTTGAAGAAGTGGTCGAAATAAGGAGCTCCCGACCGTAGATCACCGCGGTGGAGATTTCGTTTTTAACGTTGGTCGCGCCCATTTTTTCAAGCGTCTCGCGGGTGCTGTCGCCCAGTTCTTTAAGCTTTGCGGCCATATCAAGGCGCGCAGTTTGCTCACTGCCTAATTTTTGTGCGCTTATCTTTATGCTGTTATAGGTTTCGGCCTCCTGCGCGAAGGTAAGGTAGAGTGTTTCGGCCTTCGCTATGGCCTCGGCCTTTTTCTGCTCGTCGGTTTCGGTAATCTCATTAAGAGATAAAAGTTCCGATTCGGTAACGAAAACCCAACCGTCGGGGAAATCAATTCCGATGCCTAAAAACGGGTTAACGTAGTTTTGGTCTTTATATGTGCCGAACGAGGGACGGCTGTTGTCGACTGCGACGGTAGGACGGGACTCGGTCGGCTCGCTTTCGGTGCTGTCGGTATTCTTGCTGCAGCCCGAAAGAGAAAGCGCGAAGCAGATAACAAGAAATAAGGCTAAAAATTTTTTCATAGTATACTCCTATAGGTTATTTACGGCGTCCTCTTTTTGCGGTGGGGCGCCTTCCGATTTTCGCATTTTGCTTACGAACGGCGCCTGCAGGCGGAGCCACAAGACAGTTCTTGCCCGTGCCGATAAGGCCGTGGCGTCCCGCTTTTTTGAGTGCGCGGAGTACGATGTCGCGGTTTTCGGGACGATAATACTGTAAAAGCGCGCGTTGCTCGGCCTTTTCCTGCGGTGTTCGAGGAACGTAGACCTCCTCCATTGTGTAGGGGTCAAGTCCCGTATAGAACATACAGGTCGAAACGGTGCCCGGCGTGGGATAAAAGTCCTGCACCTGCTCGGGATGAAGACCCTCACGCTTTAAAAAGAGCGAAAGTTCAATAGCGTCGTTTATTGTGCTGCCGGGGTGTGACGACATAAGGTAGGGTACTAGGTATTGCTTTTTGCCGATGCTTTCGGTAAGCTCGTAAAAGCGCTTTTTGAAGCGGTTGTAAACCGAAATATTGGGCTTGCCCATGCGCTTGAGCACGTTTTGCGAGCAGTGCTCGGGAGCAACCTTGAGCTGGCCGCTTACGTGGTGACGAACGAGCTCTTTAAAAAAGTCTTCATTTTGGTCGGCTATCAGATAATCAAAGCGAATACCCGAACGGATAAACACCTTTTTTACACGCGGAAGGGCGCGAAGTTTTCGCAATAGCGACAGATAATCGCTGTGGTCAACCTCTACGGCAGGGCAAAGCTCGGGCGCCATACATTTTTTGTCGGCGCAGGCACCGCGAAGGGCTTGTCCCGCGCAGGCGCTTTTGCGGAAATTGGCGGTGGGACCGCCCACGTCGTGAATATAGCCTTTAAAATCGGGCATCTCGGTAATCTTTTTGGCCTCGTCAATTACCGATTCGTGGCTGCGGCAGGCAATCTGTCTGCCCTGGTGATACGCAAGCGAGCAGAAATTGCAGGCGCCGAAGCAGCCGCGGTTATGTATAATCGAAAATTTAACCTCTTCAATTCCGGGAACGCCGCCCAAGGCCTCATACGACGGGTGATAGTCGCGCATAAAGGGCAGGGAATAAACCTTATCCATTTCCGCTTCCGTTAAGGGGCTGTGCGGCGGATTTTGAACGACTATCATATCGCCGTGGCGCTGTATAACCGTCCTGCCGCGAACGGGGTCGTGCTCGCGCTGCTGAATAAGGCAGGATTCGGCATAGTGGCGTCGGCCCTCGGCGCTGTCGGCCGATACCGCTTCAAACGAGGGGCATTCCTTTACGGGACCCGGCTTATATTCGCGGGTGGGCACGGCGTAGCAGGTGCCCTTAATATCGTGAAGGGTCTTTATGCTTTCGCCGCCGTTTAGGCGGTTTGCAATCTCAACGATATGCTTTTCGCCCATGCCGTACATCAAAAGATCAGCGCCCGAATCAAGCAGAACAGAGGGACGAACGCGGTCGTCCCAGTAATCGTAGTGGGCAAAGCGGCGAAGCGAGGCTTCGATTCCGCCGATTGCGATGGGAGCTTCGGGGTATACGCGGCGAATGGCTTTGCAGTAGGCTATTACGGCGCGGTCGGGACGCGCACCGCTTTTTCCGCCGGGGGTATAGGCGTCGTCACTGCGGCGCTTTTTGGCGGCTGTGTAGTGCGCCACCATAGAATCAATATTTCCGCCGTTTACAAGGAAGGCAAGCCTGGGCTCACCGAAACGGCTGTAGTCGCTGTCGCTTCTCGGCTGCGGAAGAATACATACGCGGTAACCCTCGTTTTCCAGCACGCGCGAGATAATGGCGGTGCCGAAGGAGGGGTGGTCAACGTATGCGTCACCCGTGACTATAATGAAATCAGGACGGTCCCAGCCGTACTGCGACATTTCCTTTTTTGTTATTGGTAAAAAGGGCATGAAATGCTCTCCTTAATAATAGAATTCGTCCTCGGTTGCCGAGGTAAAGATATCGCCTGTTTCGTTATTGTACAAAACGTAAAGCTCGATATTGTCGCTCGTGCCGTAGGGCAGTACGCTCAAAACACCGCTCGGAACAGCCGCTTTGGGTGCCTCGGGCGTAAAGAGAGTAAACTCAGTTTCGCTTTTTTCAAATGCCTTCGGCAATGCGTTTAAATAGCGAATACCGACGGTTTCGTCTATTGATTCGGCGTTTTTCTCGCCCTCGACCTTCGGGTTATAGAGAGTGAGTTCTATGGTGTAGTCATTTTCCACGGAAAAACCCGCAAACTCGCCCGTGAAGTTGCTCGAATAAAACGTACCCTGCGGATACGCGTCGGCTTTGTCGTTCGTTATGGTTTCGGAGTACTGTCCTGCAAATTTACCGTTCTCGTCGATGGTAAGTGTTGTAACGCCGAGGGTAAATTCGTTTTGAGCACGGAGAGATAACGGCAGGTGGGTGGTAGCCTCCTTTTTGGCGGCTTCCTCACTGTCGAGCTCCTTATCAAAATATACTGTTTTGCTGCCGCAACCTGCGAGAGCAAATATTAAAATTAAAGAGAGTATAATGCACAAGGCCTTTTTCATAATAACACCTCGTAAACATTATACTCTCTGTATTGTTAAAAATCAATCAGCACTTGCCGCTTGAGCCGAAAAGGGTCATCTTTCGCTTGGCGGCTTCCTTCATTTTTTCAACCTTGAGGTCGCGAATCTCAAGGTAGGAAAGGCCGCGCTCGAGGCCCTCGTTCATAGCGTCGATACCGGCAACGCAAATATCGGTGAAGATATTTACCTTTGCAATGCCTTCGCGAACGGTGTTTTTGAAGTCCTCGTCCGAAAGGCCCGAACCGCCGTGAAGCACGAGAGGAGTGTCGAGTTTGGCGCGAATGGCCTTAAGTCGCTCAATATCAAGACGGGGTTTTTCCTTATATGCTCCGTGGGCGGTACCGATGGCAATGGCCAGCGCATCAACCCCCGTAGCCTTTACAAAGTTTACGGCCTCTTCGGGGGTGGTGTACATATCGTCGGTTTTGCCGTCGCCTGCGGCGGCCTCGCCGACGTGACCGATTTCGCCCTCAACCGTGATGCCGCGCTCGTGAGCATATTTTACGATTTCGGCGGTGTTTTTAAGGTTTTCCTCTGTGTCGCCGGCCGAGCCGTCAAACATTATGCTGGAAAAACCAAGCTCAATTGCCTCAAGGCAACGCTCACGGGTAAGGCCGTGGTCGAAATGAACCACAACCGGAACGGTTGCACGCTTGGCGGCGGCTATCATAGCGGGTGCTATGAGTTTGAGTTCACCGCTCGGCAGCAGTACCTCGGCGGTGCCGATAATAACGGGAGAACGAAGCTCTTCGGCTGCCGATATTACTGCTTCTAACATATCTGTGTCGGTGGTGTTAAAAAGACCAACGCCATAGTGATTTTTTTGTGCGTCCTTCAAAACTGCATCAAGATTAACTAACATTTTTATTCCTCCGTAATATGCGGCTATATTTTCTTTCGGCCGTATGTTTGTTCCATTTTTTCAATTTCATCACGGGAACGCATGCTGTCGGTTGCGTTCTCGGAGAAGAGATTGCAAGCGGCTGCCGCCGAAGCAAACTCAAGCATTCGCTTATCGTCAAATCCGTTATAAAGGGCGTAAAGGCATCCGGCGCAGTAAGCATCGCCGGCGCCAACGCTGCCCTTTATAAGTTCTTTTGGTATTTCGAGCGAGGGTACGACGGTGAATTCGCCCGTAATGACGTCAAGGCAAAAGCCGCACTGCTTGCAGTGGATGATAACCTTTTCGCGCACGCCGCACTCGGCCATAAATTCCATGGTTTTGCGGATGTTATCAATAAGCAGATTTCCGTCGCCGTCATAGGCCGGCAGGTCGGTAAGCATTCCGCTTTCTACCTCGTTCATAATGGCGTAGTCGGTGTGCTTAAGGGCAGGGATAATGGTGGCTTTGTAGTCCTCGTCGCTGCTTGAGACCACGTCAATCGAGGTCTTTATTCCGCGTTCGCGAACGTCGTGCAAAAGGCGAGCCATTACGGTGCCGTATTCGCTGTCGGGCGCATCGAACTTTGCCAACATAAGTATATAGCCTATGTGGAACATCTTGCATTTAAGCGTCGAGAGGTTTATGTGCTCGGGGCCGAATGCGTCGTTTGCGCCGCGGAAACTGAAGAAGGTGCGTTCGCCGCTTTGCAGACTCATAACGTCGCTAAACGAGGTTGCAACCTCACTTGTTACGGTAATCATTCCGGTGTTAACGCCGTTTTTCTGCATAACACCCGTTATGAAATTGCCGTTATCGTCGTCGCCCACACAGCCGACAACCGAAACGGGGATAGAACGGTCAATTCTCGTAAGGTCAATGGCGGTGTTGGGAGCGCATCCGCCTGCCGCCTTTGTAAGACCCGATATTATCGAAAGCATACCTTTTTCGGGGTAGGTGGAGATGTTTTTAACGGTGTCGACGATGATGCTGCCTGCTATGGTAATACCGTTGCGGTCGCCTGTGAGGAGGTAATCAACCGAAACACCGAAAAGCGCCGCCAAAGAAGGAAACTGGGTAATCTCGGGATAGCCGAGACCGCTTTCCCATTTGCTTACGGCCTTGTCACTAACGTTTAGCTTTTCTGCCAGTGCCGCTTGGGTGAGTCCTGCCGATTTTCTAAGCGAGGCAATAAGCGAGCCGGTGATTTTTGCATCCATAAAAGCACCTCTTTTCAAGTTCATCATTATTATAATCGGATTTCAGTTTTAAGTAAACCTACCTAAAATATATACAAAGAGCAGAATTTTAGATGGTTTTTACAACAAAACTCCACGTTTCGTAGAGTTTACGGTGATAAAAGAAGCCTGCGGCGCAGGCTTCTTTTAAATTCTTTCTTTAACCCATTCACCGCCTGTGAGGTGGTAAAGCTCAGTAAAGCCGACATCTTTAATCAGCGCCAGCGCTTCGTCGCGGTGACAGGTGAGGTTATCGGCGTGGTGGCAGTCGGTGTTAAGCATAATTTTTGCGTCTTCGCATTTAAGGGCGTGAAGAATATCTTCGCCGGGGTAGGGGGTGGTGCGCCATCCGCGAGCAATAGCGCCGGTGTTTACCTCGAAAACGCATTTGGCGCCGGCCGCAATTTTTGCATACCTTAGCGAAAGCTCGCGGTACTCGGGCATAGCGGCAAATCCGCCGCCCAGATGCTCGTCAAACTTGGTGAGCAGGTCGAAATGACCTATTATATCGGGTTTGCGGCGCAGTATATACTCGCAAAAGTTTTTATAATAATCTTCGGCGTAAGACAAAGGGTCGCCCCAGGCGGCAATGCCTTTTTCAAGGCCTTCCGGACTGCCGTCTACGTCGTAAAATCGCTCCCCCGAAAAGGAGTAGTGCGATGAGCCGATTATATAATCGTAGCGGCCTCGGTCGACGGGCTGGCGTATATCCTCCTCGATTCCCAGGAGGATTTCGATTTTATCTTTATATTTTTCTTTTACTCGCAAAACCTCTGCGATATAGCCTTCGGTATCCTGCATGCAGTAGCGGTCATCAAAATCGGTATAACCGTGGCCCGAAAAGCCGAGCACACGAAAGCCCTTTTCAATGGCTGAAAGCACGGTTTCCTCTATCGTGCTTTTGCCGTCGCAAAAGGTTGAGTGTGTGTGGTAGTTGGTAAGCATTGTAGTCACCTCAAATTTAAAATACCCAAAAAGCCATAACGGCCAAGCATTCGCGCATGGTGCCCGGCAGAATAGAATCAAAACGGGTGCTGCTGTGCAGGTGGGTGGTTTTTGGGATACCTGCGCGTGCGGCAAATCCGCCTGCGCGATAAATATGATATTCATTGGTTATATAGGCTACGGAATAGCCTTCGGGGAGCAGAGTGTCGAGAATTTCCTTAGAAAACCTGAAGTTTTCGAGCGTGCTTGTAGATTTTTCTTCCTTTATTATCATATCGGGGTCTACTCCGCGAGCGAGCAGATATTTTTCCATGGCGTAAGCCTCGGTAACGTCCTCTTGAGGGCCCTGTCCGCCGCTTACAACAATCAAAGCGTGGGGATTATTCTTGTGGAATTCCACGGCCTTATCCAAACGTCCGCGCAGTACGGCACTGGGGGTCTCGCCGTGGACACCCGCCCCCAGCACGATAACAGCATCTTCTTTATACGTTGCGGTATCAACCGTACCGTATATAAGTAAAAAACTCATAAGCAGGGCGCCGAGGGCGCAAACCGTAAGCAAACCTGCTTTTACCCATTTTGGAAGAACTTTATTTACCTTTTGCATAAAAGAGGCGTAAAGAATCAGGCAAACGCCTAACCCCAGCGTCAGCACGTTGCCGAGATTAAAGTTAGAGAGGATGAAAAGCATTATGCCGTTAAGGGTAACGACGGCACCTAAAGCGTACAAAATGATGCGAATTATCTGTGTCGGTTTTTGCATAATCTTTTCACCACCTTTAGGTTATAATACCATTTTACGGCGTCGGTTGCAAGGTGGGAGAAAGAGAAGTAAAAAAATTTTATTTTTTTATTAATAAACTGTTTTCAAATTAAACGAAGTGTGGTAGAATGTATTTAGCGTCGATCCCTGTAAAAATTTGTTTTAGGAGTGATCATTTTGGAAAAAAAGCTAGTCTATGACATCCATGACAAACCGAAGTTCGGAGCAATGCTCGTCTTCGCCTTGCAGCAGGTGCTCGCCATTCTGGCAGCCACCATCGCTGTACCGAATATTATCGGCCTTCCCTCGCAGGTTCCTGCCGCTATTTTCGGCGCAGGCGTAGGTACTTTGGTTTATCAGCTCTTTACCCGTTTTAGAAGCCCCGTATTCCTCGGCAGCTCGTTCGCATTCTTAAACTCTCTGTTTGTTGCCGTTGCTTACGGCTACTGCGGAATCATCTTAGGTTCCGTTGTTGCAGGTATGGTTTACGTAGTCCTTGCCATTATAATTCACTTTGTTGGCACCAACTGGGTAGACAAGCTTATGCCTCCCGTTATTATCGGACCCACCGTTGCTTTAATCGGTCTTTCTCTTGCAGGCGCTGCAATGGGCGACATCGCTAAGGCAAACGTTGCCGTTAACGGCGCATACAACCTCGCAGCTCTCTTCTGCGGTCTTGTTGCATTTATCACCATCGTTATCTGCTCCAGCCAGAAGCGTTACACTATGCCCCGTCTGGTACCCTTCATTATCGGTATCGTAGTAGGCTACGGCGTGGCTGCTATCATTACCGCTATCGGTCACATTTTCGATATTGATTATTTCCTCATAGTTAACTTTGACCCCATCGTTTCCAACTTTGTAAACGCTGACGGTTCGTTTGTAGGCTTCAAGGCCTTCTTCGATTATCCGCGTCTTGCCCTCTTTGAGGCCGCAACGGAAATCAAGAACGGCACCCACGGCATCAACGCAGGCTCGGCCGTTGAAATCATCATCGCATTCCTGCCCGTTGCTCTCGTTGTTTTCGCAGAGCACATTGCCGACCATAAGAACCTTTCTTCCATCATCGGCCACGACCTTATTAAGAACCCCGGCCTTAAGAACACCCTCCTTGGCGACGGTGTAGGTTCTATTGCCGGTACCGTATTCGGTATCTGCCCCAACACTACATACGGCGAGTCGGTTGGCTGCGTTGCCATTACCCGTAACGCTTCGGTTGCCACCATTACAACCACCGCATTTATGTGCATTGCAATCGCATTCTTCAAGCCCCTTATGGTTGTTCTGCAGACCATTCCGTCCTGCATCATGGGCGGCGTTTGCTTAACCCTTTACGGCTTTATCGCAGTTTCCGGTCTTCGTATGTTTAAACACATCGATTTGGACGAAAATAAGAATATGTTCGTTGTTGCTGCCATCCTCATTTCGGGTATCGGCGGTCTCGCAATCAACATTCCCTATGCTCGTGACGCCGCCGGCATCATCAGCAAGGTTATCACCGTAACTCCTATCGCTACCGCTCTTATCATCGGCATCGTAACCAATTACATTCTCGGCAAGGTTGAGAAGAGCAAGCTCGGCAAAGAAAAGGACGCTTAAAAAATGAAAGATTACAAGAACGTGGTCATTTTTGACCATCCCCTCATCAACCATAAAATTGCGCATCTTCGCAGCAAGAACACCAGCATGAAGGAGTTCCGCGAGCTTATCGAAGAGATAACTACGCTTATGACCTTCGAATGCTTAAAGGACGTTCCCACCGTAGAGATTGAGGTTGAAACACCGCTTGAAAAGTGCACTCAGCGTGTTGTAAAGGACAATTCGGTTGTCATCGTTCCCATTCTCCGTGCAGGACTCGGAATGGTAAACGGAATTCACGTACTGTTCCCGACCGCACGCGTAGGCCACATCGGTATGTACCGCGATGAAGAAACCTTCGAGCCTTGCGAATATTACTGCAAGCTGCCCGACGGTATCGAGGATAAGGTTGTAGTAGTTGTTGACCCCATGCTCGCCACCGGCGGAAGCGCATGCGACGCTATTACACAGCTCAAAAAGCGCGGTTGTAAGACCATTAAGTTTATGGCCGTAATCGGCGCGCCCGAGGGTGTTAAAAAGGTTGCCGAAACCCACCCCGACGTAACCGTATTCGTTTCAACGCTCGACCGTTGCTTAAACGAAAACGCTTATATTCTTCCCGGCCTTGGTGACGCGGGCGACCGCCTCTTCGGCACAAAATAGCATAATAAAACCCCGACCTTCGTTTGAAGGTCGGGGAATTTTTTTGTTTATTTCGAAAGTATAACCTTATCGTTCGCGAATTCGCTGCCGCTGGCCTTCTCAAACAGGCCGAGCAGATCGGGGATGGTGAGGTTTTTCTTTTCCTCGCCTGAAACGTCGATTAAGATTTTACCCTCGTGCATCATTATAAGACGGTTGCCGTAGGCAATTGCGTCGTGCATGTTGTGGGTAATCATAAGGGTGGTAAGGTTGTTTTCCGAAACCAGCTTATCGGTTATTTCCAGTACCTTTGCGGCAGTCTTGGGGTCGAGCGCCGCCGTGTGTTCGTCAAGCAGTAAAAGCTTAGGCCTGCGCAGGGTTGCCATAAGGAGTGTTATGGCCTGGCGCTGTCCGCCCGATAAAAGGCCAACCTTGGCCGAAAGACGGCTCTCAAGACCGAGTTCAAGGGTTGAGAGCAACTCGCGGTACTGCTGGCGCTCATTGGGCCTGAAGCCCCAACGGAGTCTGCGGCCGACACCGCGACGTGCGGCAATACAAAGGTTTTCGGCTATTTCCATATCGGGTGCGGTGCCCTTCATGGGGTCTTGGAAGACGCGGCCGAGGAAGCGCGCGCGCTTGTGCTCGGGCATTTTTGTGACGTCTACGCCATCGATTTCAATCTTGCCGTAGTCAGGCTTCCAAACGCCCGCGATGGCGTTAAGCAGGGTTGATTTGCCTGCGCCGTTACCGCCGATAACGGTTACGAAATCACCGTCGTTCAGGGTAAGGTCAAGTCCGCGCAGGGCGGTTTTTGCGTTTATCGTGCCGGGGTTAAAGGTTTTTTGCAGTCCTGTAATCTTAAGCATCTGCGTCACCTCCTGTTTCGGGGATGGGCTTTTGCTTTTTAAAATATTCGCCTTTAATGTAGGGAACAGCCAGGAAAATAACAACGATAATGGCCGAAAGCATCTTAAGATATGAGGTGTTGAGGCCCAAAAGAATAACAAAGTTATAAATTATGTAGTATATAACTCCGCCGCCTACAACGCCTATAAGGCTTACCACAAAGTTGGGCTTGATTTTCAAGGAAACCGAAAGGCCGATAAATATAGCGGCAAGGCCGACAACGATGGCGCCGCGGCCGTCGTTGATGTTGGCACTGCCCTTATACTGTGCGTAAAGCGCACCCGCAAGGGCAACGATGCCGTTGGAAATAGCAAGACCGATTACCTTGTTAAGCTTAACGTTTATGCCTTGTGCTCGGCTCATATCGGGGTTGTCACCCGTGGATTTAAGGGTAAGACCCACCTCGGTATAGAAGAAGAGCCAAAGGCAGATAATAGCCGCCGCGATAATTCCGCCTGCCACCAGCATTGCGGAGATGTTGTCGCGCATGCTGAGCATAAGAGAATAGTTTCCGCCCACGAACGAGGCAATCGAGCGACCGCCCATAATGGCAAGGTTTACCGAGTAGAGCATAAGCTGTGTGAGAATACCCGCGAGTATCGAGGGTATTCCGAGAGCGGTATGCAGAAGGCCCGTAACAATGCCGGCCAGAGCGCCTGCCAAAAAGGCTATAATCACGCTCAAATAAACCGGTACACCGCGTGTTATAAGAATAGCGCACACACAGCCGCCGGTGCATATGGAGCCGTCAACCGTAAGGTCGGCTATGTCGAGAATTTTATAGGAGATATATACGCCGATGGCCATAAGTCCCCATATCAGCCCTTCCGCAACAGCGCCGGGCAAAGCGTTAAAAAATACCATTATAAACCTCAAAAAGAATTATTTTTCGGGAACAGCGATTCCGAGAGCAGAGCAAAGCTCCTCGTTGTAAACAACGGTGGGCTTAAGGGTCATAACCTCGATGTCGGAGGGTTCCTTCTCGCCGAGGAGGATCTGAGCAGCCATTTTTCCGGTTTCATAGCCGAGGTCATAGTAGTCGATTGCAAGGCTGGCGTAGCAGATTTTGCCGCCGTAGCTTGTGAAAACGGGAACCTTCTTTTCGTTGCAGATCTGGCCAACGATGGTGTCGTTCTGTGCAACGGTGTTGTCCGAGGGAACGTAGATTGCCTTGCACTCGGAAGCGGCCGAGGTAACAAGAGCCTGAAGCTGTGTGGTCTCGGAGAAGGTGTAAGCCTTAACGGTTATCTTCTCAGCCTCGAAGAGAGCCTTAACGGCATTGTACTGAATGAGCGAGTTGGACTCGTTCGAGCAGTAGATAACGCCAACAACGTCACCCTCTTTAAGACCCAGAGTTTCGATCATCATTTCGGCCTGCTCGTCGAACGGAACAGCGTCACTTGTGCCCGAAACGTTTTTGGGAATATTGTTTTTAAAGGTGTCGGCATAGTCGGTAACCGAGGTGCCGAGAACGGGGATCTCGTCGGTTGCGTTAGCGGCCGAGAGAAGAGCAGGGGTAGCGTTGGCCATAATGAGGTCAACCTTCTTGGATACGAAGGTGTTTACAACGGTGGGGCAAAGGTCCTCGCCGCCGGCTACCTGAGTGTCGATGTCAACGGTTTTGCCCGATTCTTTAAGACCGTCATTCAGACCGTCGATAAAGCCGTTGGTTGCGGCATCGAGCGAATCGTGCTCCATCAGCTGGCAGATACCAACCGTAAAGTCGGTGCTGTCGCCGCAGGAAGCGAACGAAAGACAAACTGCCGTACAAAGTACGAGTGCGAGTAGAAGGGATAATGCTTTTTTCATAATAAAAACCTCTCTTTTTAAAATTAAAAAACCCTGCGTCCTAACCCGAATGGGTCAAGATGCAGGGACAGTTTAAGAAATAAACCGTGTTACCACTCTGCTTCGTTTTCTCCTCACGAAGAAAACCTTAGAGGGTGCAATCACACCCCGGCAATATAACGGTTGCAACCGGTGAGGCCTACTAATACTTCAGCCCACAGCTAACAGAAGGAATTCGCCGCAATCGCGTTACTGTCTTGCACCGACCGACAGCTCTCTAAAACGCTACCTCACGGGTACTGGTTTCTGCTCAAGCGCTTTTGTATGTATCTATTTTATATACCACGGGCCAGTTTGTCAAGAATTTTCTAAAAAAAATTGACCCGAGTGAAAACTCGGGCCAATCTAAGTTTAGATTCTGGCAACGCCGGTCTCGCGAGCAGTCTTGATAACTGCCTCGGCAACAACCTGCGCTACGCGCTTATCAAGCGCGGGGGCGATAATGTTTTCCTCGGTAATTTCATCGTCGGGAATAAGGGATGCAAGAGCAAAGCTGGTTGCAACCTTCATTTCCTCGTTGATGCAGGATGCGCGGCAATCAAGCGCGCCGCGGAAGATTCCGGGGAAGGCAAGAACGTTGTTTATCTGGTTGGGGAAGTCGCTGCGGCCGGTGCCGACAACACGGGCGCCTGCGGCAAGTGCAACGTCGGGCATAATTTCGGGGGTCGGGTTGGCCATGGGGAACATAATAGCGTCGGCGGCCATCGATTTTACCATCTCGGGGGTCACAAGGTTGGGGGCCGAAACGCCGATAAATACGTCGGCGCCGCAAAGAGCGTCGGCCAAGGCGCCCTTCTTGTGCTCAAGGTTGGTAACCTTCGATATCTCCTCCTGCGCGGGGTTGTTGTTTTCGTCGCCCTCGCAGATGATGCCGAAGCGGTCACAGAAGGTGAGGTTCTTAACACCCATGTTCATAAGGTGCTTACCGATAGCAATACCTGCGCTGCCTGCGCCGTTGATTACTACCTTTACCTCGCCGATGTTCTTCTTAACCAGCTTGAGTGCGTTTATAAGCGCTGCGGCAACAACGATTGCGGTGCCGTGCTGGTCGTCGTGGAAAATCGGAATATCGCAGATTTCCTTTAATTTGCGCTCAATTTCAAAACAGCGGGGAGCCGAAATATCCTCAAGGTTTATTCCGCCGAAGCTGCCCGAAAGCAAATAAATAGTGCGAACGATTTCGTCAGCGTCCTTCGACTTTATGCAAAGCGGAAAAGCGTCAACGTCGGCAAAGGCCTTAAAGAGGGCGCATTTGCCCTCCATAACCGGCATACCTGCCTCGGGGCCGATATCGCCGAGGCCGAGAATAGCGGTACCGTCGGTGATAACGGCAACCAGGTTCGAACGGCGGGTAAGCTCGTAGGATTTGTTTATATCCTTGTTAATTTCAAGGCAGGGCTCGGCAACACCGGGGGTGTAAGCGAGTGAGAGGTCCTCGCGCGAGTTGATGGGCGCGCGGGAGATAACCTCGATTTTGCCGTTCCATTCATAATGCTTTTTAAGTGATTCCTGACGGATGTCCATTTATTAGTCCTCCCACGGGAATTTGTACTGAGTAAGGCCAAGCTCGTCGCGAACGGCGATGATTTCCTTCTGAACAGATTCGTTAATCGGAACGCCCGAAGCGCGCGAAAGCTCGATTTCATATTCCTTTTCACCTGCGGTGTAAATGCGCTCGGCGCCGGGAGCCTTCTTGGAAGCGCGCATGCTGCGGCAGATGTCGCCGGCCTTCTTACGGGCAACCTCTTCACCCATGAAGTGGTCGGTGTCGATAGCGATAAACCAGTGACCGAGCTGATAGGGACGGATGTTTCCGTTTTCATCCTTACCGTCGAGTGCTTTACCGTAAGCGCCGTCCTGCAGGATGGAGGAGAAGAACTCAACAGCGAGTGCGAAGCCGTAGCCCTTGTAGCCGCCGAGGTCCTCGCCGATGCCGCCGAGGGTGGTAAGAGCGGCTGTGCCGCCGCGAATCTTCTTAAGCGCTACGCCTGCGTCGCCTTCAATAGCCGAGCCGTCGTCGCCGATTATGGTGCCGGGGTGAACGTCCTCGCCGATGCGCTCGTAGTACTCAATCTTACCGTTCTGGGTAATCGAGGTTGCGCAGTCGAAGTTAAAATCGAAGGCTTCGTCGGTGGGAACGCCGATGGTGAAGGGGTTGGTACCGAACATACCCTCAACGCCGAAGGTAGGAGCAACCGAGGGACGTGCGTTGGTACCGGTCATGCCGATGCAGCCTGCCTTGGCAGCCATGGTGGTGTAGTAGCCTGCAATACCGTAGTGGCAGGAGTTGCGAACAACGACCATACCCATGCCGTATTCCTTAGCCTTAGCGATAGCCATGCTCATAGCCTTGTGGCCTATTACCTGACCCATACCGTGGTGACCGTCGATAACGGCGGTGGTGGGGGTCTCTTTTACGATTTCAATCTCGGTAACGGCATTCTGGATGCCGGCCTTGATGCGGTCGAGATAAACCGGCTTGAAGCGGTTAACACCGTGCGATTCAATACCGCGCTTATCCGAAGCGAGCAGTACGTCGGCGCAGATTTCAGCGTCGGCGCGGGGAATTCCGTAACCGACGAAAGCGTCGATAACGAAATTAGTTATAGTTTTCCAATCAACAATGTTTGTCTTTGCCATAAGAATAACCTCCGCAAAATTTTTTGACATAAAAAGAGTGCACTTATCCCAGGGTAGTGGTAAATAAGTGCACTCAAAATCTCTGCGTACATATTATAAATAAACACGAAGAAAAAGTCAATAGGTATCAATAATAAAAGCCCACACAATTCGGCGGAATCGAGTGGGCTCTACGTATGCTTTTATTCAGCGGTTTCCTCTGCGGGGGCAGGGGCCGCTTCCTCTGCGGCTACTGTCTCTTCGGCAACTGCCGCGGGAGCAACGGTGAAGTCCTCGGCAGGATTCTCGGCGTTTTTAATGCGGCTTGCAGCACTCTTTACGTAGCTTGCTGCAACAAAGATGCAAAGGCCGAGACCGATAAGCAGATCGACTATATAATCGGAAAGAACGTCGACCTCAGAAAGGAAGGGAATCGAGCGCGAAAGAGCCTCACCAAAGGTGATGGTGTAGTAAACGTCGCCTGATGCATACAAATCCTGGAAAAGGTCGTAAACGTCCTTCGCCATACAAACATACCAAGCGATAACAATCATAATAATGGCTGCAACAACGGCAATTACAATACCCTTAATACTTTCCTTTTTAGCAAAAATGGTGTAGCCCTTAATGGCACAGAACACGCCTGCGAGGCCGCTGATACCGGCGATAAAGCCAACCTGATACAGCACAAACCATAAAATACCGCCTACGAGCGAAAAAAGCAGCGCGCCGAAAACACCGGCGACCACGTTTTCTTTTTGAAGTGTGTTATTGTTTTCCATTAGTAAAACCCCTTTAAAGTGCGCCGAGCCGCCTCGGCAAAGAATTACGCGCAAAACCTTGCGAGCAAGGATATTATACCAAAGACCCCCGAAAAAAGCAATCCCCGTCGATTATGCTTTTACTGTGCAGGATTGGCGTTTTTTAACTTATTGCTGCTGTTTACGCGGTTTCTTGTCGTGGCGGAGCATTCCTATAAAAATGGAGGCGAGGGTGAAAATCTCGCATATAATTGCTCCCCAAGAACCTGCATAAATATTGTAAATCAGCCACGAGGGAGAACTGATAAGTCCGCAACGGCGAACGTCGGCTGCGCTTTTAAGGCGGAAACCAACACTGAGCGCGGTCATACCGATAACGGGTAGTATTTCAATAATGAGATTTATAGCGGTCGGCTCCTTGCCGAATAGTGTGAAGTTTAGAACGTAAACCGCTATAAAGCAGGCGATAAATGCAAAAAGCCAAGGAAGACGGTCGGCTTTAAGCTTTTTCTTAAAAAGAAAAATAATCGCGCGCAGGGTGGCTAAAATATTTAAAATGCCGCCGACCGTTGCGCCAAGCAGCAGATAATTAACGGCAAAGAGCGCGCCGCCGCACAGCTGCAGGGCAATAACCGAGCTTTGCTTTTTGCTCTGATATGAAATGATATTGAAAAACATTGCCACAATGCCAATACCTTGGGCGATAATTTCGATAGGCTTCATAAGGCTCTCCCTAAAATGAGTTTTTAATATTGTACAATAATTAGTAGAAAAAAACAAGACGCAGCAAACGTGTGATAAAACAAAAAAGGTACCAACCTTGCGGTGGTACCTCTCTTGTTTGGTGGGAGAGGGTGGATACTCTGTGCCCCTTGATTTTTCGACCGTTCCGAACGGTTGCGAAAAATCGGCGTTGCTCGAGACTTCACAGTCCCAAAAGCCTATCGCGGCTTTTGGGCTGCTTCGACTGAACCACCTTCGGTGGTTCTCATCCAATTAACTATTTCTATCCAAACAAAAAAGACACCGTGAAGGTGTCTTTCTTGTTTGGTGGGAGAGGGTGGATTCGAACCACCGAAGCTGAAAGCAGCAGATTTACAGTCTGTCCCCTTTGGCCACTCGGGAACTCTCCCATATTCAGTTTGGCTGTAACCGGTTCCAAAAAAGGAGCTGGTGGACGGACACAGCCGTTCTATGAACGTCTGTCGTGCTTGCGGCACAGCCACCGCGCACTTCGCCGCTAAAAACATCACACCGTGATGTTTTCTTAACGCTGCTCACCCTCTCAGGCTTCGAGTCCGATTCGAGTGTTCAGCTCATGGTGGAGCTGGTGGACGGACTCGAACCCCCGACCTGCTGATTACAAATCAGCTGCTCTACCAACTGAGCTACACCAGCATCAACAGCAAAAATTAATATAACACACCGAAAAAAATTTGTCAACCCTTTTCTTTAGATATTTTAAAGAAAGGGCTGACAAATCGCGTTTTTATGTAGTTTTTACTGCTTGGTTTTGTTCTTCTTCTTTCGCAGCTTCATCATCGACCAGAAGATTATAATCAGCTGTCCGGGAATGCCTAAAAGATAACATTCCCACGGGTTTTGATGGCCGATTACAAAAGCGGTAAGGTGGATAGAGAGCAGTCCCGTCCACATAAGCACCGAAATTATAACGTAGTTAAACCGGCGGTTAAACCAAATGCTGTTAAGCACAAGCCAAACGATGGCGGTTACGGGAATGGCGTAAATAAACGCAAGCCAGGTGTTGGGAATGGCCTCGGGCGTTACCGAGAGAATAACAAAGGAGAAAAGCGCCACAAACCAAACGGTTATAAGCGAAACGCAGGTAATAACGCCGCGGCTGTAGCGGTGGGTAGGCTCCATTTCCTTACGGGCCTCAAGCGCCGTGTGCTCCTCTCGCACCAAAAAGTCGAGCGAAACGCCGAAAAGGTCGGCAATTTTAAGCAGTACCGTAACGTCGGGGATTGATTCGCCGCGCTCCCATTTGGAGACGGCCTTGTCGGTATAATTAAGCTGCTCGGCGAGGTCAAACTGGGTCATACCGCGTGCCTGCCGCAGCTCGGCTATGTTTTTAGCCACAATGTTTTTTATATCGTTCAAAACAAAATCCACCATTACTTTTAGTATATAATTATTATATTGTTTTTTGTGCGAAAAGTCAATTGTGGGATAAAAAGAAGCGTCGCAACCAAACCTAACAAAAATATGATATTTATGACATCTTTTGTTGGTTGACATTTATCATCCGCAGGGGTTTAATAATAAAAAAGGGGTGTGTGTATGTTAAAAGAAAACCTTGTATCGCTGCGAAAGCTAAAGGGCAAAACCCAGGAAGAAATTTCCGAGGTTGCAGGCGTATCGCGTCAGGCCTATGCAAAATGGGAAAAGGGCAACGCACTGCCCGACGTAGAAAAATGCTGTTTGCTTGCCAGGTATTACGGCGTAACGGTAGAGTCTTTATTAAATAAGGCAAACGAGGTGAACGGCGTGCAGCTTATGCCTGCGCCGCAGGGTAAGCATATCTGGGGCGTGGTTACCGTTAACGAGCGCGGCCAGATAGTAATACCGCGCGAGGCAAGGGAACTGTTTTCGCTGAAAAGCGGAAGCCGCCTTGTCGTTCTGGGTGACGAGCGAGAGGGTATAGCGCTCGTAAGCGCAGAAGATTTTGAACAAAAAATTGCTCATATGCGTGAGCTTGCCGCGGTTGAAAACGGCACAGAGATATGATAAAATGCTAAAGGAAGAAAGGGGGCTTTTTTGTGGAAGGAACCAAGGCAATAGAAATAAAAAACCTTTCAAAAAGCTTCGGTGACGTAAAGGCGGTCGATAACCTGAGCTTCTCGGTGCGAGAGGGCGAGTTTTTCGCGTTTTTGGGCGTCAACGGTGCAGGAAAATCTACTACAATATCAATGCTTTGCGGCGCGCTTGCGGCCGATTCGGGCGAAATAAAGCTAAACGGAAAACCCCTGTCGGACGAAACTAAAGCAACCCTCGGAGTCGTTTTTCAGAACAGCGTGCTAGACGGCGCCCTCACGGTGCAGGAAAATCTGCGCTCGCGCGCAGCGCTTTACGGCATAAACGGTGACGAATATAAAGCGCAAATAAATATGCTCGACGAGCTTTTAAAGATAAAAGAGCTGCTTCCGCGCAGGCTTTCTAAGCTGTCGGGCGGTCAGCGCCGCCGAATAGATGTCGCGCGCGCACTAATATCCAACCCGAAAATTCTAGTGCTCGACGAGCCCACGACGGGCCTTGACCCGCAGACGAGAAAAATGCTGTGGGACGCCGTGAACTCGCTTCGCGGCCGCGGTCTTACGGTGTTGCTTACCACCCATTATATGGAGGAGGCCGCCGATGCAGACTACGTTTTGATAATCGAGGGCGGAAGAGAGGCCGCCTGCGGCACTCCGCTTGAGCTTAAAAACCGCTATGCGGGTGACGCCGTAAACCTCTACGGTGTCGAAGAGGAGAAGGTGGCCGCATTGGGCCTCCGATACACCGCAATACGCGACGGTTTCCGACTGGGTGTTGAGAACACCGCCGCCGCAACGGCGCTCATCCTCAAAAACCCCGAGTTGTTTGCCGATTATGAAATACTAAAGGGACGGATGGACGACGTATTTTTAAACGTTACGGGCAGAAGATTGGGAGGCGATGATAAATGACGGGACTTTATTCGCTTATTCGCCGAAACTCTAAACTCTTTTTCCGCGATAAGGGCGTGTTTTTCACCTCGCTTATCACCCCGATGATACTGCTTGTGCTTTACGCAACCTTCCTTGCAAAGGTTTACAGAGATTCGTTTATGTCCGGCATACCTGCCGAGTTTGCGGTGCCCGATAAGATAATCGACGGCATCGTAGGCGGTCAGCTCGTATCGTCGCTTTTGGCGGTCAGCTGTGTAACGGTTGCCTTCTGCTCCAACATGATAATGGTGCAGGATAAGCAAAAAGGTGTTCGCCGCGATTTAATGCTCTCACCCGTAAAGCCGTCGACGCTTGCGCTCGGCTACTACGTTGCAACCGAGCTGACAACACTGCTTGTGTGCCTTGTAGCTTTCGGGGCAGGTCTTATCTATATGGCGGCTACCGGATTTTATATGTCGGCGGCCGATATAGCGTTGACACTGTTGGATATTCTGTTGCTCACGCTTTTCGGCACGGCGCTTTCGTCGGTTATAAACCATTTTCTGTCCACACAGGGACAGATTTCTGCGGTGGGCTCAATCGTGTCCTCCTGCTACGGCTTTATATGCGGCGCATATATGCCGATATCGCAGTTCGGCGAGGGTCTGCGCGCCGTGCTCGGTTTCCTTCCGGGAACCTACGGCACCTCGCTTTTCCGCAATCATACCATGCGCGGCGCGATGAACGAGTTATTAGAACTCGGCGTACCCCGCGAGGTTATCGATTCGCTGCGCGACGTGGTGGACTGCAACGTCTACTGCCTTGATAAGCAGGTTTCGGAGCCTGTGATGTTTGCGGTGCTTGCAGGCAGTATGGTTTTGCTTATTGCGGTATACGTTTTGCTCGTAAGATTTTCAAAAAAGAAATAATAAAAGAACCCGTCGGTCGTTACGCCGATGGGTTCCTTTTATTTATGATAACCGCTTGACAGCCGAGTTCCTCAAAGCGCTTTTGGCTTATGCTCTTTTCGAATGCGGCCAAACCGCCCGATTGGGGATCGCAAAAGAAATAAAATTTTTCATTATACCCGATAAGCACCATACAGTGCTCGCCCGTCATCCAGGTGAAGATGCTACCGTCGGGCAGGACCCAACTGCGGCCCGGGGAGGTTTGCCTCATACCTATGGTTACCCACACCAAAACGGGGGCGCCGTTATCGATATACTGTTCACACAGTGTGTCGAGCGACGGCGGATTTCTAAGCTCGGCCGAAAAGGAGAGGGAAAAATCGTTTACGGCGCGGACTATGGCGCCGCCGTAACAGCCGAATGAGTTTGCAGTTTTGGGGTCGCCTGCGAAAACTGCGTTTGGGTCGGGTCCGAAGAGGCTCTCGCCTACGGTGTAAAAATCGTTGTTGCTTTCGAGCCATTCATCCGCAAACCGTTCGGGCGTCATACTGCTGCCCAAATAGCGCATAACCGTAACAGCCGCCACTGCCTCACACCCCGTTGGAAGGGAAGGAAACTGTGAAAGCGGCTCGACGGCAAGAATTTTATCGGCCTTTGCGGTATTGGCGTCTATTTGCGTGGGGGTGTTCCCGAAAAGGCAAAAGAAAACTGTGGCCGCGCAGATTACAAGTGCGACAACAATGATAAAAATCCTCATAAAACAAGCCTCCCTTATACTGTCAGTATAGGAGAGGCTTGTATCATAGGATACAGATTTTTGTATCAAAGTTGTACATTAATAGAGAATTACCTCGTTGTCGTACTCCTTGGCCATCTTTAAGAGGCCGAAATCGGTCAGACGAAGCTCGTATTTTTCGCTCTCCTCGTCACCGAGGTTAGTACGGTTTATAAAGTAATGGGAATAGCGGGTACCCTTAAGCAGAGCCGAATAGTACCGGCTCACCGCGTTTTGTATTTCCTGCTCGGTCACGTTGGCGGCCGACATGAGGTTATCCGTCGGCGAGAAGAAGGAGAAGGAAATAACGGCTTTGGTTTTTTCCTCGAAGATAAAGGTCATGCGCTCAGCGCTTACCGATACGAGGTTAAGCACGACCGCGTGGTCGTCCACAACGGCCAAAACGCTCTTTTTTGAAAAATAGGCATACTTTTCTTGCTCAAGTTCGTTCTTTAAAAATGCGGCAAGGTAACTGCCTTCGCTGAAAACGTTGTCAAAAACCGATAACGAGCTTTGCCTCAACTCGGCCTGCTCGTCAGCGTTGGTGTCGAGGAAGGTCGATTCCGAGTATATATTATCCAGCTCGCCCTCGCAGTAGAGCGATGCAACCTGCTGTGCAGTAATGCCGCTGTATACTCTGTCGGTATAGGTCCAACGCTCGGTTTTGCCCGTAAGCGAGCGGTTGCTGTGGTTGTTTATAAGTTTGGGCAAAAAAACGACACCGAGCGATACCGATAAGACGAGAAAAGCAACTAAAAGTCTTTTAAAATTATTCACCTCGCTCACCGTCCTTTCTTAAGGTGAAGGAAACGGTGGTGCCGACGCCCTTTTCGCTTTCAAATTGCAGTTGGCTTTGGTGTATGGTGGCAATTTCCTTGCAAAGCGAAAGTCCGAGCCCCGCACCGCCAAGCTCGCGTGAGCGTGATTTATCCTCGCGGAAGAAGGGCTCTGTCAGCAGGTGCAGATTTTCCTTGGCTATACCGCGTCCGTTATCGGCTACGAAGAGGGTGACGGAGGAGGCGTCCTCACGGCAGAATATTTTAACCGCGCCGCCCGGGGTCGAAGCCTTATATGCGTTGTCGGCCAGGTTATAAAGCAGGGAAAGAAGCAGAATTCGGTTTGCCGAAACGCTTTGGTCTCAAAGCTCGATTTCACAGTGTACTCCGTACTTTTCCGATAGGAATTTAAGGGTTGTTTTCAGTTGTGCTTCAATTTCACGCAGAGGAACACGCTCGAGTTTGATTTCTTCGTTTTTATATACGTACAGATTAAGCATCTGGCCCGAAAGCGATTCGAGGCGTTTCGCTTCGCTATATATGGCCGAGGCGGCCTCGTTTCGTTCGTCACTGCTCAGGTCATAAGACATAAGCATCTGCGAATAACCCATTATAGCCGTCATGGGCGTTTTGAGTTCGTGGGTGAAATCGGCAACGAACATCTCGCGTTTATTGCTTTCTTCCTTTATTTCGCTAATCTTTTGTTCCACCGCCGCCGACATAACGTTAAAGCTGTCGGCGAGCTCTTGTATCTCGCGGTCCGAGCCGTTTATAAATACCTTTTTGCCGTATTTTCCGAGCGCCACTTCATTGGCTCCCTGTGTTAATCGGCCGAGGGATTTTGTTATGCGCTTTGATAAGAGAAACAGCGCAAGTCCGCCTGCCGCTGAGACGGCGATTACCACAATGGTATAACTGCTCCAAAATCGGTCGCACTGACGTTTGGTGGCGGTAAAGTCCGAACGTACGGTTAGATAATAGTTATCGTTATAGCAATAAAGGCGGCAGACTGATTCGTAGATGAGCGAATCGTCGGTCTTCAAAAACTGCGATAATCCTTCGTTGGTTTTAAGGTTCTTATAATCGTCGCCGATTGTATCTACCGTGTGGATTTTTACTGCCGATACAACGTCGCCCAAGGTGCCCTTAATCTGTTTTTCAACGTTGCTTCGCCGCGAGGGTGAAAAATCGCTCGACGCAATATCGGCAAAGGCCGAAAAACTGTCGGCGGCGTAGCGGGCGGCCGAATCAACCTGCTCCTTTCGGGTATAAAGCAGGGTATCTGTAACGCTCTTGACAATAAACATCCCGCCCAGTCCCGTGGTGAGCAAAACGACTATGTAGGCTATTATAAAAAATTTCGTTGATAGCTTCATTTAAGTTTCTCCGGTGAAAATCTGTAGCCGACTTTATATATGGTTTCAATAGCCTCTCCGAGGCCGAGCTTTTTCTTAAGTCGCTGCACGTGCAAATCAATTGTTCGGGTGTTGCCGAAATAGGGCTCCTGCCAAACCTGCTCAAATATCGTTTCACGGTAGAGGGCGATGTTTTTGTTGCGAAAGAAAAACAAAAGCAGGTCGTACTCCTTGGCGGGCAGAGGAATTTCCTCACCGTTTAGCAAAACGGTGCGAGAAAGTGTGTCGATTTTAATGTTTCCTATAGTTATTTCTTTTTCGGTCTTGCCGTAGCGGCGAAGCACCGTTTCTATTCTCGCGAGCAGTTCTTCAAGGTCGAAGGGCTTGGAAATATAGTCTTCGGCACCCAGCCGCAGTCCCTTAACTCGGCTTTCGACCGCCGTCTTGGCGGTAACGAAAATTACCGGCACCTCATACTGCTTTATGTAGTCCAAAAGGTCATACCCGTCGATATCGGGCAGCATTATATCCAAAAGAGCAAGGTCATAGTGCTTGTGTTCTATGAGTGCGGTTGCCGCCATACCGTTTTCGGCGGTATCGCAAAGGTAGCCGTTTTTCAAAAGGCAGAGCTTGGTCATTTCGGCTATCGCTTTTTCGTCTTCAACCACGAGAATTCTGTTCATTCAAAACACCCCCACAAAACATTATAGCAGATATTGTATCGTTTTTGTATCGTAAGCAAAACAGCCCCTTTGCAGGGGCTGTTATATTATAATTCGGTTTTTATGTATTCGAGAAGCTCGCAAAAGGAACCCTGCGGGTAGCGCGAAATATCGCGGTTGTCCTTATTGATTATGCAACGCGGGAAGAGGAAAACCCTCATTCCGAGAGTTTCTGCAATCATATCCTCGTCTACGTTGTTGCCAACCATAAGACATTCCTCGGGGCATACGTCCATTTCGTTTAAAATATCGAGGTAGTATTCACGGCTCGGTTTGCAGTAGCGTGAATTTTCATAGGTCGTTATAACCTCGAAATCGTCGCTGTCGCAGCCGGCCCATTCAATGCGGCTGAGGGTTGCAATGCGGGGGAATAGCGGATTGGTTGCAAGCGCTGTGCGAAGACCCAAGGCTTTAATTTCCTTTATCGCCTCGTCGGCTTTGGGGTCTTTAGTGCAAACGTCACGCACGAGGGAAAATTCGTTTTTATAAAAGTCTTCAAAAATCGGCTCGTCGGCGCGTGCGCGCTCACCGAATACACCCGAGAAAAAGTCCCAAAATGCAGCCTCGTTCGTCTTGCTGCCGTCGTTTTTCATCATGGCTGAGGTACCGCCCCAGATAGCGGTAACCAGTTTTTCGGGGTCGTAGCCGTGCGGGGCGAGACGTGCGGCAAGATTTTTAAAATATACCTTTATAAAAAGGTTTTCGTTCATTGGCAGCAGGGTGCCGTCGAGGTCGAATAATACTGTAGTTAGTTTCATAAAACTCCTTTAACGATACTTTCGCGACCAGGTTGAGGGAGAAAGCGCAATAATAAGCGGGAAAATTTCGAGTCGGCCCAAGAGCATGGCAAACGAAAGTACAATGGTCGAAAAGTCGGAATAGGCCGAGAAGTTCGTAGTGGGTCCGACGCCTGCAAAGCCGGGACCTACGTTGTTATAGCAGGCCGCCGCGGCCGAGATGTTTGTTTCGAGACTGAAGGGTTCAATGCACAACAGCAGGAAGATTGCAACAAAGCATACAATATATATAACCAAATAAACGGTAACGCTGTCGAGTGTGTTTTCGTCCACGTTTTTCCCCTCGAACGAAATCTTATTTACCGAGCGGGGGTGTAAAATCTTGCGTATTTCGCGGCCTATAAGCTTAAACAGCATAACAACACGCGAAACCTTAAGTCCGCCTGCGGTAGAGCCCGCACAGCCGCCGATAAACATTAGGGTGAATAAAATACCCTTAGAAAATCCGGGCCACAAATCGAAGTTGGTGGTGGTGAAGCCCGTTGTGGTAATAATCGAAGAAACCTGGAAGGCCGAGTGACGGAAAGCCGCAGAAAAGCTGTCGTACATCGAGTAAACGTTTGCTGTGATTGCGGCAACGGCAAACACGACGATACCAACGTAACACCAAAGTTCCTCGCTCTTGAGAACCGAGCGTATACGGCGCATCAAAATGAGGTAATAGAGGTTAAAGTTTAGACCGAATATAAGCATAAAGACCGTAATGACCCATTGCATATAGGGGGTGTAACTTGCGATGCTGTCGGCCTTTATGCCGAAACCGCCCGTACCGGCTGTGCCGAGAGAGTGAACCACGCTGTCAAACAAAGGCATACCGCCGGCATAGAGCATAGTTATTTCGAGCGCAGTCAGCGCGATGTAGATAAGGTATAGTATTTTTGCGGTGTCCTTAACGCGGGGAACAAGCTTGCCTATAATCGGGCCGGGCATTTCGGCGCGCATAACGTTCATGGTGCCTTTGGTGTTTCCCGGTATGATGGCCATAACGAAAACAAGCACACCCATACCGCCTACCCAGTGGGTAAAGCTGCGCCAAAAGAGAAGGCTTTTTTCTATGCTCTCTACGTTTTGAATAATAGAGGCGCCGGTGGTGGTAAATCCGCTTACCGTTTCGAAAAGGGCGTCAACGTAGGAGGGGATAGCGCCGCTGATGTAAAAGGGCAACGCACCGATAGCCGATAAAATCATCCAGGCGAACGCGACCGAAACAAATCCCTCGCCTGCGTAGATGCTGCGATTTTTAGTGCGTGATACAATAACAAACAAAAGGCCTACCGCGAGCGCAATTCCGGCGGTTATAAGCAGCGCGTGCAAAGCGGTGGTCTCGCCATAGTAAAGCGATACCAGCACGGGCAGAATAAGTAATCCTGCCTCAGCCATGACGATGCGGCCGATTATGTTTAAAACCATTCTGTAATTCATAAAAAACCTACTTTATAATGTCGGTAATATCGTTTACGCGAATGCCTGCGGTGAGCACAATAACCATATCGCCGACGGCAATAGCGTCGTCACCGGAAGGGATGAAGGGACGTCGACCGCGAATGATACCTGCGATAAGCACGTTTTTCTTAAGCGTGATTTCCTTAAGCGGAACACCCACCAGCGGATTTTCCTGCTGGATGTTGAATTCAAGCGCTTCTGCGCCGCCATCCATAATCTTGTAAAGAGTTTCCATCTTGCTGCCCATAGAATTTTGCAGACCGCGAGCGTAGCCGAGAATTACGTTGGCAACGGTGCGACGGGGCGAGAAAACGCTCTCAATTCCGATTTTTTCGGCCAGCGCGCCAAAATCCTCGCGGTTTACCTTGGCAACAACCTTCGGAACGTTTTGTGCCTCGGCAAAGAGTGAAATCAGAATATTTTCTTCGTCTATACCGGTCAGAGCAACGAAGGCATCGGCCGAAGCCACGCCCTCCTCTACGAGAACCTCCTGATGTGCGGCGTCGCCCTTGATTACGATGGCCTCGGGCAGAGCCTCGCAAAATTCTTCACAGCGCCCGGTGCTCTGGTCAATAATCTTTACGGTCGAGCCGCCGTCAAGCAGCATTTTGGAAAGGTAAAAAGCGGTGCGGCTTGCACCGAGAATCATTATGGTGCGTGCCTTCTTTTTGGAAAGGCCCAAAGCCTTGAATAACTTTTGTATTTCGCCGGGCGAGGCGGTAATGCCGATGTGGTCGCCTTCTTTAAGCACGAAGTTACCGTGGGGAATAAACACCTCATCATCGCGGCGAACTGCACAAATAAGGAACTTTTGCTTATAATGCTTACGCATTTCAATCAGGCTCATGCCGCCCAGCGGCGAACCCTCGCGGATGCGAAGTTCAATCATTTCAAAGCTTCGGCGTGAAAAAGGCTCAATCTTAACGGCCGAGGGAAGCTGAAGCGTATTAAATATTTCTCTCGCGGCTAAAAGTTCGGGGTTTATGGCCATAGAAAGACCGAGCTCGCGGCGTAAAAATACTAAATCGTGATCGTTATATTCGGGATTGCGAATACGGGCAATGGTGTGGTCGGCGCCCAGTCTTTTTGCCATAAAGCAACTGAGCATATTAAACTCGTCCGAGCCCGTTACCGAAATAAAGAGGTCGCAGTCCTCGATTCCTGCATCCGAAAGGGTGTGACAATCGGCGCCCGAACCACATATACCCATGCAGTCGTAAAGCTCAACCGATTCGGCAACGATACGGGTGTCCTTGTCGATCACCGTAACGTCGTGGCCTTCCGAAACGAGGCTTTCAATAATAGTGGCTCCTATTTTACCGCAGCCAACTACAATAATCTTCATAACGAATCACCTTTCGAGGATAATTATACTAATACGAACATTATACTACGAGCCTGCACATTTTTCCATAAAAACTTTTGAGGGGTGCTTTTTACAGTTGAAAAAGGGGCGGTTTTCGTGGTAAAATAGGTCTATAGAATTTTAAAAAGCGGGAGAAAATAATGAGAATTTTAAACAACCTATCGCCCGAAAGGGTTTTTTACTATTTTGAGGATTTGTGCTCGGTTCCTCACGGCTCGGGCAACACGGCTGCAATTTCCGATTATTGCGAAAATTTTGCCAAGGAAAAGGGCCTTTGCTACCGCCGTGACAAACTTGGAAATATCGTAATAAAAAAGAGCGCAACCCCCGGCAAGGAGAAAAGTCCGTCAGTGATTTTGCAGGGTCACCTTGATATGGTTTGCGAAAAGGCCGAGGGAATCGATATCGATATGGAAAAAGAGGGTATACGCCTTAAAATCGAGGGCGACCTTATCGGCGCCGAGGGCACAACGCTCGGCGGAGATAACGGTATTGCAGTAGCTATGGTTATGGCAATGCTCGAGGACGATACGCTTTCCCACCCCGAGATAATTGCCGTGTTCACAGTCGATGAGGAGACGGGAATGTTCGGCGCCGAGGGCCTTGATATGAGCGATATCGACAGCAGCCTGCTTATTAATATCGACTCCGAAGAGGAGGGCGTGTTCACGGTTAGCTGTGCGGGCGGCGCACGCGCCCATTTTGCCTTCTCGCTTGACCGCGAAAGTATAAAAGCGGAGGCCTATAAAATCAGAATCGACGGCCTTAAGGGCGGTCATTCGGGCGTTGAAATCGATAAGGGACGCCAAAATGCCAACATCCTTTTGGGCGCCCTCTTAAAGCGCATTCCCAATATTAAAATCGCAAGCGTGGCAGGTGGACTTAAGGATAACGCAATCCCTGCCGCAAGCGAGTGCGTAGCTGTGTGCGCCGACCCCACCGCCATTGTGAAGCGTTTCTGCGAGGAAAACACGATCGAAACCGATAAAGGCCTTAATATAACGGTTTCCAAAGCAGAGGCCGACGACTGTTTCACCGCGTCCGCCACCGAGACCATAATAGAATTTTTAACCACCGTACCCAACGGAATTATTTCGATGAGCGAGGATATCGAGGGCCTTGTGCAGACCTCACTTAACCTCGGAATTTTAAAGACCGAGGGAAATAAGGTTGAAGGCTCGTTTGCGGTTCGCAGTTCGGTACTTGCCGAGCGAAGCGAGCTGATTGACCGGCTGGAAAACATAGCGAAAAAACTAGGCGCCGACTTCACGGCCGACAGTTTTTATCCTGCCTGGGAGTATAAAAAAGATTCCCTCCTGCGCGATACCATGTGTCGTGTTTGGGAAAAGGAGATGGGAACGGCCGCTACCGTGTCGGCCATCCACGCAGGCCTTGAATGCGGCCTTTTCTGCGAAAAGAAACCGGGGCTTGACGCGGTGTCGATAGGACCCGATATGTTCGACGTTCACACCCCGCGTGAGCGCCTGTCCGTATCCTCTACCGAGAGGGTATATAATTTCTTACGAGAGGTGTTAAAGGCTATATGACGAGCCGAATTTGCACACTAAAGGAAATGCTCGAATGCGGCGAAGCATTGCTTATAATGAGCGAGGAAAACCGCCGCTATCTTACCGGCTTTCCCTCAAGTGCAGGGGCCGTGCTCATAACGAAGGACACGGCCGAACTTTTAATTGATTTTCGTTATTTTGAAAAGGCGAGGGCGGTTGTAAAGCACCTTAAGACGGTGCTTTGCCGCAGTGTATCTGAGGAGATATTAAAGCGCGATATTAAGCGACTTTACCTCGAAACCGAATATATAACGCTTGGCGAGTACGACCGCCTTGCCAAAAAACTGCCTGATACAGAACTGTCGGGTGACGGCAGGTTTTCGCTCGCGCTTTCGCGTATGCGCGCAGTAAAGAGCCAAGGCGAGCTTTCGCTTATCCGCGATGCGCAAAAAATAACCGATAACGGCTTTTCCTATATCCTCGAGAGAATAGAAAAGGGACGTACCGAGCGTGAAATCGCGCTTGACCTCGAGTTTTTTATGCGTAAAGAGGGCAGTGAGGGCGTTGCTTTTGATTTTATTGTGGTATCGGGCGAAAACTCCTCGCTTCCGCACGGAGTTCCGGGTGAGAGAAGGCTTCAAAAGGGCGATTTTATCACTATGGATTTTGGCGCCGTTGTGGGCGGATACCGCTCGGATATGACCCGTACGGTTGCGCTTGGCTACGTGAGCGACGAGCAAAAAACGGTTTATAACACCGTGCTGGCGGCGCAAGAGGCCGCGCTGTGTGATATTAAGGCAGGTAAAATTTGCCGCGATATCGACAAAACGGCGCGCGATATAATAGAAAACGCAGGCTTTCACGGCTGCTTCGGCCATGGACTCGGCCACAGCGTGGGACTTAATATCCATGAAAACCCGTCGTTTAATACCGTCTGTGAGACCGAGCTTTTACCCGGCACGGTTATGACGGTTGAGCCGGGAATATACCTTGAGGGACGCTTCGGCGTTCGAATTGAGGATATGGTTTGCGTCACGGCTGATGGCTGTGAAAATCTTACGGCCTCGCGTAAGGACCTTATAATACTATAGAAGGTGCCGAAATGAAGAAAGAAAAACTTATAAGCCTGTCCTCTAAGCGGCCGCTTACGGGCGACGTTCCGCACGACGTTTACCCTCGTCCGCAGTTAAAACGCGATTCCTTTTTTTGCCTGAACGGCGAGTGGGAGTTTTCCTCCTCCGACGGCGAAGAGCCTACTGTCCGCGGCAAGATTTTAGTGCCGTTTCCGCGTGAATCAGCCCTTTCGGGAGCGTGTGAATGGACGGGCAAGAACCTTTACTACCGCAAAAAATTCACCCTGCCCGACGGGTTTGAAAAGGGCAGAGTAATACTGCACGTAGGCGCCGCCGACCAGCAGACCTACGTTACCGTAAACGGAACGGCTCTTCCGTGCCATCGCGGCGGATATTTATCCTTCTCGTTTGATATTACCGATTACGTTTTACGCGAAAACGAACTTTTCATAAAGGTTGTCGACGACCCTGCCGACAAAAGTGAGCCCTACGGCAAGCAGTGCGTAAAGCGCGGCGGAATGTGGTATACCCCGGTTTCGGGTATTTGGCAGACGGTTTGGCTCGAGTGCGTGCCGAATGAGTATATTGAAAAGCTCATAATAACGCCCAATGAAAAGGGCGCCTCAATTATGGTAAAGGGCATAAACGAGGGCGTGGTAAAGGTCGACGGTGAGGGCGAATATAAAATAGAAAAAGGCCGCGCCGAAATCGTGCTCCAAAACCCCGAATATTGGTCGCCCGAAAACCCGCGTCTTTACCGCTTTACGGTTGAGGCAGGGGAGGATAAGGTCGAATCGTATTTCGCGGTCAGAACGCTTGAAATAAAAGAGGTGGACGGCATTCCTCGTCTGTGTCTTAACGGGAAGCCATATTTCTTTAACGGACTTCTCGACCAAGGCTACTTCAGCGACGGTATATATACCCCTGCCGACCTTGCAGCCTACACCGATGATATTGAGTTTACCAAGCGCCTCGGCTTTAATATGTTGCGCAAGCACATAAAAATCGAGCCCGAATACTTCTACTGCGAATGTGACCGTCTTGGCATCGTCGTCTTTCAGGATATGGTCAACAACGGCGGGTATAACTTCCTTTTTGATACCGCTCTGCCCACGGTAGGACTCAAGAAAAAGAGCGACAAACGCAAAAAGGATAAGACGTTCCTAAACTTTATGGACGATATGTTCGGTACCGTAGAACAGCTTTATAACCACCCTTCCATCTGCCTTTGGACGATATTCAACGAAGGCTGGGGTCAGGCCAACAGCAGTTTCCTTTATAAGGAACTGAAGAAGTACGACTCGACACGCTTTATCGACAGCGCCTCAGGTTGGTTTAAGGGCGGCGAAAACGACGTGGTAAGCGAACACGTTTATTTTAAACCCTATAAATTCCGTTCGGCAGACAAGCCGGTGTTTTTATCGGAATTCGGCGGCTACGCCCACCGAGTTGATGGCCACGTCTTTAACCCCGATAAGCAGTACGGCTACCGCAAGATAGAAACGCGTGAGCAACTGCTGTCAGACCTTAGAAAACTCTATGAAACAGAGGTTATTCCTGCGGTAGAGCGGGGCCTTTGCGCTGCGGTTTACACCCAACTTTCGGACGTTGAGGACGAAACCAACGGTCTTATAACCTATGACCGTATGGTCGAAAAGGTCGATGCCCGGGAACTGCGCAAACTGTTTGAAAATATAAACTAAAAAAAGACCCCGTCAACCGACGGGGTCTTTTAATTTTAAAGTTTAGGCCTTTTCGGCGCATTCTGCCTTAACGGCATCATAGCTGTCGACGAGGTCTTTTTCGGGGGCCTTGGTAAGAAGGCTTACAATAACGATGGCCAAAACGCCTACGATGAATGCGGGCAGAAGCTCATAGATATCGAGCCAGGTACCCTTGAAGGCGGTGCGAACGACGAACTTCCAAACGAATACGGTGATACCGCCGCCGAGCATACCTGCAAGTGCGCCCCACTTATTAGCGCGCTTCCAGAAGAGAGCAGCCAGCATAACGGGACCGAATGCTGCGCCGAAACCTGCCCAAGCGAAGGAAACGATGGTGAATACCGAGCTGTTGGGGTCGAGCGCGAGGAATACTGCGATTACCGAAATGAGGATAACCGAAACTCGAGCGAGAATAAACATAGTTTTCTTTGAAAGCTTCAGGCCGAAGGTTTCGCAAAGCAGATTTTGCGAAATCGAAGAAGAGGCGGCAAGCAACTGAGAATCGGCGGTCGACATTGTAGAAGCCAGGATACCTGCGAGGATAGCACCTGCGGTAATCGAAGGAACGAGACCGTACTTGCTTAAAACGTTTGAAATATCAACGATAACGGTTTCTGCGTGGGTGGCACTCTCGTAGGGGCCGATAATGCCGTTCTTCATAAGGGTGTAGCCGATAACGCCGATGAGTACGGCAACAGCCATCGAAATAACAACCCAAACGCTGGCAACGCGGCGAGATGTCTTAAGTTTGTTTTTGTCCTCAATGGCCATAAAGCGGAGGAGAATGTGGGGCATACCGAAGTAGCCGAGACCCCAAGCAAGGGTGGAAGCAACGGGCAGAGCGCCGTAGCTGCCGGCAGTTCCTGCCGCAACGTTGTGGCCGCGGAAGAGGTCCATAAAGCCGTCGAGCGAGCCAACGTTATCGAACACCTGACCAAAGCCGCCTGCGATGCCCTCGCCGAAGCCAACGACAACGAAGAGAGCAATGGTCATAATAATGCTCTGAATAAAGTCGGTGGTGGAGGCAGCAAGGAAGCCGCCGAGTGTGCAATAAAGAACGATAACTGCGGCCGAGAGCACCATTGCGAGAGTATAGTCCATTCCGAAGAAGCTTGCGAAAAGCTTGCCGCAGGCCGCAAAGCCCGAAGCGGTATAGGGAATGAAGAATACGGCAATAAATACTGCCGAGATGAGCGTAAGGATGTGGGCCTTATCGCCAAAACGCTTGGCGAAGAAATCGGGCAGGGTGAAGGCGTCGATTTTGCTGCTGTAAACGCGAAGACGCTTGGCAACAAACAGCCAGTTTAAATATGTACCTACGGCAAGACCGATAGCGGTCCAGGAAGCCTCGGCAAGGCCGCCCATTAAAGCAACGGCGGGCAGACCCATAAGCAGCCATCCGCTCATATCGGAGGCCTCGGCGCTCATCGCCGTAACCAGCGGTCCTAATTTTCTGCCGCCGAGATAGAAATCGGAGGTGTTTTTGTTTTTCTTCGAATAAAAGAATCCGATTACTACCATGCCTACGAGGTAAACGGCAATGGTAATCATAATTGCTGTTGACATTTTGGTTTTTCCCCTTCAAAAAAATATATATCGTAGTATACCACAAAAAGAGAAATACTGCAACTGCTTATTTTAACAATTTACACCGCTGAAACGCCACCGCACAAAATATAAAAAATTAAGCCAAGCGCCTTAATTTTTAATTAAATAAGGCAAATGACTTAATAAAATTAAGTTTTAGGGTCGATTAAGCAAAAATCGGCAGATTTTTAACAAAATTTATTGACTTGCCGCCGCGAAAGGGCATATACTATTGACTATCGTTAAAAAAGTATTTATTATATAAATAAGTATATATCCACGGAGGTATAGGAATGTCAATGATTGAAGAAATGTTCGGCAGTATGGTGTTTAACGATGCCGTAATGAAGGAGCGTTTGTCGCCCGAGGTGTATGAAAACTTTATGCACATCGTAAACGACGGCCGCGAGCTCGATAAGGGCACCGCTAACGAAATTGCCGCCGCAATGAAGGACTGGGCAATTGAAAAGGGAGCTACCCACTTTACGCATTGGTTCCAGCCCATGACCGGCATAACCGCCGAAAAACACGACAGTTTTATATCTCCGGCAGAGGATGGCGGCGTAATGATGGAGTTTTCGGGCAAGGAGCTCATAAAGGGCGAGCCTGATGCATCTTCCTTCCCGTCGGGCGGCCTGAGAGCAACTTTTGAGGCCCGCGGCTACACCGCATGGGATCCCACCTCGCACGCCTTCGTAAAGGACGATACACTCTGCATTCCTACTGCATTCTGTTCCTATGGTGGCGAAGCACTCGACCGCAAGACCCCTCTGCTTCGCTCGATGGAGGTAATAAGTGATAAGGCTCTGCGCATAGTAAAACTCTTTGGTATGGACGACGTTAAGAGCGTTCGCGTTGAGGTTGGCGCCGAGCAGGAATATTTCCTTATTGATAAAAAGTACTACAAATCCCGTAAAGACCTTACCTATTGCGGCCGTACCCTTATGGGCGGACGTCCGCCTAAGGGTCAGGAAATGGATGACCACTATTTCGGCGCTATCAAGCCGCGCGTCAAGAGTTTTATGAACGAGCTCGACCGCGAACTTTGGAAACTTGGCGTTGTAGCTAAGACCGAGCATAACGAGGCGGCTCCCGCACAGCACGAGCTTGCCCCCGTATATTCAAACGTAAACGATGCCTGCGACCAGAATCAGCTCATCATGGAAATGATGAAGAAGACGGCGCAGAACCACGACCTCGTGTGTCTTTTGCACGAAAAGCCCTTCAAGGGTGTAAACGGAAGCGGCAAGCACAACAACTGGTCTATAGCAACCGATACGGGCGTTAACCTCTTAAAGCCGGGCAAAAATCCGCAGGACAACAAACTTTTCCTGCTTGTTTTATCGGCCGTTATCCGCGCAGTGGACGAGTATCAGGGCCTTTTGCGTGCCACCGTGGCTACCCCCGGTAACGATCATCGTCTGGGCGCGAACGAAGCGCCTCCGGCCATCGTTTCCATCTTCCTCGGCACACAGCTCACCGATATACTCGAGGCTATCGAGGCAGGTGAGGATTACCGTGGCGAAAAGATGCCCGAGGTGGAAACGGGAACACACTTCCTGCCTCATTTCCGCAAGGACACTACCGACCGTAACCGTACCTCGCCCCTTGCATTTACGGGTAATAAATTTGAGTTCCGTATGCTGGGCTCCAACCACTCAATAACCGAGCCCAACGTTATCCTTAATACCATCGTCAGCAGTGTTTTTGATGATTTTGCTGACCGTCTTGAGGGCGCAGAGGACTTTGAAGCAGCCGTGCTCGAGGTTATCCGCGATACCTATAAGAATCACAAGCGCATAGTATTTAACGGCGACGGATATTCCGAAGAATGGAAAAAAGAGGCCGCCGAGCGCGGATTACTTAACCTTGAATCGACCGTTGACGCCCTGCCGCTTTACATTGAGGACAAGACGGTTGAGGTATTCACAAAGTACGGAATTCTCACACGCGCCGAGCTTGAATCTCGCTACGAAATTATGCTCGAAAATTACTGCAAGGTCATTAATATCGAGGCTCTTACCATGCTCGATATGGTTAAGAAGGACGTTATGCCTGCCGTAAGCGCCTACACCGCCAAGCTTGCCGATAATATCGCCAAGAAAAGGGCTGCTAAGGTAAACTGCAGTTGGCGTCTTGAGGAAGGCCTGCTTAAGAAACTTTCCTACCACGCCGACCGCGTATACGACGGTGTTGAACGTCTTGAAGAGGCAGTTTCGTCGGTTAAGGTTGCGGGAGAACTCAAGATCGCCCGTTACTACCGCGATATCGTGCTCTCGGCTATGGAAGACCTGCGAATCGACGTTGACGAAATCGAGATGAATATGTCGGCTGTTGATTGGCCGTATTCTTCTTATGGTCAGCTTCTGTTTGATATCTAAATAAAGTACGCCCCCGAGTAAAAACTCGGAGGCGTATTTTTTATTTCATATTAACTACGTTGGCGCCGTTTTCTGCCGCCAATTCCTTAAAATAACCGTGGCAGGTGAAAAGCAATACCTGATTTTCCCTTGCGTAATCGGCCAGAAAACGCGTTGCCTCGGCTGCGCGGGTATCGTCGTACTGCATCAGCACGTCGTCGAGCAGCAGGGGAAGCTGATGATCGCCGCCCGTAAGTTTGGCTACCGCCAATCGCAGACAAAGCTCAGCCTGATCGCCGCTGCCGTCGCTTAAAAATTCTGCCGAGTAGGGAACTGTGCCGTTCTCGCTTACCGTAAGCATAAAGTCGTTAGAAACAGCCACGCGGCCGTGCTTGCTGCCCGTCAATCGCTCGAAAAGCTCGCTTGTGAGGCGGTTAAGCTCGGGCGCAAAGTTGCTGCGCATTTCATCATATGCCTCGTCGAGCATCTCGCCGGCCAGCAAAAGTGCGTCGTAGTGCGCCTTTTGGGCGCCAAAAGCGCGGTTTGCGTCGCGAAGTTCAATTTCCAAAACTCCGATTCCGCGCGTGCGTCTGAGCAGTTCTTCGGTCTCGGTGCGAAGTCGCTCGGCCGCCGCGTGAGAGCGATTGATTTTAGCGTCCAGGGCGCGAATTTCCTCGTCGTATTCGGCGGTGGAAAGCAGTTCCTCATCGCCGTCGTCAGCGAGAATGTCGTTTATTTCCTTAAGCGAAAGGTCCTTGTGGGGGCTTTCCGTGAGCCAGTCTTTAAGGGCGTTTAGTTTTTCGAAAGCACTTTTTAACCTTGCCAGCTCGCCGCGAAGGTCACCGTCTGCGTTGCCGAGAAGCACGCGGGCCTCGTTTTCAAGTCGCGCGGACTCGTCGGTCTTTTCACGTATCTCCTCGCGCAGCTTGTTTTGCTCGTTTTCGGCCTTTTTATGCCCTTCGTCGGATAGTTTTTTACGCTCGCGAAGGACAAGATAATCGTCGTTTAAGCGCTTTTTTTCGGCTTCAAGGTCGCTTTTTTTGCGCTCGGTCAAGAGCCGTTCGCGAGCTATATCAGCCTCGGCCTTGGCCCTTTTGACGTGCGAGGTAATACCTAAAACGGCAAAGAGCACGGCCGGCGCTAAAAGCGCCAGAAAAACAAGGCTTGCGGCGGCGCCTGCGGCCGCTGCCGCAGCGAATAAAAATGCCAGTATAAAGTTCATACCGTTGCCGGACGGAGAGGGAGATTCCTCGCTCGGTTTTTCAAACTCCGCCAGCCTTCGGTTTATCTCTTCGATGTCATTTAGTATCAATTCGAGTTTTTCCGAAATACCGTCGTCGGCGGGAGAAGCATCGTCGCGCAGAAGCGATTTTTTTGCCTCGGCTTCAGCCGAAATAAGAGAAGCCGTATGTAACTTCTTTTCTGCTGTGGCAAGACCCTCGGGAGTAACAATGGAAAGCGTTTTTTCCAGTTCTGCCGCCGCGGCTCGCCTTGAAAGTTCGGCTCTAAGCTCGGCCTTTTTCTCTTTTTGCGCGCTCTGTGCCGAAAGCGAAGAAAGCCGTTTTTTCTCAGCCTCGAGTTCGGCTATTTCGCCCTCGATTTCCAAAAGGCTTGCGTCGTTTTGTTTGCGTCGGGCCTCTATATCGAAGGCGGCTCTTTTTTCGTTTTCGAGCTCGTCGATTTTTTGTGATAATCGGTCGGCGGTGCCCACCTTTCGGCGGGTGAAAATACTGCCTGCGGCATTTTCAATGCGGTCTTTTACGGTATTATAGTCCTCAGCTCCGTCATCCGAAAATGCAAGGCTTGCCAAGCGGGCCGAAAGCTCACGGCTGCCGTCCTGCGCAGGGGTGAACTGGCTTATAAATATGCTGCGTTCAAAGGCGGCACAGCTCATGCCGAACAGCACTTCGCCAACCTCGCCCTCAAGCTCTACGGGTTTGCCGCTTACTTGGTCAATAAGCGATACCTTATCGCTCTTTTGGGTTTTGCCGAATTGCTTCGAAAGCAGATATTCTCTGCCCTCGTGGGTGAACTGAACCTCGCCCCCCATACGGTCGCCCGAAAAGGGGGTGAAACGGCGGCGAAGGTTTATAAACAGGTCGCCTGCCTTGGTGCCGCTGCCGTAAAACATAAGGCGTAAAAATGAAAGAACTGTGGTTTTTCCGTCCTCGTTTTGTCCAAAGATAAGGTTGAGCCCGTCGCTGAAATCGAGCGTAAAATCGGAAAGTCCGCCAAAGCGGTCGATTTTGATTTTATTAATCTTCATCGACTGTAAGCCCCCTTCCTGCAAAGGCCGCAAGGCCAATTCTCAGGGCCGCAACGGCCGCTTCACGCCGGTCGCCCGAAAGCGATTCGATTTTATTTAACATCTTATCGGTGAAAAATCCCTTAAGGGTTTGCTCCTTGCGAAGCAGTTCAAGGTTTTCCTTTGGGTAGGTGCGGTTTTTTATGCGCAGGAAAAACACCTCATTCTCCAGCGCGGCAAGCATACGTTCGCGGTCGGGAGAGAAGGTGCACTCACCGTTTAAAATAATCTTTACCATATCATTTTTATAGGGCGCAATGAGTTCGGAAAGATGACGTAAAAGCTCACTCTCAACGGCAAAATCACCCGCGTTTACGGCAATTTCGCGGTACATACGTCCGCAAAGTTTTGTAAAACCGAGGTCGGCTCCTGCTGCCGAAACGGTACCCGAAATTACGCCGTGTTCGCCGATTTCGTCAAATCCTAAAGGCTCAACACTGCCGCTATAGGCATAGCAAACGCGACCTGCGTACAAAATACCGCTGTAGGCGTGTACGTGGCCGAGGGCAACATAGTCCATTCCGGTGTTTTCCAACGCGGCGGCGGTTAAGGGGTTATAGGGGCCGCCGAAGATATCACCGTGCACGAGCAGAATGTTTGCCTTGCCGTCGCGCTCGGCGCGTGGGAGCGAAAAGGCGGCTTCATACGGCTCGCAAAAGGGAATGCCGTATATTCTGGCATCCGGCAGTTCTATGCATTCGGCCTTATTAAATATGTGAACGTTATCACTCCACTGCTCCGTATAGGGCGAGGAGGGGGTAAGATAATCGTGGTTTCCTGCTGCTATAAAAACCTGCGTTTCGGGAATGCTTGCAAAGCAGTCCTTGACGAAGGCTGTTTCCGATTCTCCGGGGCAGGGAATATCAAAAAGGTCGCCTGCTACCAGCAAAACGTCGGCGCCGATTTCACGGCAGTGCCGTGTAACCGAGAGAAGACCGTTTTGCACCTCGGCGCTGCGGCGCGCAGAGTTTGCCCCCAAAAGTGAGGAACGAACGCCTATGTGCAGGTCGGCGCAATGAACGATTTTTAGCGGCACGGATATCACCTCCGAGTGTTTTTATAAAATAATTTTAACATTACGCCGCCCGTTTGGCAAGAAATTATTGCCTAATTTGATTTATTAGTATATAATTACAATGAGATAATATGTTTGGAGTGAGAATATGGATGTTCGCGTAGGCGATATTCTCAAAATGAAGAAAAAGCATCCCTGCGGAAGCGACTGTTTTTCGGTGCTTCGCATAGGTATGGATTTTAAGCTTCGCTGTGTGGGTTGCGGCCGCGAGGTTATGGTGCCGCGTGCCAAGGCGGAGAAAAACATAAAGCGCATAGAGAGGGAGAATGACAATGTTTGATAAATTAAAGGCGGTTGAAGCGCGCTTTGAGGAGATAGGCGAACTGCTGATGGACCCTGCCGTTGTATCGGATCAGGAGCAGTACAAAAAGCTTATGAAAGAGCATAAGCAGCTGTCGCCGGTTGTAGAAAAATTCCGCGAGTACTCGGCCGCGAAGAAGGCCGAAGAGGAAGCACTTTTGCTGCTTGATGACAGTTCGCTCGATAAGGACTTTAAAGAACTGGCCGAAGAGGAACTTCGCGAGGCCAAGCAGACGCAGGAAACCTGCGCTGAGGAGCTTAAGGTGCTTCTGCTTCCGCGCGACCCCAACGATGATAAAAACGTAATTATAGAAATTCGCGGCGGCGCAGGCGGCGAGGAGGCAGCCCTCTTTGCAGGCAGTCTTATGCGTATGTACTCCATGTACGCCGAGTCTAAGCGCTGGAAGGTAGAAATTATGGGCGGAAACGAAACCGAGCTCGGCGGCTGGAAAGAAGTCAGCTTTATGATTGAGGGCGAGGGTGCTTATTCCCGCTTTAAATACGAAAGCGGCGTTCACCGCGTTCAGCGTGTTCCCGAAACCGAAACGTCGGGCCGTATTCATACCTCGACCGTAACGGTTGCGGTTTTACCCGAGGCCGAGGATGTTGAGGTTGAAATTAACCCTGCTGACCTGCAGATCGATACCTACCGTGCAGGCGGTGCCGGCGGACAGCACGTTAACAAAACCGAGTCGGCCATCCGCATAACCCACCTTCCCACCGGACTTGTGGTTGAATGTCAGGATGAGCGAAGCCAGCACAAGAATAAGGACAAAGCTATGAAGGTGCTTCGTTCGCGTCTTTACGAGCGTATGCTCTCGGAGCAGACCGAGGCTATCGCTTCCGACCGTCGCGCACAGGTCGGCACAGGTGACCGAAGCGAGCGTATCCGCACCTACAACTATCCTCAGGGCCGCGTAACCGACCACAGAATAGGACTTACGCTTTATAAAATCGAGCAGATATTAAACGGCGACTTAGACGAGGTAATCGATTCGCTCATTACCTTCTACCGCGCCGAAATGCTAAAGGCAGAGAACGAATAATGATAACAAAAAGATTGCCCGAAAACAGTGAGGGCATCGCCGAAGCCGCCCGCATTTTAAAGGCAGGTGGCATAGTTGCAATCCCGACCGAAACGGTGTACGGCCTTGCTGCCGACGCACGCAACGTCGCGGCAGTGGAAAAGGTGTTTGTGGCAAAGGGACGTCCGCAGGATAATCCGCTTATCGTGCACATAAGCGATATCGAAATGCTTCGTACCGTTGCTGCCGATATACCCAAAGAGGCGTATAGGCTGGCCGAGCGTTTTTGGCCCGGTCCGCTCACTATGGTGCTGCCGCGTGACGAAAGCATCCCTGCTTGCGTATCGGCGGGACTTTCTACCGTTGCTGTAAGAATGCCGTCACACGAGATTGCGCATAATATAATCAAAGAGTCGGGTCTGCCGCTTGCGGCGCCGTCGGCCAACGTTTCGGGCTCGCCGAGCCCCACGAAGGCCACACACGTGCTGGAGGACCTCGACGGAAAGATAGATGCCGTAGTAATGTCGGGCGACTGCGCGGTTGGAGTAGAATCAACCGTAGTTACCCTATGTACGGTTCCGCCGCGACTTTTGCGTCCGGGCGGCGTAACGGTGGACGAACTGAAAGAAGTTCTTCCCACCCTTGCGGTCGACCCTGCGGTTCTCGCAGAACCCGAGGAGGGCAAGCCGGTAGCAAGCCCGGGCATGAAATATAAGCACTACTCGCCCAAAAGCGACGTTATAATGGTCTGCGGCGAGGGCTTTGCGGATTTTGTTAATTCAAAGCCCGATTGCGGAGCGCTCTGCTTTAGTGAAGAGGCAGGGGATATTGATTGTCCCCACGTTGTATACGGCAGCGAGAAAAATCCCGAAACCCTTGCGGAAGGACTGTTTTCTGCCCTTCGCGAGGCCGATACTTTAGGTGCCGATACTGTGTATGCTCACGCCCCGAAAACCGACGGCGTGGGACTTGCGGTGTATAACCGCCTTATCCGTGCGGCAGGCTTTAAGGTGATGGAATTATGAAAAAAATAATAGGGCTTACGGGTCCTACCGGCTCGGGCAAGAGCACCTTCGGCAGCGTTGCCGAAAAGGTGGGAATACGCGTAATTAACTGTGACGCTGTTGCAAAGGCCGTCTCCCAAAAGGCGGAGATTATGGCGGCGCTGGCAAAGCAGTTTGGTCAGGATATAATAAAGGACGGTGCACTGCTTCGACCTCTTCTGGCCGAGCGCGCATTCAGCTCGCCCGACAATACCGAAAAATTGAATAAAATTATGCTTCCTGCCGTCGTAAATGAAATCAAGTCGATGCTTGGGGACGACACGGTAATCCTCGACGCCCCCACGCTTTATGAAAGCGGACTGGACTCGGAGTGCGATACGGTGGTTGCCGTGCTGGCAAGTGAGAAATTACGAAAAGAGCGTATAACCGAGCGCGACAGCCTAACCGATAAGGCGGCCAAGCGTCGCCTTTCGGCCGCCAAGCCCGACAGCTTTTTCGAAGGCCGCGCCGATTACGTTATTTATAACGACGGTGACGAGCAGGAATTTAAAACCAAGACAATTGCGCTTTTGCGTGAAATAACGGAGGAAAATTAGATGACAGCTAAAGAACTCAAGGAAAATCTGTTTTTAAAAACGGAGAACGGACGTATAACCGCAAGTGACGAGGTCCTCAAAGAGGCCGATGCCTTTTGCGAGGATTACAAGTGGTTTTTAGATAACGCAAAGACCGAGCGCGAGGCTGTAAAAACCTCTATCGCCATGGCCAAGAAGGCAGGCTTTACCGAGTTTGACCCCGATAAGAAGTATGCCTGCGGCGATAAAATGTATATCAACAATCGAGGTAAGGCCGCAGCCTTTATCGTTATGGGTAAGCGTCCCGTTATCGAGGGCGTTCGCGTTACCGCGGCACATATCGATTCTCCGCGACTCGATTTAAAGCCCAATCCGCTTTACGAGGCTGACGAACTGGCTCTGTTTAAGACCCACTACTACGGCGGCATAAAGAAGTACCAGTGGACCACCGTTCCGCTTGCTCTTCACGGCGTGGTTGTTAAGGGTGACGGCAGCGTGGTAGACGTTAATATCGGCGAGGACGAGGGCGACCCCTGCTTCGTAGTTACCGACCTTTTGCCCCACCTTGCAGCCGAGCAGGCCAAGCGCACGTTGGGCGAGGCCGTAAAGGGCGAGGACTTAAACGTTCTTGTTGGCAGCCATCCCTTCCGTGACGACAGCGAAAGCGAGCTTGTAAAGCTTAATATTTTAAAGATACTCAACGAAAAATACGGCATTGTGGAAAAAGACTTCCTCTCGGCAGAACTCGAGTGCGTACCTGCCTATAAGGCGCGCGATATAGGCTTTGACCGTTCGCTTATCGGCGCCTACGGCCATGACGACCGCGTTTGTGCATATCCTGCACTGCGTGCCGCAATTGATATAAAAGAGCCCGAGCACACCGTTATCGTAGTGCTCGCCGACAAGGAGGAAACCGGCAGCGAGGGCAACACCGGCCTCAACTCTGCCTTCCTTAAATATATCTTTATGGACCTTGGCAATATGCAGGGTGTTGACGGTTATCGCGTGATGCGCGCTTCCAAGTGCCTTTCGGCCGACGTTAACGCAGCCTACGACCCGACCTATCCCGAAGTTATGGAAAAGCGTAACGCATCCTTTATAAATCGCGGCGCAGTTATTACAAAGTACACGGGTGCCCGCGGCAAATCCTCTACCAACGATGCTTCGGCAGAATTCGTAGGCTTTGTTCGCAATCTGCTCGACCGTGAGGGCATCGCCTGGCAGATAGGTGAGCTCGGCAAGGTTGATGCAGGCGGCGGCGGTACCGTTGCAATGTACATTGCAAACCTGGGGCTCGACGTTGTAGACCTCGGCGTTCCGGTGCTTTCAATGCACGCTCCGTTCGAGACGGTTGCAAAGTTCGACGTTTATATGACCTACCTTACCGTAAAGGCCTTCTCGAAGTAACCGACTAATTCATTTTTTCATAGTATATATTGTTCCGCGCGGAAGACACAAAAACGGGGAATGATAGTATGAGAAACGACGATTACGGCTACGGCTCCTGCTGTGGTATTCTTACGGCAATACTGATTATAGGAGCAACCCTTTTAGCCGCTATTGGCGCCATTTTAGGCGCTGTTTTCGCAGGCTTTGTAACCGAAAATTTAGTGGTTTTCGCCGCCTTCGCGGTAGTAATGCTGCTTATTTTCGTATTACTGCTTATTGTGCGAGCCTGCCGAGATTGCAGTTGCAGATAAAATAAAAACCCTCTCAAATGAGAGGGTTTTCTTTTTATGTGTTGTTATGAAAATAGTATACAATACATTTGTCAAAATCGACGTAATACAAGTCGAAACTGCTGGGGTCACTTTTATCAATAAGGCAAAAAAGGTCTCCGGTTTTTATTTGCTCTTTGTAATTAAAATCATACTTATCAAAATATTTTTGAGAATCGACATAATCGTTATAGGTAATGAGACGCTCTCTTAAGAGGTTTATATTATCTGCGGTTACCTTTTTGAAATGTGATTGCTTTTCATATTGCTTAATGGTTTGCTCGTTATAATAATATTTGCAGTAGTGGGTATAATCGCGAAAACCATCCTCATAGTAGCATTCTTTTTTGTCGTAAGAAGATAAAATGTGTTCCTCGTTTTGGCATCCGACCAGAGTAAAGATAATTGCAAGGCATACGAAAAATGCAAATACTTTTTTCATATTCAGTCTTTCCTCTGAACCTTGCGTTTGGTGCCGTCGGGCTCGACTATATAGGTGTTTTCAAGCTGGCCTACGAGGCTGCGCTTAAAGCCGTCGATATATTCGCGGCGAAGCACTGCCTGCTCGGCTTTTTCCTCTTCTGTAAGGCCCTCTTCACGGCTTTTTCTGGCAAGGGCATTTATTCTGTCTATCTTTTCCTGGGTCACGGTTGTTCCTCCCGATGAATTTGTCTTTTAGGGTATTTTATCACAAGGGGGAAAATATATCAACAATTTAAACCGCTTTTTCCAAAATCGCCGCAATAACGGTAATATCGTCGTCGTGACCGTCGTTTCGTCGCCGCCGTGCGCCTGCGGCAATCTTTTCGGCCAACTGCTGGGCGCTTCCGTTTTTGTAGCTTTCCAGTTCGGCGCATATCCAGTCGGTGCCCGTTGCGGTGGCTCCGTCCGACATCATAAGCAGAATATCGCCTGCCTTTAGGGAAACGTTGGCGCGATCGAAGCCGATATCACGAAGAATTCCTGCAGGAAGTGAGGTGCTTTGCGCCTTGCCGGTGCGTCCCGAACGGCGGATTACCGTGGGTGCTGCCCCGGCTTTCAGCAGTTCGGCGGTGCCCGTATAGAGGTCGATGCAGGAGATATCCAGCGTGGCGAGGCTTTCGTCACTCGATTTAAACAGCATCGAGGAATTTACTATTTTCAGGGCGCAGTCATACCCGAAACCTGCTTTTAGCAGGCGTTCCATAAGGCCCGAAGCCATTGCGCCGTCTACTGCCGCACGGCCGCCCGTACCCATCCCGTCGGATAAAAGCAACATCATTCGGCCGCGTCCGTCGGGGAAATAGGTGTAGGCATCGCCGCAGACGGTGCCGTCACCTTGACACAACTGTGACACACCGACCGACACCTCGTAAGCCGCCTTTTCGGTAAAACTTAAATAGGCGTAATTTTTAATTCGGTTCATAACCGGCGGCTCAAAATCGCGCTCGCACACCGAGTTTACTATCTGCAAAAGTTCCATTCGGTTAACGGGCGAGGCAGGGGGGACCGATAGCCTCATCTCTATGCTGACTCGGCCATATTTGTCGGTCTTGGCGGCAATATCGGCGGCGTGCAGGTCGTTTTCGCGCAGTGCCGCCGAGAGCTTATTCGCCAGCGTTCCGTCAAAGCTTTCATAGCGTTCGAATTCGACCCCTAAATCGTAAAGCATATCCGAAATGCCCTCAAACTGGTCCGAAACTACGCCGCGAACCTCCTCGATTCTCGCTTCGGCCGCAAGCCGTGAGGCATATTCCTCATAGTACCGCAAAACGGCGTTTTCAACCCTGCGCGGACGAATACAGCGCTCGCGGAATTCGTCACAAGCCTTGTCGGCAGGGTGGCTTTCGCCGGCTTTCACAAGGCGTGACATTTCGAGTATGGCATCGCGCATATCGTCCTGCTTGCGTTCCCAACAGTAGCTGTGAAGTGAACAGCCGTTACAACCGTCGGTTTTTACGTTTGCGACCACCCAATCAAAATCGGGCGAGTTTATGAGCTTTAATTCGCGCGATACCTCGCTTACGGTTTCCGACACGTCGGATAGTGCCTCCGAAGCGAAGAAAAGCCTAAGCGTCAGGGCACGTTTGAGCGATTCGAGCGAAGGGGATGCGGTGGGGGGAGAGAATAGTTTTCCTGCCTCTACACAGACCGCTTTCGGCAGCGCTAAAAAAATTGCCGCTCCAAACGCACTTTCCGCCAAAAGCAGGTAAGAAAAGGCGTCTTCACCCGATAAAAAGGCCGATATGGCCGACCATACGGTAAAGACGGCCGCGGCCGCCAAAGATCCGAGCGGAGCGAATATCCCCGCGAGCATTCCTCCTGCCGAAAGGCAGACGGCCGCCGAAGAAGGCCCGCCCGACAAAAGCAGAAAAAGCGATGCCACACTGCCGGCAATTGCACCGCCTGCCGCGTGGGCGTATTTCGATACCGCCAGCACCGCCGCCGCGGCCACGATATGACCCAGCGAAAACGGACCCACATATGCGGTATAAAGGCCCAAAAGGCATACGTTAATCGATATTATAACAGAGGCCAGCTGCTGTGAGGAAAGCCCCCGCGGTCGGTCCGAAACGGCTTTGGCCGATTTGTGAAAAAAGTAACCTCCGGCCGCCGAAAGTACGGCTTCAATTGCCGCCGCGGTAACGCTCATTCCGCCGCCGGCCACCGAGGCGAGCGAGGTTGAAATCGAGGCCGCGAAGGCCGTTGCGGCCGAGCAAAGAGAAAAATTTTTAATGTTTTTCAGTCCGCTTAGCAGAGCCTTAATGGTGCAGGCGGCAAAAAGCGCCGCAAAGTAACGGAACGCGCCTCCTACGGTGGGCAAAAAATATCCGAGCGCGGCCCCGATTGCCGAGGTAAATATGTAGGGCGCCGGCATCCCTGCCACAAAGCTTATTCCAAACGGCGCAAAGGTCCCTATCACCGTGGCCCTCGAGGCGACAAGCCCCAAAAGCGCCACCGCTATATGTGATAAGACCGCTGCGGCACTGTCACGCAACCACCCTTTACTTATTTGTTTTACGCCTTCCTTCACTTTAAAACACCTTCATTTTCAAAAAAATATCCGCTCTTGCGGCAGGATAATTATACCCGTAGGTGTCGGTGTTTTTTGTCGGATGTGCGTGTCGCCAAAAATTATATTATGTAAACTAAAAGATGCAGGGCCTCGGCTCTGCATCTTTCGGTTTTATTCGTCTTCTTTTTCGGTTTTTTTGGCCGCATTCTTGCGTGCTTTTTTGGCATCCTTGCGGCTGGGAGGGTTATAATTGTTTAAAAATTCGTCCCATTCCTCATCGGTCATCTTGCCGAAGCGGTCGGGATGCTGCTCGTAAATCTTGGCAACGAAGTTTTCGTAAGCGCGGTTTTCGGAGATGTTATATAAAATACCGATAACCGAATAAACGGCAGCGCCTGCAATAAGCAGTAAGAGGGGAACGAGATGACGCAGTACGAACGACAGCGGCATACCGCCGTTTACGGCAAACAAATCGGACATACGCGTCTTAAAATGTAAGATTAGTACGATTGCGGGCAGGATGTTTGCGATAGCGCAGGGAATATACCAGCGCTTCTTAAACGCGACCGCACCGAAAAGGATAACCAGCGTCATAATTCCAACCAGAACAAGACTGCCGCTGGTGGCGGCTATGTAGTCCTCGAAAAGGACCGACATATCCTTACCGTCCTGAACGTCCAGTGTGTGTCCGCGCTGAACGTATACACTGAGGAAATACATTACGTTCATAAGTAGCGACCACGCGACGCCCAAAATATATACCCACTTGGCCGTGGTGCCAAGGCTATGCTCTACCGAGGTGCGGCGAACGCCTGCTTTTGCCTCGTGGCGATGCATCTGTAAAAGGATGTTTTCATTTTTTTTCATTTTTCTTTTCCTTTACTGCTTAAAAACTTTACAAAAATAATACCACAATATCACTCATAATACAAGCAGTTTTGCATTTTACCTATTGCGAAAAGGTGTTTATTAGTCTATAATATTTATATATGCAATCTTGGAGGTTTGCCATGAAACCTATTAAATTAAAGCCTGCCCTTAAAGATTACCTTTGGGGCGGTACACGCCTTAAAAATGAGTTCGGCATCGAGAGTGACCTCGATAAAATAGCCGAGGCTTGGTCGCTTTCCTGCCATCCCGACGGCCCGTCGGTTTGCGACGGCGGCGATTTTGACGGCAAGACACTTGCCGAAGCGATAGAAGAACTGGGCGACGACTGCCTCGGAACCAAGGGCGGCGATTTTCCCTTCTTTCCGATACTCATTAAGCTGATTGACGCTCATTCTCCGCTGTCGATTCAGGTTCATCCGAGCGACGAATATGCGCTCGAACACGAAAACCAGTTCGGCAAAACCGAAATGTGGTACATAGTCGACTGTGACGAGGGCGCAAGCCTCTATTACGGCTTTACGCACGAAATTTCGGCCGAGGAGTTTGCAGAACGTATCAAAAACGATACCATCTGCGACGTGCTTAACCGTGTTCCCGTAAAAAAGGGTGACTGCTTCTTTATCGATTCGGGTACGATTCACGCCATCGGCGCAGGTATACTCATAGCAGAAATACAGCAAAACTCCAACTGCACCTACCGCGTTTACGATTACGGCCGCGTAGGGGCCGACGGTAAACCGCGTGATTTGCATATCGAAAAGGCGCTGAAGGTAACCAAAACCTGCCCGCCCGAATACCCCTTCGGCAAGCCTGAAAGCGATAACCTCGCTTCCTGCAAATACTTTACCGTAACCCGCCATAACGTAGAGGGCGAAAAGAAGGTGCATATAGGCAGCGAGAGCTTTGCGGCCTTCCTCTGCACCGAGGGCGAGGCAGCCTTGGACGGCGTTGTTCTAAAGGCCGGCGAATGCGCTTTCGTTCCTGCCTATTACGGTGAACTGAATATTAGCGGTAACGGCGAAATTTTGGAAAGCAGGGTGTAATTTTGGCAATAATAAATATTGTAATGGTCGAGCCCGAAATTCCGCAAAACGCAGGTAACGTTGCCCGTACCTGCGCGGCAACCGGAGCGCGACTTCACCTTGTCGGTCCGATGGGCTTTACGGTTGACGATAAAAAGCTCAAACGAGCAGGGCTTGATTATTGGCACTTTTTAGACATCACCTATTACGATAATTTGGATGATTTCTTCTCGAAAAATGAGGGCGAATTTTTCTTTTTCACTACCAAGGCGCGTCACGTGTATTCCGAGGTGGAATACCCCGACGGCTGCTACCTCTTTTTCGGCAAGGAAACCCGCGGTCTGCCCGAGGAGCTTTTACTTAAAAATCCCGAACGCTGTGTGCGTCTTCCGATGATAGGCGATGCGCGAAGTTTGAACCTTTCAAATACCGTTGCGGTGGCCGTTTACGAAACGCTTCGGCAATGGAACTATCCCGAACTTCAAAATTTCGGGAATTTACACAATTACAGCTGGGATTAAATCAAATAATTTGTATTGAAAAAAGTGAAAATTGTGGTAAAATAGTATGTGGTAATTTTAACAATCTTTTATAAGGAGTTGTTTTAAATGGCAGTATTAAACAAAAAAACAGTTGACGACATTAACGTAAAGGGCAAGCGCGTGCTGGTTCGTTGCGATTTCAACGTTCCGCTTAAGAACGGCGTAATCACCGACGAAAACCGTATCAACGCCGCACTTCCCACAATAGAAAAGCTTATCGCTGACGGCGGCAAGGTTATCCTTTGCTCCCACCTCGGCAAGCCGAAGGGCGAGCCGAAGCCCGAGCTCAGCCTCGCTCCCGTAGCAGCCCGTCTTTCCGAGAAACTCGGCAAAGAGGTTGTTTTCGCAGCAGATGACAACGTAGTAGGCGACAACGCCAAGGCCGCAATCGCGAAGATGCAGGACGGCGACGTTGTATTACTTCAGAACACCCGTTACAGAGCAGAAGAAACCAAGAACGGCGAAGCATTCAGCCGCGAACTCGGCGAGCTCGCTGACGTATTCGTAAACGATGCTTTCGGTACCGCTCACCGTGCACACTGCTCTACCGTAGGCGTAACCGAGTACGTTGAGGAGTCGGTTGCAGGCTACCTCATCGGTAAGGAACTTAAGTACCTCGGCAGCGCTGTTGAGGATCCGGCTCGTCCCTTCGTTTGCATCTTAGGCGGCGCAAAGGTTGACAGCAAGCTTCCCGTAATCGAAAACCTTCTTAAGAAGGCGGATACCCTTATCATCGGCGGCGGTATGGCATATACCTTCCTCGCTGCAAAGGGCTACGGCGTTGGTAACTCGCTGCTTGACGAAAGCAAGATTGACTACTGCCGTGAAATGATGGCTAAGGCTGAGGAGAACGGTGTTAAGATCCTTCTCCCCATCGACTGCGTAACCATCAAGAACTTCCCCGATCCCATCGACGCTCCGGTTGATACCGTAGTTGTTGACGCTGACAGCATTCCTGCCGACGCAGAGGGCGCAGATATCGGCCCCAAGACCGCTGCATTATACGCAGAGGCTGTTAAGGCTGCCAAGACCGTTGTATGGAACGGACCTATGGGCATATTCGAAAACCCGACCCTCGCAGCAGGTACTCTCGAGGTTGCAAAGAGCCTCGCAGAAACAGATGCTGTTACCGTTATCGGCGGCGGCGACTCTGCAGCAGCCGTTAACACCATGGGCTTCGGCGATAAGATGACCCATATTTCTACCGGCGGCGGCGCTTCGCTCGAATTCCTCGAGGGCAAGGAGCTTCCCGGTATTGCAGCACTCAACGATAAGTAATATCTAATTCGGAGGATATAATAATGGATAAGAAGTTAAGAAAAGCAGTTATCGCAGGTAACTGGAAAATGAACAAGACCCCTGCTGAGGCTGCCGCACTCATAAACGAAATGAAGCCCCTCGTAAAGGATGCAGATTGCGACGTAGTTCTCTGCGTACCCTATGTTGACATTGCTGCCGCTACTGAGGCTGCAAAGGGCTCCAACATCAAAATAGGCGCCGAGAACGTTCACTTCAAGGCATCGGGCGCCTACACCGGCGAAATCTCTGCCGAGATGCTCGTAGCATCGGGCGTTGAGTACGTTGTTGTAGGTCACAGCGAGAGAAGACAGTACTTCGGCGAGACCGACCAGACCGTTAACCTCCGCACTTTAGCCGCTGTAAACGCCGGCCTTACCGCCATCGTTTGCGTAGGCGAGACCCTTGAGCAGCGTGAGCTTGGCTACACCGAGACCCTTCTTAAGTTCCAGACCAAGATGGCTCTCACCAACGTAACCAAGGAACAGCTCAAGAACATTATCGTAGCTTACGAGCCTGTTTGGGCTATCGGTACCGGTGTTACCGCTACCGCAGAGCAGGCAGACGAGGGCAACGGTTTCGTTCGTGCAGCTATCGCTGAGGTTTACGGCGAGGACGTTGCAAACACCGTTACCGTTCAATACGGCGGCTCTATGAATGCAAAGAATGCTGACGAGCTCGTTGCAAAGGTAAACGTTGACGGCGGACTCATCGGCGGTGCATCGCTTAAGGCTGAGGATTTCAGCATCATCGTTAAGGCTGCATCCAAATAAGATTAAAATTAAAAGCTGCCGCGGCGTAACACTTCGGCAGCTTTTCTATCGAGAGGTAAAATATGAAAAAACCCGTAGTTTTATGCATAATGGACGGTTTCGGAATCCGCGAGGTGACCGAGGGTAACGCTATTTACACAGCCAAGACCCCCAACCTTGATAAGTTCTTTTCCGAGTGTCCCTTTACTACCATCGGCGCATCGGGACTTGACGTAGGTCTTCCCGACGGTCAGATGGGTAACAGCGAGGTAGGCCACACAAATATCGGCGCAGGCCGCGTTGTTTACCAGATGCTGGTTAAGATTTCCAAGGATATTAAAGAGGGCAAATTCTTTGATATTCAGGTGCTGAAGGACGCAATGAAAAATTGCCGCGAGAACGACAAGGCGCTTCATCTTATGGGCCTTCTCTCCGACGGCGGCGTTCACAGCCATATTGAACACCTTTACGGTCTTCTTGAAATGGCAAAGCGCGAGGGTGTTAAGAAGGTTTACGTTCACTGCCTTATGGACGGACGTGACGTTTCGGTTACCAGCGGTAAGGGCTTTATTGCCGAACTGCAGGAAAAAATGGCCGAAATCGGCGTTGGTGAAATAGCAACCGTTATGGGTCGCTACTACGCTATGGACCGTGACTTCGCTTGGGACCGCGTTGAAAAGGCCTATGCCGCAATCGTATACGGCGAGGGACTTGAGAAGACCGATGCCGTAGCCGCAATGCAGGAGTCGTATGACGGCGGTGTGACCGATGAGTTTATTGTTCCCACCGTTATAAATAAGGATGGCGTTGTAAACGCAGGCGACAGCTTCGTATTCTTCAACTTCCGTCCCGACCGCGCCCGTCAGATTACACGTACCTTCGTTGATGAGGCTTTTGATGGATTTGCTCGCAAGCGTGGCTTCCTGCCCGTAAACTTCGTTTGCATGACCCAGTATGACGAAACCATGCCCAACGTAACCGTTGCTTATCCGCCCGAGGAGCTTAAGATGACTTTAGGCGAATATCTCGCAAGCCGCGGAATGACCCAGCTTCGCATAGCCGAGACCCAGAAGTACGCACACGTAACCTTCTTCTTCAACGGCGGCGAGGAAAAGACCTTTGAGGGCGAGGACAGAATTCTTATCCAGTCGCCCGACGTGCCCACCTTCGATCTGCAGCCTGAAATGAGCGCATACCCCGTGTGTGACGCCGTTTGTGAGCAGATTCGCTCGGGCAAGTACGATGCCGTTATTTTAAACTTCGCAAACTGCGATATGGTTGGCCACACCGGTGTGTTTGACGCTGCAGTTCGCGCCGTTGAGGCTGTTGACGAGTGTGTTGGCCGCGTAGCCGATGCAACCCTTTCTATGGGCGGCGTGCTCTTTATCACCGCCGACCACGGCAACGCCGACTGCATGGTAGGAGAGGATGGCAACCCCTTCACTCCCCATACGACCAACCCCGTTCCTTTCTGCGTAGTAGGTCACGATTGTGAACTGCGTGAGGGCGGCCGTCTTGCCGACCTTGCTCCCTCCATGCTCAAGGTGCTCGGCCTTCCGAAGCCCGAGGAAATGGATGGCGAAAGCTTAATAAAGTAAAACAAAAAACCTCCCACAACGTGGGAGGTTTTTTTGTTTCATTCTATTTTACCCAGCGGCTAACCTTGGCTTTTTTCTTGTCCTCGGGGTCGGTTGTCGGGTTTTGTACAAAGGAATATTTTGCGCCGCAATTTTCGCACTTAGAGGTGCCGCTTTTGTTAACGGCGCCGCATTTAACGCATTCCCAGGTACCGAACGAGGGGTCGGCAGGGCGGTCGGGAAGGTCGGAATCGGGATGCAGGGCTTCCATATCGCGGTCGAGCTTTTTAATCTCGTAACGCAGGCGGTTAACCTCGTCATAGAGGTCGTCGATATCACGCGTATGCATCATTATCGCGATGGTGGGCGCCAACTGAACGGCCGATATGGCGGACGCTATAATTGCATAAAAGGGCGACGTACCGATAAGCCCCATAAAAACGATTATGATAGATATAATCTGCAATGCCAAAACGGTTTTAAGCAATGTCTTCATTTACCATCCCTCCTATTGAATACAGTATAGCATAACTATATATGCATATCAATAAAAACCTCCCACAGCTGTGGGAGGTTTTTTATTAATCAAAGAAATCTTTAAGCTTTTCCGTAAAGCTCTTTTTGCGGGCGTAGTTTTTGTCGCTCGCCTCTTTTTCAAAGCTTTCGAGTAACTCTTTTTGCTTCCTCGAAAGGTTTTTGGGGATCTCAACCGTAACGGTTACGTACTGGTCGCCGAAACCATTGTAATTTAGGCGCTTAATGCCCTTGCCTCGCATCTTAAATTCGCTGCCGGGCTGTGTTCCCTCGGGGATGGTAAGCTTTACCTTACCGTCAATGGTGGGAACTATAATCTCTGCGCCCAGGGCCGCCTGCGTAAAGGTAATCGGAATGGTGCAGAAAACATCAAAGCCCTCGCGGATAAAGATGGGGTGGGGGCGAACCGATACGGTGATGTGCAAATCGCCGTTCATACCGCCGTTTACGCCGTTATCGCCGCCTCCGCGAACGCGAATGGTGTGACCGTCGTCAATACCTGCGGGGATTTCGATCTCACGCTCTTCGGTAACTCGAACGCGACCTTTGCCCGCGCATTTTTGGCAGGGCTTATCGATTATCTTGCCTGCGCCGCGGCACTGTCCGCATACCGTTTGATTGCGGATGGTGCCGAAGGCGGTGCGCTGTACAACCGTAACGTGGCCGGTGCCGTGGCAATTCGGGCAGGTCTTAACAGCGCTGCCCTTTTCGGCGCCCTTGCCGTCACAAGCGTCGCAGGTGGCGTTTCGGGTTACTTTTATTTTCTTTTTGCAGCCGTGTGCGGCCTCCTCAAACGAGAGGATAACCTGTGCCGAGGTGTCGGCTCCGCGACGGGGTGCGTTAGGATCGGCCTGACGGCGTGATGTACCGCCGCCGAAAAATTCGCTGAAGATGCTGCCGAGGTCATCAAAACCGAAGCCACCGCCAAATCCGCCTCCGCCGAAGCCGCCGCCATAGCCACCGCCGCCTGCGCCGAAGTTGGGGTCAACTCCTGCGTGACCGAACTGGTCGTAACGGGCGCGTTTTTCCTTGTCCGAAAGAACCTCGTAGGCCTCGTTGGCCTCCTTAAAGTTCTTTTCGGCGGTTGCGTCGCCGGGGTTCAGGTCGGGATGGTATTTTTTGGCCAGCTTTCGGTAAGCCTTTTTCAGTTCGTCGTCGCTTGCGCTGCGGTCAACGCCTAGCACTTCGTAATAATCTCTTTTATCTGCCAAAACAAACTCTCCTATGTATGGCGGAGGTTTCCCTCCGCCATAGAGCATTTAATTACTGCTGGTCGCCGTCAACGTCGGTAAAGTCGGCGTCGTAAACGTTATCCTGTGCGGCGCCGCCGTTGGCATCGGCGCCTGCGGCCTGCTGAGCCTCGGCAGCAGCCTTGTAGATCTTCTCGCTAACAGCGTAGAACTTCTGCTGCAGGGTCTCCTGCTTTGCCTTGATATCTTCAATGTTGTCGCCCTTAACGGCTTCCTTTAATGCCTCGCAAGCATCGGTGATATCCTTCTTCTCTTCCTCGCTAACCTTGTCGCCAAGTTCGGAAAGAGCCTTCTCGGTCTGGTAAATCATCTGGTCTGCGCCGTTGCGGATATCGGTCTCTTCGCGACGTTTCTTATCCTCTGCGGCATACTGCTCAGCCTCTTTTACAGCCTTATCAATATCGTCCTTGGACATATTGGTCGAGGAAGTGATGGTTATCGACTGCTCCTTGCCGGTGCCGAGATCCTTGGCCGAAACGTGAACGATACCGTTAGCGTCGATGTCGAAGGTAACCTCAATCTGGGGGATTCCGCGGGGAGCGGGGGAGATACCGTCAAGACGGAATACTCCGAGCGACTTGTTGTCCTTTGCGAACTCGCGCTCGCCCTGAAGAACGTGAACGTCAACCGAGGTCTGGCCGTCGGCTGCGGTGGAGAATATCTGACTCTTCTTGGTCGGAATGGTGGTGTTGCGTTCAATAACCTTGGTGCTTACGCCGCCCATGGTCTCAATGCCGAGCGAAAGGGGAGCAACGTCGAGAAGGAGAAGACCCTTAACGTCGCCGCCGAGAACACCACCCTGAATAGCGGCGCCGAGAGCTACGCACTCGTCGGGGTTGATGCCCTTGAAGGGCTCGCGGCCGATAAATGCCTTAACGGCATCCTGTACGGCAGGAATACGGCTGGAGCCGCCTACCATAAGAACCTTGTTGATATCGCCGGTGTTAAGGCCCGAGTCGGCAAGAGCCTGACGAACGGGACCCATAGTGGCTTCAACGAGGTCAGCAGTGAGCTCGTTGAACTTTGCGCGGGTAAGTGTGGTCTCAAAGTGCTTGGGGCCGGTAGCGTCAGCGGTAATGAAGGGGAGATTGATATCGGTCTGGGTCATGCCCGAGAGGTCAATCTTTGCCTTTTCGGCAGCCTCTTTTACGCGCTGCATAGCCATCTTATCATTTGTGAGGTCGATTCCGCTTTCGGCCTTGAATGCGTCGGTGATGTACTTCATAACGCGAGCGTCGAAGTCGTCACCGCCCAGACGGTTGTTACCTGCGGTTGCAAGAACCTCCTGTACGCCGTCACCCATCTCGATGATGGAAACGTCGAAGGTACCGCCGCCAAGGTCATAAACCATAACCTTCTGGTCGTCTTCCTTGTCGATGCTGTAAGCAAGTGCTGCAGCAGTCGGCTCGTTTATAATTCTCTTAACCTCAAGACCTGCGATCTTACCAGCGTCCTTGGTTGCCTGACGCTGAGCGTCGGTAAAGTAGGCAGGAACGGTGATAACAGCTTCGGTAACGGGAGTGCCGAGGTATGCCTCTGCATCGGTCTTAAGTTTCTGAAGAATGATGGCCGAAATCTCCTGAGGGGTGTATGTCTTTCCGTCTACCGAAACGGTGTTGGAAGTACCCATTTCGCGCTTAATGGAGCTTATTGTGCGGTCGGGGTTGGTAATGGCCTGACGCTTTGCAATCTGGCCAACCATACGCTCGCCTGTTTTGGAGAAGGCAACTACCGAGGGGGTAGTTCTTGCGCCTTCAGCGTTAGCAATAACAACGGCTTCGCCGCCCTCCATAACTGCTACGCAGGAGTTTGTAGTTCCTAAGTCAATTCCTATAATCTTTCCCATAATAAAAACCTCCGTTTTAATATATAAGTTTGTTTTATTTTAGTTAGCAACCTTTACCATAGCGGCGCGGATAACCGTATCGCCTATGCGGTAGCCTTTTTGGAAAACCTCAACTATTACGTTCTCGCCAACCGAATCATCCTCGACGTGCATAACTGCCTCGTGAACAGTGGGGTCAAACGCGTCACCGACTGCGCCGGTTTCGGTGATTCCGAGGTTTGTAACCACCTCGTTTAATTGCTTTACGATAAGCTCGATGCCCTTAGCGTAATCGGCACTGTCCTTATCACAGCTTTCGGCGCGGTCAACGTTATCGAAAACCGGAAGCAGCTGTTTTATAACCGAAGCTTTAGCATATTCGGCAACCGAAGCACGCTCGCGCTCGGTGCGCTTTTTAAAGTTGTCAAACTCGGCCGCGGTGCGAAGCAGCAGGTCGCGGTTTTTATCGAGTTCGGCCTTTACCTCCTCAAATTCGGCAACCGAAACGGTTGCGGCTTCCTCTTCGGTGGCCTTGGCCTTTTTCTTTTTCTCTGCCATTTTTAATCCTCCAAATCGGTCAGATTCTGTGTTATAACCTTGCTCATTTTGGAAGCAAAGTATTCAAGGCTGGGAATTACCCTGTCGTACGACATTCGGGTAGGTCCTATTACGCCTATTTTTCCAAGTTCGTGTCCGTCGTGACCGTAGCGGGCAATAACCAGTGTTGCAGGCTGAAGCTCGCTTATTTCGGTATCATCACCAAACAGAACGCCGACGGGGGAGGTAACCTTATTAAAGAGCGAAAGCATAACGTCCTTCTGTGACAAAAGCTCCATCGCTCGCTGCACTTCACCGTCGCGGCTGTAGCAACGGAAGAGGTTTGACTCTCCGCGAAGCGTAAGACTTGAGTGTTTAATGTCGCTTATCATTCCGAAAACATCGGCCGCCAGCGACATAAGCGAAAGGCTGCCCGAAAGGGCGACCGTTTGTTGCAGGTAGGTAGGCGAAAGGGCTGATAACGGCTTACCTATTATATATGTACTGCAAAGGGTGTAGAACCTTTCTATTAACGCCGGGGAGATTTCGTCGGCAACCCGGCAGATGCGGTTTTTGAGCATACCCTTAGAGGTGACCACAACGGCCAACACCGAGTGCCTGCCCATCGGAATTACTTCAATCTTTTTAACCGAGTCGTGCTCGCTCATAACCGAGGTGGTGATAACGGGCAGTCCCGTAAGTTCGGAGAGTATCTGTCCTGCGCGAGCGGTAATATCGCCCGTCTCGCCCGAGATGCCGTCGAGCATCGCGTCAATTATAAGCTTCATCTCACCCGAAAGTGTATCACGATTCATAAGGTCGCTTATGTAAAGCTTGTAGCCGCGCACCGTGGGAATACGTCCTGCCGAGGTGTGCGGTTGCTCGAGATAACCGAGCTCGCAAAGGCTGCTCATCTCATTGCGGAGCGTAGCAGAGGAAACCGAAAAATCGAGCAAATCGCAAAGCGACTTAGATCCAACTGGTTCACCGTGCTCGGCGTAGGCGCGAATAATAGCCGCAAGAATGGCGCGTTTGCGTTCGTTAAGTTCCATCTCTGACACCTCCGTTTGCTGTTTAAATTAGTTAGCACTCGAAGCACGCGAGTGCTAACTGTCTATACTTTAACACTATTGGAAGCCTTTGTCAATAGAAAACGGCAATATTTTTTAAAAATTTTTTGACTTTCACTGACCTTTACAGTTTATTCACAAAAAACGTGCCGTCCGATGGTCGTTATTACGGGCCTGCTTCGTATCCATTTGTTGGTGGCTGTGCGCGGGTTGTAGTAGTATATAGCTCCGCCCGACGGGTCAACTCCGTTTAAAGCATCGCGTGCTGCACTGTATGCCGAGGAGGCGATCGGCTCGTAAAACTGGCCGTCATAAAGGCAAGAAAAAGCCCCCGGCTGGTAGATTACTCCGCTTATGGTTTCGGGGAAGGACGGGTGTGCGATTCTGTTCAGTATAACAGCACCCACCGCTACCTGACCGCTATACGGCTCGCCGCGTGCCTCGGCCGAAATGATTCGCGCCAAAAGCTCGTAGTCGGCCGAGGAGTAATGTGCGTTATTATTTTCCTTTATTCCAAGACTGCGCAGTGTCCATTCCCCCGCGATTCCGTCTACCGTAAGACCGTAATCACTCTGAAAACGCATAAGGGCTTTTTGCGTCTCGGTGCCGAATATCCCGTCTTCGCTTATTATGCCGTAGCCGAGTGCGTTAAGCTTTTGCTGAATTTTCAGTACCTCATCGCCGCGAGAACCGATTTTCGACAGCGAAAAAACACTCGGTGCTATACATATAATATATATAAGCGTCAGGCACAAAATTTTGATAGTTTTTTTCATAAAAACACAACATCCTTTACATTCTTAAATATTCCCGCATACAGGTTGTGTGATACATAAAATGCAGTATTTTTGCCCCTGAAAAATTTTTAAAAAATTTGTTAAAAAAGTGTTGACAATAGGGGATGGTTGTGGTATTATAATCGGGCGCCCTGAAAAGGGAGCGCAACTGAACCTTGAAAATTAAACAACGATAAGAAACAAAAGGACCCGACAATTCCAAAGAGATTTTGGAGTAAACAAGGACAAAAATGATACGCTAGTAT
>JAFXGK010000008.1 GCA_017513245.1 Clostridia bacterium
ATACTAGCGTATCATTTTTGTCCTTGTTTACTCCAAAATCTCTTTGGAATTGTCGGGTCCTTTTGTTTCTTATCGTTGTTTAATTTTCAAGGTTCAGTTGCGCTCCCTTTTCAGGGCGCCCGATTATAATACCACAACCATTCCCTATTGTCAACACTTTTTTACAAATATTTTTACAAAATTTTTGACTTTGGGTAAATTGTTTTATTACGTGGAAATTATTCCCCGAAAAACTTATCATTATTCACAAAGCAACTGCCGCAGGCGCCCTAAAATGCGCTTTTCACTGCGGGATACTTGTACTTGAGTCATGGATAGGGCGGTTGCGATCTCCTGCTGAGTTTTGCCTTCGAAATAACGAAGTTTGATTAGTCGGCTCTCTTCCTGCGGCAGTCGGGCCAGTACCTCGTCGAGCAGCAGCCTATCGGTCAGCATATCGCCGTTATCATTTACCGCTAAATCAAGTTCGCAGACCTCTTCCTCGCTTTCGTAGGTAAGCGATACCGTCGGTTGGGTCGCACACAGTGCTTCGGTTATTTCTTCGGGAGAGACCGATAAAAGTTCGGCAAGCCGGGCTACGGTGGGTTCGCCCTCTCCTCTTTTTACTGCTCTTTCACATTCGTTTCGGATTTTCAGTGACAATTCCTTTACCCCGCGAGAGACCTTTATGCTGCCACCGTCGCGAAACATTCGCTTGATTTCACCCAGTATTACGGGCACGGCATAGGTTGAAAAGCAGAAGCCGCGTTCGGGGTCGAAGCCGTCGTAGGCTTTTATAAGCCCGATACAGCCGACCTGAAACATATCATCGTATTCGAGGCCCTTACCCATAAAATGCTTGCAGCATGAATGCACAAGCCCCATATTGTCGGATAAGAATTTTTCACGCTCAAGCATTTCCGTTCAGACGCACGCTTATACGCTTTTTCATTGTAACGGTAGTACCCTTACCTTCACGTGAGGATACGCGAAGAGAATCCATAAAGCTCTGCATAACGGTAAAGCCAAGACCTGCGCGCTCGCCGCCTTCGGAGGAATAAAGCGGAGTCATAGCCTTTTCGACGTCGGCAATGCCGCAGCCCTTATCGCGTATTTTGATTTCTACCACATTGCACTCAAGAATACGAACCGATATGTAGATTTTGCCTATTTCGTTTTTATAGGCGTGTACTATGCAGTTGGTAACCGCCTCACTGACAGCGGTTTTAATATCGTTTATTTCCTCGAGCGTCGGGTCGAGCTGGGCTATAAAGGCGGTAACCGCCACACGTGAAAAGCTCTCGTTTGAGGAACGGGATAGCAAGGTCATTGTAAATTTATTTAACTGTTTCATTTTTTAGTCCGCCTTTCTCTATCTTTGCAAGTCGTCCGAGCCCTGCCAGCTGCATTACCTTATATATTTGCGGCGATGGGTTGGTTATTGAAAGCTCGGCGCCGTTTTGGGACAGCACTTTATATCTTCCCATCACGAGTCCAATGCCTGAACTGTCCATAAAAGTTATATCTTTGAAATCAAGCACGAGCAGCGTTGGCATATTGGCTTCAATCGCGGCGTCTATCTCCTCGCGTATTTGTTTGGCCGAATGGTGGTCGAGTTCGCCCGATAAGTACGCTATCATAACGTCGCCGTTTACTTCTGTTTTAACCGACATAAAATCACTCCTTAAAATTGAAACGGACAAGCCTATATATAAGTATAAGGCTTATCCGCTTGGAAAATTGGCGCATTCGGTTGTCGAATTGAGGTTAAGAATAAAAGTCCTTGGCTTTTTGACGAATTTCGGACGCAAGATAAAGCGAGCCGAAAATAAAAACGGTATCGTCTCCTTTGGTGAGTTTTAAAGCGTGGTCAAGCGAATCGGCGGTCGTAACGTTCTCGCAGTAGGCTTTTGCTTTTAAGGCAAGTTCCTCGGCCGAGAGAGCGCGCGGATTATCGACCGTTACACAAATGACTCGCGACAAATACGGCAGTGTGACCGACAGTACCTCATCACAGTTTTTATCGGCCAGCATACCTATAATTGCGGTGGCACCCGCGTACTTTTTAAGCACACCTGCCAGCGCCTCTGCCCCGTGGGGGTTATGTGCACCGTCGAGCAATACCGTAGGATTGTTTGAAAGAAGTTCAAGTCTTGCAGGGAATTGGGTATTGCCTATTCCCTTTTTGACCGCATCATAAGGAATGCCGAGAACATCCACTGCCTCTATTGCGAGCAGGGCGTTTTCGATTTGGTGTTCGCCTATTAGGCTTGTGAAATATTCCCTACCTTTATATATAAAACGGTTGCCGTGAAGGTCTGCGGACTGCACCTGTAACTCATTAACGTCCGGCACCGCCGCATCGGCATACGAGCGAATGACGCGCATTGCTTCGGGCTTTTGGGTATAGGTTGTCACAACGGCGGAACCGCTTTTTATAATACCGCATTTTTCGGCCGCTATTTCCCCTATAGTACTGCCGAGGACCGCGGTATGGTCGAGCCCGATTCCCGTTATTATCGCCACGAGCGGAGCAGATATCACGTTTGTAGCGTCAAAACGGCCGCCAAGCCCCGTTTCGAGCACGACTATGTCGCACTCCCTATATTTATAATATAGGAATGCCACGGCGGTTATAAACTCGAATTCGGTTACCTCGATGCCTGCATCGCGCACCATAGTAGCAAAACGGGCAAAATCGGTTTCGCTTATATATTCGCCGTTTACCTGTATGCGCTCGCGAAAGCAGATGATATAGGGCGAAATATAGAGTCCCGTACGTTTGCCTGCGGCAGAGAGTACGCTTGCGGTCATACTGCAGACCGAGCCCTTACCGTTGGTGCCGGCTACGTGTATGAATTTTAAATCGTTTTGGGGGTTGCCGAGTTTTTGCATAAGAGCTCTTATTCGCTCGAGCCCTGCGTGGGTCGGAAAACGCGGCAATGCAGCCAAAAACTCAAGACTTTCTTTATAATTCATAACCTTTTCCTTTAAAACGAAAGACCGTGTAAAGCAACACGGTCTTTTATTTTACATTTGTTTTTTAATAGATTCGATGCTGCCCTTGAGCATTTCAATCTTATCGAGGGTCTTGGCGAGCTGTGCACGCTGGGTTTCGATAAGAGCCTGCGGAGCCTTGGCAACGAAGCCGGGGTTATTAAGCTTACGCTCAGAGAACTCCTTATCCTCTTCGGCCTTTTTAAGTTCCTTTTCAAGGCGAGCAAGTTCGGCTGTGAAGTCAACCAACTCGTTCATCGGGATATAGATGGTAGCATCATCGGTTACTACACGGGCTGCATCGGGCATGGAAAGTTCGATGTCAACCTCAACAGAGGAACCGCTTGCCAGCTTCATAAGCACGGGAGCGCCTGCCTCAAAGGTTGCGGGCGAAGATGTTTCAATGCAGAGCTTTGCCTTGCGGGAAGGGGCAACGTTCATCTCGGCACGGATGTTACGGATAGCCTTAACCGCTGCAATAATCTTCTCGAATTCGGCAACTTCTTCGGGGAACTCGATTTTCTCGTCGGCCTCGGGCCACTCGGCGGTCATAACCGTCTTACCTTCGTGGGGCAGCGTCTGCCAAATCTCTTCGGTGATGAAGGGCATAAAGGGATGTAACAACTTCATGGTATTGGAGAATACGTAAACCAATACGGCCTTAACGGTCTTCTTGGCTTCGGCATCGTCGCCGTTTAAGCGAATCTTTGCAATTTCAACGTACCAATCGCAGAATACGTCCCAAATAAAGTCGTAAAGTTTGCTTACGGCAAGTCCCAGCTCGTATTTATCGAGGTTCTGGGTTACCGCTGCGACAACCTCGTTATACTTAGCGAGTATCCACTTATCCTCCATTGCGAGGTTTTCGGGGATGTGGGGAGCAGGCTCGTTTTCGTCAAGGTTCATTAAAACGAAGCGAGCGGCATTCCAAATCTTATTGGCGAAGTTGCGGCTTGCGCCTACGCGCTCGGGCGAGTAACGCATATCGTTTCCGGGGCTGTTACCGGTTGCCAGAGTGAAGCGAAGCGCATCGGCGCCGTACTTTTCTATTTCGAGGAGCGGGTCGATACCGTTGCCGAGCGATTTGGACATCTTTCTTCCCTCGGCATCACGAACGATACCATGGAACAAAACGGTATCAAACGGGGCCTTACCGGTATACTCAAGACCGGAGAATATCATTCTGGAAACCCAGAAGAAGATAATATCGTAGCCGGTAACAAGGGTATTGGTCGGGTAGAAATATTTGTATTCGAGCGTCTCTTCGGGCCAGCCAAGGGTTGAGAAGGGCCAAAGAGCCGAAGAGAACCAGGTGTCAAGTGTATCCTCATCCTGACGGAGATGTACGCTGCCGCACTTGGGGCAAACGGTAGGCTCTGCGCGAGAAACGATTACTTCGCCGCAATCGTCACAGTACCAGGCAGGAATGCGGTGACCCCACCAAAGCTGACGGGAAATACACCAGTCCTTAATATTCTCCATCCAGTTGAAATAGGTCTTTTCAAAGCGGTTCGGGATAAGGGTTATATCACCGTTCTTAACCGACTCGAGAGCGGGCTTTGCCAGCGGCTCCATCTTTACGAACCACTGCATGGAAATACGCGGTTCAACAACCGAGTTACAACGGTAGCAGGAACCAACGTTGTGCTTCATGGGCTCAACCTTTACGAGGTAGCCGCCCTCTTCGAGGTCCTTTACGATTTCTTTGCGCGCATCGTAACGGTCAAGACCGCTGTATTTGCCGCAATCGTCGGTCATCTTGGCATCATCGGTCATAACGTTGATGACGGGCAGATTATGACGCAGGCCAACCTCAAAGTCGTTGGGGTCATGTGCGGGAGTAATCTTAACAACGCCGGTACCGAAATCCATTTCAACATAGGTGTCGGCAACGACGGGGATTTCGCGACCTACAAGCGGCAGAGTTACGGTCTTGCCAATGAGGTGTTTATATCTTTCATCGTCGGGATGTACTGCAACAGCGGTATCGCCAAGCATGGTTTCGGGACGGGTGGTGGCAAGACAGAGCCAGCCGCTGCCGTCAGAAAGCGGATAACGAAGATGCCAGAAACTGCCGTCGTGCTCCTCATAGCTTACCTCGGCATCGGAGATGGAGGTGTGGCAATGGGGGCACCAGTTTATAATGCGCTCACCGCGATAGATGAGTCCCTTTTCGTAAAGGCGAACGAAAACCTCGCGAACAGCCTTAGAGCAGCCCTCGTCGAGTGTGAAACGCTCACGTTCCCAGTCGCAGGAGGAGCCGAGCTTTTTAAGCTGAGAAATAATCGTTCCGCCGTATTTTTCTTTCCATTCCCAGGCGCGCTCTAAAAACTTTTCGCGGCCAAGGTCTTCTTTGGATATTCCCTCTTTGCGCATAGCCTCAACAATTTTTGCCTCGGTTGCGATGGATGCGTGGTCGGTGCCGGGCATCCAAAGTGCGCTGTAACCCTGCATACGCTTATAGCGAATGAGGATATCCTGAAGGGTCTGGTCCAGGGCGTGGCCCATATGGAGCTGACCCGTAATATTCGGAGGAGGAATAACTATGGTATACGGTTTTTTGTTCTGGTCGACCTCGGCGTGGAAGAAGCCTCCGTCTAACCAAAATTTATAAAGTCGAGCCTCAACCTCATTCGGGTCGTAGGTTTTTGCAAGTTCTTTTTGCATGAGAATCCCCCAAAATGGTTATTGTTTGAATATAATATATCAATTTTTATCGTTTGTCAAACATTGGCAGTATTTTTTTATGCTCTTTCGGGACATAAATAATATTGTCAGACGAAATTTGATATATAATGCTTGCGTTTGTAGTTCGGCTGACAGCCGCCCGAATTATCGGGCGGCTTATTTTATATCTTCATTTGTTCGCCCGAAATACCGTCGCGCTTTATGCTGCCCGCTGCAGGCAGGTTACGCGTACGGTAGCGGTGCGGATCCGACAACATACCGTCGGAATAAAGCTCGGCCGAGTAGATGCGCTGACCCTTTTTCTGGGTCATAACGGCGACGCCGCCGCTGTCCTTGGTTACCTTAGGCGCCAGCATACCCGTACCAAGCAGCAGCATTCTGCCGTTTGTAGAGGTAAGCAGAACGTCGCAATCCTCGGGTACGTAAAGCATTGTCGACAGCGGGAACTTGCCGCAGTAGGCGTTAATAAGCTTTTTACGCTTGGTTTTAGTCTTATAGGCATCAAGCGGAACCTTAGCTATACGGCCGTTTTCGAATACGAAGAGCATATAGCCCTTATAATCGACAGTGTCGACCATATATATCGCATTCTCCCCCTCGTCAAAGCTAAGCTTTGAGGGGATATATTCGCCCATTTGACTTGCCTTGCCGTCGGCCATTTCGTTAACGGTGGACTTATAAACCTGGCATTTATCGGTGAAGAATAAAAGCTCGTGGGTGTTGTTGGAATCGAAGGTTTGCGATATCACGTCACCCTCTTTAAGTTTTTGCTCGCCGCTCATACGAAGCGAAAGCGGAGTTATCTTCTTGAAGTAACCTTCCTTGGTGAAGAAAAGGTGTACGGGATAGTCTGCAACCTCTTCCTCCTCGACCGTTATCTGGTTTTCCTCGGCCGAGATGATGGCGGTTTTACGGTCGGCGCCATACTTTTCGGCAACTGCCTCAAGTTCCTTTATGATTATGCGGAGCACCTTGCGGCGGTCACCGAGGATGCTTTCGAGCTCGGCAATCTCTTTTTCGAGATTTTCAACGTCGGCCAAGCGCTTTAAGATATACTCGCGGTTCAGGTGACGGAGTTTTATCTCGGCAACGTAGTCGGCCTGAATTTCGTCGATTCCGAAGCCAATCATAAGGTTGGGCACAACCTCGCGCTCTTCCTTGGTTTCGCGAACGATTTTAATCGCCTTATCGATATCGAGAAGTATCTTCTGAAGGCCCTTAAGCAGGTGATACTTTTCCTTGGCTTTTGTAAGGTTGAAGTAGGTTCTGCGCTTAACGCATTCAACACGGAATGCCGTCCACTCGGAGAGGATCTCCTTAATTCCCATAACACGGGGAGTTCCGCCGACGAGGATATTAAAGTTGCAGGAGAAGCTATCCTGCAGGGGGGTCATCTTAAACAGCTTTTGCATAAGCTTGTCGGCATCGGTGCCGCGCTTAAGGTCGAGCGTGATTTTGAGACCCGAAAGGTCGGTTTCGTCACGAATATCATTGATTTCGGTAATCTTTTTCTGCTTTGCAAGCTCGACGATTTTTTCGATTATCGCCTCGATTGTGGTGGTAGGCGGAATCTGCTTAATGTCGATGCAGTTTTGAGATTTATCGTATTCGTAGGTTGCGCGAATCTTAAAGCTGCCGAGACCCGTAGCGTAAATCTTTTCGAGCTCGTCACGGTTATAAAGCAGTTCGCCGCCGCCCGGGAAATCAGGTGCTGTAAGATAATCGGCAATGTTAACGTCCTCGTCCTTGATATATTCTATCTCGGCTCGGCAAACCTCACGCAGGTTAAAGGGGCAGATATTATTGGCCATACCAACCGCGATACCCTTATTGGCGTTTACAAGCACCGTCGGGAAGGTTACGGGGAATAAGGTCGGCTCCTGCATAGAGGCGTCGTAGTTATCAACAAAGTCGACGGTGTCACTGCCGATATCACGGAAAAGCTCGGCCGAAATGGCAGAAAGCTTGGCCTCGGTGTATCGGGGCGCGGCGTAGGCCATATCGCGTGAATAGGCCTTACCCATATTACCCTTTGATTCAACGAAGGGATGAAGCAGAGCCTCGTTACCCTCGGTCAGACGAACCATCGTTTCATAGATGGCGGCGTCACCGTGGGGATTAAGGCGCATGGTCTGACCTACGATGTTGGCCGACTTGGTCTTGGCGCCGTTTAAAAGGCCCATATTGTACATAGTGTAAAGCAGTTTGCGGTGAGAAGGCTTGAAGCCGTCAATCTCCGGTATGGCACGCGAGAGAATAACGCTCATCGCATAGGGCATATAGTTGATTTCAAGCGTTTCGGTTATAGGCTGCTCAACTATTGTACCTGCGCCTGCAATATATGCGTTTGCCACGGGGGCAGACGGTTTTATCTCGGTTTTTTTCTTTCTCGGAGGCATATAATACCCCTTTCTAAAAACTAACTGATATCAGCATCGGCTATATACATATAGCCCTTTTCGGTTATTATTTCCTTACGGCCGTCAATATCGTCGCCTAAGAGGATATCGAACATACGGGCGGTAGCTTCGGCCTCCTCGGCATTAACCTTTATGAGGCGGCGGGTTTCGGGGTTCATGGTTGTAAGGCTCATCATATCGGGCTGGTTTTCACCAAGACCCTTAGAACGCTGAACGGTACACTTCTGGTCCCCTACCATATTTTGCATTATATCGGCCTTTTCACGCTCGTCATAGGCAAAGTAGGTCTTTTCCTTGGTGGTGATTTCATAAAGCGGTGTTTCGGCTATGAATACCTTGCCCTCATCAATAAGGGTAGGAATCAAACGGTAAATCATAGTTAGAATAAGGGTTCGAATCTGGAAGCCGTCCTCATCGGCATCGGTACAGATTATTACCTTGCTCCAACGAAGAGCGTTAAGGTCGAAGGTTGAAAGGTCCTTATTGGCCTTAGACTTCACTTCAACGCCACAGCCGAGCACCTTAATAAGGTTGGTTATGATTTCGCTTTTAAATATGCGGTCGTATTCGGCCTTTAGGCAGTTGAGAATTTTACCGCGGACGGGTATTACCGCCTGGAATTCTGCGTTTCGTGCCAACTTTACGGAACCTAAAGCCGAATCACCCTCAACTATAAAGAGCTCGCGCACATCGCGGTCGCGGCTGCGGCAATCAACGAACTTTTCAATTCGGTTGAGCATATCGTTGCCCGAAGTTTGCAGAGTTTTCTTAATATTCAGGCGCTCTTTTTCGCTCTTTTCGCGGCTGCGCTTGTTTATAAGCACCTGATCGACTATCTTGTCGGCCTCGGCCTTATTTTCAATAAAGTAAATCTCGAGCTGACGGCGGAAGAAATCGTTCATCGCCTCGTAGATAAACTTATTGGTTATCGACTTCTTGGTCTGGTTTTCGTAGGATGTCTGGGTGGAGAAGGACGACACAACTACGATTAAGCATTCCTCAATGTCGGCAAAGGTTATTTTGCTTTCGTTGCGGTTGTATTTATTGTTCTGCTTAATATAAGCATCAATCTGATAAGCAAAGGCATTTTTCACCGCCTTGTCGGGCGAGCCACCGTGCTCCAGCCAGCTGGAGTTGTGGTAGTATTCCTTTATCTGATTACGGTTTGAGAAGCAGACTGCGGCGTTTATCTTTACGCGGTAGTCGTTCATATCCTCACGGTCGCGGCCCGTACGCTCGGTTTGCCAAAGCTGTACGCCCGTTAGAGCATCGTCACCTGCCACCTCGGTGGCGTATTCGCGGATACCGTCGGCATAGATGAACTCCTGCGTTTCAAACTTGTTGCCCACCTGATTGCGGAAAACGAACAAAATGTTTTCGTTTACGATCGCCTGACGCTTGATAAAGTCAACGAAGAACTCGGCAGGGATGTTAATATCGGTAAATACGTCAAGGTCGGGCTTCCAACGGGTACGGGTACCGGTTGCGCGACCGGTAAACTCTTCCTTCTGAAGACCGCCTATGTTTTCTCCCTTTTCAAAATGGAGGTTATATTTAAAGCCGTCACGCTTAATTTCAACGTCCATATATTCCGACGCGTACTGAGTAGAGCAAAGACCGAGACCGTTAAGTCCCAAGGAAAAATCGTAGCCGCTTCCCTGCTCTTCGTTGTACTTACCGCCTGCATAAAGTTCGCAGTATAAAAGTTCCCAGTTATACTTCTGCTCACGGGTGTTATAGTCAACCGGTGCGCCTCGGCCAAAGTCCTCTACCTCGATAGAGTGATCGGCATAACGGGTTATGATTATTTTTTTACCGTAGCCTGCGCGAGCTTCGTCAATCGAGTTGGAAATAATCTCAACTACCGAATGCTGGCAACCGTCAAGTCCGTCGGAGCCGAATATAACTCCCGGTCTTTTTCTTACTCGGTCTGCGCCTTTCAGACTGGATATACTTTCGTTATCGTACGTGGTCTTTTTTGCCATATCTCTACCTCACATAAATTATCTATTATATAATATACTATATATAGTATTATGTCAAGTTGTAAAACCACCATAAATACAAAAAAGCCGCTCGTTGAGCGGCTTTTGATCTGCTTATCTGCTTGTGTAACTTAAAGGATTTACGGCGCGGTCGTTTATGCGGATTTCAAAGTGAAGATGATTTCCGGTAGACTGGCCTGTACTGCCTACGAGAGCGATAACATCGCCTTTTTCAACAACCTGTCCCTTGCTTACGAGAAGCTTGCTTGCGTGAGCGTATACCGTGCGGTAACCATTGCCGTGGTCGATAACAACAAAGTTGCCGTAATCGCTGCGGTAGTGAGCGTATGCTACGGTACCGCCCATAGCGGCGAGAATATCGTTGCCCTTGTTGCAGGCGATATCAATGCCCTTATGGCCTCTGCCATCGCCCATATAAGAGGTTATAAACTGGCGCACGCTCTTGCGAAGCGGCCACATAAACTGCGAATTAGAGGAGGCATACTGGGTGTTAGAGGTTTTGGAAACGGTGGCGGTGCCTACGATTTCCTTCTGTGCCACGGGCTCCTTGAGTGTTGTGCTCGCGAGAACTTCCCTTTCGGTTTCAACACCGTTTATGCAGGTGATTTTGGCGGTAACGTCGGCCTCACCCTTAACGCCCTTGCTGGTAACCTTTACGTAACCCTTTAAATAGGAGTCGCTTTCGGTCTGCTCCTTTTCGAAGGGAATTTCATCTACGTAGGATTTGGTAGCAACAGTTTTAACCGAGATGTTATCAATATACTCGGCAGCATCGTCGAGCGATACGATAGCATCAGCGGTAACAAATCCACACTCAGCCTTTACGTCGGATACGAAGGAGATTTCATCCTCCTCACCGGTTGCAAATGAATCAAGACGGGCCGAAAGTTTCTTCTCGACGGTCTTTATACTTTCGTTTACCGCAAAGGCAGTTTCGCCGTCAACGGTAAGTACGGTTACGTGCTTGAGTGCATCTTCATTATTTAATATATTCTCAGCGACGATGTCGGCCGAGTCAATATTGGAGCCTACGGTAAGCGAGAGTTTAAGGCCGGGCTTGCCGACAAAAGAATCGGCTCCCCTGGTCTTGATGCAGCAGCTCATTGCGTCCTCAACCTCGGAAAGGCTTTCGGCACTTTCTACGTAGCCTACGGTTACACCGTTATAGGTTACGCGGTAAGCAAACTGAACATTAAAAATCGATGCTGCGGAAAAACCGCAAAGCATCAGAACTCCAACCGCTACCACAAGCTTTACTCGTATGCTTGCGCTTTTGAGCGAAACTATTGTATTTTTAGTGATATCCTTGGTTTGCCCTAAAAGTGATTTAAGGGTTTCTAAAATAAAAATCAGTCCTTTAAAAAGTTACGATTTTGTAACCTCGTGTTACTATTATTATACCGAGTTATTACAAAATTGCAACCTTTAGGACTGATTTTTGTTGATTTTGTCAAAAGTTATTCAATTTTTATATGCAATTTAGTTAAATAGCACATTAAAACAGTGACATTTGGTTAGAATCGGGCAAATCACCGAGCGCGCCGATATCCGCCAAGTTCTGAACTATGGTCTTGGATACGCCTGCGGCTGTCTGTAATTCATCCTTCGATATGAAATCTCCCTCCTGCGCGGCGGCATAGATTGCCTCGGCAGCCTTATCGCCTATTCCTGAAAGCGCACAGAACGGTAAACGCATCTTTCCGTCCTCCAGCTCGTATCGGGTGGCGTGAGATTTCTTTAAATCGATGGGAAGTATTTCGAGGCCGCGGCTGAGCATCTCATTTATAATAAGGAGCTTATTATAAACGTCGGTCTCCTTCGGTGTGGCCTCCTTGCCCTTGGCACGGATAGAATTTATGCGCTGGCGAACGGCTTCCTTGCCGCGCATTACCGTTTCAACCTCGATATCTTCGGGACGCGCGGTAAAGAAGGCGCAATAAAACTCAATCGGCTTATGTACCTTATACCAAGCGAGTCTAAGCGCCGAAATAACGTAGGCGGCGGCGTGGGCCTTGGGGAACATGTACTTTATCTTATGGCAGCTTTCGATATACCACTCGGGAACACCGTGCTCACGCATAACGTTGGCCATACCGTTCCACTCTTCCATCGAAACGGCGCCCTTCGCGATAAGACCCTTACGTACCGTTTCGGTAATCTTAAAGGCCAGACCGCTCTCTATTCCCTGGTGAATGAGGTATACCATAATGTTATCACGGGTACCGATAACCTCGGAAATCGTGCAGGTTCCGTTTTCGATTAAATCCTTCGCGTTGCCGAGATAAACGTCGGTTCCGTGGGAAAGGCCCGAAATCTGCAAAAGGTCGGCAAAGTTCTTGGGACGGCAGTCAAGCAGCATTCCGCGAACAAAGTCGGTGCCGAACTCGGGTATGCAGAAGGTACCGTTTTGCGAGAATATATCGTCGGGTGTTACACCCAGTGCTTCGGTTGAGGTAAAGAGCGAGTAAACGGCAGGGTCACTCATCGAAACCGAGTTTACGGGGATACCCGAGAACTCCTCAAGGTACTTATAGGTAGTAGGTACAACGTGACCAAGCTCGTCGAGCTTGAGTATTGTATCGTGAATTGCGTGGAAATCGAAGTGGGTGGTAATAATGTCGGACGAGGTATCGTCTGCCGGGTGCTGAATGGGGCAGAAATCATATATTTCCTTATCGCGCGGAACAACAATCATACCTGCAGGGTGCTGGCCTGTCGTAGCCTTTACTTCGCTGTCGCGGAGTAATCCCGCAAGGCGCTTAAGTTCGGCATTGCTGAGCACAATATTCTTCTTTTCGGCGTAGGCCTTGGCAAAACCGAAGGCGGTTTTTTCGGCTATTGTAGATATGGTACCGGCCTTAAACACGTTCTCGCGGCCGAAAAGTTGCTCGGTATACTTCTGCACCTCGGACTGGAATTCATCCGAGAAGTTAAGGTCGATATCAGGAACCTTATCGCCCTTAAAGCCCAAGAAGGTTTCGAACGGGATATCGTGACCGTCACGGCAAAGAGGCTCGCCGCAGACGGGGCAATTCTTTTCAGGCAAATCAAAGCCCGAGCCCACCTCACCCTTTAAGAAGAACTCGTTATACCGGCACTTCTGGCAGTAATAGTGAGGAGCTAAGGGGTTAACTTCGGAAATACCGGCCATGGTGGCAACGAAGGAGGAGCCAACCGAACCACGGCTACCAACTAAATAGCCGTTGTCCTCGCTGTATTTAACCAGCTTTTGCGCCGACATATACATGATGGAATAACCGTTATTGATAATACCGCCAAGTTCCTTTTCAAGGCGCTCTTCAACGTACGGAGGCAACGGGTCGCCATACATTGCGCGTGCACGTCGGCGGCAAATATCGCGCAGTTCATCATCCGAGCCTTCGATAACGGGCGGATAGTTGCCGTCGGGAATGGGGATAACGTCGCTGCTTATCATATCGCTGATTTTCTGCGGATTATCGATTACAAACTCCTCTGCGCGGTCACCGAAATAGGCGAACTCCTCGAGCATTTCCTCGGTGGTGTGCAGATAAAGGGGTGCCTGATAATCAAAGTCCTCAAAGCCCTGACCTGCAAGCAATATTTTACGGATGATTTCATCCTCTTTGCGCAGAAAATGGACGTCACCCGTTGCTACTACGGGAAGAGAGAGCTCATCCGCGATGGCTACTACCTTGCGGTTGCAGTCACGAATTGCCTCAAGCGAATTTATACGACGGAATCGGTTGGGGGTTACGGTGCCGTTACGCTTATCGACGTGGTCGGGTTCGCTCGACGCGCGCACCATAAACTCGTTGTTGCCAACCGGCTGAATTTCAAGATAATCGTAAAAGCTTGCGATTTTTTTAAGTTCTTCATCGCTTTCGCCGGCAACAATGGCGGTATAGAAATCGCCGGCCTCGCAGGCACTGCCTACCAGCAGACCTTCACGGTGCGCTTTAAGCTTACTCTTAAGCGTACAGGGGCGTCCGTGGAAATCGTTAAGATGCGCCTCACTTACGAGCTTATAAAGATTTTTAAGACCCGTAAAATCGCGCACCAGCATTATAATGTGACGGCGAAGCTTGCCGATCTCTTTAGAATTCATCTTAGAGATATCGTACTTCTCATCGTCAATAAGGTAGCCCTCTACACCGTAGATAACCTTAAAATCGACGCCCGATTTGCGCAGCTTTTTAACCGCGCCGGCGGCGGCAGGATAGGCCTGAACTACGCCGTGGTCGGTAATGGCGATAGCCTTCTGACCCAGCTTTGCAGCGTAGTTTATGATTGCGCCCGCAGACGACACGGCATCCTTGGCCGACATATTGGTATGGCAGTGAAGCTCGATTCGCTTTTTGGGTGCGTTGTCCTTTTCGAAATACTCCTCAAGCGTGGCAAGTGCGCTTACCTTTACTATAAAGTCGCCCATCCAGCGGTCGTATTCGTACGTACCGTTAACGAGCAAAACTGCGCCATCCTTGAGCTTTTTGATTTCGCCCTTGCGTTTTTCATCAATAAAAAGACTGGCCTCAAGCGAATTTGTGTTATCACTGAAGCAGAATTTACAGCTGATCATCGGTCCGCGCTTGGTGTTTACGGTGCGCGAATCAACGTCAAACACCCTACCCCATCCGCAGAATTTTGCCTGAGCGTCGGGGTTGCCGAGCGGAATATACTCCGAAAGCGGCTTTACGTTACGGTCAAGTGTGCGACCGTAGAAAAGCTCTGCACTCTCTAAATATACGGGAAGTCCGTTTTGAGGCTTGCCCTCATAGACCTTTTTCGGCTTTTCCTCAGCCTTCGGGGCAGCAGGTGCCGGTGCGGCTGCAGCGGTCTTCACGGGGGCGGGACGGGGCGTTGGTACCTCGGGGGTTTCGGGGGCAGAAAGAGCCTCCTCTCCCGAAATTTTAACCTCGATATCGCGGCCGAAAAGGTCGTGCACCAGATTTTTAAGTCGCATATCAAAATGAAGCGATAAAACGTCCGAAAGGCCGCCGAATTTGAGTGTTATGGAAACGGTATCACCTTCCATTGAATACTCAGCGCCGTTAAAATATCCGTTGAATGCGGCGTTTTTATTCTTGATTACGTGGGTGAGGTCGGTAATTGCCTCAAGTGTTAAAGCGGCAGACGGAAAAGACACCCTGAAGTTAAGTACCTCGAGCGATAACGTATTCTTTATCTGCGCCTCTATTTCGTAGCGTTTTTCTTCGGTTATGTAGTCATCAAAATGAACTGCGAGCGTAAGCGAGCGCTCTTCAAGATTTAAATTGCACTCGCCTACCTCACCGTACGGGAGGCCGCTTGTGCATTCGGGCGTCAAATAGTCCCCGAATATGGCTTGGAAACTTTTATTTGGCATTTACCATTCACCGTATTCACATTTAATTTCTTTCATAAGTTCGGAGAAAAGCTCGTCCTGCGGCACCTTGCGAATAATTTCGCCCTTTTTGAAGATAAGTCCGCAGCCGTCGCCTCCCGCGATGCCGATGTCGGCTTCTCTGGCTTCTCCCGGGCCGTTAACTGCACAGCCCATAATAGCGACGGTTATATTCTTTTTAAAGCCCCGGAGCGCCTCTTCCGCCTTGTTTGCAAGGCCTATAAGATCAACCTTTGTGCGGCCGCAGGTAGGACACGATACTATTCTTGCGCCCTCTGCTCTGACACCGGTAGCGGCGAGAATATCGCGTGCGGCGGCAACCTCCTTTACGGGGTCGTCGGTTAGGGATACGCGAATGGTGTCGCCTATGCCGCGAAGCAACAGTCCCCCTATGCCGGCCGCCGAGCGAACGAGACCCATATGGGCGGTTCCTGCCTCGGTAACGCCGAGATGAAGCGGGTAAGGTACGCTTTCGGCCGCGAGCATGTAGGTATCGTACATCGTTTGAGTATCGGAAGATTTAAGCGACAAAACTATATCGCTGAAATCATATTTTTCGAGCAAGGAAATATGGTATTTTCCGCTTTCCACCAGCGCTTCGGGAGTAGGACCGCCGAAACGGGCAAGAATGCCCTTTTCGACCGAGCCCGAATTTACACCGATGCGGATGGGCACTCCTGCGTTTCGGCAGGCGTCGGCCACCAGTTTTACGTTTCCCTCGTCACCGATGTTACCGGGGTTGATACGAACCTTATCAACGCCTGCGGCCACCGACTCGAGCGCAAGACGGTAATCAAAATGGATATCGGCAACTATCGGGGCAGCTACAGCCTCTTTTAAGAGGGGGATGAGCTTTACGGTTTCCTTATCGGGAACCGAAACACGAATAACTTCACAGCCTGCGGCCTCAAGCGCCTTAGCCTGAGCTACGTTACCCTCAAAATCGTGGGCAGGCACGTTGAGCATAGACTGAATAAGCACGTCTGCTCCGCCACCCATTAAATATTTACCGACCTTTACCTGTCGGGTAGTTTTTCTACTGTACATAAATTACACCACCAATGCAATTATATCCTTTGCGGTGATAAGCACCATAACGAGTATCAGCAGTGCAAAGCCTGCTGCGTGAATCCAAGATTCATATTTTTCGGGTATTTTTTTACGGAAAATCATCTCAAGGATGATAAACAGCAGCCTGCCGCCGTCCAAAGCGGGAATGGGAAGCAGGTTGAAGATGCCGAGGTTGATGGTTATAAGTGCCATTATGGGCCATAGGTTTGCAAGACTTTGCTTAGCGGCGCTGCCGATTGCGGCGGTAACACCGACGGGGCCCGAAACGGCCGAAATACCGTATTTACCCGTGAGCAAATCGATAAGCGAGAACCATACTACTCTGCCGTAGGAAAGACCCGTTTTAAAGGTTTGGGAAATAAAGCTTCCCACCGTCTTTTTCTGACCGTAGACCTTGAAATCGATGGTAACGTAGTCGATACCGTCAATCTCCTCTGTGACGAATTTTACGTTCTCGAGGGTCACTTTTTTGCCGTCACGAATTACGGTAATATCCAAAGCGCCGTCATCAACGCCGGTAAACATATAGCTAAGGTCAACGGTGGAAAAAACTTTTCTGCCGTCAACCGCCACTATCTCGTCACCGATAGCGAGACCGTTTTGCTCGCTTACGGCTTCGGGATAAAACTCACCTACCTTGGTGGTTAAAAACCGTTCCTGCGGAAGCAGTGTACCACCGATAATCAGGAAGCCTAAAAGCAGGTTAAAAAACGCGCCTGCGACGATAATTATGGCTCTGCGCCAAGCCTTTTTGTTACAAAAGGCACGGCTGTCGGCGCTTTCCTCGTCCTCGCCTTCCATCGCGCAGTAGCCGCCAAAGGGTATTAAATTTATTTTATACTCGGTTTCACCCCAACGCCATTTTACAAGCTTGGGGCCGAAGCCGATGGCAAACTCATTAACGCGAACGCCCATTGCCTTAGCGGCAATAAAATGGCCGAATTCGTGAATGAGCACGAGTGCCAAGAACATAAATATTGCCACCAAATAGGGCCATACGGAGGATAAGAACGAAAGGATAAAATCACCTACTTATAGTTTTCAAGAACGATTTTACGGGCTGCTTTATCGGCCGCAAAAACATCGTCCAGGGTATAACTTTCGACCTTCGGCTGGGCTAAAAATGCCAGCTTTACAAGTCTGGGAATATCTAAAAATTTAATTTTACGCTCTAAAAACAGCGCTACTGCAGCCTCGTTTGCACCGTTCACTGCCGCCGCCTTGAGTCCGCCCTCGCGAGAGGCCTCGATGCACAGTTTTAAGCATTCAAAGGTTTCGGTATCGGGGTGTGCGAACGTAAGGGTGCCTATTTCGGAAAGGGATAACTTTCCGCAGGGGCACTCAAGTCGCTCGGGATAGGTTATTGCGTATTGAATGGGCAGTTGCATATCGGGTGTGCCGAGTTGGGCTATAACCGCACCGTCACGCAGTTCAACCGCCGAATGAATAATGCTCTGGCGATGAACGAGCACATCTATATCATCTGCCGAAACGTCAAAAAGATGCGCGGCTTCGATAACTTCGAGGCCCTTATTCATAAGGGTGGCGCTGTCGATGGTTATTTTTTGGCCCATAGTCCAGTTTGGATGCTTAAGCGCATCCTCGAGCGTTACCTCTTCGAGGTCCTTTTTGGTTTTGCCGAAGAAGGGACCGCCCGAAGCAGTAAGCAGAATCTTTGAAAGCGAGCCCTCGGGCACGCCCTGCAAGCACTGGAATATAGCCGAATGCTCACTGTCGACCGGTAAAATAGCGACGCCCTTTTCCCTTGCGGCCTGCATAACAAGCGTTCCTGCGGTTACAAGAGATTCCTTGTTTGCCAGAGCGAGGGTTTTGCCGGCGTTTATTACCGCCATGGTCGAGCGAAGACCCGCTATGCCGACGATTGCATTAAGCACTATCTCGGCGTCGGGATGGGTTGCTACGGCGAGCACGCCCTCCTCCCCCGTCATTACACGAACCGAGGTATCGGCAAGTCGCTTTTCAAGTTCGGCGCCTGCCTCTTGCGAATATACGGCAACGATATCGGGGCAGAATTCTCTTGCCTGTTTTTCCAGTAAATCAATATTGCGACCTGCGGCAATAGCGGCGACACGCATATTACCCTCACGGGCAACAGCCAGCGCCTGAGTGCCGATAGAGCCGGTTGAACCTAAAACCGAAATTGTCTTCATTATTCTGTCCTTTTTTAAAGAAAAATTTTCAAAAATCCGCTTTTATATCATTATAGTCGGGAAGAAGCAAAGCAATGAATAAAATACGGGGGCGATAAGCAGAACGCTGTCAAAACGGTCAAGCACACCGCCGTGACCGGGCATAAGGTTGCCGTAGTCCTTTATTCCTGCGTGACGCTTAATGTAAGAAGCGCTGATATCGCCTACCATACCCATAATGGAGAAAATGGGGGTGCAGAGAGTAAGTGTCCAGAGGGCGGGGTCGGATAACGGAATATCGTTTATAAGGCAGGCAGCGGCAACGGCTATCATACAGCCGACAACGCCGCCTACTGCGCCTTCAATGGTCTTTTTGGGACTGAGTGCAGGGCAAAGCTTGTGCTTGCCGAGAAATACGCCCGTGAAGTATGCAAAGGTATCACTCGCCCAGGCAAATATAAACACGAGTATAAACGCGAACACGCCGTAGCCGTAAAGCAGACGAACAACGGTAGAAAACGAAAAAGCTATAAAGAGCGTATAGGCCTGTGCGGCTGCAAGCTCGGTGGGAGAGGTCTTTTCGTGGATGAAAAGCGATATGGTAAGCAGAACTGCCACGAAAATAAAGTATGCAAGTATTCCCTTGTCGCTGTATTTGCTCGAGAAGAGCACTACGGCACCCGCCGCAAACACCGACGAGAGAACCGATATAATCTTATTCTTTACGATTTTGGTATTGTTAAGGATTTCCCACGTGCCGATGGCGGCAAGCAAGGAAATAGCGGCCTTTAAAATCCAAGGATAGTAGCTTTCAAGCACAATCGGGGTGCTCACTATAAGTATTGCCGCAAAAATGAGGCCTCCGACGACGCCGGAAATTATACGTGTTTTCATAAAGGTAAACTTCCTTTCTTTTGGGGGGCTTATACACCGCCGAAACGACGGTTGCGTTCACTGAAGCTGTCGAGCGCTTCCTCAAGGTGGCGAGGACCGAACTCGGGCCAGAGAACGTCCGAAAACCAAAACTCGGCATAGGCCGACTGCCAAATAAGATAATTCGATAAGCGATATTCACCGCTGGGGCGAATTATAAAATCGGGATCGGGCTGACCCGCGGTATAGAGGTTTTGCGAAATAAGTTCGTCGGTTACCTCTTCTGCGGGGGTGCCGGCTTCGATTATCTTCTTTACGGCGGTTACGATTTCATCTCGGCCGCCATAGTTTACGGCGATGTTGAGGTGCATTCCCGTAAAGTCCTTGGAATCATCTTCTGCCTTGGCCATAAGCTCCTGAATATCCTCGGGCAGACGGTCACGTCCGCCGATAAACTGAAGCTTAATATTCTCTTCCTTGAACTGGTCGGTGTCCTTCAAATACTGACGAAGGATGCCCATAATGTTGTCAACCTCTTCTTTAGGACGTTTCCAGTTTTCGGTCGAGAAGGCATAAACGGTCATATACTTTATGCCGATTTTGTTGGCATAGCGAGCGATATCCTTAAAGGTTTTCGAGCCTGCGGCATGGCCTGCCGTTCTCGGCAGGTGACGCTTTTTTGCCCAGCGGCCGTTACCATCCATAATTATGGCAACGTGCTGCGGCAGAATTCGCTCGGGTTTGGCTTTTCTGAACAGCGACATATTCTCTCACTCCCAAAAACCCACCGGACGATTTCCATCCGATGGGGCTTTTAGTTATATTTCTAATATTTCTTTTTCTTTCTTTTCGGCGGCAACGTCAATCTTCTTGCAGAACTTATCGGTAAGCTCCTGCATATCCTTCTCGCCTGCTGACTGATCATCCTCTGTTATTTCGTTAGATTTGCGTAATGCCTTAATCTTTTCGATACCGTCACGACGGATGGAACGGATAGCAACCTTGCCATCCTCTGCCATACGGCGAACGTCCTTGGCAAGCTCGCGGCGACGCTCCTCGGTAAGGGGCGGGAAAACGAGGCGAATAACACGGCCGTCGTTATTGGGGTTGATGCCGATATCGGAGGTGTTGATTGCCTTCTCGATGTCCTTTAAGGTGGAGGCATCATAGGGCTGAATCTGTAAAAGACGCGGTTCCGGAACCGAGATAGATGCCATCTGATTGATGGGGGTCGGACAACCGTAATAATCTACCTGAAGGCGATCAAGTATAGAGGGGTTTGCGCGACCTGCGCGAACGGTAGCAAAGTTGCTGTCGAGCGCTATGAGCGTTTTTTCCATTTTTTCTTCGCAAGTTAATAAGATAGTATCCATTTTTATACCTCCGTTTTTTAAGAAACTATTGTGCCGCCCGTCTCGCCCTGCATTGCGCGGACGATGTTTTTGGGATCGTTAAGGTTAAACACAAGAATGGGGATGTTATTGTCCATACAAAGGGATGCTGCGGTGGAATCCATAACGTGGAGACCGTCCTTGAGCACGTCGATAAACTTTAAGGTGTCGTACTTTTTGGCGTCGGGGTTCTTCTTGGGGTCACTGTCGTAAACGCCGTCAACGTTGGTGGCCTTGAAGATAATGTCGGCGCCGATTTCAGCAGCACGTAAAGCTGCCGCGGTGTCGGTTGAGAAGAAGGGACTTCCCGTTCCGCAGCCAAAGATTACAACGTTGCCGCTTTCGAGATAATTTACGGCATCACGCTTGGTAAACGGCTCGGCTATCTGACGCATTTCGATAGCGGTAAGCACCTTGGCCGGGCAGCCTAACTGCTCAAGCTCGTCGCAAAGGGCAAGAGAATTGATGGTGGTGGCCAGCATTCCCATATGGTCGGCGCGGGTGCGGTCCATATTTCCGCTGGAGCGACCACGCCAGAAGTTTCCGCCGCCAATAACGATGGCAACCTCAACTCCCATATCTACACATTCCTTCACGCACTTGCAAACAGAATTAACAACCGAGAAATCAAATCCCATTTTGTTGTCGCCTGCAAGCACCTCGCCGCTGAGTTTAAGAAGTACGCGTTTGTATATCGGTTTCACAATAACACACCCTTAATATTTTATTATATTTATATTACTATATGCGCCCTATAAAGTCAATTAAAAAACAGTTACAAAATAAAAGCCGCCGAAGGATTTTACCCCTCGGCGGTTTATGCTATTGTTTTCGGTATTTTTCGGCCTGAAGATTAAACATATAGGCGTACTTGCCGTTTTTGGATATGAGCTCATCGTGGGTGCCGACTTCGATAAGCCTGCCCTCCTCGAACATATAAATTCGGTCGGCGTGGCGTGTTGTGGAAAGGCGGTGGGAAATGAATATTACCGTCTTTTTATCGGCATATTCAGCAATAGAGCGATTCAACTCATATTCGGCGTCGGGGTCCAGCGCGCTCGAGGGCTCATCGAGAATGATGAGATCGGCATCCTTATAGAATGCGCGCGCAATGGCAACCTTTTGCTGTTCGCCGCCCGAAAGGACCGTTCCGTCGTCGTAAAATTCACGGGTAAGCTGGGTAGCAAGGCCCTGCGGCAGTTTTTCGAGTTTACTCTCGAAGGTACTGCTTTCGAGTGCCTCGCGCACCTTGTTTTCATCTTCCGCGGCACATTCGCCGCCGGCTACGTTTTCGGCCAGGGTCGATGCGAACATACGGTAGTCCTGGAATACGGCCGCAATGCGGTCGCGAACGCTGTCTATTGTGTATTCCTTAAGGTTTTTACCGTTGTAAAGAACTTCACCTTCGGTGGGATCGTAGAGGCGTGAAATCAGTTTGGTAAGCGTGGTTTTGCCGGCGCCGTTATAGCCGACGATAGCGATTTTTTCGCCCTTGTTTATCGTGAGTTCAACCTCGCTTAAAGCCTTTTTATCGCCGTCGTTATAGGCGAAGGAAACGCCCTTGATTTCAAGCTTTTCAAACGGCTCGGCAGCGAGCGTTCCGCCAACTATTTCGGGCTTACATTCGGTGAATTTGCGTACCTTTTCGAGGAATATCGCGTGCTCGTGCAGCAGTTGCAGTTCGACTACGAGGTCGCGCATAGTCCACGACAGACGCCATATTGCGCCCATGGCAACCGAGAAGGTGCCGAGCGAGGTCGCGCCCGTTACCACCTTGTAAAGCACGAAGATAAACAGTCCTGTTTCGCCAAAGAGCATAACGGTGTGGGAGAGAACGCCGTAAATCGAACGTCTTACCTTGAATTTGTCGACTATCTTGTTCTTTTCGTCGGTGGTTTTTACGTAATCCTCGTAAAGATTTTCGCCTACTCTCGTGGCGCGAAGTTCCTTGGCATAGTCGGGCAGCATAAACACGCGGCGAATATAGCCCTCTTTTCGCCAAAGCGGATTCGAAGCATCAAAATACTCGTAATTCACCTTGTTATACTTGGTGGAAATGAAGGCTCTCAGTATTGCGAAGGTAGCGATTATTACCGCCATAATCGGGTCGACGGTAAAGAGAATACCCGATATTGCTACCGCCGAAACTACGCGGAAAACGAGGGTTGAAGTGTCCTTCATCATATTAACCGCGTGTGGGAACGCCTGGTCCATCGACCAGATAAAATCGTTATAGAATTTCGGGTCATCGTACCTTGCAAGGTCAAGCGAAACGGCCTTGCGGAACATGTCGCTGTGCAGCGCTATATGCAGTTTTTCCTGCGCGATGGTCCAATAAACCTGCCAGAACCAGGTGTTATAGAAGTACCAGAAGGTTCGATACAGCGTATAAATCGCAATTAGCCGCAACACTGTTTCAAACGAAATATTTTGGCCGATAAAGTCGTAAAGCGCCTTAACGTAAAGCATTTCGACAGCACCGTTTATACCGCTAATTATTCCGTTGAGCACCACCATAAATATAAATCCCGGGACGTATTTGCGTATACGGCCGAACATCCAAAAGGTGTTTTTAAGCGCGCGTCCTTTGGTGATTTTGGGGGCGTTTTTGTCTTTTTGCATCAAGCGATGCATAGGAGGTCTAGGCATTTTCTTCCACCTCCGCATAATTCTCTGCCTGACGGTGGAACATTTCGGCGTAGCGGCCGTTTTTCTCCATCAGTTCCTTATGTGTTCCGACCTCGCATACCTCACCGTTTTCGATAAGGTAGATTCGGTCGGCCATTACGGCAGATGATAGTCTGTGCGATATAAAAATCATACCGCAGCCCTCACAGGCCTCGTCCATTCGCTTGTACATTTCGTGCTCGGCGATGGGGTCGAGAGCGCTTGACGGCTCGTCAAGTATTACGAAGCGGTTTTGCTTTGAATAAACGTGAGAAATGGCTATTTTCTGCTGTTCGCCGCCCGACAGAAGCACGCCGTCATCATCGAATTCTCGGGTAAGTACGGTGTTTTCCTCCTGCGGGAAGGTGGCAACCTTTTTATCAATGCCGCTTTTTATGAGGGCGGCTTTTATGCTCTCGTCGTCTCCGTCTTCAAGCGGGCGGAGAACAACGTTTTCCTTTACCGTGAGGGCAAAAATATGATAATCCTGCATAACACTCGCGAAAGCATCGCGGTATTCTGCAATCTTAAAATCTTTTATATTTTCGCCGCCGTAGGTGATGCTTCCCTCGCAGTCATAAAAGCGGAGCAAAAGCTTGGTAAGCGTGGTTTTTCCGGCGCCGTTGTGGCCTACGATAGCTATTTTTTCGTTGGCGCCTATACGCATATTGATGTTTTTAAGGGTATAGTCGCTCGCACCTTCATATCGGAACGATACGTTTTCAAGAACCAAATCGCCGCTTTCGGGCAGGGCCTTATCGCCGTCGGTTATCTTGTTTTCGTAATCGAGGAATTCGCGCAGATTTTCGATATACAGAGCGTTTTCCTGGAAACGAAGCAACATGTTTGCCGAATCGGCAAGGGTGTATGCAACCTGACCTATCGAGTCAATAACAACGATACAGTCACCGTATTTCATCGTCTTTTTTACAATGGTTTTATAAAGCGCATAAATAAACGCAACACAGCAGGAGAAAAGCTCTCTAACCTCGCTGCTTATGTAGTTAAGACCGGTTATTTTCCAGCCGTAGCGTCCGAGAATTTTAACGTTTTCATCGCCTGCCTCACGGTAACGCTTAAGCAGCAGTTCGGGCATCCGGGTAAGGCGAAGTTCCTTAGCGTAATCGGCAAGATAAAATGCGCGACGCGAATAATCGCGGCGGCGGTTTACCTCTTTTGTATCCATCGTGCGCTTATAACCAAGCTCGTTAGAACGGGCGGTAAGCGGAGTTAGCAAAAGCGGTGCTATAACGAACACCAAAAGCCACGGGTCAATGGCCACCAAAAGACCCAGGTTTGCCGAAAAGGTTATAACCCTCCAGGCGGTCATGCAAACGGTGTCAAGCACTGCATTTACGCGGGTTTGACACTCGTCGACTGCCTTTTGCAGGGTGTTATAGTAAAGCGGATTTTCATAGCGCTCGAGCTCGACCGACGAGGCTTTTTTATATACCTGCTCGTGCACGTAACGGGTTGCCTTGTTCATCTTTTTGGGAATTATGCTGTTGTTCGCAGTTTGGAAAATTACCTCAACTATAACGTTGGCTATAAGCATTGCGACTGCAAAGGTTACCATCTCGCGAAAGCTTTTACCGTCTTCTATTCCGTTGATGGCAAAGCGCAGCAAATAAGCGCCCGAAAGGAAGTTTGTAACGGCGCTTACGGCGATTAGTGACAGGCGCAGGAAAATAAGCCCCGGCGCGGCCTTACGCACCAGAGAAAGCACGAACACATTATCGGATACTATACGTCGAAGCGGCAATTTAAGCCGTTTTTCACGCTTTTTCTTCATATTTTCCCCTCCCCTTTTGGGACAAAAAAGGGCACGAAAACCGTACCCTTTTAGTTTTAAAACTCCTTTAATTTTTTATCATTATAGTCCCATAGCCCACCTATGTCAATACGAATGGAAAAATTTTTTAGCGGACTTTCCGCTAAATGGAACTAGTGGGTTTTACACTAAACTATAATGTGGATAAATTCGCTATCGGTCGGTGATTATATGCACTATAGGAAAATAAGAGATTTGCGGGAAGACAAGGACCTTACCCAACGCGAGATGGGTAAAATTCTTTGTTGCAGTCAACGGGTGTACAGCGATTATGAACGCGGCAAGCTCGATATCCCGACCGAGATACTCATTCGTCTTGCCGATTTTCACGGTGTTTCGACCGATTATATTCTAAACCGTACCGACAAAAAAGAAAAAAACTAACCCCCTACCGTTACGGGTAGGGGGTGTAATTTTATACGTCAAAATATGCACGTGTCCAGGCGCGGCGACCCATATCGTCACACACCACAATACGTATGTATTCGTGCGGAAAATCAAGCGCGATTTCGGCGCTTTCCATATCTTTTCCCTCGGCACAGCCGTGACAACGGCTGTCGGTAAGCACGCCTATACGCGAGCAGGGCGAGGTTTTTATATGCAGGACTCCGTCCTCAACGTAGAGTTCTTTGATAAGCGGTCCGCAAGTTGCGTAGCTATCGCCGTTTTCGAGGGCCTTGATAACGTTATCATAGGTAAGCGAGGGTGCGCTTACCATGGTAAAGCCGCCGAAATGATGGCGTTCTCTATGGTTATCATCGTTGGCCGCAACGCCGCATTTACCGCCCGCCCGACAGAAAAGCTCATATTCATATTCTCCGTCACCGCAGAAGAGGTCGTCCTCGGCGGCGGTGTTATATATCTCGAACGAGAATATGTCAAGGCCGATAAAATCTTGGGGCACCTGCATAGACCAGCGCGGATGATTATACTGACAGATATAGCCGCGGGCCGAAGCCTCTTCTATGAGGCGGTTGACACTTTCTACGCCGTACTGATTTTTATCCCAATCCAAAAACTCTTTAGCATTTATATCCTTGGATATAAAATTCAGATGGTAGGTCTGAATGGTGTACCACGGATAAACCGTATCGGGGCGGTCGTTAAGGCTATATTCCCCTGCGGTTAAGGGAATGAAATTTTCATCCATAAGTTCAGGATGAGGCACTACCCTGTCATGGTCGGAATAGGCCACGATGCTATAGCCCTCGGCCGCATAACGCTCCTTAATTTCGGCAGGAGTAAACTGACCGTCAGACACCGTGGTATGGCAGTGAAGATTCGCCTTATAAAATTTATTTTCGGGGTTAAAAAGATACTTTTTCATAACTGTTACACTCCAAAATATGCGCGCGTCCAGGCGCGGTAGCCATGGATATCCTCTATAACAACGCGAAGATACTCATGCTCGAAATCAACCTTTAAATCGGCACTTACTATGCCATCCTCACGGGTTTTATAGCGTTTGCAATCGTAGCTGCGGCTATCGGAAAAAACGCAAACCTTATAAACAGGTGAGCACTCGATATGCAAAATGCCGTCCTCCACATAGAGTTCCTTAATAATAGGGCCTGTAGAGGCATAGCAATCGCCTTTTTCAAGCGCATTTATAATTGCGTCATACTCAAGCGAGGGTGCACTTATCATTGTAAAACCGCCAAACTGATCAAAGGTGGTGTGGTTATCATCGCTCGCGGTTACGGCACAGCACTTACCTGTGCGGCTGAAAAGCTCATACTCGTAATCGGCCTCTCCATCAAAGGTTTCGCCAATCTCACAGCCGTGGTTATACATTTCGAAGGAGGTAAGTCCTTCCAGTCCCAAAAAGTCCTTGGGCTGATGGCAATTCCAGCGCGGATGGTTATACTGAGCCAAAAATCCCGCAGCGGTAGCATCGGCTATAACCTTGTTTATGCCCTCAACCGAATGAACACGGGTAAAAGGAATAAACTCGGATTTATTTTTATCCTTTGCATAAAAATTTAAATGATATGTTCGGGTTGCGGGCCACGGAACGTCGGGCTCGTTGCAATCAAATTCACTCGCAGTTATGGGAAGGAAATTTTCCTCCGCCAAATCGTTATGCGGGATAACAACGCGATGGTCGGTAAAGGCAACAATTTGATAGCCCTTTTGCATATAATCCGCCTTTATTTGTTCGGGAGTGCGTTTACCATCCGACAAAATGGTGTGACAATGCATATTTGCTTTGTAAAAATTATATTCGGGGTTAAACAGATATTTTCTCATATGTCACACTCCTTAAAGGTCATAGGCGCGGGTCCAGGCGCGACGGTTATAGGTATCTACCAGCACAACACGGATATATTTGGTTTTAATTTTAAGCGGTATTACAGCGTTTGTGATTGAATCTGCGCCATCCTCGGCATAAACGCGCTCGCTTGCACGGGTATCGGTCATAACCGCTATGCGGCAAACGGGGCTGCACTTAATATGTAAAGCGCCATCCTCGATATAAAGTTCCTCAATAAGCGGACCCATAGAGGCATAGCAATCGCCCTTTTCGAGTGAATTCATAACATCATCATAATCGAGTGAGGGCGAGTTTATCATCGTAAATCCCATAAAGCGGCCAAAATCGCCGTGATTATCATCGCCGGCGGTTACCGCAACATTCTTACTTTTACCGTATCGGCAATAAAGGCTATATTCATAATCCGCCTTGCCGTTAATGTTTAACTCCTCGCTTGCGCCGTTAAAAACCTCAAAGCCCCAAAGATTCTCGAGGTCTAAATAATCCTCAGGGGTTTGCATAGACCAACGGGGGTGGTTATATTGGCATAAAAAGCCCGCTTCCTTAGCCTCGCGGATTACCTTATTGATGCCCTCGATAGAATAATCGCGCACAAAGGGGATAAACTCCGATGCGTTTTTATCTTTGGCATAGAAATTGAGATGATAGGTTGGATTACCGGGCCATGAATATGCGGGGTTGCCGCAATTAAACTCGCTTGCGGTTATGGCGAGGAAGTTTTCATCCGATAATTCATTATGCGGAACCATGGTTCGATGGTCGCTGTAAGCAATTATCTGATAGCCCTCAGCCATATAATGCTCCTTGAGCTCTGCGGGGCTGAAAACGCCGTCCGAATCGGTTGAATGGCTATGCATATTTGCCTTATAAAATTTGTTTTGGGGATTAAAAAGATATCTTCTCACACGCATCACTCCTGTCCTTTTTGATTATAGACCGCTAAAAAATTAAAGTCAATAAAAAAAGCACCCGTGTTTTCACACGGGTGCTTTAATATTTTATTATGATTACTTAATCATGTTAGCAACTTCGTCAGCGAAGTTATCCTGACGTTTCTCGATGCCTTCGCCCTTTTCAAAGCGAACGTATGCTGCAACCTTAACGGCAGCGCCGAGAGCCTTTGCGGTGTTCTCAACGTACTTGCCAACGGTGAGGTCGCCATCGATAACGTACTGCTGCTCTACAAGGCAGTTTTCCTTGTAGTACTTGCCGATCTTGCCTTCTACGATCTTGCCGAGAACTGCATCGGGCTTATTTGCCATCTTGGGATCTTCCTTCATCTGTGCAACGAGGATTTCCTTCTCACGAGCGAGAACATCGGCAGGAACAGAAGCGATGTCAAGATAAGCAGGGTTCATAGCTGCAATCTGCATTGCAACGTTCTTACCCATTGCTACGAATTCTGCGTTTGCAGGATCGATTTCGGTATCGAACTTAACCATAACGCCGATCTTGCCGCCTGCGTGAACGTAGGTAACAACTGCGCCTTCATAGCGCTCGAAACGACGAATCTTGATGTTCTCACGAACCGAGAGGAATAACTCCTGAACCATTTCTTCAACGGTCTGGCCATCCTCTGCGCATGCGAGAAGAGCATCCATATCAGCAGGAGCCTGCTTTGCAACAACGCCTGCTACGCGAGCAGCAAGTGCCTTAAAGCCGTCGCTGTTTGCAACGAAGTCGGTCTCTGCATTGATTTCTACTACAACGCCTACGCCGTCGATAACTGCGGCATAAACGGTGCCTTCTGCGGCTATACGGTCAGCCTTCTTTGCGGCCTGAGCCAAGCCCTTTTCTCTTAAATAATCGATAGCTGCATCGATGTTGCCGTCGGTCTCAACGAGAGCCTTCTTGCAGTCCATCATGCCGCAACCGGTCTTTTCACGTAACGCCTGAACGTCTTTAGCGGTAAATGCCATTTTTATTTCCCCCTATAAATTATTCAGCGTCTGCTGCTACTTCTGCTTCCTCAGCCTCTTCAGCTGCGGCAGCGCCCTGAACGCCCTGTCTGCCTTCGATAACAGCGTTTGCGATGGTCTCAGCGATGAGCTTTACAGCGCGGATAGCATCGTCGTTACCGGGGATAACAGCGTCAATCTCGTCAGGATCGCAGTTGGTGTCAACGATAGCGATGATCGGGATACCAAGCTTCTTAGCTTCCTGAACAGCGATTCTCTCCTTGCGGGGGTCAACGATGAACATTGCGCCCGGGAGCTTCTGCATGTTCTCGATACCGCCGAGGAACTTCTCGAGCTTTTCAATCTCGAGGTTGAGCTTAATTACTTCCTTCTTGGGAAGAAGCTCGAAAGTACCGTCGTCACGCATATTGCGAAGCTGTGCCAAACGGTTGATTCTGCGACGGATGGTACGGAAGTTGGTGAGCATACCGCCAAGCCAACGAGCGTTTACGTAGGGCATTTCGCAGTGGATAGCCTCTTCCTTTACAGAATCCTGAGCCTGCTTCTTGGTACCAACGAAGAGAATGTCCTTGCCTTCTGCGGAAATGTCGCGAGCAAAGAGATAAGCCTCGTTGAGCTTCTTAACGGTCTTCTGCAGGTCGATAATGTAGATACCGTTACGTTCGGTGAAAATGTACTCAGCCATTTTCGGGTTCCAGCGACGAGTCTGATGTCCGAAATGAACACCGGCCTCGAGCAGCTGTTTCATAGATACTACTGCCATTTTAATTACCTCCAAGGTTTTTCCTCCACCTTGCGCTCAGTATTTCCGGTTTAACCGATTGCTCGGCACCCTGCACCGTGTCGCAAAGTGTGTGTTATTTTTGCTGCCGGGCATAATTCGACAGCTTAACGATTATATCACAACAAAACAAGGAATGCAAGTATTATTTATAATATGAGTAAATTTTTTCACATCTTTGTTTTATTGAATCGCGCAAATGTTGCGGCGACAGAACCTCAACCGCATCGCCAAATTCCATTATCCAGTTAACAAGGCCCTCGCTTATCAGCGCGTCTGCCTTAAACGTAAAGGTATCGTTTTCAACGTTGCGAACCGAAATTTTATCGCCGAAGCGGTCAAGAATCTGCTCAAGCTTATCACTTTTACAGCGCAACGTTACCTGCGACTGCTCTCCGCCGAACATATTAAAGGCTTTGCTTGCATAATCGGCAACGTCGAAATAGTTTTTATATTCGCTCACCTCGCGGTAATCACGGGCAGGCTCGTCCAGCACGCGGGCCTTTTTCATACGGTCAAGGCGAAGTTGCATAAGGTTATCGTATTTTTCGTAGTTGCAAACGAGATAATAGTGGTCGTCCGCCCACACAAGGGCAAACGGGCTTACCTTAAGCTGACGTTCGCTGAGCGTGATTTTTCCGCCCTCATCAAGCACCCTTTTAGTGTATTTAAAGGTGAGTTTTTTATTCTCGGTTATGGCACGCGTTGCCGCATCAATGCTATAGAAAATTTCCTCGTTTTGGCATTTGTTGCGACTGTCGATGTAAACCCTGCTGCGTATTTCCCTGGCCTCATTATCCGAAAGCATGCTCTCAAGTTTCTCTATCAGTTCGCGGCTCTTTTTGCGCGATATAAAATCGGCAGCCTGAACGGCATCGGCCAAAAGATAAATTTCGGGTGTTTCAAACTCGCGGCTTGCAAGGTAATATCCCGATTTGGGCACGCGGGTTTTTAAAATATCCATACCGTATTCGCAAAGCAGCGAAATATCGCCGTAGATGGCCTTACGCTCGACCGGAATACCCTTTTCCGAGAGCATATCGATAAGGTCGCCCGCCGAAAGAGGATGCTCCTCGTCGGTGTATTTTTTAAATATGTCCGCAAGGTATAAAAGTCTGATTCGCTGACCCTTTATTCCGCCCATTATTCCACTTCCTTTGCCAAGGCCAAAAATTCTTCATACGTGTATAAAATGTTTACCGCATCGAGCAGCGCCTTGCCCGAAAGCGACGACGGAAGCGATAATTTCCGCTTAAGTGCCGCCCTTTTCTCAACACTGCCGTCACCTGTAAGTCCGAGCGCATAAAAATCGGATTTTTCTATGCGGCGGCCCTCACTTTTTTCGGTGCAGGCGAATTTTATAAGTGCTTCTTCAATAATTTTATTATCGGTACCCTCAACGCCCAAAAGTCCCTCGGCCGACGGATGCGTTTTTCTGCGTTCCTTGCCGCGAATGGGCGGAAGATACACGTTTTTTATATACTTTTCGTCAATAAATCCGCGAAGGCGCTGGCGTATAAACTGGCCTGCGCTGTCGCTGTCGGTTATTACTATGAGGCCCTTCTTTTCGGCCACCGCGCGCAGATACTCTATTTTTTCCTTATCATTAAACAAAGAAAAACCGTCGGTGGTGATTATGGGGGCGTCAACAATGCCCGAAAGCCTTATTTTATCGTATTTTCCCTCTACAAGGACAACGCCGTCAAGCTTTATCAATTTGTTCGCCCTCCGACATTATGTAAACCAGTTTCACCATAAGCTCTTCAAGCACAGTTCTGCCGTCAACAGCGGTACTCTTAAGTCGAGTATCGGCGCGAAGCAGTTCCGAAAGACAGAGGCCTATCTGCTGCTCGGTCATTCTTCGACTGCTGTCGAGCGCACGGGTTATAACAAACTCGCGGTTTTTATAACCAAAGCGCTCTGCCGCCTCGGCAGGGCGAACGCCTGCCTCGAAGGAGGTTTTGGCAATATACATTTCGTTAAACGCGGTTGAAAGCACCGAAAGGATAACGTGCGGCTTTACCTTTAGGAATAAAAGCTCGTCCAGCATATTTATGCTTTTTCCGATGTTTTTGGCGGTCAACTCGCGCGAGATATTATAGATCGATGCCTCAACCGAGCGAACGCAAACCGAATCGATAAGCTCACGCGTAATAAGTCCGCCACCGGTGAACGCGCAGAGCTTTTCAAGCTCATTTTTGAGTATATTGTAGTCGGCAGAACTGGTTTCTATAAGATAACGTGCGGTCGAGCCCTCCATCTTACAGCCGCGGCGTTCCGCTGCGGCACAAAGCATTCTGACGAGGTCGGCCGTGCCGCGATGGTCAAGCTTTACTACCGCTCCGCCGGCCTTCTCGGCGGCCGAGAACACCTTTTTAACCTTGGAAGATTTTTTATCGTCAATCTCAACGGTATCAAAGGTCAAAATAAGCGTTGCCGTATCGGGTATATCCCCTATAAGCGATAAGAACCTTTCCATATTATGCTCGCCGCACTTTTCGAAATCGAAATCGGCCAGCACGATACATTTGCGGTCGGCCATCATCGGAAACTGCATGGCGGCATCGTAAACCTCCTGCAGGTCACATTCTCCGCCGAAACGGTGGAAATTGAAGAAATCGTCCTCTGGTACAATTTTATTCTGAATTTTGGAGGTGTATAGCTTTTTAAGGCCGTCGTCGTTTCCGTAAAGGAAATAAACGGGCAGAATATTACCGCCGTCTATACGTTTTTTTAAATCAAACTCATTTAAGATCGGCATACTCTATATTTTCCTCCTTCTTTTGTTTTGCAATTTTATCGTATTTTATATAAAGCACGGTTACCACCGTGAGTGCCACCGCCGCAGACACTGCTACTGCCGATTCGGGCGACGTAAACTCAAGTTTTGCCACGGGCAAGCGGCTGAGCGCCTCGGTTACGGTTATCAGCGCCCGTGACATAATTCCCGACGCCAACAAAAGCATTTCGTGAATCGGCGGCAAAGGCACCGCAAGCATTGCAAAAAAGCTTAAAGCCAGCACAGCGGTTGCCAGCGGAGTTACTATAACGTTCGACAGTATCGACACGGCCGACGCCGCGCCAAAATGGTAAATCGAGAACGGCAGTGTAACCACCGAAGCGGAAACCGCCATAATTACAGATGTTTTAACCGCTTGCATAAAGCGGAACGTAAATCTCCTCTTGCGGCGGTGCTTGCCCTCGAAAAACAAGGGAGCAACCACCAAAATTCCGAAGGTTGCAGCGCTCGACAACTGAAGTGATGCGCTGAAAACGGCAAACGGATTTAAAACAAGCAATAAAGTAATCGCTATAAAAAGCGAGTTTATGGAATCGGGCTTGCGGCCGAAAAGCACGCATATAAACATTATTAAAAACGCAAGTCCGGCACGCACGACAGACATGGTAAAGCCGGTTACGGTCATCAATGCCAGCGTAAAAAGTATGCCTATTATTCCGCGCAGACGGAAGTTCATTTTAATTCCAAGGAGCAACGTATAAAGGCCGCCCACCAGAATCGATAAATGAAGTCCCGAAACCGCGATAACGTGGCTGACGCCGGTGGCTCTGAAGTTTTCCTTCACCTGCTCGTCGACACCGCCGCTGTCGCCCAAGGTTATACCCAAAATCAGTCCCGCCTCACGGGAATTCAATTTCTGATAAATTCGGGATTTAATATTACTGCGCAACTCTTCTACCACATTTTTGCCTTCGTGAAGTTCTAAAACCTCATCCAAAAGGCCCAGAAAATACACACCCTCATCACGTTCGCCCACAGGATTTTGACAATTTTCTTCAAAGGAGGCCTTAAAATAACCGTAATCGCCCACCGAAATATCAGTGTTACCCTTATAAAAAAGCATAACCTTACAATCGTCGTATATCGGGCCTACCCGCTCGGCATCGATGGTATAGGCAATAGAATCCTCATAGCCGACCGCACCCACGACGGTGCCGTAAACGGTCTGCTCGCCTATGAGTATATTCGATTTTTCTATAATTTTACACTCGCCGTAAGCCTTAACCGAAAGCAAGGATAGCACTAAAATCATAGGCACCAAAAACAGCACTCTTTCCCTGCCGCCGAGACAGGCAAATACTATAAGCGCCGTAATTAAGGTTGCCGCAACAAGCACTGCTATGTTGCTCGGCGCGATTCCGAAAATAATCGATATCGTAATCGCCAGCGAGCCGCATAAAAGCATTGGTCTTTTCATAATGCGTTATCTTAAAAATCCCCGTTGGGTAACGGGGATTTTTTTGCTATTTGAAGAATAAGGGTAATTTTTCGAGGAATATGATGTCGGTACGGTCGGCGGCGTCGCCCTCTGCAAGGTATGCGCAGGAGGCCGCTTCCTTAGCGCCTGCTGCAGCAACGAGATTGCGAACAGCGGTAAGTGATTCACCGGTGCTTATAACGTCGTCAACAATAAGCACGCGCTTACCCTCAATCTTTTTAACCTCGTCCTCGCCAAGGTAAAGATGCTGCTCAGAGGCGGTGGTAATAGAATTTACCGAAACCTCAAGCGGACTTTTCATATAAACCTTTACGCCCTTGCGAGCAACTATATAAGGCTTGCCCGACTGACGGGACATCTCGTAAGCAATCGGAATGCTCTTGGCCTCGGGAGTTAAGATAACGTCGAACTCAGGAACCTTTTTAAGAAGCTCCTCACAGCCCTTAATGGTAAGTTCAACGTCGCCGAATATGATAAATGCGGCAATATCAAGGGTTTCGCTTACGGGAAATAAGGTGAGCTCACGCTCGAGGCCTGCTATTTTCATTTTATAAGTTTCTGCCATTTTTAAAACTCCTTTTTAGCCCGGAGGCCATGCAAGATTTCGGCGGGCGAGCAGATGGAAATGAATGTGTCCTACCGTCTGGCCGCCGTCGTGTCCGCAGTTGTTTACAACGCGGAAACCGCCGCTTAATTTTTCGTTTTCTGCTATTTTGGCAATCGCCTCGTATACCTTGGCTAAAAGATAACTGTTTTCGGCCGTAATATCAGCGGCCGAAGCAATATGCTCTTTTGGAATTACGATGGCGTGAAAGGGCGCCTGCGGATCAATATCCGCAAAGGCGTATACCCATTCATCTTCATATATTTTTGTAGAAGGGATTTCACCCTTAACTATCGAACAGAATAAGCAGTCCATCATTAGCCTCCTATTTGTGCGGTGAGAAGGCCCTCGGCTGCGGCAATAGCGTCGGCTGCCTTGTCGGCCTCCTTGCCGCCTGCCATAGCGAAGTCGGGACGGCCGCCGCCGTTTCCGCCTGCAAGCTTTGCAACCTCACGAACGAGGTTACCTGCGTGGGCTCCTGCCTTAACGGCATCGGCACCGCAAGCTACGCAGAAGGTAAGCTTTGCGCCCTGCTTTGCGGCAAATACCGATACGGAATCGGAAAGCTTTGCCTTAACCTGCTCGCACATATTCTTAACGTCGTCGGAAGTACCGTCGATAACTGCGGCTACGAGCTTGAGCGAACCTACGGTCTTTGCGCCGTCTAAGAGCGAATCAATCTTACCTGCGGCAAGCTGCGATTCGAGCTTGGCAACAGCCTGAGTCTTTTCCTTGAGTTCATTAGAAAGCTGACGTGCACGGTCGGTTATGGTCCAGGGGTTGCCGACCTTTAAAGCGGCTGCGGTATCGTCTGCAAGAGCGATATACTTGTTCATAAATTCGAGAACACCATAGCCGGTATAACCCTCAATTCGACGAACGCCCGATGCTACCGAGCTTTCGGAAGCAATCTTAAAGAGACCGATTTTTGCGGTATTGTTAACGTGGGTACCGCCGCAGAGTTCGGTAGAAACCTCTCCTGCCTTAACAACGCGAACAACGTCGCCGTATTTTTCGCCAAACAGTGCCATAGCACCCATAGCCTTAGCCTCGTCAATCGGCATTTCGCGGTTTTCAACCTCGATGCCCGCTAAAATAGCATTATTAACGTGTGCCTCAACGGCAGCAATTTCCTCAGCCGAGAGGGCCGAGAAATGAGTAAAGTCGAAACGAACTGCGCGTTCGTTAACAAGCTGACCTGCCTGCTCAACGTGATTGCCGAGCACCGAGCGCAGTGCTGCCTGAAGCAGGTGTGCTGCGGTGTGGTTGCGGCGAATTGCGCTGCGGCGAGCGGTATCAATTACTACCTCAACCTTATCGCCTACCGAGAAGGCGCCGCCTGCGACTGCACCGATATGGGTGAATATGCCGCTGCTGTTCTTTTCGGTATTCTTAACCGTGAAACGGGCGTTGCCCGAAATAATCTCACCGGTATCGCCGACCTGACCGCCGCCCTCACCGTAGAACACGGTCTTATCAAGGACGATTACGCCGGTCTGGCCCTCGCCTATAAGCTCGGCCTTTTCGCCGTCGGCAACAATAGCAACTACGGTTGCTTCACATTTGTCGGCGGTGTAGCCTAAAAATTCGGTAGCCGAAGCCTCGTCGAAGGTTACGCCGTCACTCTTCCAGCTCTCGCCGTCGCTTGCCTTACGGGCGTTACGCGAACGCGAACGCTGCTCGTCCATCAGGCGGTTAAAGCCCTCTTCATCAACCTTCATGCCGTTTTCCTCAAGTATGTCCTTGGTAAGGTCAAACGGGAAACCATATGTATCATAAAGACGGAAGGCATCCTCCGCCGCGAGGGTCTCGCCCTCTTTTTGCAGGGTTGCAAGAAGCGAAAGACCCTGGTCAATAGTTTTGCTGAAGGCCTCTTCCTCGAAGGAAATAACCTTCTTGATGAGGTTGCATTTTTCCAAAAGTTCGGGGTAAGCCGATTTATTTTCTTCAATTACGGTATCGCAAAGTTCGCAAAGGAATGCGCGCTTGATACCAAGCAAGCGTCCGTGACGGGCCGCACGACGGAGAAGTCTGCGCAGAACGTATCCTCTGCCCTCGTTAGAGGGAATAACGCCGTCGCAAATCATAAAGGTCGAAGCACGGATGTGGTCGGTTACTGCACGAACCGAAACGTCGGTCTTATCGTCCTTGCCGTATTCGCAGCCGGCGATAGCACAAACCTTGTTTAAAATGTTGCGAACGGTATCAACCTCGAACATATTGTCAACACCCTGCATTACGCAAGCAAGACGCTCAAGACCCATACCGGTATCAATGTTCTTGTGCTCGAGTTCCTCATAGGTGCCGTCACCCATATTGTTGAACTGGGTGAAAACGTTGTTCCAGATTTCCATATAACGGTCGCAGTCGCAGCCGGGCTTGCAGTCGGGCGAGCCGCAGCCGTACTTTTCGCCGCGGTCAAAATATATCTCAGAGCAGGGGCCGCAGGGACCTGTACCGTGCTCCCAGAAGTTATCGGCCTTGCCGAGCTTTACAATACGCTCTGCAGGTACGCCGATTTCGTTAAGCCAAATGTTGTAGGCCTCGTCGTCACTCTCGTAAACCGAGGGCCATAAAAGTTCAGCGGGGATTTCGAGGGTTTCGGTTAAAAACTCCCAAGCCCACGGAATAGCCTCGCGCTTGAAATAATCACCGAACGAGAAGTTTCCGAGCATCTCAAAGTATGTACCGTGGCGCGCAGTTTTACCAACACGCTCAAGGTCGGGTGTGCGGATGCACTTCTGGCAGGTGGTAACGCGGGTACGCGGAGGGGTAACCTCACCTGTGAAGTATTTTTTCATGGGCGCCATGCCCGAATTGATAAGTAAAAGCGACTTATCGCCGTCGGGTACAAGCGGAAAGCTTTTGAGTCTTAAATGTCCTTTAGACTCAAAGAAAGAAAGATATTTTTCACGAAGATCATTTAGGGATGTCCATTTCATTTTTATCTGCCTCGCTATTCGCATAAAGATACATAATATAGTATATATCTTATAGCCTAATTTGTCAACTTAATTTAAGCCGAAAAACGGCATCGCAAACAGCCGAAAACAACGGTCCGCAGGGGGTGCCGTCACCGCTGGTGTTTTCGCTTATTATAACCACAACGTACTTGGGGTTGTCGGCAGGAAAAAATCCGCACAGCCACGAATGGTCAACCGCTTTACCCTCTTTTATCCAACCCGTTTGCGCAGTGGCCGTCTTACCTGCTGCGGTACAAAGCGTAGGCCTTGCGGAGGTGCCGGTGCCTCGGTTTATTACTTCATAAAGCGATTTCTTCAGCTTGTTTGCTGTTTGCTCACTCATTACGCGTGTGGGATAATTTTCCTTTTGCGGCTGCGGCGCTCCGTTTTCTACCATTCCCTCAACAAGCGTCGGCCGATGGTATACACCGCCGTTTGCTATCGCTTCGTAAAGCGGTAAAAGCGATACGGGCGTCAGCATAAGCGAGCCCTGCCCTATTGCTAGGTTTGCAAGGCTTTGTTCAGAGGGCGATACCTGCTCGGGCGTCGGCAGATATCCCTGCTCGGTATATAAATTTTCAGCAAAACGGTAGCGCGTTCCAAAGCCCAGCGACGATGCCATATCGTATATTTTTTGACTTCCGAGTTTGATTGCAAGGCTGTAAAAATAGGTGTTGCACGAGAGCGCAACCGCATCGGTCATATCGACTACTCCGTGTCCCGAAGCGCGATGACAGGCAAAGTTTTTGCCCGCTATTTCCCTGCTTCCGGTACAGTTGTATATCGAACTGTCGTAAACGCCGTCCTCGAGCGCGGCGGCCGCTACGCAGGGCTTGAAAATCGAGCCCACGTTATATGCGCAAAAGGCTCTGTTTATGAGCGGAGACGAAGGGTCGGTCAGGTATTTTGCCACGTCGGTTACGTCGTATTTCGGGTAGCTTACCATACCGCGTATTTTGCCGCTGCCGACCTCGCTTATTACGGCGGCGCCCGATTTCAGGTTTCCCGTTGCCTGCTCGAGCGCGCGCTGAACAGCCGAATCGATAGTAAGTCTCACGCCGCTTTGCGATATCGAATCATCGTAGTTTACGCTAACCTCATGCTCGTCTATAATATCCCCTGCCGCCGAGACACCGTAAAGAAAATCTATCGTGCGGCCACTGTATAAATAAGAATCGAATGCCGCCTGCACGCCGCTTATACCGTGCCCTTCGCCGTCGGTATAGCCCAAAAGATGACACGCAAGACTATCGGCCGTTTGATTGACCCTCACCGTAACGCTTTTTACGTTTTTGGTGTGCACCTCACTTTTGAGGCGAACAAGCACGGGTTTGCCGTCGGCCAGACGGTGAACCAACTGCTCAGGAGTTTCGTAAAGCAAAACGTCACGCACGTCATCGACCGCTCCGTGCACGGGCAGTACCGACGCTATTACCTCGGTTTTTTGGTTGGTAAGCGGCACCATATTGGTGTCGAAAACGGTTCCGCGCATCCAACCTGCCGTGAGCCTATACGAGGTCTGATTCAAGGCGGCGGCGCCATAATTTTCGTTAAACGAGACGTCGGCTATGCGCAGCATGGATACAAAAATCATCAAAAACAAAACAGACATACACACGGCCGTTCTGGCATTAAATCGGTTTTTCATAATATCACCGATTTTATTATTGCCGAGAAAGCAAAATAAAAAACAGCCGATATGAAATATCAGCTGTTTTTACTAATTAATCCTTCGATTCCATTCTAAGCAGTGAGCCTTTAGGAATCACGCGGTCGCACGGTATTTTAACCGTCATCATCGGGTGGGGCGCAGATTCAATTTCGTTACCCTCGCCGTCAAACATACGCGTAGCGCAAATGGTAAACGGTGGCTGCTTGGGAGCCAGACAATCAAAAACCTGACCCTTTAAAAACTTATTCTTAAGCGTTAGTACAACACAGCCATCCTCATATCCGTCAACAACGCCGGCAACGGTATAATCGCGGATATAGCCTGCCGAACCGTAGGTCTGTGAGTTTTCGGGTCGGCCGAAATAAAAGCCCGTGGAATAGGTGCGGTGACTTATTTTATTAAGCTCCTCGCTAACCCACTGCGGCAGTTGCCAATCATCGGCTTTCAGGCTGTCGAGTGCGCCGCGATAGGCATTTGCCGTAACAGCTACGTAGTAATGCGATTTGGCGCGGCCCTCGATTTTAAGGCTGTCGATTCCCGCGGCTACCATCTTATCAAGATGCTCGGCCATGCAAAGGTCGTTGGAGTTGAGAATATAGGTGCCCTTTTCGGTTTCGGTGATATCGAAATACTGACCGGGGCGCTTTTCCTCCATAAGAGAATAACTCCAACGGCAGGGCTGTGCGCAGTCACCACGGTTGGCGTCGCGACCCGTCATATAACTCGATAGCAGGCATCGGGCCGAAAAGGAAACGCACATAGCGCCGTGCACAAAGCTCTCAAGCATAAGTTCTTTGGGCGTTTTGGCGCGTATTTCGGCAATCTCCTCAAGCGATAATTCGCGCGCCAATACAACACGGTCGGCACCCATATCGCGAAACGCACGGGCCGACATATAATTGACTATTCCCGACTGCACAGACGCATGCAGTTCAAGGTGCGGCGCGTATTTTTTAACGAGGCCTATCGTGCCTATATCGGAAGCGATTACGGCGTCGGCGCCGAGTGAATCAAGCGCCTCCAAAAATCGAGGCAAGCGCTCGATTTCATCGTTATGCGGAATGGTGTTGCAGGTTACGTGAACCTTAACGCCGTTTTTGTGGGCGTAGGCTATTCCCTCTTCTAAATCGGCAAGCGAAAAATTCTTGGCCGCAGTTCGCATTCCAAACTCCTCGCCCGCGAGATAAACGGCGTCGGCACCGAAATCAACGGCGGCCTTAAGCCTGGTTATATCGCCTGCAGGACAGAGCAGTTCGGGTAGTTTAATATGTTTCATAAATCCAGTTATCTTCTGCCTTAAGTTTTTTAATTATTTGCTGATGCTCCTTAAGCGAATAGGTGTAGTAAAAATTCATCGAAGCATCGGTTACAAAATAGGTTGCCTTGCATTCCTCGTTGGGATAGAGTGCTGCGCGGATAGCGTTTAGGCTGGGCGAGCAATAAGGTCCGGGAGGAAGACCGGGCTTTTTGTTGGTGTCATATCGGCCGCTGCCGTAGGGGTATTTTGCAGTGGGAGAAGAGCCGAGAAGCGGATTTTCCCAATCCTTTAGTCGGTTATAAAACACCTGCGCAACACTGGCCATTTCCTCGGGTTGACCGCTGGCCTCAAGCTCTACGATTGACGCCATTGTGATAACCTCGTGAAGGGTGTAGCCCATCTCTTCTGCGCGTTCGGCGGCCTTTTCTTCCAATAATACCCTATCCATCTGGCCGAGCATTTTATCTACTGCGAGAACGGCACATTCGGCCGAATCATAACAATAAAACTCGTAGGTTTCGGGGAAAAGGTAGCCCTCGAAAAGGTAGTAAACGGCGCTTTCGGGGATACCCTCAATAAAGCCGTAATCATAAGCCTTTGCCTTAAGGGCAGCATAAAAATCGCTCTTTTCGCAAACCTTTTTACCCTCTTCGTTTTCGGTTGAGAGAATTTCGGCGATTTTATCAACCGAGGCACGCTCGGGAATGGTTACGCGCACGCTCTCGGGCGAATAGCCCTCGTGCATTAAGCGGTCGGCTATTGCGGAGTAGCCGTCCTCCTTTGTAAAGGAGTAAACTCCGTACTGATACATACTGTCATAGCCCTTGATTTTCGAATAAAGTCGGAAAAACAACGGATAATTGATAACCCCTGCATCGTCGAGCAGTTCGGCTATTTCCGATGCGGGCGTACCCTGCGGCACCTCGACCGTAACTTCCTTGGCGCGGCTGCCGGAAATACCGAGATAATCGGTAAAAAACATAAATCCGACACCAACAATCATTACCGCTATTAAAACGGCGGCAATCAGCATTATGAGTAACTTGACGCCGCCTTTTTTATGCTTTCTGTGACGTCCTTTTTTCTTTATGGGGCCCTTTTCCTGCGGTGCTTCCGCTGCGGCTGCAACCTCGGTTTCTTCAGGCACGGGCATATCCATTTTTTCGTTTTCCATTTTTACACCTCCGAGGTGCTTTATTTTTTGCAGGTTCTAATATAGCGGTCGGTAACTATTATATCGACCGGCTTATCGTACCTGCCGTGATACATATGACGGCGAATTTCCTCGCTGTAGCAAAGGCCTGCCGAAACGCCCGTAAAACGGGACATATAACGGTCGTAATAACCCTTGCCGTAGCCGAGACGATAGCCGCTTATATCAAACTGTATTGCCGGAACAATCATAAGGCATCCCGAAAAATCCTTAACTATGGGGCAGTCCTCACTCGGCTCAAGCACGCCAAATGAGCCTGCGCTTAAGTCCTCAAACGAGGTAATATAATGAAATTCCATCAGTCGGGTTTCGGGAATGCAGCGCGGCACGGCAACTCGTTTTCCGTCCGCAAATGCATTTTCAATTATTAATTTCGTGTCGATTTCTATCGGCGTCGAAACGTATATCAACAGCGTTCCTGCGGGGGCATACTGGTGAAGTCGGCGAACGTTTTCGGCAATTTTGCCGTCTCGCTCGCGGCGACGCTCTTCGCCCATTTCGATGCGCCTTTTCCTTCCCTCTGCGCGGATCGACTGCTTATACTGCCTAATATCTATCGGGCGCATTGCATCGTCTCCTCAAGCTTTTCGGATATTGAGAAGTCGCCAAAAGGTACCTTTTCCTCCTGCCAGGCGATGGCATCGACTAACGCAAAAGCAAACTCAAAAACAGCGCCTGCACCTGCGGCGGTAACTATATTGTCGCTTATGCAGCAGGGAGCCTTTTCAACCGTGGCACCGATAAGTTTTTCTTCAAAGCCGGGAAAACAGGTGGCCACCTTGCCGCCGAGATATCCTTGCTCGCCAAGCACAGAGGGAGCCGCGCAGATAGCGCCTATTACCCTCTTCTTTCGGTCGGCAAAGCGCAAAAACTCGGCAACCTTACGGCTTTCGCCGAGACCAAGTGTTCCGGGCATTCCGCCGGGAAGAACAACCGCCGTCAGCGTATCGTCAGGTGTTATTTTGTCCTCGGTAATATCGGCCTTTACGGTTATTCCGTGCGAGCCCTCAATGAATTCAGAGCCGACACCTACCGTTAAAACCTCGTAGCCTGCGCGGCGAAGAATATCCACCGTTACGAGTGCTTCGGTCTCTTCAAATCCGTTTGCTAAAAATACATATACCAAAAAGTATCAATCCTTTATAAAACCTCTTGCGCGGCCTTAAGCACGTCGGCTGCAATCTCCTCGACGGTACGAATTCGTTCGCCGTCATTACAGGAGATAACACGCCAAGCGGCATGCTCTACGTTATACATAGCGGCCTTGCGACAATTTTGCTGATAGGTAATATCCTTTTCGTGGATATCTTTTTTCTCCTCTACCCCGCCGTAGCGTTTTTCAAGCAATTTTTTCGAAAGCTCGGGCGGCATATCAAGAAATATTACAAGGTCGGGCTTCGGTATGCCGACCTTACCGTATTCGAGGGCGTAAAGCCAGGAAAGATAATCTTCCCACTCGTTTTCGGGCAATTTTGCGGTCTGATGAACGGCGTTCGAGGTAACGTAGCGACCCGAAATTACAACACCGCCGCCCAGATAATAATCTTGCCAGTGCTTTTTATAGGATGCAAAACGGTCAACCGCGTAAAAAAGCGATGCGGCATAGGCGTTTACGTCACCCGGCTTTGTGCCGAATTCGCCGCCCAAATACATCTTTACAAGCGCGCTGGAATTCTCGTTATAATCGGGGAAAGACACGGTGCGGTTATCTATGCCGAGCGCCGATAAATTCTTGCCGAGCAGCTCAAGCTGGGTAGACTTTCCACTGCCGTCAAGCCCCTCTATTACTATCAGTTTTCCCATATTTTCAGCCCTTAAGTGCCTTAAAATGCTCGCGCATTTCGGCCGCCTTTCCGCAGGTCATTTTGCCCTCGGGGCAGGCTCCGTGAACGCAGGGCGCACCCGCCTTTTTAAAGAGGTTGGGTGCAACGGCGGAAACAAGACGAAGCATCTCGTCGGCCACCTCGCGGATCTCCCACTGCGCGCGGTTGCAGCAGCGGTGACGGAAGAAGTTAAGCAGACTTCTTGCGTTCATGGTTACGACTATTTTGGTTTCGCAGGCATTGGGCAAAATAAAGCGAGCGTCCTCTATCGCCTTTTTTTCGGCGGCGCGGGCTGCTGCCTTTTCGTCCATTCCGTCGGCCAGCATTTCCTTTAGATGCTTTTCCTTTAAAACGGCTGCGATCTTTTCATAATATTCCTGGTCCTCTGCCATTGCTTTTTTGTAAAGCTCAAGTGCCTCAGGCACGGCGGCAACCTCAGGCGGAATAACGTACTCAAAGCCACCCTCGCTTACGTAGCGCTGGCTCTTTTGAGAGTAGGATGCCATTCTGTGACGCACCAGCTGGTGAGTGCAGGCACGGGAAACGCCCTCGATGCCAAACGTGAATGACACGTGCTCGAGCGGACTTTCGTGACCGATAGAGGCCAGCATATCTACAAACGATGCGGTTTTTTCATCGGTCAGCCCCTCGCGAATATCGTCAATCGTCGAGGGAGAATAGCAAAGTTTTGCGGCGGCCGCAACGGCACGCTCGGGGTCCGGTGTGTGGGTTATAAGTGTTACTTTTACCATTTTTACCACCCTTTTTCATACTTTAAATCCATTATACCAAAACGCACGGTTATTATCAATTAAAATATTTTTATAAAAAAATGAAAAATGTCGTTTTTTCTATTTGCATTAATTAAAAAGTATGTTATTATAATTATACAATGTTTATTAGGAGGGCGTTTACATGGCCAGTATCGACTTTACACATTCTCCTTTCGGCGAGCTCGCTGTTATCAGCATGCGCGGCTGCGAGGATATTGCTGCAAGTGTTGACTATTATCTTTCTCAGTGGAGAGAAAAACCCGAAGAGGAAACCTTCGTGGTTCAGGCAAATTGTCCCCGTTTCGGCACGGGCGAAGGCAAGGGTGTTTTACACCACTCTGCTCGCGGACTTGACGCTTACATTCTCTGCGACTGCTTCAATTACAACGTGACCTACAAGATGTACGGTCAGACCGTTCCGATGTCACCCGACGACCATTATCAGGACTTAAAGCGCGTTATCGCGGCTCTCGGTGGCAAGGCAAGACGTATTACCGTTATTATGCCGATGCTCTACGAGGGCAGACAGCACAGAAGATCCTCGCGTGAGTCGCTTGACTGCGCACTTATGCTTCAGGAGCTTTGCCAGATGGGCGTTAGCAACATTATCACCTTTGATGCTCACGATCCCCGCGTGCAGAACGCTATTCCGCTCGGCGGATTTGATAATGTACAAGCTGCCTACCAGATGATTAAGGCGCTCTTAAGGTCGACCCCCGACCTTGAAATCGACCGTGACAAGCTTATGATCGTATCCCCCGACGAGGGCGGTATGGGCAGATGTATCTACTACTCCTCGGTTCTCGGCCTCGACCTCGGTATGTTCTATAAGCGCCGCAACTACTCGGTAGTTGTTAACGGCAAGAACCCCATCGTTGCTCACGAATTCTTAGGCAGCGATATCGCCGGCAAAGACCTTATAATAGTCGACGATATGATTTCTTCCGGCGAATCGATGCTCGATATCGCCAAAAAGCTCAAGGAAATGGGCGCAGGACGCATCTTTATGTTCTCGACCTTCGGTCTGTTTGTTGACGGTCTTGAGAAGTTTGATGAATACTATAAGAACGGTTATATCACCAAGGTATTCACCACCAACCTCATATACCAGAGTCCCGAGCTTTTAAAGCGCGACTGGTATTGCAGCGTTAATATGAGTAAGTATATCGCTCTCCTTATCGATACACTCAACTGCGACAATTCCATCAGCAAGCTTCTCGACCCCGTTGACCGCATCCAGAAGGTTGTGGCCAAGCACGTAGAAGCACAGGGCAAGTAAAGAAAAATTAAAAGACCTCGGATTTTCCGAGGTCTTTTTTTACTCATATCTATACCGCGCTTCGATAAGTTTTAAATGCTCGTTTTTTAATTCTTTTAACAATTCTTTATCTATATTGACATGGATGCATTCGCAGCAATTTCCGCATGCATCCACAGAAATTTCATCCAACGTGCAGTTCCCTTCAAGTTCATAGATACAAAACTGGTTTTCACATTTCATTTAAATCACCAACATCATTATACTCTTGCGCAAAAGCAAATGCAACCACTTTTGGTTATATAAACATAACCAAAAGTGAGCATAATATTTAATTGGTGATGAAAATGTTTAAAGTAGATAACGAACTTAAAAGCGCAAATATCGCGCGTACCGTACGTTTTACCGAGCCCTTATTCGAGAAATTGAACAAGGTAGCATCCGAAAACAATATTTCCTTTAATCTTCTCGTTTTACAGTGCTGCAAGTATGCACTCGACGATATGGATGCACAGGAAGAAAAATAAAAATTTAAAGACCTCGGATTTTCCGAGGTCTTTTTTATTTGTATATTACTATGTATATCCTTTGTCCGCCGGAATGTGCGAACTTTTCTACCTTTGCGACGTTATCCAACTTGGAGATTTGTTTTATATCGTTATCATGATACAGCACCGACCACTCGACGTAACCGTCTGCAACGCGTGTTTTATTTACGCTAATGCCCTCTATATCATTAACAGTATCACAAAGATATGTGACCGAGCCTACCCCACCCATTTTGTATTTTCCGTTTTTAACCTTCATTTCGGCTATTACAAAATGAGTATCATCAACGTCACCGAGGAAAAGGCAGGTTGTATCATCTAACATTATAGTACCAAGTTCTTCTCTGGCCTCAACCCAACCGTAGCCAACGGTATGCATACCGTCTTCATTGAAGGTTCTGAGCGGAGACATACTTACGTATGAATTGTAAATTAACCCTGCGGCAATACAAAAAACTATAACGATGGGTGCGCCTATTTTGATTATTTTATTTCGCAACATAATTAACACCTGATATATTTAAAGGGCCGTGGTTTTCACAGCCCTTTATTATTACTCATTTACGGCTTTTTTCTTGCGCTTGACCGTTACGGGTTCGCCGCCGTCAACCGTTTCGACGGTGATTACAACCTTCTCTACGGTCTTATCGGAGGGAATCTCGAACATTATCTTCTGAAGCACGCCCTCGATTACCGAGCGAAGTCCGCGAGCGCCCGTTTTGCGCTCGATGGTTATATCGGCTATGCGGCAGAGTGCATCTTCTTCAAACTCGAGCTCTACTCCGTCCATCTTGAAGAGGGCCTCATACTGCTTGATAACCGAGTTTTTGGGCTCGGTCATTATGCGCAAGAGCGATTCGCGGTCCATCTTCTGGAGGGCGGTTATAACCGGCAGACGGCCGACAAGCTCGGGTATCATACCGAATTTTACAAGGTCCTTATGGGTCGGTGTTACGGCCTCAACCTCGTTCTTTATATCGGTTTCCGATTTAACGTCGGCGCCAAAGCCAAGGCTAGAGCCACCTATGCGCTTTTCGATTACCTTTTCAATACCGTCAAACGCGCCTGCGCAGATAAAGAGGATATTGGTGGTATCGATTTGGATGAATTCCTGCTGCGGATGCTTTCTGCCGCCCTGCGGAGGAACGTTGGAAACGGTACCCTCCAAAATCTTGAGCAGAGCCTGCTGAACGCCCTCACCGCTTACGTCGCGGGTGATGCTGGCGTTTTCGCTCTTGCGGGCGATTTTGTCGATTTCGTCTACGTATATGATACCCTTTTCGGCACGCTCGATATCAAAATCGGCAGCCTGAATAAGGCGAAGCAGGATGTTTTCAACATCCTCGCCTACGTAGCCGGCTTCGGTGAGTGTCGTAGCATCGGTAATGGCAATCGGAACGTCCAAAATTTTGGCAAGCGTTTGTGCCAAAAGCGTTTTACCAACGCCGGTAGGACCGAGCATAAGCACGTTGCTTTTGGTCAATTCAACCTCGTTGTCGCCGTTATTCATAATGCGCTTATAGTGGTTATAAACCGCTACCGACAACGCAATTTTTGCATCGTCCTGACCAATTACGTATTCGTCAAGTTTGGCCTTTATCTCACGGGGTGTGAGAAGATTGAATTCTTCGCCTTTTTTCTTGTTCTTACCGCGAGGCAGAGGCTCGTCAAACATCAGCGAGCTGCAGAACTCAACGCAATGGTCGCAAATATATACGCCGGGGCCCTCGACGAGTCGAGATACCTCCTCCTGCGTTTTACCGCAGAAGGAACAGCGAATTTCTTTATCGTTATTATTAGCCATTAAGATTCCTCTTATCGCTTAGTAATTACCTTGTCAACAAGGCCGTATTCGGCAGCCTCAGCGGCCGACATAAAGTTATCTCTCTCGGTGTCGCGACGGATTTCCTCGATCGGACGGCCGGTCTTCTCAGCAAGGATTGTGTTGATGTTTTCGCGAATCTTCTCGATGTGCTTTGCGTGGATGAGAATATCGCTTGCCTGTCCCTCGGCCGAGCCTAAGGGCTGGTGAATCATAATCTCGCTGTTGGGAAGCGCATAACGCTTGCCCTTTGCGCCTGCGGCGAGAAGGAATGCGCCCATGCTTGCTGCCATACCAACGCAGATGGTGCTAACGTCGCACTTAATATACTGCATGGTATCGTAAATAGCCATACCTGCCGAAACCGAGCCACCGGGGCTGTTAATGTAGAAGCTGATGTCCTTATCGGGATCCTGACCCTCTAAAAACAGCATCTGAGCGATGATAAGGCTTGCGGTGGTGTTATCTACCTGGTCATTAAGCATTATTATTCTATCATTGAGCAGGCGGGAGAAAATATCGTAAGAACGCTCTCCTCGGCTTGTCTGCTCTATTACGTAGGGTACAAAACTCATATCCATAATTTACCTCCTGTTAGAATTAGTATGCACATAAAAAACAAATTATAATCGACTAAATGGCAGGGGGTATCCTCCTGCCATTTAAAAATTAGTCTTCTTTCTTTTCTGCTGTCTTCTTAGCGGCAGGCTTCTTGGCTGCCGGCTTCTTTGCAGCAGGCTTCTTAGCTGCTGTGTCGGTCTTCTTCTCGCCGGTTGCAGCCTTCTTTGCAGCAGGCTTCTTTGCGGCGGGCTTCTTCTCGGTCTTCTTCTCAACCTCGGTAACAACTGCGCTGGACTTAACAAGCTCGAGTGCCTTGGTTACTGCGAGATCCTTCTTAATTTCCTTAACCGGAACTGCGCTCTTAACCTGCTCCTCGCTTACACCGTAGGCCTCTGCCATCTTGGTGATTTCGGCTGCAACGTCCTCGTCGCTTACCTCAAGCTTCTCAAGCTTTACGATGGTCTCGAGAGCGAGGCGCATCTTAACCTGCTTTTCGGCCTGCGGACGGAAGGAAGCCTTGAAATCATCGGCATTGGTGCCCATGTACTGGAGATAGGTCTCAAGATTTAAGCCCTGCATCTGAAGTCTGTATGCGAAATCCTGAAGGCTCTGGTTGCAGCGTGCCTCGATCATTGCGTCGGGGATTTCAACCTTCATGCCTTCAACGATCTGGTCGATGAGTGCGTTCTCAACGTCCTCATCAGCGTGGTGAGCCTTGTGCTCGAGCTGATGCTTCTTGATATCTTCCTTAAGCTCTGCTAAGGTATCGAACTCGGATACGTCCTTTGCAAACTCATCGTCGATTACGGGAAGCTCGCGATGCTTAATCTCGTGAAGCTTTACCTTAAATACGGCTGCCTTGCCCTTAAGCTCTTCAGCCTGATAGTCCTCGGGGAAGGTTACGTTAACGTCAAACTCTTCGCCAACGTTATGTCCAACAATCTGCTCCTCGAAGCCGGGGATAAACTGACCCGAACCTAAAGTGAGCGAATAGGATTCGCCTTTGCCGCCCTCGAAAGCAACGTCATCAACGAAGCCCTCGAAGTCGATAACTGCGATGTCCTCAAGTGCAGCGGCACGGTCTTCAACCGATACCATTCTTGCGTTGCGGTTTGCCATCTGGTTGATTTCAGCGTCAACCTCATCGTCGGTTACAACGGGGGTTACACGCTCGGCCTTAAGGCCCTTATAGTCGCCGAGGGTTGCCTCGGGAACAACGGTTAAGGTAACCTTGAAATCAACACCGTCAGCCTTCGAAATCGAAACGAGGTCGAAGTCCATCTTATCGTCAACAATCTCAACGCCTGCTTCCTCGGCTGCTGCCTCTAAAGCATCGGAATAGAGAAGGTTAAGTGCGTCCTCGAAAAATACCGATTCACCGTACATCTTTTCTACGAGATAAAGCGGAGCCTTACCCTTACGGAAACCGGGGATAGAGATGTTCTTGCCTTCCTTTTTGTAAACCTTGTTGATAGCGTCGCAGAAGGTTGCGCCGTCGATAAGAATCTCAAGCTCGTATCTGCTGTTATCAATCTTTTTTGCTGTCTTTAAACTCATTTTATTACCTCCAGGATAATCATTCCATATTAATATAGCATAGTCTTGCCAAATTTTCCATATTTTTTTTAAAATTTTGCAAATATATATATTTAAACTATTAACATAGGGCAAAAATCAATGCAATCTGCCGATAAAAGTGTAAAATCGACACCGTCATGGTGGCTTTTTGCGTTGTGAAAGCCCGAACCGTGGATATGGCCGTGATAGACCTTTTTAATCTCGTACTTTTTTATAACGTCAAAAATTTCTTTGCATACCCATTCGCCGTACACGGGCGGATAATGGGTAAAAACTATCGGCCTCTTCCCTGTTTCCAGCGCGGCCTTAATCGAGGTTTCGAGTCGACCCGCTTCTCGAAGCACTACTTTATCCTCTGCTCCGAGGTCGTAAAACCAGCCTCGCGTGCCGCAGACGGCCACGTCATCGACCACGGCGGCGCTGTTGAAAACGAAAGAAACGGTATCAAATCCGTTTTCTTCCAAAAAGGTGTTAAGTTTTTTTGCGGTTGACCACCAAAGGTCGTGGTTGCCTTTGAGGATAATTTTTTTGCCCGGAAGCGAATTTAAAAATTTAAAATCTTCCACCGCCTCCGCCAGTGTCATTGCCCACGAAATATCGCCGGGAATTACTACCGTATCCTCCGCCTTTACTATGCGACACCAGTTCTGCTTTATTCGGTTGTTATAATCTTCCCAGCCGCGAAAAACATCCATCGGCTTATTGGAAGAAAGGGATAAATGCAAATCTGAAATTGCATATAAAGACATAATTTATCTCCTATATTTTTGATTTTTGCGAGCATAATATTTTTGACCGCAGGGTCTTAAAAAATTTGTTTGGAGGATGCTTAAATGATGAACAATGAGGCAAACGTAATTAACGGCATTAAATGCAATGTTGAGAGCTGTGTTTACCACTCGAGCGAGGACCGCTGTCACGCAGGCCACATCACCGTAGGCGGCGACCGCGACGCTTGTGACTGCTGTGAAACCGAGTGCAACACCTTTAAGGCTAAGGCCTAAATTATCCCATAATGCCAACAAGTGCCCCGTCGGTGACGGGGCATTTGGTTTTTTGTTATATGCCGAGGTATTTGCAGATAGCGTCCTTCATTTCGTCACGGTCGATTACCTCGCCGAAACGACGGGCCTTGCCCTTGAGCGCTTCAATCGGTGCGGGAATGTCGGTTGCGGTGAGAACAGACAGCGCATCGTTCTTTGCGAAATCGTCCTCAGGGATTTCGGCGTCGAAGGCCGAAAGCACGCTGTTTGCGAACTTATAGGGGCTTGCGGTAGAGGCGATGAGAACGGGGGTCATATCGCCGTAGGTGTCACGGTATTTCTTGTAAACCGAGAAGGCAACGGCGGTATGGGTATCCATCAAATAGCCGTACTTCTCGTAAACGTCCTTAATGGTGGCGAGGGTTTCCTCATCGTTGCAGCAGCCGCCCCAGAAGAGCTCGGTTATCTTGTTTTTAACATCTTCGCTTACGGTGAACTTGCCGTTTGCCTTAAGGTCGGCCTGCCATGCGGCAACCTGCTTATCGTCGCCGCCCGAGAGCATATAAATCATACGCTCGAGGTTACTCGAGATGAGAATATCCATCGAGGGCGAAATGGTGGTGTAGAATTCGCGGTTGCGGTCATAAACGCCGGTGTTTATAAAGTCGGTGAGTACGTTATTTGCGTTGGATGCGCAGATGAGCTTCTTTATCGGAACGCCCATTTCCTTTGCATAATATGCGGCAAGGATATTACCGAAGTTGCCGGTGGGAACCACAACGTTAAACTCGTTGTTTCCGTTGTTACCGTCGGCCAGCATATCGCAGTAGGCCGATACATAGTAAACAATCTGCGGAACGAGGCGACCCCAGTTGATGGAGTTTGCGCTCGAGAAATTATAGCCTGCATCGGCAAGTTTTTTATTCATCTCGGCGTCGGTAAAGATTTCCTTTACGCGGCTCTGAGCATCATCAAAGTTACCCTTAATGGCGCAAACGCAGACGTTTTTACCCTCTTGAGTATCCATCTGAAGCTTCTGCATCGAGCTAACGCCATCGCTCGGATAGAATACGATAATATCGGTATTCTCAACATCCTTAAAGCCCTCTAAAGCGGCCTTACCGGTATCGCCCGAGGTGGCAACTAAGATTACGGTTTTGCCTGCGGAAACCTTCTTAGACGAGGTTGTAAGCAGATAAGGCAACAGCTGAAGCGCAAGGTCCTTAAATGCGCAGGTCGGTCCGTGCCAGAGCTCGAGCACCGAAATATCGGCGCCGAGGATGGAGATGGGAGCAGGGCTCTCATTTTCGAAACTGCCGGTGTATGCGCCCTCAACGCAGGCGGTTATTTCCTCTTCGGTAAAGTCGGTGAGGAATTTGGAAAGCACAAGGCGAGCGCGCTCTTTATAGTTCGAAACCTTAAGAATTTCGAAATCCTCTGCCGAAAGGGTGGGAATAGATTCGGGGAGGAAAAGACCGCCGTCGGCCGAAATACCGAGGCTTATAGCCTTGGCGGCGCTAACGTTTACCTTATTGTCTCTTGTGCTGATGTAGTTCATTTTTTATCACTCCGTTAGTTTTAAAAGCGCGTAAAAATAATCCTGCGCGTTTTTATAGAAAAGCCTATGAAGAAACTCCTCATTCAAGCCTTTATTTTTAAGATAGTTATATAATACAGCCATTTTATCCACCGCGTCAAGTCTTTTGTCCATTTTTGCGCCGTCAAAATCGCTTCCGATGGCAATATTTTGTTCAAACCCGTGCGAAACGAGGAAATCGAGATGGCGATAGAAGTTTTCAAGGCAGTCCCCTTCCCCTAAAAATTTAGGGTATAGACAAAGCCCTATGATGCCGCCCTTATCACAGATTTTTCTTATTTGACCGAGCGTTAAGTTTCGGCGGACGTGACAGACGTCGCGACAGCAACTGTGGCTTGCAAAAACGTGCTTTGCGGCGGCTACTGCCCCCTCAAAACTGCAGTCGTTAAGGTGTGATACGTCGACCGCAATACCCCGTTCATTCATCCGCATTACCACACGCTCTCCAAGTGCGGTAAATTCGCCTGCGGTATTGCTGCCGCCGGCCAGTTTGTTTTTGCCGTTCCAGGTGAGTGAAAGCGCCCTTACACCGTCTTGAAAAAGCATATCGACGTCGGCCTCGTTTTCAATAAGCGAAGCACCCTCGAGCGACAGTAAAAATGCCGTTTTTTCCTCTAAATCAGCGGCGGTTTTCGCTATTTCCGTTTGACCTTTCAGGTATGCCAAAACCTCGCGGTAACGGGCGCGAGGAGTGGGGTGTTCGTCAGGTATCCAAATGGCGCAAAGCGCCCTCCAATACCTAAAAACGGAGCCCCCTGCCAACGTTACGGCAAGGTCTCCGTTTTTGAAATTTTCTTTTCTTTTAAAGGCCTCAAAGGGCCAATCTGTGTGCAGATCAAAAAAATCCATCGGCCGCCTCCGGTGTAAAAGCGTTTTCAATATAATCAATTTTATATTCCTCACGCCCACCGACGGTCAGTACGGTTATCTGCGCGACGTCAAACCTCGGCTGAAGCTCGCAAAAGCTGCGGGAAAGGTAGGTGTTTGCCGTCATTATTATCTTCTGTTGCTTTCGGTAATCAACCGCCTCGGCAGGCGAAACGATGGCGCCCTCTACGCGGGTTTTTACCTCTACAAATAATATATATTGCTCGTTCTCTGCAATAATGTCTATTTCGCCGAAACGACTGTGATAATTTCGCTCGGTGATTATAAATCCTTTGTCCTTAAGGTATTTTGCGGCCAGGTCTTCACCTGCAAAACCTCGTTTTGCACTTAACTTCATTTCAGTATGTTTTTGAGGAAACTTTGGCGGTGCAACGGACAGGGACCGTACTGCTTGATAAGGGCAATATGCTCGGCCGTACCGTAGCCCTTATGACCGCAAAAATTATACTGCGGATACTGCTTATCGTATTCCTCCATAAGGCGGTCACGCGAGACCTTTGCAAGCACGCTTGCCGCCGCGACCGACATACTTTTAGAGTCGCCCTTTACCACCGTTTCGCAGGGGATTTTTATGCCTTTAGGCACACGGTTTCCGTCAATTAGGGCGTAATCGGCAGGGATATTTAATCCGTCGATTGCGCGATTCATAGCGATAAAGGTGGCCTCAAGAATATTGTACTGCTCAATCTCCTCAACCGAGGCGAAGGCAACACTGTAAGATACTGCCTTTTCTATTATTTCGGGAAACAGTGCTTCACGCTTCTTTTCCGACAGTTTTTTCGAGTCGTTAAGGCCCGCTATTTCGCAGTTTTCGGGCAGGATAACGGCGGCGGCACAGACGGGGCCCATAAGGGGTCCGCGGCCCGCCTCATCCACGCCGCAAACAAGGGAAAAGCCCTTATCACGCGCAGCGTTTTCAAAAGAAAAATCGGGCATAATTAAACCTCCAAAGTTATTCTGCCAATTTTCTGCGTGCGGAATTCCGAAAGCAGCATATTGGCCGCCCTGAGGGTGTCCCCCTCACCTCCGCGAATGACCATACCGCGCTTTTTGGCAACCTCGCAAAGCATATCGTACGAGTCGCCTTTTTCTATTTTATAGCGTTCGGACAGCATGGGCATATAGCGGTCGGAAAGTATCTCAAGCAGGCGCATGGCAAGCCACTCGGTATCGAGCACGGCGTCCTTAACGGCGCCGGTAAAGGCCAGTTTTTCACCTACGTCCTTATCGTCGAATTTTGGCCAGAGCACTCCGGGGGTATCGAGCAATTCAAGCTCGTTATCGATCTTAAACCACTGATTTCCGCGGGTGACGCCGGGGCGGTCCTCAACTCGGGCCTTGGCTCCGCCTGCCATACGGTTAATAAACGAAGATTTGCCCACGTTGGGTATACCCACTACCATAATTCTGAGCGGTTTTCCTACCATACCCTTACTGCGGTAGGCTTCGAGGCGGTCTGAGAGCAATTCCTTAACCGAGTTTTTAAACACGTTAAGGCCCTTACCGCTTTTGCAGTCAACCGCAATTGCGAGCGAACCCTCGTCACGGAAGCGCTTTATCCAGCGCTCGGTTGCGGCGGGGTCGGCCATGTCACATTTATTAAGTAAAACTATACGCGGCTTATTAGCAATAATACCCGCCAACTCCGGATTGCGGCTGCTGGCAGGTATTCTTGAATCTACTATTTCAGCAACCGCGTCGACCAAATCTAAGCTTTCACGGAGCTTGCGGCGGGTTTTCGCCATGTGCCCCGGAAACCATTGAATGTTCTGCGCTTCGCTCATTAGTCCAGTCCTCCCATTTTCTTTAAAGGGAATATTCTGTATACTGCCTTGCCGAGAATATAGCGCTCGTCTATCATACCGTTTTTGCCGATTCTGGCCGAACGGCTGTCGAGCGATTTTCTTCGGTTGTCGCCCAGCACGAAAACACAGTTTTCGGGAACGTAGGCAGGAAAATCTATTTCATCATCAATATGATTGGTTGCGAGATTTTTGGTATAATCCTCTTCAAGCGGATAACCGTCAACATATATCTTTCCTGTTTCGAAATCGATATTAACCGTTTGTCCCTCGGTAGCGATGATACGCTTGATTATCGGCTCGGAATAGGTTCCGGGGTCAAGCGAATTATCGGTGTTACGAGAAATTACTACGATATCACCCTGCATAGGGGTATAGAACATATCCGATATCATTACCCTCTCACCGCTGTGTAGAGTGTTTTCCATCGACTCGCCGTCAATGGTTACAACACGGAAGAAGAAGGTAAAAATAAGCACGACGGCAATGACCGAGACGACCAATACGTCCAGCCATTCGAATATCTCTGTTTTTAAGCTTTTCGGCGGTTTTTCATCAAATTCGCTGTCTTCGCCGTATGCGTAATAATAATCCATCTTTTCACCCTGCAACAAATGAAAAAAGGGGGTGTAAAAATACTCCCCCTTTTTCTTTAGACTTAACCTATCTGCTCTTTTACCTTGGCAGCCTTACCAACGCGATCACGCAGATAATAAAGCTTAGATCTGCGGATACGACCGTTTCTAACAAGCTCAACCTTGGCAACGTTGGGAGAATGTACCGGGAATACACGCTCTACACCTACGCCGTAAGCAACACGACGTACGGTAAAGGTTTCGGCGATGCCGCTGTTATTCTTAGCGATAACAGTACCCTCGAATACCTGAATTCTCTCGCGCTCGCCTTCACGAATCTTTACGTGAACACGAACAGTAGAACCGATGTTTACAACCGGAGCATCCTCGCGAAGCTGACCGGCGGTAAGATTCTTGATTGCGTCCATTAAATTTTCCTCCTTAAAAATGTGAGGCGTTCATACCCAGAGCCCTGACAGAGGACCGCCCGCTTCAATGTCGAAATTCGGCATAAAGACCGCCCGTAAGGAACGGACGAATTCAAATGCTTGGATATTCTACCACAAAGATTCAAAAAAATCAAGCATTATTTTTTCACTGCGAAATATTATATTGCTTTTTTCCTTTTAATATAATATAATGACCCTAAATGAGGGTACTTCGAAAGCCACTGCGGAGGACCTTTTATGCAGTTACTGATTGTGGTTTTGCTTTTCTCATTCGGACTTTGGCTGACCGTTAAGGGCGGAGATGTTTTTACGGCTGCCGCTTCGGAAATTTCCGAAATTTTCGGCATACCTAAATTCATTATAGGCGCTACCATCGTATCGCTGGCAACCACCCTGCCCGAATTTTTGGTGTCGCTTATTTCTTCTGCCGCCGGCAAAAATGATATGGCCGTAGGCAACGCCATCGGCTCGGTTTCGGCCAATACGGGGCTGATTTTGGCACTTTCGGTGTTAATTGTTCCCTGCCGATTAAAAAGAAAAAGCATTGCTTTTAAATCCGCTTTGCTTATTGGCTGCGCAGGAGCGTTATGCATCTTCTCAGCGGGCGGCAGGCTTACCGTTTCCGGCTGTTTTGTGCTTTTGCTACTGTTTCTGGCCTTTATTTTTGAAAACGTATCGGCCGCCAAAACTCCTCAAAAGGATTTCTCCGTAAAGGCCGGACCCATATTCCCCTCGGTTTTGCGGTTTATCTTCGGGGCCACGGCAATTGCCGTCGGCGCAAGACTTTTGGTGGACAACGCATCGGCTCTTGGCCTGCGACTCGGAATAAGTGAAGCAGTTATTTCGACTACGGTTTTAGCCGTAGGTACCTCCCTGCCCGAGCTTACAACCACTATTTCTGCCGTAAGGCGCAGAGAAAGCGCCCTGTCAATCGGTAATATTTTAGGCGCAAACATTATTGATTTGGCAATAATTTTGCCCGCGTGTTCAGCGGTGGCAAAGGGGCCTTTGCCCGTATCGCAACGAGCGGTTACGACCGATATGCCGTTTTGCCTTATTATAATATGTGTAGCACTGCTGCCTGCACTGGCGAAGGGAAGGTTCACACGTTTTCACGGTGCGATTACGCTTTGTTGCTACGCGGCGTACATTATTTTTACCGCAATTACAGCCCAATAGCTAATTTATAAAGGAGTGTTTTTTAATGGACAAATTACTCAAATTACTCGAAGAGGATGCTCGACTCACACCCGCGCAGATCGCCGTTATGACCCAGCGCGACGAAGGCGACATCAAAAAAGCGATAGAAGAATACGAAAAGAACGGTACCATTCTCGGCTATCAGGCTCTCGTTGACTGGGACAAGACCGACCGTGAGTACGTTAGTGCCGTAATTGAACTGCGAATCACCCCTCAGCGTGACCGCGGTTTTGATAAGGTTGCCGAAATGATCTACTCCTACCCCGAGGTTAAGAGCCTTTATTTAATGTCGGGCGGTTACGACCTTCACGTTATCATTGAGGGCAAGACTCTTCGCGAGGTTGCTTCGTTCGTTTCGGACAAGCTGGCCGTTATTGATGCCGTGCTTTCCACCTCGACCCATTTCGTACTCAAAAAGTATAAGGACGAGGGCGTTATATTCGGCTCAGGCGAAACCGATGAAAGAGGAAGCTGCATGGTATGATAAACTACGAAAAAATTCTTTCCGACAAGGTGCAGGGCATTGCTCCTTCGGGAATCAGGAAGTTTTTCGACCTGACCGAAAGGATGGAAGACGTTATTGCTCTTACGGTTGGACAGCCCGATTTTGTCACACCGTGGCACATACGTGACGCCGCTATCGAAAGCCTTAAAAAAGGCCGCACCTACTACACCTCAAATGCAGGTCTGACGCCGCTTCGCGAGCAGATTTGCGAATATATGGAGCGCCGTTTTTCGCTCCGATACGACCCCAAAACCGAAACCCTCGTTACGGTTGGCGGAAGCGAGGCTATCGACCTTGCAATTCGTGCCGTTGTTCGCACGGGTGACGAGGTAATCGTTCCCGAGCCCTGCTTTGTTTGCTATGCTCCCATCGTTACCATGGCAGGCGGTGTTCCCGTTAAGCTTCCCCTTCGCTATGAGGACAAGTTTAAGCTCACTCCCGAGCTGCTCCGAGGCGCAATAAGCGACAAAACCAAGCTGCTCATTTTAGCCTTCCCCAACAATCCGACCGGCGCTATTATGACAAAGGAAGACCTTGTTTCTATTGCCGATATCCTGCGTGGTACCGATATTTTGGTGCTTTCGGACGAAATTTACGCCGAGCTTACCTACGGAAGACCGCACTGCTCTATCGCATCGCTTCCCGATATGCGCGAGCGCACCATAATCGCCAGCGGCTTCTCTAAAACCTATGCTATGACGGGTTGGAGAATGGGCTATACGCTTGCTCCCGCACCGATTACCGAGCAGATGTATAAGATTCACCAGTACGCCATTATGTGCGCCCCCACCACCAGCCAGTTTGCCGCTATTGAGGCGCTTAAAAACGGCGATGACGACATCGAATATATGCGTGAGGAATACAATCAGCGACGTCGCTTGATTTTAGACGGATTTAAGTCGATAGGCCTTGATTGCTTTGTTCCCGAGGGCGCTTTTTACGCCTTCCCGAATATTGGAAAATTCGGCATGAGCAGTGATGATTTTTGCATGCAACTGCTTGAAAAGAAAAAGGTTGCCATCGTTCCCGGAACCGCCTTTGGCGAGTCGGGCGAGGGCTTTGCAAGAATCTCCTACGCATATTCCGTTAACCACATAAAAATCGCTATCGAAAAGATGGGCGAATTTATAAAAGAACTTTAATATTTTGAGCCGAGAAAACGCTTTCTCGGCTCTTTTATTTTGCCTTTCGGGGCGGGATTTCTTTATTTTTGGTTTTTTTGTTCAAAATAAACACAAATTTTCGAAAAAAGGTATTGAAATTAGGAACAAATAATGGTAAACTAACAGTAGGTTATTCTCATTATATATAATTTCTAATGCAAAGGAGAATGTGAGATGAAAAAAACCTTAAGTATCATGCTTGCGGTTATGATGATTTTGGGTACCTTAACAGTACTCACCCTCATACCCGCAGTAGCCGATCCGTCAAACCCCGTTAACTTAGTTTATAACGGCGACTTTGAAGGTATCGACCACGATGGCGACAGCAGCACTGCTAACAAGCTCGTTTACGACGCTGACGACCAGGCTACCAGCACCTATGCCGGCGAAATCATTGCCGAAAGACCTATTGGCTGGCGAGTGCTGAGCAACGTTTACAGCAATGCTAAATGCGCTTATCCTTCCGTAATTACTCCTGCCGGTTATTTTACCAACTACAATAACGTAGTAGGCACCATCAACCAGGGCGCAGTTATGGTTCAGGACGTTCGCATTGAGGCCGGCAAGAACTACACCGTTTCTGCCAAGCTCGGCTATCGTCCCACTACTACCAACACCACAGCAGAGACCAAGTGGACTATCGATTTGTATCTCGATGCCGCAACCGGTATTGCTAATTCTGACAGAAGTGTTGTAGGCACCGTTGCTTGGTCCACAAGAAAGAGTCTTGCTTTCACCGCTATTGAAAACACCTCGTACTATGGCGCAGGCGACTTCACCGACCATAGCTTCACCTTCAGCGCCGATGAATTCATTGCTGCAAATAATCTTACAGCAGGCGCAGACGGCAAGTATCACGCTCGTCTCGTTATCAATAACTACACCTGGGGCGGCTCGTTCAGCGGTCTCGTTGACGACGTTACCATGTATGAAAATGCAGCTGCTACCATTTCCTCGAGCGCAGGCGGCTACATAACCGGTGACACCGATGCCACCACTAACGATAACTTTACCGTTACCGCTGTTCCCTACTACGGCAACACCTTCGCAGGCTGGTACGACGGCGACAACCTCGTTTCCGCCAGCGCTACCTACAGCGGCAAGCTCCAAAAGAGCATCGTTGCTAAGTTCAACATCTACAACCAGGTAGTTGACGGTAACTTCGAAGCTCCGAATAAAGCAGGTGAAACCTTCTTCAATGCTGAGAAGAACTCTGCTAACGCAGGTGCAGGCGTTGTTATTGACAACCCCACCACCAGCACAAATCACGGCGACAAGATTCTTAAACTTAATCCGGCTACCGGAGCTAACACCAACGCTGACCTTGTTACCATCCCCTTCACCGCTAAGAAGAATACCCGCTACGTAATGCACCTTTCTTACTATTCGGTTGACGTTAATAATGTTGCATACGTTGGCTTGTTCTCGGAAAACACCTTCCAGAACGGTTGGAGCAGAACCACCTACGTTAAGAACCTTACCTATCACTGGGAGCCTGAAGGCACTACTGCTCTCGGCAACTGGACCGTTTTCGGCGGCTACGGCTTGACCTATGCCATGATGCGTGACCAGACCCATGCTTCTGTAAACGCAGGCGCTAACAAATGGATTGACTACTGGGTAACCTTCGAAACCGGTGATGAAACCACTATTTTCGCAACCGGTGAGGACACCGCTAAGATGTTCTTCCTCTTCGGCGTTGGTAACTCGCAGACCAACACCTACTATCTTGACAACGTAAGCATTACCGAAGCAGGCGCTACCGCAAACGACGCCATTAAGGCAGTTGCAGGCGAGAACGGAACCGTTTCGGTAGCACAGCCCGTTTTAGACAGCGTTTGCTACGTCGCAAACAACAATAATAAGATAGGCACCGCCTCTACTCCCGTTGACGGCACGGTTGCTTACTCTCAGGTAGCAGTTGCCACCTACACTGCAAAGGCAAACAACGGCTACATCTTCTCGGGTTGGTACGATGAGAACAATAACCTCGTTTCCACCGATGCCACCACCACCTTCGCAGCAGAGGGCACCTACACCGCTAAGTTCGGTCAGGGTCATGCCTGCGGCGACGGCGGCTACCTCGTTGACAACGGCGACGGCACCGTTACCGCCAAGGCCTACTACGGAAACATCTTCCTCGGCTGGTATGACGGCAGCACTCTTGCAACCACCGACGCTACCGTTACCAACGACGGTCAGTACAAGTACACCGCTACCTTCGCAGTTTACAACCAGATCGTTGACGGTGCATTCGACACCGCAGCAGGTCTTGCAAAGTGGCAGAGCCACGAATACTCCAACGTATTCAGCATTGAGGATGCCGAAGGCCTCTCCGGCAGGGGTATGAACGCATACTCCAACGGTAACTCCATGATGGCTATTCAGTATCCCTTAACCGTTAAGAAGAACACCTCCTATGCACTTCAGTTCAATATGAAGATAGGAAACGTTACAGCTACAAGTGCAGAGGCTACACCCGTTTGGTCGCCCATGATTTCGGGCAGCCCCGACGGCTCCAACTGGGGCAACTGGCCGCTGCTTGCAAGCTATAAGATAACCCTTCAGTCGCTCACCGATCCTTCCAAGCAGTACGTTGTTTCCGGTTTCAACACCGCTAACATCCATCAGGCTCACTTCGGCGACTTAAAGACTCTCTTCGGAAATGATTGGATTGCCGCTACCATCGAGATTGAGATGGGTGACGACACCTCCTACAGCAACAAGGGCAACCTTTTCGCTAACTCCGATACCGCTACCATCTACTTCGCACTCGGACACAACTTCGCAAAGTCGCAGTCCGGCGCTGTTTATGACAACATGAGCTTCTACGAGGTAACCGATACTATCGAGTACGCTCATAAGGAAAACGTTCGTCCCGTTCGTCAGGGCATCGGTCCTGTTGCACCCGGCAACGAATATTCCTTCACCCTCGATAAGGCTGCTTCGGTTGACGCAACCGTTACCCACAACGGCACACCCGTTACCGCTGTTAACGGCGTTTACACCGTAACACTTGCCGACACCAATAAGATAAACGTTTCGCTCGCAAACGACAGTGAATATCCCGAAATGGGCAAGGATATGGACGGAAACGACTTAACCAAGTACGACCATGACCTCTACACCCAGAAGGTTTGGAAGGGTGACACCGTTTACCACGAGACCGCCGTTATCTACAAGGACAGAACCGAAATCAAGCTTATGCATCCCGTTAAGGATATCATCTCGGTTCGCTCTTACGACCTCGGCACCTACTACGTAGAAGGCTACGATTTCGAAATCAACGCAGCAGGTAACCTTGTTATCCTGCCCGGTTCTAAGATTCCCGCAGCTGATTGGGGCATCACAGTTGATCCCACAACCGCTACAAAATTCTGGGAGTCTGACGACGCAAACGTTGGTATTACCGAATTCAGTGATCAGACCTGCACCAACAGCACTATCGTTATCACCTACAAGCACGAAGACAATTGGGCCGGCGCAACTCAGACCTCTGTTGAGGATGAGCTCGACGTATTCAAGAAGCTTCGCGACGGTGAAGATGTTCACATCGTATTCTACGGTGACTCGATGACCAGCGGCTGGAGCGCCAGCGGCGGTAAGACAGACGTTTACACCGCAGCTAACGACGGCACTACCGAGTCGGCAGGCCTTAACTACGCTCCCTACGCTCCCAACTGGATGGTAATGTTCATCGACGGCCTTAAGAAGGAATATCCCGATGCTGACATCACTTGGGAAAACCTCTCTCTCGGCGGCAAGGATTCCACCTGGGGTCTTGCAAACTTCGAGGCTCGTTACAATCTCCTTAACAACAAGGACATCGACCTCTTCCTCATTGGCTGGGGCATCAACGATGACGGCGCAGGCAACAGCGTTACTACCTTCAAGTCTAACCAGCAGGGCATCTTCAATGCAGTAAGAGCTAAGTGTGCTGACGTTTCGGTACTCTTCTACGGCGCTAACTGCACCAACACCTTCTCCAAGATGTACGAGAAGGAAACCCTCCTCGGTTACGAAACCGCCAATAAGGAAATCGCTGCTGCAGCCGATAACGCTGCCGCAACCAACCTTACCTCCATCTTTATGGATATCTACGAGCGCAAGGAAGCAGCTTGCGACCTGCTCTCCAACAACCTTAACCATGCTAACGACTTTGGCTGCCGCATCTATGCACAGACAATGCTCGCAGCAATGCAGAAGAAGTACACCTCTACCGCTGCTACTCCCTCGGCTCCGACCTTCGCCGCCAAGGATAAGCACAGTGTAACCCTTACAGCTATCGCAGGCTACGAATACAGCATGGATGGCATTAACTGGACCACCAACAACGTATTCACCGGCCTCAAGGCTGACACCGAGTACTCCTTCTATCAGCGTGTTGCACGCACCGACGATACCTTCGAGAGTGCTGCAAGTGCTGTACTTAAGGTTACTACCGATCCTATCGTTTACACCTTAGGTGACGTAAACGCCGACGGTGTTATCGATACCGATGACGTTGTTCTCATCCTCCAGCACGTTAAGGACGGCACCGACCTCACCGAAGAAGAGGAACTGGCCGCTAACGCAAACAAGGACAACGCAATCGACAGACAGGATGCTGTTGTAATTCTGGCTTACATAGTTGGAATCAGAGATTCGCTTTAATCCTAAAATAAAAAACTGCGGTGGGAAACCACCGCAGTTTTTTGCGTTTCTATATGCTTTTTCGCAAGCGCAATCTATGGTATTATATCACATAAAAAGTACCGTTTCATTTGCTGGCAGCATAATTTTTAAAAGGCGCCAAAACCGCTTGACAAGCGACTTTTTCTTTGTTACCATTACATTATACAGTACATTATACGGAGTGGAATATGGAAAAAAGAGATACTCAAAAAATTGTTGAGGAGCTTCGCCTCTGTCCTGATTTTAAAACCTTTTACGATGAAAATCGAAAATATATGGTAGACGCTTCCCTTAGCGATATGCTCTGTGAACTGATGGAGAAAAAAGGTCTCAAGCGCACCGACGTGATACATAATTCCGAGCTTTCGGAGGTGTATGCCTACCAGATACTTTCGGGCATTCGCGTTCCCGAGCGCAAAAAGCTTTTGTGCATTGCAATCGCTATGGGACTCACGCTCGACGAGGTACAAAACGTTTTACAGTGTGCCGGATATGCTCCACTCTATGTTCGACTCCCGTTTGACAGCGTTGTTCTCTACGGCATTTGCCAGAAGATGTCGGTGATGGAAATAAACGGTCTTTTATTTGAATACGGACTTGAAACTTTAGGATAAAAAAGACCGACGTCATAAGACGTCGGTCTTTAATTTTTGAAAATTCGTTATTCTGTCATCGAGGCCGAAGATGCAGTTTTTGATTATATCCGATACCTGCTCGATTGATTTATTGCAATCGTTTTTAAGCCATTCGATCACTATTGCGTTTATACCGTTAAGATAAAAGAGCATAACGTATTTTCGGTTGCCTTCAGGGTAATGAAATCTATCGAGAATGATGTTGAATATGTGTTCAAACATATTTTGATATATCCCCTCAAAATTAAAGGTTACCCCGTGGGACAGCACGGTTAAAAACACGCGGCGGTTTTCTTTTATATAGGATAAGTACGGGTTCAGGTATTCCTCGGTTATAAAGTTAAGTTCCTCGAGGCTGCATTCCTTAAGTCTCAGGCTTACGTTCGAAACGTCGCCCGGGAAGTAGGCTAAAAAGCCCTGAATCAGGTATTTTGAAACCTCCGAAAGCAAATCATTCGTATTTTCATAATGCAGATAGAAGGTGGAACGATTCACGCCCGCCTCCTTGCATATTTCGCTTACGGTAATGTATTCGAAATCCTTATTTTCAAGCAGAGAAATAAGCGCCTTATCCATTTTAACCGCAGTATTAAAATATCTGCTTTCAGACCTGTTCAAGAACGGTATCCCCTTTTCTTTATTCCTGTTCGCTGATTTCGCGAGCCAGCTCTACGATTTCAAAAGCGTACTTAGACTTGCCCTTTTCGAGCATTCTTTTATAAATCGGGTAGTTTACTCCGCAGCCGATAAAACCGATGATGCCTACGATGATGCCGAGCACCATCATAAACGTGCCCGATGCGATTACCTGCATAGAAAGACACATGCCAACGCCTACAACGAGTGCCGAGATGATGCCGAAGGTATAGGTGAAAATTACCGACGGCAGCTTTGCCTTTGCGTCGAGCTTGCGAAGAGCGACGATTTTCGAATTGTCCTTGGGTGCGTAATCCTTTGCGATTGCTTCTGCTAAAATTTTGTCTGTGTTCATTTGAGTGAACCTCCTTTTTTATTTTACAACACAATTATATAAATGAAAAGAAGGTTTTTGAACAACAAGGTTTTTGAAAAGTGTTGAATTGAAATTTTTTCGAAAAAAATAATAGCCCACCCTGAAGGATGGGCAGATTTCGGACAGGGTTAGGGATTTTTCCGGCGCATTCGCGCCTATCGCCTCGCTGCGCTCGTTGCCCACGTCGGCGAAAACGATTATCAATCGTTTTCTTCCGCTTACGCTCCCTCCTTGTTCGAATCCCTATAATAACAAAACAAAAAATAATAGCCCATCCTGAAGGATGGGCTATTATTTTTGTCTATGGGCTACAAAAAAGATATTTTTGCTGTTTTTGCGTATGAATTCGAACCCTCACAATATTTGTTCAAACTTCAACTTACAACGATGTAATATTGTGTTCTACAAAGTGGTGTAACATAAAAATCAATCTTTTTTCTTGAGTTTTTCTTTTGCACACTGTGGGCATCCATTCCCCGCATTTCTGTTTTCTACCTTTGCTTGCCACTCGTGACCTTTTTTGCATAGCCACCAAACCTTTTTATGAGACCCCGAAGATACCATCGATGGTAACAAATCGCCGTTTTTTGTCGGATGCCATTCAAGGGCAAGATCGGGATTTATTGTCGCTAGGTCATTATACCCTTGTAAAATTTTTTTGTTGGAACAATATGGACACCCTCTACCTTTAACTCGATTAGCAATTAATGCCTGCCATTCATGACCATTTTTGCATTTCCACCAGACACTTTTACCAGACCCAGCGGACACCATTGTAGGTAATAAACCCATATTCTTTTCATAATTCCATTCAGCAGCAAGGTTTGGGTTTAACGAAGCAAGGTCGTTTAATCCAGGTGCTATTATTTTACCTGAACAGTATGGACACCCTTTCCCTTTGGTTCTATGATAGACTGCCGCCTGGTAAGACTTTTTGCAGGCAGGGCACACCCACCAGATTTTTTTTGCAACACCCGCAGACACCATAGAGGGCAATAAATCTCCGTTTTTTGTTGGATGCCATTCGCAAGCAATTTCTGGGTTAGAAGTAACTAAATCATTATATCCAGCCAACACTTTTTGCCCAGCGCAATATGGACAACCATTTCCACTTGAAACTCTGCTGCTTACTACTGCTTGCCATTCGTGACCTTTATGGCATTTCCACCAGACTTTTTTATTTGAATTAGGCATTATCATTTCGGGCTTTAATGACAAATTCTTTTCATAGTTCCATTGTTTGGCAACCTCAGGATATTTGCTAGCTAAACTGTTTTCTTTTTCAATAGTAATATATTGGTTATAAATTTCAGAAGCATCTTTCATAACATCAATAGAAACTTTGCTTAAACCAATTAATTCGAATAGTCTTTGGATTGCCCAATTTAATGAATCTTTGTTTGACGAATTATATACATACTCTATAGTGTCGCCGGAAACGATATTTTGATTGCCTTCAGCAATCGTGACAATTCGTATGCTTTTATCAGCAAAGAAGTCAACTTTTCTTCTATCGGAATTACTTTTGTCTTTATGCCAGAATATGCCGTTGTATTCAATTCCTATTTTGTGTTCTGGAAGATAAATATCGATTTCTTTTCCAAAGTCCATATTTCTGCTTTCAGCGTGTGTCACTTGGCTGCAATAGAATAAAATGGCTTGTTCTGGAAATGAAGTTTGTTGTTCTAATCGACACACAGGGCATCCTGTATGCTGGAGTGTTCTACTGTTGATGACTGCTTGCCATTCGTGTCCTTTACGACAGATCCACCAAACCTTCTTTCCAGAGCCAGAGGACACCATTGAGGGTGATAAGTCACCATTCTTCTCTGTATTCCACTCCTTAGCAATATTGGGATATAAGGTTTCTAAATCGTTAATTCCGGATATAACTTTGTGACCTGAACAATATGGACAATCTCTTTCGTTAACTCGATTTGCAATTGTGGCTTGCCATTCATGTCCATTCTTACATTTCCACCAGACTTTTTTTCCAGAATGAAGTGTTACCATTAATGGTAATAGTGTACCGTTTTTTTGAAAATTCCATTCAGCAGATAGGTTAGGGTCTAGCGTCAAAAGATCGTTAAATCCTGATAACACCTTTTTGCCAGAACAATATGGGCAACCAGTTTTACCAGTTGTGCGATTTACGATTTCAGCTTCCCATTCATGTCCAAGAGAACATCTCCACCAGACCTTTTTTCTAGACCCGGGCGACACCATTGTCGGTAATAAATCATCGTTCTTCTCTTCATTCCATTCCTTAGCGATTTCGGGATATAATGTTGCTAAATCGTTAATTCCGGATATTGCTTTATGACCCGAACAATATGGACAACCTGTCTTCTCTTTTACACGCTTTTCAATCGCCGTTATCCATTCATGCCCAAGAGAACATCTCCACCAAACCTTTTTACCAGAACCTGGGGATACCATTGAGGGTAATAAATCACCATTCTTCTCGGTATCCCACTCCTTGGCGATGTTGGGATATAAAGTTTCTAAATCGTTAATTCCAGATATCGCTTTGCGTCCTGAACAATATGGGCAACCTGTTTTACGGATTGCTCGGTTCGCAATTGATGCCTGCCACTCGTGCCCTGAAGCACATTTCCACCAAGCTTTTTTACCACAGCCTATAACAAGTTCGCTTGGTGATAATCCTAATGGGGAGTTTTTCTCCCAATCCCACTCAGCCATGAGTTGAGCATTTTCCGATATATACTGTTTTTCTGACATAGTATTACTCAACTCCTCTTAATCTAATTCAATATGCTTTATATTGTAATCAACATAGTGCTGCATCTCGGGAAACTGAAGATACTCTCTTTTATCCGTTTCTAAATTCCGGAGAACCATTTTTCTGTCAAATGAAATATAAATTGCATATAAATGCTTTCCAGATACATCAGTGCTTGCAGACAGCTCTCTATAAATCTTTTTAAGAAGGTCGGATGCACCTATAAGTGGGAAACCTTCAAAATCAATAACAATCGGATATGGAATGAAGAATATTACATTTTCATCCGATTTAGTCTTGCTGATATTGTTCTTCATTTTTTTGAATAGATTTAGTTCTGTGATCGGCTTTTTTTGATCTCCCACAAAGCAATACTGAAACTCTAACGCTTCATTGTGAAATTCAGTTGTTAATGCACTAACATCACCTTTTCGACTACCAATCATTTGTCCTTGTCTCTTGTCAATAGGGATTTTAGCATCAAATTTCTCGCCAGTAACAACATCGACAAAATCACACTCACCATGAGCTTGATTGTCTAAATGGGTATATCGACTAGGAAAAATTTCTTTTGATGCGTTCATTAAATCTAAAATGATTTTCTCATAGTTGCCTGACTTAATTATATCTTTGACTTCATTATGAATTATGGAGTAAATACTGTAATAATTTCTTAATAGTTCCATTTCATTTACCGCTTCAATCATAGATTCTTGTAATTAATTATATCACATTTTTATCACACATACAACATCATAGAATGCTTTGATACAGTGCTTATGATATAAATCTTTCGCTTTTATGCGAGAGTTCAAGTCTGTTCTGTGAAAAATATCTTTTTTGTGCGTTTAAATTGTAACCTAAAATTTTGCCTGTAAAAACAGAAAAAACCCTGATAAAATCAGAGTTTTTCTGTGGCTATATCTTTTTTGTAGCCCTTTGATGTGTAAGGACTATAAAAAAGATATTTTTGCCGTTTTTGCGTATGACTTCGAACCCTCACATAATTTCCAAGTGCTTGAAAAATCCATGTTTTACGCGTCTTTTCCAACGATCGCACCTGGACTTGGGGGTTCAGATTTCACCGCTTTACTCCGTGCATTTGGAGACCGAGAGATCTGAACCCTCACAGAGCCGTACTCGCTTTTTCTTTCATTAAAACGGCATTTTATCTTGAGCTTTCTGCTTTAGTGTGTGGTGGTGAGCCACCGTCAGTCGATCAGTGGCTGTACCACTTTGAGACCGCCTACAAAAATCACCGTGATCTGTTCTTTGGAATCTACAGTTATGCATTCGAGCAGTTGTCTTACGATCTGCTCATCGTATTCCATCGGGCGGTTTTTCAGTCCGTCCAGGATGGTGTATATATCGTCGAGTCGGGTTTGGGTTTGCTCTCTTTTGAGCTGACCGTCTTGGATGTCTGCGAGCTGCTGTTGCAGTGCGACCTTTTCATCCATGAGCCGTTTGGCTTTTTCTTCATCGAAGGCATCCACCGTTTCGGTGGATATTTTTGATAGCATTGCTTTGAATTCCGCATCGATCTCTGCGATTCGGATTTGCAGTTCCATGCTGTTGTCCTCGGTTGGCTCATTTTCCAAGGCCATGCCGATGTGTACTTTCAGAGTCTGCAGCACACCGAGGTTTTGCTGTGCCGTTTCCATAATGGCTCTCATGACGGCTCGTTGCAGGATGCTTTCCTCTACAGTCGGTGAGTTGTGGCAGTATTTCTTGCCGAAGTCAAGCCGATTGATACATCTCCATACGATCTTCTTTTGTCCTCTTACCGTCCATGTGCATCTGCGGTACGGTGTCTTGCATTCTCCGCAGACGAGCAGTTCAGTCATAGCGTATTTGCTTGAGTATTTGCCTTGCTCGGTTTTCGTACCGACCTTTTTGGTCTTGGGCTTTCCGGCTCGTCTTGCAAGTTCCTCTTGGACTCTGCCGAAGGTGACCGCATCGATGATGGCAGGATGGTTGTTTTCGATGTAGTATTTCGGGCGTTCGCCGTTGTTGACCATGACCTTTTTAGATAGGCAGTCTTTGATGTAGGTCTTGTTGATGACCGCATCGCCCTTGTATTTCTCGTTGGAGAGGATGGACTGGATTGTAGTCATCGACCATACTGCTTTTCCTTTAGGGCTTGGGATTTGCATATCTTCAAGCTTTTGGGCGATACCGCCGAGGCTGTCGCCTGCGAGGAAGCGTTCATATATAAATCTTACGGTTTCCGCTTCTTCGGGATCGATTTCGGGTTTGCCGTCAGCTCCTTTCCGGTAGCCGAGGAAGTTCTTGTAGTGGAACGGCACGTTACCTTCCTTTGCGCTCCGTGCCTTGCCCCATTTCACGTTGGCGCTGATATTCTCGGATTCGCTCTGTGCGATGCATCCGTAGATAGTGATATAAAACTCTGCGCCGGGTTGGTTAGTGTAGATACCTTGTTCCTCGAAGTACACCACCACGCCCAGGTCGTTGAGCATTCGGACAAACTTGAGGCAGTCAACAGTGTTTCTTGCGAAGCGGGCGATGGACTTGACGATGATCATATCGATCTTGCCTTGCTTGCATCGGCGGATCATTCGGTTGAACTCATCACGCTTTTTGTAGCTCGTTCCGGTGATACCCTTGTCGGCGTAGATGCCTTCGAGTATCCATCCCGACTCAGCGTTGATGCGGTCGGTGTAGTGCTTGACCTGCGTTTCGTAGCTATGGAGCTGTTCCTCTTGCTTGGTGGACACTCGGCAGTAGGCTGCCACTCGCAAGGCTCGGTATGTTGTCTTTACGGTTTCGTGGATCGGGATGGTCGGTTCTATGATTCTTACCACTCTCGGTGGGCTGACCGTAGGGGTTTGTATCATGTGTCGTTCTCCTTTCTCATCAGTTGTCCGTTCAGCAGGATGATGCCCACCGTCAGATCGGTGTACAGGATGACCTCGCTGACCGTTCGGTTTATTCTCTCGGTACTATCGTCGGCTGACCGTTCAAACTCGGATTGCAGTTTTCTTGCCGTATGAGTTGCGGTGTCCAAGTCTTTGTATTTCTGACTGATGCATTCCATCATCTTCTTGCGCAAGGCGTTCTTGTCGATCTCTGCGGAGTCGAGCATCCTTGCGATTTCGTTGTTCAGCCGTCTAACCTCTATGCTCGGTTCGGTTTCGATAGGTGCGGTCATTCGGATGTGTTCGGGGGTTATGCCTGCGAGGATTCCGTTGATCGCTCCGAGCAGGTCGCTGTCGGTGATCTTGATCAGCTCTCGGCACTCTTTATTCTCGCACAGCCATCGTTGTTGGCATTGGTATCGGCTGTCGTGTCGGCGTTGCATTCTTCGACCACAGATGGGGCATTTTACGGGGACGGCGATTTGGAAGATATCCATTTTCCGATCCGTGTTCTTTTGGGTGTTACGGGTATGCTTGGTCTGTTGCATTGCCATATGGGTTTCTTCGTCGAGGATCATTGGATAGGGTTCTTTTCCGAGGTACCGTTCATCCTCGATGATCCTTTTGAGTCGTGCCTTGTTCCAACCGATGATTTCGGGCATATATTCGATTTGTTCCTCATTGAGCCAAGTCGCTATGGTGAGGAGGGATTGTCCGTCGAGGTACGCCTTACAGATCCGCTTGACGATCTCGCTCTCTTGGGGATGTAGCACGATGATGCCGTTATCGCATCGGTAGCCGTAAGGCAGTGTTCGGTTCTTCATGCGGATTTGCACCGTCCTTTCTCATTGATTTCCTCGGTCAGTTCGATGTTGCCGAGCAGACGGAAGGTAATCTGTGTGTTGTCGTTCACCGTGATGCTCTGCACGATCTGCTCGAACAGGTCGTTGTCGAACTCGGTGGTGGGTTCGTATTCTTCGAGGATGCCGTTCAACTCCTTGATGGTATCAAGCAGTTCGTCGTCCTCATCCTCGGTGAGCTTCTTTCTTCTCTCGATTCGCAGATCGGTGATGCGGTTGCTGATCTCCGAGGTCTGCTTCGAGTAGTCGGCTGCTCCGAGGACTCCGCTTGTATGGAGCCTTGTGATGACCAGGTTCTTTGCACCGAGGTCAGCGATCTCCTTATCGATCTGTCGGATTCGCTCTTGGTTACGGCTCGTTCGGTTCTGCATGGCTTCGATCTGCCGTATCAGCATTCCGAGCAGTTCTTCTTGGTTTGCTTTCAGCTTTATGACCATATCGGTGAAGGCTTCGTATACCATGTCTTCTCGGACTCTGCGGTTATCGCAGTCTGTAGCACCTGCCGATCTGCCTGCACAAGTCCAGTATGCTGTACCTCTCGTGACGATCCTTCGGAAGCTCCTTCCGCATTCGGGACATCTCATTTTGGATGACAGCGGATGGTCGTGTACCTTCCGTCCGTTTTTCGTCTGCCTTGAGCGCATCAGCTCTTGTACCGCTTCGTAGGTTTCTCGGCTGACGATGGGAGGGTTACTGTTCTCCACGTAGTATTTGGGTAGCTGCCCTGTGTTACGCATTGTTCTGAACGGGAGGGTTTCAGTGGTGAATTTCTTTTGGAGGAGGGCATCTCCCATGTACCTCTCGTTGGTCAGCACATACTTGATCGTACCGCTGTACCAGTGAGTGTGTCCGTACCGTCTTGGTACGCCTTCCTCATTGAGTATGTTTGCGATTGCCTGCATTCCGAATCCTTGCAGGTAGAGGCTGAATATTCGGCGTATTACTATCGCCTCGGTTTCGTTGATAACCATCTGACTGTTTATGAGGTCGAAGCCGTATGCGGGGCAGGTGCAGTTGAACTCGCCGGACTGCATCCGCTTTTGGTAGCTCCAACGCATATTCCCCGATATGTTCACGCTTTCTTGTTGCGCAGCCATACCGGGGAATGTTACGATCATTTCCATATTCAGTTTGTCGGTGTCTATGCCTTGTTCCTCGAAATACACGCTGACTCCGAGGTCTGTCAGCATACGCAGAGTTACGAGCAGTTCTTCCGTGTTTCTCGCAAATCGGGATACCGACTTGACGATGATGCGGTCGATGAGACCTTTCTTACAGTCACGGATCAGTCGGTTCAACTCGTCACGCTTTTTCATCTCGGTTCCCGTGATACCCTCGTCGGCATAGATGTCGACAAGCTCGTATTCGGGATGCTTCTTGGTGTAGTCGCTGTAGTACCGAATCTGCGAGGCGAAGGAATGGAGCTGATCGGTGGAATCACTTGATACTCTGCAATAGGCTGCCAATCTGATTTTGGTGGCTATCGGTTGTTTCACGGTTGTGATTTCCGTTATCTTCATCTTGTTCTCCTTTCCGCAGGTTTGACCTGCTGTGTTGTTTGCCGTTTGGCAACACAAACACTACCACGAGAGTTCGGAACAGTCCAGCGACTATCCGCAGAATTTGCTTTTCAGACACAAATATTTTCCGCGTCGTAGTGAGCTGCGCTGATGCGAACGATCTTCTTATATTCTTCCTTTGTGATGAGCTGCATT
>JAFXGK010000035.1 GCA_017513245.1 Clostridia bacterium
TTGGCGGTCAGATGGTTAACAATATGAACCCCGTACGAACTATGAGGTTTGAACGTCATAACCGCATATCGCAAGGACACAAGATAACTGTCAAGTACGCGTTTTCCCTTACGGTATAAGGCTTTGATGAAATAAAACGTACGGAGGAACAAAAAATGAAGGACACTAAGACCATTTATGAACAGCTCGGAGGTACATACCGCGAGGAAAACGGCAAGCTCGTTCCCGACGTGGAGCTTCCCGAACAGAAGCCCATCGGCAAGTACGGACGAATGCACCTTGACTACCTCAAGCAACACCGTCGCGGAAGGTACTCCGCCCTGCTCGGTGAAGGACGGCTCAACACCTACCTTGCCGACGTAGACGAACAGGCACGCGAAATGCTGAGCTCTCTGACGGTAGAGCTTGCCAAGACTCAAGGCATCGACGAACACCTCAAAGCAACCGACCAAATGCGGTGGGTGCAGATGATGAACAACGTTCGTAGCTCTGCCGAAGAAACAATAATGCGTGAACTGATACTCGCATAAATCGAAATCAAGGGGTGTTCCCAAGCGGTTCATCCCTTGCTTTTATAAATTTTTTATGAAAGTTTTGATTTTGCTGTTGAATTTTACGAAGAATTAGTGTATAATAAATACAGCAGAAACAAAGAAGGAGGTATTTATGATGCCAAACATTAAGCCCGTATCAGATCTGCGCAACTATAACGAGGTACTGCGCGATATTGCCGTTGGCGAACCCGTATTCCTCACTAAGAACGGTCGTGGCAGATATGCCATCGTTGATATGGAGGAATTTGAAAAGACACAGGCAACGCTCAAGCTGATGAGCGAGCTTGCAAAAGGTGAAGCTTCTGCTAAAGAAAAAGGATACATTGATATCTCGGAGGTCGAAGCACTTCTGGGGGTAAGCAATGGCTAAAATCAATTTTACGCCCGATGCCCTTGAGGATATGAAAGAGATCAAAGCGTATATCACCGACGAGCTGTGCAGCGAGCAATCGGCAATCAACACGATTGAAAAGATTATGAAACGCATCCGTCAGCTCGCGGATTTCCCCGAAATCGGTGCGCCGCTTTCCTCGATCATCAGCCTTGAAGTGCCGTACCGCTTCCTTGTCTGCGGTAACTATACCGCGTTTTATAAGGTTGAGGGCGATGAGGTTCATATCATCCGCGTACTCTACGGCAGACGGAATTTTATGCAGATACTTTTCGGAAAGTCATACGACGAATAATACGTAATCGCCACTCTCTCGGGTGGCGATTTACTTTTACCCTTTGACCATCGTAGCAAAGCAGAAAAGAGCGACCGAGAAACCGAGGGAAACCACGGTCGAATCGGCTGATATCGTACCTGCCAAGTTGCACACACATACGCCGATCATCGCACCCGTAGCGAGAATACGAATAAATTCATTGCGAACAGTAGACAAAAAAGTTGCCTTCGGCACTACTCTCTTTTCTTCTGCCGTTATGGTGGATTCGACCGGTAAACCGAACAGGGCGATAAGCCGATCCAAATGCTCATCGCAAGGCTTTGATAGTCCTCGTTCCCACTTTGAAACAGCCTTGCCCGATATGCCGAGCATTGCCCCAAGCTCTGCTTGCGTCAGCCCACGTTCTTTCCTTTTTGCCACTATCAGATCACATATATTTTCCATGTAAACCTCCGTAAACCGTTTAGTTGATAAGAATAGTGTGGTCGGTTTGTGAGCGATATACCCATATTTTTATATCAGTTCACACAATTTCCGCAAAAATATGTTATAATATAAAAA
>JAFXGK010000036.1 GCA_017513245.1 Clostridia bacterium
CCGTTTCCAATTCAAATTTTTTATCGGCGGCTTGCTTGGCGTCGGAGAGGAAAGTCTTGCGGTTTTCGTCGGCTTGCTTGATTGAATAGCGAAGGCGAGCGACTTCAGCGAGCATATCTTCAATTTGCTCATTGGTTTGAAATTTCATGGTCAACCTCCATTAATTTTGCTTTTGGCAGTTGTAACATAAATTCTTGCCGAACTTTTGAACCGAGTAATCTGCGACTTTGGAGGAAATGGGAGCCCCGCAACGTTCGCATTTATATTCGGCGGCAGAATTTTGTTTCGGCGGTTGAGATTGTCTCGGTTGCGAATTGTGTCTTGCGGGTTGATAAGCGGAAGTGCCGGAATCGGATTCGGGGTCGTCCGCCATAGCAATGCACAAGCCGCCGATGTAAGCATATTTGAGCGCGGCGGTGTTGGATTTCATAATCGCCTTATCGCCCGCGTCTTGCCCGGAGCCGTAACCTTCAAAGGTCACAAATTGCTGAGGGTCGTCGGCGTCGTGAATCGTAACGATGACTTTCATCACGACAAATTTTTCAATGTTGCCTTTTGAAGTGGTAACGTCTCTGCTTTCAACCAACTCGGCTTTAACTTCGGTGAAAAGTTTTTGAGCAGTAAGAGCCTCATTGATTTTGCCGAACATACTTGCGGCAGTCGTGTAGTCGTATTTTTGAAAGTCGTTGCGTCCGTCCTTCGCCATGTATCGGCAAGCAGTCATAACCGCCGCCAATTTCTCACCGATAGGCATGATTCATCCTCCTCAAAAATCGTAATTCGGCTCGCGGAGTTCCCACAATTCGGCTCTGAACTCCATGCCGTAATCTGCTTCAATGCTATCCGGTGAACCGTCAATGCACCCGATATAATCGCCGGCATAAATTTCATTACCGTTGCGGTCGGTGAAGAGAAATTGCTTGACGGAGTCGGGAAGCATTTCGTGCGGATTGCCGTCGGCGTCGAAAATGATAGAGACTTCGCCTTTTTTAATCAGCACGGTATCGCCGGCGATAACTTTGTCGGTCTTGTATTCGAGCCCGCGAAATTTCAAGTTGTTGCAGTCAATGGTTTTAATCATCAAATATGCGCGGCGGATACCCCCCTGCTTTAGCTGTGGGGAGGAGCCGCGCACCTCCTCTCTGTTAAATAAGTTTTTCGTTTTGAAATTAGCACTAATTTTTTATAGCTGATACCGGCAGAAATTTTTGTACCGTCGAGCTTACGAATATCGAAACTGCCGCTTGCCCGTCTGCCGAAGATAAAGCCTACTTCGCCTTTGCATTTAACCTTGTCGAAAAGCCTATAACCGAAAAGTCCAAACGGCGATTGATTTCTCTTGCGAGTTCCGCCCTTGTTAATCGTGAGCTTGTGAATTTGCCGATTGTGTTTGCGAACTTGCTTTTGATAGTGGTAATAATTCAGACGTTCAGCTTGCATGTTGTCGGCGATACAAAATGCGTCGACGTAATGTTCCTTCGGCAGACCGGCTCTAATGCGGGTGTTCTTCGTGATATAGCCGTAAGTATTTTTGACATCAAACGGATAAATTTCTTTGAGCTTATTGAAGAACGCCCAGCGCATAATGCCCATAAAAGTTTCGGCTTTGAAGCTCTGCCCGCGCTTTTGCTTGAGTTTGATTTTCCCTGCGTGATAAGCTTTATGGCAAGTCTCGCACAACGTGATTAGATTATTGGGAGCGTCGCCGCCGGTCTTGCGGCTTTCAAGATGATGAACGTTCAGAACGTTGTCTTTGCTCTTCCCGTGGCAGTGTTGGCAAGTATGGTTATCACGGAAGAGAATATATTCGCGCACGTTCCAAAAATTAAGTTGCTCACCTTGCTGATATTCCGCGCCGCTGATTTCGGGGCTCTTGAGCTTTTGGATATCGAAGCTCGCGGTTTCGACGACGATTTTTGTCACAGGCAGAATCTTGCAGACGTTATCGACGACCTTCAGATGAGCGTTGATACGGTTTTGAATAGTAGGAGCCAACCACCCTTTTTTCTTGGCTTTAACACGGTTTAAAAATCTTGGCTGACGGTAACGAGTTTTACGGTTACGTCTTGCCCTGCGCAATTCCCGACGGGTTGAAAGCAAATCAGTAATGTCGGTGCGCAAAACAACTTCTGCCGAGTAGACTTCACGCTTGACAGTTGACGCCGATAAACCGATGTGCTTTGCGCCCGCGTCCACTCCTAAAGTTATTGGTTGTTTGTACCCGCTGGAGCCAAATTTTAATCGAATAGTGAACGGCTCGCGGCGAATGGCAATAGCTTTTCCTTCTTTCAAAAGCACACGGGCTTTTCTGGCTGAACAAGGCATTAAAGGTTTGCCATGCTGATTGATAACGTACACTAACAAAGAGTGCGCCTCCTCTCGGAGTTAGAATCCTTCGCCAAAGTTATCCTGCGGTTTACATGCTTACAGCACTGTTCCTACCCCTAAGAACTGTTTAACCATAAGCCGTAGAGCGGCAGATTAGGATTTACGTCCGCCGGTACCTATGTATTCGCAGGTAACGTAGCAC
>JAFXGK010000009.1 GCA_017513245.1 Clostridia bacterium
AGGATGGCAAACGTAATCTTTTATGGTTTCGTGCCCGTCTGTCTTTATGCAGACGGGCGCTTTTTTAGTGTCTGCACACTAAATTTTTTGGAGGTGAATTCGATTTGCCAAGCGAAAAGGTTTTAGAGCAAAAGAAACAAATCGTTGCTGAACTTACTGAAGAGCTTAAGGGCGCTTGCACCGGTGTTGTAGTTGACTACAAGGGCACCAGCGTTGCAGATGACACCGCTCTCCGTAAGGAACTCCGCGAAGCCGGCGTTCACTACTTCGTAGTTAAGAACACCCTTCTCGGTCGCGCTGCTGAAGAGGCAGGTCTCGGTGAGATGAAGTCCGTATTAGAGGGCACCACCGCTATCGCCATCAGCAATGACGATTACACCGCAGCTGCAAGAATTTTAAAGAAGTTTGCTGATGCACATGAAAACTTCACTATTAAGTGTGGTTTCCTCGATGGTGCTGTTGTTGACACCGCTACCGTTGAGAGCCTTGCAAAGCTTCCCTCGAGAGAGGTTCTTCTCGCAACTGTACTCGGCGCCTTCCAGGCTCCGATCGCTGCATTCGCACGTGCAGTTCAGGCTATCGTTGATAAGGATAACAATCCTGCTGAATAGTCAAAAAATCAAAATTTATAAATTTATTTAATTTGGAGGAAAATAAAATGGCATCTGAAAAAGTTACCGCTATTGTTGAAGAGCTTAAGACTCTTACCGTTCTTGAACTTTCTGAGCTTGTTAAGGCTGTAGAAGAGGAATTCGGCGTATCCGCCGCTGCTGCTGTTGCAGTTGCAGCTCCCGTTGAGGGTGGCGCAGCCGCTGCTGCTGAGAAGACTGAGTTTGACGTTGTTCTCGCTGAGGCAGGCGCTGAGAAGATTAAGGTTATTAAGGTTGTTCGCGAGATCACCGGTCTCGGCCTTGCTGATGCAAAGGCTGTTGTTGACGGCGCTCCCAAGACCCTTAAGGAAGCTGCTTCTAAGGAAGACGCTGAAGCTATCAAGGCTAAGCTCGAAGAAGTTGGCGCTAAGGTTGAGCTTAAGTAATTTAAGTCAATTATGGTTTTTAAAACACCCGTGTTTTCACGGGTGTTTTTCTTTTTTACTGTTGATTTTAACGTAAGATTATGCGATAATATAATAGTAAAAATATCCCTTTTTGGAGGACATTATGGATAGAATTATTTTTAAACAGATTTCTTCGCAGGAAAAGGTTTTCCTCGACCGTGAAGTTACGGCACCTGAAATTACCGAAATGACCGCTCTCGGCGGCGATATTCTTGCATATCAGGTTGCCTATACCAAAACCTTATGCGACACCATTCATATGCTTTCCGAGCGTTGCGGCTTTAAGGTTCACGTTCGTTCTCCGCTTAAGAAATACATAAAGCTTAATTCGGTTGGTAACGTTCCGTCTGAGCTTCCCACCTTTGCTACAACCATGTTCCCTCTTGACGATTACTATGAGAGAACCAATATCGGTCTTTACCCCGACCCGCTTTTTGATATTCCCGGCAGCCGCCTTTACTCGGCCACCAATATTTGGCGTTCGCTGTTTGTAACCATCCGTTTGCCCGAGGATATCCCCGCAGGAGAGTATCCTATCGACCTGTTCTTCGAAATCAGCGACCCGCAGTGGAATGATGAATGCCTTGTTCGCTTTAAAAACGGCAAAAAGGGCATCACCCTTCATATGACCGTTAAGGTTTTAGCCGCCAAGCTGCCCGAGACCGATTTCCTCTTCTCGCAATGGTTCCATACCGACTGTATTGCTTCCTACTATGGAGTTAAGATGTTCTCTCCCCGTCATTGGAAGCTTATTGAGCAGTTTGTTGAGACCGCTGTTAAAAACGGAATCAACACCATCTTAACCCCCATCTTTACTCCCCCGCTTGATACCTTCGTCGGTCATGAGCGTCCGACCGTTCAGCTCATTGACGTTGAGCAAAACGGCGATAAATTTACCTTTGGCTTCGAAAAATTTGACCGTTGGGTTGCCCTTTGCCAGAAACTCGGCATTAAGCGCTTTGAGATGGCTCACCTGTTTACACAGTGGGGAGCCGAAAAGACACCTAAGATTGTAGCCCGTGTTGACGGCAAGAAGAAGCGTATCTTCGGCTGGGACGTTGCTTCCGATTCTAAGGAGTACTTCAACTTCCTTTCGCAGTTCTTACCTGCTCTTATCGAGCGTATTGAAGCACTCGGAATTAAGGATAACGTTTTATTCCACATTTCCGACGAGCCCAATCCCGACCATCTTGAGCATTATAAGCAGCTTTATAAGTTTGTTAAGCCGCTTCTTAAGGATTACACCATCATCGACGCTCTCTCGAGCTACGATTTCTACAGCACCGGTGCGGTTGATACCCCCATCGTTTCCATCAACCACATTACCCCCTTCCTTGAGAATAAGGTTTCTCCCCTGTTTGGCTATTACTGCTGCGGTCAGACCTACAAGGTAAGCAACCGCTTTATGGCTATGCCCCAGTCGCGTAACCGCACTATTGCCACACAGTTCTTTAAATACAACCTTACAGGTTTCTTAACCTGGGGTTATAACTTCTACTACAGCAAGGGCAGTGAGCATCTGCTCAACCCCTTCCTCGTTACCGACTGCGTAAGCGCATTCCCGTCGGGCGATGCTTTCTCGGTTTATCCGGGACGCAACGGTCCTATCGAGTCCATCCGCTTGGTTGTTTTCGCTATGGCTCTTTGCGATTTGCGCGCAATGAGATTGCTTGAAAGCTACGTAGGTCACGACCGTGTTGTTGAGATAATTGAAGAGGTTGCAGGTATGCCCATTACCTTTGACGACTATCCGCACGACAACGACTTTATGATTAAGCTTCGCGAGCGTATAAACAAGGAAATTGAAAAGGTGATATAATGCGTTCTGTTATCGGAATTGATATGGGCGGCACCAAATGTGCCGTAATTCACGGAAAAATCGGCTCTGAGGGCATTGAAATCGTAAATAAGATTAAGTTCCCCACCGGAATTGATATGCCTCCAAGCGAGGTTATTGACAAAATCAAGGCCGCCATACGCGAACTTGACTGTGACGCCGAGGCTATCGGCATTTCCTGCGGCGGTCCGCTCGATTCCGAGACGGGAACGGTGCTCTCTCCCCCGAATCTTCCGCTTTGGGATAACATTCACATCTGCGATATGTTGAAAGAAGAGTTTGGAATTCCCGCATATCTGCAGAACGACGCCGATGCTTGCGCGCTTGCCGAATGGCAGTTTGGCGCAGGCCGAGGCGCCGACAATATGATATTTATGACGTTTGGTACCGGTCTCGGCGCAGGACTTATCCTCGGTGGCCGACTCTATACCGGAAAAAACGGTATGGCCGGTGAACTCGGACATATTCGTCTGACTGAGTTTGGTCCCTCGGGTTACGGAAAAAGCGGCTCATTTGAGGGCTTTTGCAGCGGTCGCGGTATTGCACAGATTGGCTACACCATGGGCATGGAGGCCTTCCAGCAGGGCAAAAAGCCTGCCTTCTTTGACCCCGATGATATAACCAAATGCACCGCTAAGACCATTGCCGATGCAGCCGACGAGGGCGATCCGACGGCGCTCGCAGTTTATGCCAAGTGCGGAGAATTCCTCGGCAAGGGACTTTCGGTTATTATTGATATTCTAAACCCCGAGCGAATTGTCATAGGCAGCATTTTTGCGCGCTCCAGAGAACTTATTTGGCCTGCAGCCAAAGAGGTTATCGAGCGCGAAACACTCGCTCGTTCTCGCGAGGTTTGCGAGGTTGTGCCTGCGGGACTCGGTGAGAAAATCGGAGATTATGCAGCCGTTGCGGTTGCTGTTTACAACGGAGGAAAAAACAATGCTTAACGAACTGATGAACAGATATCCCTGCCTCGGCGTTTGCCGTGAGCAGATAGTTTCTGCCGACAAGGCTATTATCGACACCTATGAAAACGGCGGAAAACTTATGGTTTGCGGCAACGGCGGCAGTTGCGCCGACTCGGAGCACATAGTGGGCGAACTGATGAAGGGCTTTTTAAGCCTGCGTCCGCTTGATGAGGACTATAAAGCCGAACTCAAGGCCGCCAACCCCGAGCTAGACGATGATATGCTCGGAAAATTGCAGGGTGCTCTCCCCGCCATTGCACTTACCGGTCACAACGGTCTTACCACCGCCTATTCCAACGACGTTGACCCCTCGCTTATCTTTGCACAGCAGCTTTTCGGCATCGGCAACTGCGGCGACGTATTTATCGGTATTACCACCTCAGGTAACTCCAAAAACGTTGTTAAGGCTGCTCAGCTTGCAAAGGCTCTCGGCATTACCGTTATCGGCCTTACGGGTGAAAAGGGCGGTAAAATGAAGGAAATTGCAGACGTTTGCATCTGCGTTCCCGAGACCGAAACCTTTAAAGTTCAGGAACTGCATCTGCCGGTTTACCACTTCCTTTGCGCCAGCGCAGAGAAACATTTCTTTGGTTAATAGGAGAAATATATGAACTTTTTAGAGATTGCCGAAGCACGTCAATCCTGCAGAAAATACGATGCCGGTCGCGAGGTTGAAAAGGAGAAGATTGATTCTGTTTTGCGCGCTGCGCAGCTCTCCCCCTCGGCCTGCAACTGTCAGCCTTATCATATTACGGTTTGCCGAGGCGAGAACGCCAAGGCGGTTGCAAAAACCACAATGCAGATGGGACTGAACTCCTTCGCTCCCGATGCGCCCGTAATTTTGGTTATTTCAGAAAAACCCTATTCCAAGATGGCGGCTATGGGCTCTAAACTCAAGCATAACGATTATCGCTCCATCGATATTGGCATTCTTTCGGCCTATATTACGGCTGAGGCAACGGCTCAGGGTTTGGGCACGTGTATTATTGGCTGGCTTGACGACGAGCCTATACGCAAAATTTGCGGACTTGACGGCGCCGTGCGACTGGTTATCACAGTGGGATACCCCTCGCCTGACGATAAACTCCGCCGCAAAAAACGCAAAGAGCTCGACGAACTTGTAACAGAGTTATAACAAAAAAGAACTGTGACTTCGGTCACAGTTCTTTTTTTACTTATTTATCAAGCCAAATGGGGTTGCTTACCGCTACGCGGTATCCGTGGGTTAAATCAAACACCTCGGCGCGGTAGAAGTTACGCTTTTTAACTTCAAGGGCGATTTCCTGCGGCTTTGTACCGTCGTAAAGCGACTTATATACAAGGCCTTTATCGGAGTAAATTCGAAGTTCGTATGCGGTATTTTCCTTCCACTGATATTTAAAGAAATCATCAACGCGAAGGGTTAAAACCATACCGTCCTTATATTCGAGCTCGCTGCCCATGGGATTGCCGTCAATAAACATCTTCATACCGACGCAACCAACCGTGAAGTCGCCTTTTTTCATCTGCTCAAAGAAGGCCGAGTCGCGGCGCTCCTTGGTATAGAAGGTTGAAACGACGGCATTAGAGGGACGGCGGTGCGTATCCGAGCCGCCCGAGGTATAAACGTGCTTGCCGAGGGCTAAAAGCTGTGTCCAAAGCTCGTAGTTTTTAAACGAGAAGTTGCTCTCAAAGGTTTCATACAGCGTTTCGAGGAACATATGCTCGCCGTAATAGAAGTCGAGCGGATCGGTCGAGGACAGCATGGTCTTCGGGTGAGGATGAACCATCATACCGCCAATCGACTGAATAAACGAGGTGAGTTCCATAAAGCGTTCCTTGGTGAAGGAGGGATATTTGTGGGAGCCGTTAAGTTCATCTCCGCGGAACTCAAACTCGGGGAAATTTGCAAATATCATAGCAAGACCGTATTTATTGGGCACGAGCATATTATAGTGGATGTTGCTGTAGCCTTCTGCATTAGCATTAAGTTCTGTTATACGTGCGCTGGGCTCGTTACCCATAAGGAAGCGCTCTTCATTCCATTCGGGCAGGAAGAAGCCGCGCATCTGGCGATGGTCAACTATTATTGCGAAGTCGAGGCCGATGTTATCCATCTCTTCGGGCCAATCGGACATCGGGAAAGAGCCGTCGCTGGTACCGCCGCACTTAGTATGTACGTGCTGGTCGCCGTAATAAGCCTTGGTGCCCTCATAGTAGCTGTCAAGCGCCGAGAAATCGGCGTTTTTGAGGATTTTGTGTGCATCCTCACCGTTTGTGATATCTGCGGTGGTATCGATATACTCGGGAACGTCCACGGGCGGAGGCGCAACGGTTGCGCAGTCGGCCAAGAAGCCCGAAATACTGCAGTTTTCAACCTTTACACCGCTAGCACAGCCCGTAACCGATACGGCCGCAGATAAGTTCTCACGGGTGTCGGTTATTAGGCAGTCGCTGACCGTTAAGGTGTGCTTATCGCTTGTGAAATAGGGGTTGATTACCGGGGCATCCTTGCGCGATGCGTTTATAATCGTGCAGCCCGAAACGGTTGCGCTAAAGGACTTATCCCCTTCTCCAATCGTGCTGAAGCTTATGCCGTTTTCACCGCTTGCATTGGCGATATAGCTGTTTTTAACGGTGATTTCGGTGGTCGGAAACTGCGAGCAGTTTGAGTAGCTGCTTGTGAGGTTGGTAAAGCCTATTAGCTGACCCGAGCCCTCGAAGCAAACGTTATCGAGCACGGCCTTGTGTGCGTTTATGAGCGCAAAAGAGCCGCCGTAATCGAGGTCGGGGAATTTTATTATGCGGACGTTCTTTATAAGCACGTCGCGGTCGAGCGTGCTGTCGGGCGCGGCAGGAACAAAGTTATACTGATTATGATCCCAGCCGCAACGGCCCTCGTGAATTATATTTTTGCTCTCAAAACGGAACTTGCCGCCCGTTTTGCGCACGTCCTTAAAGCGGACGCCGGCCGACAAAAAGCCGTCCATAATAAGGCACTCACACTCTGCGGCCTCAACCCAAATTTTGCCATACCAATAGTGGCCGACGAGGATACTCTCCCCTTCGCCACGCTCGGGGTTGAGCTCGGGCAAGGCAGTGCGGTTGGAGGAAGGAAGATTGGGGTTTACGCCTGCTTTTTCGCCCAGCATAACCACCGATTTTAAAATCTTTACGCGGTCAAAAGCCTCTATATTATGCTTGCCCGCCGAAAACAGTAAAACCGGAGCCGGAAAACTATCATAAGGCAGTCCGCAGATAACCTCGGTCGGGGCAACGCCGTTATAGGCGGCCTCAACGGCTTCCTTGGCGTTAGAAAAGAGGTTCTCGCCCTCTTTTACCTCGAAGGTTTCACCGCGGTATGTAAAGCTGTCCTTCGGCGCGTTTTCGAAATCGCTTTGAACAGCAAAATAACCTAAAGGTAATTTTTTCATAAGAATTCCTCCTTTTTTACCTAAAAATATCATACCACCTGCGCCAAAAAAAGTAAATAGTTTAAAGGCAAAAAACGCAGTATTCCCACAAGGAAATACTGCGTTTTGAAGTTACTTTTTGCGCTTTATCTTTTCGATCAGCCAGAAGATTACTGCCAGCGCAAGGCCTACGGCAATGGCAACGATTAAATCGAAGATTACCGTGAGAATGAGGGTTACAAATGCTACGATAATATCGAAGACCTTTTTGCTCGATATAATCTTTTTAAGGTTGCGAATTTCGCTCATATTATATGCCACTATAAATAAAATTGCGGCGATGGTCGGCATCGGGATAAGGCCTGCAAGCGGCATCAAGAAAAGAACCACAAGCAACAGCACGAGCGAATGTACCATACCTGCGACGGGTGTGCGGCCACCGTTTTTGATGTTGGCGGCGGTACGCGCAATTGCGCCCGTGGCGGGAATTCCGCCGAAGAGTACCGAGCCGATGTTTGCGGCGCCCTGAGCCACAAGCTCGGCATTGGGATTGTGGCGTGAGTTTATCATATTATCGGCCACAACGCAGGAAAGCAGCGACTCAATCGCGGCGAGAACGGCAATCGCAAAGGCATCGGGCAGCATTTCGACCACACGAGAGGCGGTTATCTCCATCGCGCCGAGACCTACGCTCGGCAGACCCATGGGAATGTTATAGAGTTCGCCGATGGTATAAACTCCGCTATCTAAGGCGGGGATGAATTTCACGAGCAAGGCGCTTACCACAACCGCAATAAGTGAGGGCGGAACGCGCTTTTCAAACTTGGGATAAACGATGAGTATTAAAAGGCTCACAACGCCAATAATCAGCGCTTCGATACTTATGGTGCCGATAGCGTGTATATTGGCCTCGAGCTTTTCGATGGTTTCGATAGGTTTAACGTCGGCGGCATAGGTAAGACCGAGGAAGTCCTTGATTTGGCCCGCAAAAATGGTAATTGCGACACCTGCTGTAAAGCCGGTCGTTATCGTGTGGGGGATGTATTTTATAAGCTTGCCAACCTTGCAAATGCCCATAATAACGAGGATGATACCTGCAAGCACGGTAGCAATAAACAGACCGTCCATTCCCTTGGTGGCAACGATGCCTGCAACTATGGTGGCAAAGGCGGCGGTAGGGCCCGCAATCTGAACGCGGCTGCCGCCTAAGAGCGACACGATAAAACCTGCGGCGATAGCGGTATATATTCCGCATGCAGGCTCAACGCCCGAGGCGATGGCAAGCGCGATAGAAAGCGGAAGCGCAATAACCGCAACGATAAGACCTGCAGTAATATCCTTTATGAATTGTTGCTTGGTGTACTTTGAAATAACCGAAAACAACTTCGGTTTGAGATAAAATTCTTTCATTAATTCACCCCATGAATAAAGTTTATTACAATACCAGACGAATGAAATACCGCACTTGTTTTGATAAGCAGTCCTTCCCTCTACGCGGCACGAATTTTATTAAAAAAAGCACCGACAACGCCGGTGCTTTTTCTGTGTAAGGACTATAAAAAAGATATTTTTGCCGTTTTTGCGTATGACTTCGAACCCTCACATAATTTCCAAGTGCTTGAAAAATCCATGTTTTACGCGTCTTTTCCAACGATCGCACCTGGACTTGGGGGTTCAGATTTCA